>JAHFED010000030.1 GCA_023248635.1 Myxococcales bacterium
ACGGTGCCAGGCCCCGGTATAGGTCGCGCTGTTGAGGCCGATGACGTCGTTCAGACATGCGCGCAACCGCAGCTCACCCACACCACAACGAAGGGCCACGGTGAACTTGTTGCTGGCCAGAGTGTAGGTGATGCAGCCGGAGCCATCGGCCTCACCGGCGACGAGCGGGGCGGCGGTGCCGACAGTGACGTAGGTGCCAGCGGCAGCGACGGTCGTCACCACCCCGGTGCCATCGGCGACGCCGACGCTGGCATAGACATGATCGCCTGCACTGTTCAGCGCGACGGCAGGGATGCCGACGAGCGCGAGGAACGCCACAAGACAAGCTAGGACCGCGGGCGGCATCCGAGCGCGCATGATGAAGGCAAACGCAAGCGCGACGAGGGCGAGAACGGCGAGGACAACGAATGGCGTCATGGTGAGCTCCTGGCGGACGGGTGAGAGGTCAGCGACGTCGGCGGTTCTCGAGGTCGCGGGCGGCGTTGACGGAGAGCTTGCGGGCGGTCTCGCTGCTCACGCGGCCGGACTCGAGCTCGCGGCGCTCGTGGGTCGAGAGTCCCGCGTTGGCAGCGGCGTCTTTGGCCAGCGCGCGCAGCACAGACGGCTCGGCCTTCGTGGCGATTTCATTCGCCATGAACGCCGTCGCGTCGCGCTCGGCCTCGTCACGCCCCGACATTGGCCGCATCCGTCTTCTTCTTCGCGATGGCCTTCACGTCGCCGACGATGGCGGCGACGAAGCCGCCGAGCTTCTCCGATCGAAGCTTGAGGTTTGCGTCGAGGACCTTCTGCCAATGGTCGTTGAGGGTCGGCGCGGCAGCGACGGGGTCTCCCGCGTAGAGCGGCGCGACCGGCTCCGCGAGGATGTAGACCTGAGCCTTCGGGCGGTTCTTGTCGTTGTGGTAGCCGCGGCCGAACTTGCCCAGCTTCTGGAGCAGGCCCTGGCGTCGGGCGTTCGGGAACACGCCGTCAGGCGTGACTGCGGCGCCGTCGTCCTTCTCGTCGGTGATGGAGCCGTCGAGCAGGTTGAGCACCCGCACCTTGCGCGGGTTCTGGATGAGCTTCTGCAAGGAGGTCAGTTCGGCCACAAGGTGCTCCTGGTTCAGGTCGGTGACGACGTCGACGTCGCCGGATGATCAGTCGTTGTCTGCGAGGATTCGCACGGCATCGAGGTCGTTGATCTCGCCCCAGATGTAGCGGGCGTTCATGATCACCTCGAGGCTGCGGAGCGACTCGTCAGACTGGAAAGCGAAGTTGAGGAAGTGGCGCTCGAGGTAGACGCCGTGCGGGACCTCGCCGCCGTAGCTCTCGGTGTTCCGCGCGGGGTTGCCGATCGAGAAGAACATGCCGAGCACGTCGGCCGCGGCGTTCGCGGTGACCTTGAGCTCGTCGTCGTACTCGAAGACGGGGTAGTTCAAGATCGAGCCAACGCGCCCGTTCTGCATGAACTCGTCGCCGGGCTTGTTGACGATGGAGAAGTCGATCGCGCTGCCCCAGAGCGCTCCGCCAAGGCCACCGCTGGTGACGGCGGCTTCGACGACGAGGTGCTGCACCGCAGCGCCAGGAAGCAGGAAGCCCCACTCGCTGGGCGGACGCAGAGGCTGGTTGACCTTGTGCTGGCGGATGGCCTGCAGCGCGGCGAGGATCGTCAGGTCGGTGTTGGTGGTGCCAACCGAAGTCGACGGCGCCGCGAGCAGGGTGTCGAGGCCATCGGCCTCGATCTTCTGCAGGCCGCGCTTGGTCATGCGCCGCACGTCGGGGGCGAGAAGGGCGATGCGCTGCTGGGGCGTGCCGCTCTCAAAGACGCTGCGCACCGTGCGGTGCGGGGTGCCCCCCAGGCGGCGCATCACGGTGTCGTCGGTGATGAGCGCCATGTCGGCGACGCCTTCGGTGGGAGCCAGCGTGATCGAGGTGCCCATGGCGAGCTCGATGGTCGGCGTGAGGTCGACACCTTCAGAGCCGCCGCTCGCGGCACCCAGGTCGGAGTAGACGGCGTAGCGCTTCGAGTTGCTCGGCTCGCCGTCCATGGTGTCGTGGCAGACGAGGCCCAGCATCACCATGCGCGGGCCGTGGGACGCCTGCACCTCGCGAGAGATGACTTCGGTGGCGATGAGCGCGGCTTGGGAAGTAGCGGTGGTCTCGTTGGCCATGCGGCAACTCCTTCAGTCAGGTCAGGCGGGCTTCTTGACGACGCGGAGAAATCTGGAGGCGCCCGAGGGCGCGCGAGCCGTCGAAAACGACGCGAGGTAGGCGTCGTACTCGGCGGGGTGTTTGGTTTTGATTTGCTCGACGGACATGCCGCCTTGCATCAGCTTGTCGACGTCGATGGCGGCGGGCGCGGGCGCCGGCGGTCCACCGGAGCCGATCGTCGGGTTGTTGGGCTTGGCGTCGCCCGCGGCCTTGTCGGCAGCGAAGGCGGCCAGCACGATCCGCTTCCCTTCGGCGGTGGGGCTGGCATCGACGGCGGCCTGCTGGTGGGCCGGCAGGGTCCCCCTCAGGGTGGCGATGCTCGCGGCCTCGGCGGCTTCGTGCTTCTCCCAGGCCGCGGACTGTGCGCGCAGCTGGGCGATCTCCACAGCGGTCAGCTGGGGTGGCGGTTCCGCGGGCTTCGGGGGCGCTGCCACGGGCGGAGCGGGTGCAGGAGGAGCGAGGATCGGCGCCGTCGCCACTGGGGGCACAATGGCGGCCGGGGCTAGCGCAGGCGGCGCAGGGCCCGGCGGCGGCGCGGGCGCAGGTCCGGCACCAGGCTCGTTATTCTGCAGCGGGTGGCGGTGGTGAATCCACATGCCAAAAAGCGTGCGGGCCTGGTGGCGTGACTACGCTCGCAGGGTTGTGCGCCGGAGGACGATCAGATCTTTGGGCGACAGGCCAAGCCATGGGCGCGCCGGCATGTGCGTCGTCCCCCTGTGCAGGTAGGTCCCGACGTCGGCATGGGCCGTGTCGGGCTTGATGATGATCGTGACCGTGTCGCCGCTGGCGGTCACCGTCGTCACCAGCCTCGCCATCAACGCGTTTGCCTTGCCAGGGCGCTTGCCCGCCCGGGGTTGGGCCACGGCGCCACGGTTCAGGTCGACGGGCCCTGGGTTGTCCTCAGCGTAGGACGGCGCATAGGGAGCGAAGGGGCGGTCGTAGATGTCGAGGCCGGCAGCGACGCGGGCGACGATGATCTTCCGGATCTCGCCGGCGATCTTGTAGCCGAGCGCCCGCGCCTTCTTGTTGAGGTCGGGACGCTCCCCGGTGCGTTTGACCGTCAGGGTCACGGCGGCGTCGACAGGTCAGCGGTGGAGAGGTCGCCGTCGTATTTGACGCCCAGCTTTTCCGCCAGGGCGCGCCGCAAGATGTTGACGGTGTCAACATCGCCGAGGCGCCCCATGCGCTCGATGCCCAGGGTCATCTCGTTGATGGTCACGTCGAGCCCCCCCCCTCAGCGGGCTTGGTGTCTTCGGCGTTGTCGTGGGCCACGCCGTCACCTTCCGACAGGTCGGGCTTCGCCGGGAGCTGCGGCAGCCCAGGAGCTGGCGGCAGGCCGAACGCTGACGGGGGCTTGGGCTTCTCGAGCTCGAGGGCCAGGCCGTCGGCGGCCGCGTCGCGCTCGTTGTCGTAGTGGCCCATCAAGACGGCGTAGCGGGCCTTGCTGATGACACCGAGCTTGAGGTCGAGCTCGAGCCGGCGCTGTTTGCTGTCGAGCTCCTCGTAGTCAGGGGGCACGCCGAAGACGACGCGCGGAACGACGTCGCCAAACTTGGGCGCGTACGACGTCGGCGCGAACTGCTCGAGAACCTCGAGGAGGATGGGCAGCAGCTGCTGCTCTTCGAAGCGTCGGAAGATCGGGCGGAGCTCGCGGACCCGCTTGTCGTGCGGGAGGTTCGCGATCGAGCGGGAGACGCCGCTGACGGCGACGGTGGGCGTGGTGGCGTAGGCGTCGGGGTTGTTGCTGCGGGAGACCGCGACCTCGCGCAGTGACTGGGAGCGCGACGCCCGCATGTCCTCGAGGAGCGGGTTGAAGTTCACGCTCTCGATGCGCGCGCTCGGCTCGGCCTTCACCCAGCGATCGGGGCCCATGGGGAGGTGGTCGCCCTCGAGGAGGGTGCCGAAGTACACGCCCTGGCCGTGGCCCTGCAAGTCGACGGTGTGCTGCTCGTTGCTGCGGCCCACGTTGAGCTCGTCGATCTGGGCGATCGTGTCCTTCTCGGGGCAGGGCCAGAAGCCACCGTCGGCCTGCTCGATGCGAAGGAAGGCGACGGGGAGTCGCTTGCCCGGGTACTTCGCGGGGAGGGCGGGGTGCTCGCCGTCGGAGCGGGTGCGGACCCACATCCAATCCCCCCAGGCCTTCACACTCCCGTCGGGGTTCGCCTCGAAGGATCGGGAGTAGATCATCCAGGTGTGCACGCCCGGCGCCGCCGACGTCGGGGTCTGTCGCAGACCACAGACCATGATCGCGCGCTCGTCGTTGGGTGCGCTCGGATGGCAGATGACGAAGATGTCGCTCGGCCAGTACATGAAGCCGACCGGCTTGCCCTCGTCGGCGTCGTCGACCTTCCGCCACATGATCTCGACGGCCGCGGCCTTCACGCCCGTCAGGGTGCGGCGCTCGAGCTCCGGCATCAGGGTGGCAAGTCCCATGTCTTCGAGGGCGCGGGCGAAGGCGAGGGCGCGCGCGTCGTCGGCGGGAATGTCCTCCTTGGCGAGCGTCTCGAGGTAGCGCTCGGCGTCGACGACGTAGACGCCGGCGTCGCTGCGGGCAAAGAAAGCCAGCCAGTTCACGGGGCTGATCGGCATCTTGCCGGCGTTCGGGTAGCGGTCGAGGAGCTTCGCCGCGATGATCGCCTGCTGGTCGCCACGGTAGCGCTGGGCCATTCCGGCGACGTCGACGTCGTAGTCGAGGGGCTTGGCGGCCTTGCCCGCGTCCAGCACTGCGCGGAGCTCGGCGGCGGTGGCAGCCTTCGCGCCGAGGGCGATGATGGCTGCGAAGAGCCGCTGCTGCGCGTGGTCGAAGAAGAGCATGACCAAAGCGTGCGGTCGCGGCCGCGTGACAACGTGCAGTCATAGAAACGAGTCCCGCCGCACCTCCCCCGGGGCCGCGGTCGGCACAGGCCGCCAGACCGGGAACTGCCAGTAGCAGCCGTAGCCCACGGCGTCGGCGGCGGCGTCGAGCCCGCCGGATTTGTCGGGCTGTCCGTTCACGTAGGCCTGTCGCTCGAAGGTCATCGTCGTCGTCGGCGCCGCTGCGGGGTCAATGGTCAGCCGCTTGTCCCGCAGCATGATCTGCACGGTGTTGACGCGGTCGTCGATGAGCGGGTTGGCGAGGCCATGCTGGGGCTCGAAGCTGGCCTGCTTGAGCAGCGCGACGTGCGTTAGCGGCGTCACCGAGGTGCGCTGCGTTCCGCTCGCATCACAATACACTTTGATGCGCATCGACCGAACGTCTTGCTTCGTGATCTCCCGACGACGCACCCGCGTGAGATGCGCAGCGAGGTAGGCCGTGATCTTCTCCGCCTGCTCGGCGGTGTCGGTGTTGGTGCCGACGAATTCACCGACGATGTGGGCGCAGCGTCGCGCCGGGTCGGCCTCGGCCACGACCCAGACCATCTTACCGACGTTGAAGTCAGCCCACACCTGCAGGTCCCCGCGGCCCGGGAGCACGCACGGGGTCTTGCCGTGGACCTCGCGGGAGAAGCGCGAGTAAACCCGGCCGCCCTTTGCCCGGCGTTGGCCCTCGAGCTTCTCGCCGGCCTCGTCGTCGTCGAGGCGGCTCTCCATGTCGGCCACGTAGTCGCTGCGCAGGAAGGTGTTGGCCTTGCTGCGCACGATCCACACGCGTGTCGTCGACGCCGGCTTCGCGAGGATGAGGTCGTAGCCCGGGCCGTAGCCCTCGGGCGTGCCAGTGAGCACGATCTGCTGGCAGGGTCCGATCGAGACGCGCGCCATCGCCACTTGGAGGGCCTCGCGATCGCACAACTCCCACTCGTCGACGAGGAGGCCGCCGACGGTGAGCCCCTCGAGGGAGCGTGGCTGGTCCGCCGAGCGGCACAGCACGTCGAAGCGTCGGCGCCGGCCGATGGTGAGGACCTTGTCGCTTTTGTGGTAGCGCCATGGGAGGCCCCAGGCTTCGAGCATCCGCGTCGCAGTGGCGACGAAGACGTCGATAATCATCCGGTAGGTGGGCTCGATGACCAGGATGGGCGCGCCCTGGGAGCGGAAGCCCATGTCGACGACGACGGCGACCCCGGTGACGGTCTTGCCGCTCCGGTAGCCCCCCTGCATGACGCGGATTTTCGAGGCGCGGTCGGCGACAAATTCGAGCTGGTGCGGGAGCAGGCCAGCGGGTCCTCGCCGAATCTCATCCATGCACCACGGTCAGCGCCGTGGGGCGTGACGACGTGAATCAGCCCCTCATCATTCTGATTTCGATATCTTTTTTTGTAAAAATCGCCGCGCGTCATTCAATACAAATGTTTTTGGGTCCATTTCTGGTCCCGGCCCGCGGACTTGGGGGCAGGAGGGCAGGGAACGTCACACGAAGACCCTAGGCATGCCAGTCGCTGCGGATCTCTTTCATCTCGCTAGGTACTTGATCGATGATGGTCGGCTCCATCCATCCACCGTAGTATCCGTTTGATGAGTTTCGGAAGATGATGTCGACATAGCCGCGTTCGGTGGTCACCCGATAGCCATATGCTTCGTCGGTCTCTTGACGACCTCGCCCGTCGTCCGTGTTGACCCAGGCCGGCAGAGGCACCACTGCGATGGCCGTCACCTCAGCGGAGAAGAGGTGGTCCACATCGACGATGTCCGCGAACCACGACTCCGAGCAGCAGTCCCCCACAACCGTCCAAAGCACCGTGAGCCCGTGGCAAACAAAGACCAGGCGTTGCTGGCCTCCATCGATGAGCAGGGCCTCCACCCGCCGGCCGATGAGCTGCTGCAGCGCCGTCTTCTCAGGGCTGAGCCAAGTGCTCATTGCTTTGCCTCTTCAATGTGAGGAACCCAGCTCGGGACGTCGATCATCGCGTCGTCACCAGCCTCAGGAACCTTGTCGCCCCATCGCTCAGGTGCCAGCCCAGCCAGCACCTTGATGCAGGCGCTCACCGTCGCCAGGTCGCCGTCGTCGGCAGCCTGCACAGCACGGCGCTCAAGCCTGGCCACCTGCTCCTCGATGGTGCCGGCGGGGGCGTCGTCGATTCGGGCCTTCCCTGGAGCGCCGTAGATGAAGTCGCAGACCCTCTCGACCGCACGCATGCGCAAGACGTCGTCGTCGCACTCATCATCAAGGGCCACGTCGACCAACCACTGGAGCGCCTTGGGAGCGGCCGTCTTTAGGAAGGTGGGGAGTGCGGGCCGGCCTGGGCCGCCGCCGTTCTTCTCGATGAAGCGTCCCGTCTTGGCGTCCGTTTTAGGTCCGTTTCCACGGGCCTTGGCCTTCTTGGTCATGGGTGCGCTGCAACCTTCCGTCGATGACGACGTTGCCGTGTGCGGGATGTGAGCACGCTCGATGTGCGCTCCACCTCAGCGCCGACGATGTTCAAGTAGCCCTCACGCCACTCTGGGGGCACCAGCTTGGGCACCTCGCCGAGGAGGAAGGCGACGACGCCGGTGAGGGGCCCGTCGCCTGGGGTGGGGTAGAGGTTCTGGCCGACAGCAGCAGCGATGGCGGGCGGGGTCTTGCCAGCGACGAGCATCGCGACCGCGAGCATTCGCCACTCGCGATCACGTCGAAACGATGGTTGGCAGAGGGTGCACCAGCGGCCAGTCGTCGGCCGCCCGCAGTTGTCGCAGCTTCTTGGCTCGGAACGAAAACCGTCTGGCGCGGAACGATTGTTCCGAGCCACGACGACAAATAGGCGCCGTGGACCGTGCCCGACAGGTCCCTCGCGTCGCATGAGGCCCCAGGACTCTGCTCCCGCGACCACCATGCGGGTCCCGCGGGCGGTGTCGTGACCAAGTGCGGCCTGCAGGGCGGGCATGCCGCCGGGCACCTCACCCGAGGCGTCGGCGAGCTCAAGCGCAACGCGGACGGCCATCCGAACCGCGTGCGGGACATCGCGCACGAAGCCCGTCGAGGGTTTCGTCGGGCTCGGCTTCGGTGCACCTCCGCCGCTGGTCTTGCTTCCGCCGCTGCCCATCATCGCCTCCCCCGCCTCATGGGTTCCGTGAGGCGCTCAGAGACTGCCCGGTCGCGGTGGGCTTTCCAGTCCTCACCGCGGCTCGCCATCGATGCGCACTTCTGGGCCACGTGCATGGGCGTGCCCCCGGTGCCGATGCGGATGGTGCTCAGCCAACGGAGGCACTCGATCTGCCGGTGGGCGAGAGAGACGAGGAGGTCAGCATGGGCGAAGCCGTCGCCACGTCGGCCGATGACTTCGAGGCTGATGCCTTCGAGGGTGGGGGCGCTCACGGCGCGCCTTTGGCCTTGGCGATTGCAACTCGAACGACCTTGAGGATCTCCTTGGGGCGGCGAGCTCCGTTGCCGTCAAACGCCTCAGTTAGGGTCTCCTCTGCCAACTCGAGGGCGGCGAGCAGCTCCGGCGCGGCGGCGATGAGGTCGTCGTCGGCCCTACTGCAGACAGCGACGAGGGCGCCGACCCTGTCGATCACGGCGGCTTTGTTCGCGTTCTCGGGGTGGCGCGCCATCCAGGGGCCTGGAGTGTGTTTCGCGTTCACGCTGCCTCCTTCGCCGACGACGGCGCTTCGTTGCCGACAACGGTCCAGCCGGGGCGAGCGCAGCGGGCAAAGACCTCGAGCCTGGGGCCCGGGCATGCGCGCTCGACGCGCTTGAAGGCCTCCGCGGGCTTCTCGGAGTGTCGGCCGCGGGCTGCTTCGATCACGCTGTGGGGGCGGTGAGGGGGGAGAGGGACCGCGACGTCGCCCATCACGCCGAGCAGGAGGAGCTCGTGGCGCTGGCGGGTCCGCTGGCCCAGGCCGATGTGGGGCTTGCCCGTCTTCGTCGTCTTCACCCAAACGAGGTTGGTCACGTAGCGGAAGCCCAGGTCCTCCATGACGTCGAGAGCGCCCTTGAGGTGGTTGTTGGTGGCCCACATCCAAAGCAAGCAGCCGCTGGGATCGGGGCCGCCGACGTCGCGGAAGTAGGTGCGATGGACCTCGACGATGGAGGCGTAGGAGAGCACGCGGTAGTGCCGGTCAGCTCCGCGCTTGATGACCCCGCCGCCCGTCTCTGCCCAGGGTGGATCAGAGACCACGCACCGGAACGTCGGGGGTGCAGGCGGAAGCCCACCAAGCTCGAGCTGCGTCATTGGCGGCTCGCTTCCTCGAGGAGAGCCCGAGCCATGAGGCCGCCCAGCTTCCCGCCGCCGGCGAGCTGCTCGAGTTTGGCCTTGGCAGCGGCAATGGTCGCTTCGTCGTCGTCGACGTCGTCGCCCATCGGGGGTTGATTCACTGCGGTCGACGATGGCGGCGTGCGAGGCGGCCCGCCGGAGCCGAGGGCGCCTGTCCATCGAACGGGTTGCCCGCCGTCCCACCACTGCCGCCAGGACGGAAGCCCACGCGCACGGTCCTGCGGCGGGACCGTCGAGCAGAATTTGTCGTAGGCGATTTTCGACTGAGCTCGTTCCTCTGGCGTCGGCGGCGGCGTCGACGGCGGCGTTTGCGCAGTGGGGCTGAGGCGGGCGATTTCGTCGTCGGCGCGACCTTGGCTGACGACGTCGTCGATCCAGGTCTGCAGCGGAGGGAGGTCCTCGCGCTGGCCCATTCGGCGGTTGTAGGCCTTCACGAGTTCGTGACGGACGGGGTCCACCTTCGTCGTCGGCTTCGTCAGGTCGATGCCTTGTGCCTCCGCGCGCTTCTGGGAGAGCAACGCTCCGGCTGCCTTGTTGGCGTCGTCGCGCACCCAGCGCTCGATCCGCGAAGGCGCCTGGGAGGGCCAGATCCATCGGGGTCTGTCCTCGCGCTGGTCGGCCGACTGCCAATGCGCCCACGGCCCGATCTCGATCGCGCGCTCGAGCGTGAGGCGACCAGCTTGGCCGTCGAAGGTGCCGCCCAGGTCCTTGCGAAGCAGGTCCCCGAAGCTCTCCTCGCCGTTCTTGGCGACATGGTGGGGGTAGGCGCTGGACCGGGCGAGAAACTCCCGCACGGTCTGTGGCGCGTCCTCGAGCTCGGCGACGCTGGAGCGGTTCATCCCTGCGCGGTGGCGAGGGGTGCCCACCGACATCGTTGGCTGCACGGTCTTCACGATCGGCGAAGGCGAAGGCTCGATCACCGCGGAGGGTGGGGGCTCTGGCGGCGCAGCCGCGCTCTCCCTCTCAAGTTCCGTTTCGTTTCGTTTCGTTTCGGTCAGTTTCGTTTCGTTTCGTTGGCGCGGGACATCCGCGGACAAATGGGGGTTGTCCGCGGACAAAGGCGGGACAGGTGGCACTTGTCCGCCCCGCTTCGCCGCCCGGGCCACCGCTTTCCGCTTCTTCTCGGTCTCGCGGTACTTCATGCCCGCGCCCGCGTAGTCCTCCCAGCCGCGGACCATCAGCGTGTGCAGCGGAATCGGCTCGCCAGCTGCGTCGATGTCGCCTTCCTGGGAGTGCTCAAGCCACTCCTCAGCCACCAAGGCGTCGTGGAATTCGTCCGGCTTCCCAGTCCAGCGGGCGGCGCGGGCGACGTCGACGCCGTCCCACCGACGCAAGATCCCGTCGCTCGTCTGCTGGAGGACCGACGTCCAAAGGGAAACGAGGTGACCGACGGCGACGACGCCGCTGACGCCGAGGCGGGTCGCCACGCGATCGAGCTTGCGGTGAACGAACAGCCCGGCGTGCACGGGAACATAGAGCGTCGGGTCCTTCATGGGGTCTCCGCGAGCGAGGTGGGGGCGTGCCCCGTCTGGCACTTCGCCCGATGTGCACAGTCATAACATGATCTTTGTTCATATGAACAGTCGCAACATGAGATGGGGCTCACGACGACGTCACGGCCGGCGCTCAGGTCTCGGGTTTCCAGTCTTTCGGCAGGCCGAGGGCGGAGAGGATGCCGAGGAACGTCACGAAGTCGGCCCCATTGGCCTCCCACCGGTTGGCGGTCGTGATCGTGACCTTGCAGAGCCGGGACACGTCGAGCTGCCGCAGCCCAACGTGGAGCCTCGCTGCGCGCACTCGACTGCCTGCCACCCGGGCGCGTTTGAGCACGCGGGCCTTCTTCTTCGTCGCCATCGCGATCGCGATAGCACGGGTCGGACGTCGTGACGCCATGGGTCATCTCCTTCAGTGGCCTCATGTGGCCTCCGGAATCGCGGGGGTGGGGTTCCTGCCCAAATAACGGGAGAGGCGAAGCCCGAGCGCGAGGGCCTCGAGGGGGCGGTCGCCCACGAATCGATGGCAGGCCCGACAGAGCGCGAGGCAGTTGGCGTCGTCGACGATCGAGCCACCAGCTGAGCGGGCGAGCTTCTCGTGGACGTCGACGGACCGGCCCTGGCAGCCGCGCATGCGCTTCAGGAGATCGTCCTGCTCGAGCACACTGAAGTCGGCGGACCAGAAGAGCCGCGCCCAAAGGTCCCTCGCCTCGCAGCGCGGGCGCTCGGCGAGGATGCGGGCCACGAAGGCGCGGCGGCCCTCGACGCCCTTGGTGCCGGCGTAGGCGCGCTCCTGCTTCTTGGAGCGGCGGGCGAGCCCACCGGAGCGCTTGAGGCCGCCGGAGGTTTGAGGGAAGCCGCAGCGCTTCATGCGGCCACCTGTGCGGCTACAACGGAGCGGGCCATGTGAAGGAGCAGCTCAGCGAAGGGTGCCGGCGTCGCGAGCCGCTCGCGCTTGCCCATCCGCTCGGGGCAGCACCAGGCCTCGCGCTTCTCGAGGTACGCGCGTCGCTCCGCGCGCTCCTGCTTAGAGATGCCCGCGGGTGGTCGCATGAAGCGGCGGTGGCGGGCGCGCTCCTCTTTGCTGTGGAAGCCGAGGTCAAGACGTGCCGTCGCTCTCGACGGACCCCACGTCAGAGACGGGAGGTTGACGCCGACGGCGTAGAGCCAGGTCGCCTTGCGGCCACGGTGGCCGTAGCTGCCCTGCTCAATGTGGCAGGTCCATCCTCCGACGACGTCAGCCATGATCCACCCACCGGTATGGGGGGGGGCAGCCAAGCCGAACCGTGCCCACGCATGGGAGCAGGCGGGGTGCTCGAGCACGCCACCCCAACGTCGAACGCTCTCAAGCGCCGAGGCAAAGCAGCCGTCGTCGTCGCCAATCTCGCGCCGGCGCGCGTTGGGATTCGGTCCGCCCTCGGCGTAGCGCCCCCATCGCTGGCAAGGCGGGTGGGCGACAACGGCGTGCGGACCGTCGTAGGTCCGGGCATCACGCGCCTCGTCCCAAGCGTCGACGTCGGCGCGGTTGGCGTAGATGCCGCGGGGCTCAACAAAGAGCGCGGCGATCACGCCTGGCACCCTGTGACGTCGTCGAAACAACCATCAGGACACTCGTGTTCGTCAGCAGCGTCGACGGGGAGCCCGCGCGCAGCAGCAATGCGAGCGACCTCGTTGAGGAAGTCGGCAACGAAGTCGTCGTCGAGGTTAGGGTCAGCCACCAAGCACCTCGGTCTCCATCCCCGCGGGGACGGTCTCGGCGCCTTTCGGCGGGTCGTTCCACCAACGCGACCTACAGCTGTTGCACTGCTCTGCTTGGAACGTCTGGCCGTCGTCGACGAGGAGGGCGCGCAAGGTGCCCCCGCATCGCGGGCAAGGAAACGCCGCCGCCGACGGCGGTGGCAGCGTCATCAGGAACCGGCGCAGGGCCTCGCGCTCGAAGTTGCGGAAGCCGCCCTCGACATAGACGCGGGGCTGCCTGTCGGCCCGATTCGGTCGTTTGAGGTTGTGCAGGTTGGAGACCAGGTACGCGTGAGCGGCCTTGCTCGTGAGGAAGGCTTGGACACCGGCCCAGCCCTCGATCCCGCGCCACTCTTGGACCATGAAGACTGGGTTTTCGGTGCTGGCGTTGTCTTGCGTGCGCAGCTGCTCGGCGAGATGCAAGATCGAGTTCGGCACTTCGATCGTGATCTTCATCGGGCACCGCCCCGAGCTCGGGCGACGGCTGCGACGATCAATCCCGCGGAGATGCAGCTTCGGGCTGGTGTGCTCCTGGTGTGCACGGCGCGCGAATCGGCGCCGATCCGCACCACATCCGTACATCGCCGCACGCACCGATCCGGCGCATTGGAACGAGCTAGGGGACGGGGTTCCGACGGTCTAACGGGGTCAGATAGAACACCCTGAGGGTATCCCTCCGGGTGCGCCAGTCTTTTTCCACATTTGCCTTCGCACTCTGCACGAAGCTCGGCGTCGGTGGCGTCGAAGCGCCGTGCTCATGGTGGCGTCAGTCGCAGGCGGACGGGCGGACCTGCGTGCTCGCGCACAGGATGTAACGGACCACCAGGCGAGGAGCGCCCGACAGCGTCGCGCGCCAGCAGCTGGAACATCAAGGCTCAAGCTCCTCCCTCATGGGGCAGCCGACGTCGTTGATGAGAGGATGCGTGCTAGTCTGTGTTGACGCCGAATCGTATGCTGACGTCGAGCGGGGCTGTGGATGAGAGTCAAGAAACAGCACCCACCCCGTCCCACGCTCCAAGGAACCACGGCTTCGCCCCCGGTTGCGACCGACCTCGCAGCTGTGTCGACGCCGGCGAAGCCGATGTCGCTTCCTCCGGTGCACCGTCACGGTTCCTTGCCCTCTCACTCGACGGCCAATTCGTCGACGACACCCAACACCGAGCTCAGCGCGCGCACCTGGGTGAAGGAGCCCGGCAGCCCTTCGACGCGAGCGCTGCTTCTGTCGGCAACGTCGCCCACGCGCTTTGCGTCTTCGGTGCCCGAGACCAAGGCCATCGTCGCTAGGAGAGTCGAGCTGCGCGGCGCCTTTCATCCTGCAGCAGTGTCGGCGTCGACGTCGTCGCCGACCGCATTGGTGTTGCGACCCGCAGCCGATGCCGGCTTCGTCTTTGGCGGCCAGCGCTACATCGAGCTGCCCAATTCGACGGCGTTGACGACGACGGATCCGCGCAGCGGCCGCACCCGCGAGCTGGTGTTGACGCGCGGGGTCCGGCCCTACGAGAACGAGATCGATGCCGAGCGCGGGGTGCTCAATGGTCCGCGCGACTACGTCTCCGACGTGCTCCTGTTCGAACGACAGGGAGAAAAGCTCGTCTACGTCGACGTTGTCTTGCGCTCGGCGCCCGAGCACGGCTTTCTCTTTGAGGATCCGCGCATCTCGGCCTTCGTCGACGAAAGCGGTGCGCGCCGCATCTTGCTGTCTGGGACCGATTACTCGCCCCACGTCGCGGGCGCGACCAACAAAGACGTGATGAACCGCTACGTCGAGCTCACCCTCGATGGCACGGGACTCCCGCAGCCCGTTGCCGTCGACGCCACGACGAAGCGGCCGAGCTTTCGAGATCTGTCGCCGCGCCCCCGCGCTTCAGAAAGCGGACACGCTTTCGTCGATGCCAAGAACGCCGTCGTCGCTGTCAACGAGGACGGGCATGTCGTTGTGCGCACCCGCTTTCGACCGTCGAAGGACGATCCCGCCTTCGCCGCCCATCCGCAGGTGAAGCCCTGGGGCTACGGCGAACAGGTCTTCGAGTTCGCGTCCTTCGCCGACCTGCAGCGCTACGACTGGGGACACGCGCTCGACCACCTGGTTGCCGCCACCGCTGGCCAGCTCAACGCCAACGACCCGCGCCCCATGCCGCTCCACGCCGCCTGCACCGCCGTCGACGACACCTTCCACGAGCTCTACCCCAAGGAAGTGCTGGCACCGGGCAAGGGCAAGGGCTTTGGTCCGGGGACGCCGCCGGTGCGCGTGCGCCGCGCGGGTGACGAGCTGTTCCTTTCGGAGGGAAAGGGCGCGAGCGAACGCAGCCTGGGCCGCGTGCCCACAGGCTTGCTCGAGGGCCTTCCCATCGACGACGGCGGCGTCGTGCACCTGACCTTCGATCACGAGATTCGCTACTGCGTCGACCACCGTTTGGTCGACGGCAAGAACGTCGATGCCATCAAGCGCGTGTACTCGGCGTCGATCAAGCTGTGGGACCGCACGCTGACCCGTCTCGACAAGGTGTACGCCGACGTCGTCCAGCCCCTCGAGGACCACCAGCGCGGCGGCTCGGGCATCCTCGACCTTCACCACACCTACCCCATGGGCCGCGTCATCGTCGAGGGCGCCGCTGGCCCCGTGGTGCGCGTCGTGTCAGGCGAAAGCGATGCGCACACCGCGAGCTGCGACTTCGACGTGTTGAAGCTGCTCGTCGAGATGGCCCGCGGCGGCGAGCGCGAACGCTCGGGGCAGGTGTACGCGCCCTCGTCGCCGCGCTTGCTCCTGGAACAACGGAGCCCGCGAGCGACGACCTAGCCCGAGCCGGCGCTGCGCAGCTGCACCGACGTCAACGCCATGATGAGCTGGGGAAAGTCGACGGGTTTGGTGACCAGCTTGTCGCCGCCGAGTGCGAGCAACTCGCCTTCCGAGTAGCGCGCTGAATAGGCCGTGACGAAGAAGACCGGGATGCTGAGCGGCGGGACCGCCAACGCGTAGGCTGGGCACAGGTTCGGCGGCAGCGCTCCGCGAATGAGGCGCGTCAGGGCGATGCCGTCGAGGGCGCTGCCCTTCAGCTGGATGTCCATCAGCACCGCGCTCAGCTCAGCGCCGCGGGTGCGCAGCAGCTCGCAGGCCTGTTGGTCGTCCGCTGCGTGCAAGAGGTCGAACTTCTTCTGCAAGAGCAGCTGGGCCACTTCCCAGTTCTGCTGTTCGTCCTCGATGTAGAGGACCAGCTGCCGCGTCGCCGCCTTCTTGGGCCCCCCGCGCTGCAGCGGTCGCGGTTTCTTCGGCAACGCGAGGCGCGGGCGGGAGGGGCTGGATGGCTCGTTGAAGGCATCAAAGACCGTGGTGGGATCGTCAGGGCCGGCGTCGCTGGCCTCGCCCGAGGGCGTCGACGGCTGGATGTCGGCGCGGGTCGGCAAGTCGGCGACGTCGACGGATGCCGTGGCGTCGAGGGGGATCAGCGAGGCCCCGGTGGCAATGCCACCCAAGACCGAGCGCGGCGCAAAACGGGCGGTCATCCATTCCGCGAGCTGCGACGTCGACGGCGGCCGGGCTTGCCTGCCGGCCCAAGCGTCGAGGGCGAACTGGAGGTCTTGCGCTGATCCAAAGCGCTCGTAGCGGTTGCGCGCCAGCGCACGGGCGATGATGGCCTCGAGGTCGGGGTCGACGTAGATCCCCGTCGACGACGGCGGCGGCGGCGTCTCGGTGCAGATTCGCATCATCATCGCGACTTCAGTAAGCCCCGCGTAGAGGCGGCGGTGCGTCAGGGCCTCCCACAACGACACGCCCAGCGCGAGGACGTCGGTGCGGGGATCGAGGGGCAGCGCCGACATCTGCTCCGGCGACATGTAGCCGATCTTGCCCTTGACCAAGCCCGTCTTGGTTTCGTCGATCTGTTGATCGCTGGCGGCGACGCCGAAGTCGGCGACGCAGACGGCCCCGTCGCGGGCCACCAAGATGTTCTGGGGGCTGACGTCGCGGTGGACGATGTTGAGCGGCGCCCCCGATTCGGGATCCTCGACGGTGTGTGCGAAATGCAGGCCCTCGGCAGCGCGGGCGATGATCCACGCAGCCAGGGTCGCTGGCAGCAGCTCGTTGGTTTCATGGGCCACCTTCAGCACCCGCCCCAGATCGGGGCCGTCGACGTAGCCAAGGGCCATGTACCAGGAGCCGTCGATCTTCCCCACATCGAGGACGTCGACGATGTTGTCGTGCTTGAGCAGCGCCCCCAGTCGCGCCTCGTCGAGGAACATCGCGACGTGCTCTTCGTTGCTGGTGAGCTGGGCGAGCATGCGCTTGACGACGACGGGGCGCCCGCGCAGCCTCTCGTCGACGGAGTGGGCCAGAAACACTTCGGCCATTCCACCGGCGCCGATCCTCTCGATCAGCGTGTAGGACCCATACGTTTCTCCGGCCTCCATGGCGGCGACCTTAGCGCCAGCCGACAGCAGAAGAACACTTCCGGCGCACCCACCCCTGAAGGGAAGAAACTTGGGCACGGCGGCACCCTGGCCGGTCCAGAACTCCCGGGGCGCGACCGGCCGTGAGATGCTCCCCGCGCGAGGATCGATGGGACACGCCGGTCAGATGTTGGTGGCCCTCTTGGGGCTGGTCGTGGCCTGCAGTGTGGGCTGCGGTGAGGGGGCCCCTCCCGTCGTCGACGGCGTCGCTGACCTGCGCACATGGGACTTCGACAGCGACGGCCCCATCGATCTGGCCGGCACCTGGGAATTCGCCTTTGGACAGCTTCTGGTCGACGACGGGACGCCGCTGGCCCCTACGCCAGATCGCCTCGACGTGCCCGGCAGTTGGCGCGGCGCGTCCACCAGCAAAGGTCCGGCGACGGCGGAAGGCTTTGGCACCCTGCGCATGCGCGTGCTGCTGCCCCCCGGACCCTTCGCGGTTTTTCTGACCCATGCAGACACCGCCTTCTCGCTCCATGCTCTGGGCAACGCCGACGGCGCCGTCGTCCGCGGGCTCATGTCGTCGGGCGTGGTCGGCCGCGATGAGGCCCACAGCGTCCCTGATGCGGTCCCAGCCCTTGCCGAGCTGCCGACGTCGACGGAGCTGACCCTGCTGCTGCAGATCAGCAACTTCCACTACATGCAGGGAGGCCCGGGCGGCATCTTGCGCCTCGGACGGCCTGAGCAGTTGCAGCGGCAGCGCAATGCGGCCCGTGAGCACGAGTTCTTCATCATCGGCGCCCTGGTCGTCGTGGGCCTCTACCACCTGGCCTTGTTCTCGCTGCGCCGATCCGAACGGGCGCCGTTGTGGTTCGCGCTCTTTTGTTTCGCGATCGCATTGCGCACGGTCGAACGGGGCTTTTTCTTGCCGGAGCTGCTGCCCGGTTGGCACTTGTGGCTGCCCTTGAAACGCGTTGAATTCGTCACACTTCATTTAGCAGTTCCGCTGTTTTGTCTATATATTCATGGTGCGCTTCCCGGGTTGTTTCATACGAATTTCTTGCGCGGCATCACCGCGCCAAACCTCGTCTACGCGCTGCTCGGATTAACGACGCCGCCCACGATCTTCGGTTGGACGACGGTGCCCTATCAGGTGACCAGCCTCATCGGGATCGCTTGGCTTCTTTTCACCTTGATCAAGGCCAGCAAAAAAGCGAGTGCATGGGACGTGCGCTTTGTGCTCATCGGTATGTTGATGCTCGCCATCGGATCGGTTAATGACATACTCGTCAATCACTATCTGGTGCGCGCACCTTTCATGCTGGGGGCCGCACTTGCGCTCTTCGTCTTGTGTCAAGCCATCGTGCTGGCGCTGGGTGCCGCCCGCGCCCGCCGCACCGCCGAGGAGCTGTCCATTCGCCTGCTGCAGCTCGACAAACTGAAAAATGAATTTCTCGCGAACACGTCGCACGAGCTGCGCACGCCGCTCAACGCCATCATCAACATTCCCCACGCCCTGCTCGCCGAGATCGAGGAGAGGCCGGTGCTGGTCTGTCAGGGGTGCGGTGCCCTGTACGAAGTCGAAGATGACGTCGACCCCCAGATGGCTTGCAGCGAATGCGGGCTTCAGAAGCTCGTCGTCGAACAGAGGCGTTTTCCCCCCGACGACGCCGACGCTCTCGCGCTGCACCTCCGCTCGATCGTCGGCTCAGGCCAACACCTCTTGGGACTGGTCAATGACATCCTCGACCACAGCAAGCTGGCCGCCGGCCGTTTCCAAATCACCAGGGTGCCGACCGCCATCGGCGACGTCGTCACCGCTGCCCTCGCCAACGTCGCTGCCGTCGCCCGCACCGCCGGAGTCGAGCTGAGCTCCAAGGTCACGCCGGATCTCAGGGTCGATGGCGATCACCAACGCCTGGTGCAGGTGCTGATCAACTTGATCGCCAATGCCGTGAAATTCTCCCCGCGGGGCGGCACCGTCGACGTCATCGCGGCCCTCGATGGAGCCTTCGTCGTGCTGCAAGTGATCGATCGCGGCGTCGGCATCGCCGCCGAGCACCATGAGCTGATCTTCGAGTCCTTCCGCCAGGTCGAAGGTGGCCACACGCGAAAGCACGGCGGCACGGGGCTCGGTCTGGCCATCGTGCGTCAACTCGTTGAGCTGCACGGCGGCACAGTGGGGGTGCAAAGCGCGCTCGGCGCCGGCGCGACCTTCGAGGTCCGCTTGCCCACTTTGGTGGCCTGAGGCGACGTCGACATCGACGACGACGGCGACGACGCGCCGACGCCTTCGACGGGCCAACGGCTCGGAGCACCGGACGTATTTTTTGCCCGGCGGCCGGGCGGCACAGTGCCCTGCCGCGCCGATCCAGCTCGTTGCTAGCCCTCCGACAACGGAGGCGACTCATGAGAACTCTCACCCTCATTTCTGTGCTGGGCGTGCTGGTGCTGGCATCGTGCAGCGACAGACTGGCCAAACGAGAAATCGATGACTGCGTCGACGACAACGGAGACCGGCTGACCGTGGCCGCCGTGCGGGATCGAGTCGATCTCGACGTGCCGACCTTCTCGGATCCCACCGACGTCTCAAACCCGTTCTTTCCCATCGCTGCGCTGGAGTCGACGGTGATCTTGGGCTTCGAAGGCGGCGACCGGCTGCGCGTGGAGACGACGCTCCTGCCAGAGACCGTCGCCATCGACGTCGACGGCGCGAGCATCGACACGCTCCAATCCCAGTTCGTCGCCTCGGTCAACGGGCGCATCCGCGAGGTCGCCATCGATCACTATGCCCAAGCCGACGACGGCTCCGTCTTTTACTTCGGCGAGGAGGTCTTCAACTTCAGCGACGGCGTTGTCACGGACTTCAACGGGACCTGGCAGGCCGGTCGCGATGGAGCACCGCCAGCGATGATCATGCCCGCCAACCCCCGTGTGGGCGACGTCTTTCGTCCCGAGAACTTCTGTGGCGTCGTGTTCGAAGAGGTCACCGTGCAGGCCGTCGACGTCGACGTCATCGGACCCAGCGGGCTGGTGGCTGGTGCCATCGTGACCAGCGAGCTCCACACCGATGGCCCCAACGAGCAAAAGGCCTTCGCCCCAGACTACGGCGAGTTCAGCTCCGGCTTCGGCGCCGACCTCGAGCAGCTGGCCCTGGCCGTGCCCACCGATCGGGTCACGCCGCCGAGCCGATCGACGCTGCCGCGGCTGGCACCCGAAGCAGCCATCATCCACTTCGCGGCCGGCGACGGGCAGGCGCTGCCCTCCGGCCGGCCGACCGATTCTCTACCCTCGGGCCGGGCGGCCAATTGGCCCGCCGTGAGACAAGCCCTCGGCGACCTCGACGCCGCGGTTTCGTCCTTCGCCCGAGAGGGAAATCTGCCCCCCCTGCTCAAGGCACAATTGGACGATGCCGTCGTCGCCCTCGACAAAGCCGTGGCCGCCCGCGACCCGCTGCTGGTGCGCCACCGCGCCATAGCTGTGGCCCGCGCGAGCTTCGATTTCTTGCTGCGGGTGGAGCCCGTCAGCGACGTCGATCGCGCGCGCTTCGATCTCTGGCTCGCCCAGGTTGACGTCGACGCCGCCGCCGGACGCGCCCGATTCGACGGGATCCGCGTCGCCGGCGACGGAGCGATCCGTGGAGACACCGCCTCCGCCGAGCGGGTGTGGGATCGCATCCAGCACACCTTCGATCCCAGTGTCGCCGACAAGATCGACAGCGGCCTCCAGGCGCTGCGCGACGCGGCCGAAGCCGACGACGACGACGACGCTGCGCGCTTGGCTGGCGAGCTGCGGGCAATGCTCGACGGCACGGGTTGGCCGTTGCCGGCGACGGAGCTGACGACCGGACCCTGAGCCCGGGACAAGGGAGCGCCTACCCAACACGCTCCGGTCCCGCCTCGACCGCTGCGTTGTCGCGGGTGCTCTTACTCTTGCACCCAAACAGAGACCGAACCGCCGTTGCAGCGAAACTCGCCCCAGCCGTGTTCGTTGCACGTCACGGGATCGCGTACGTGCTCGGTGACGTCGACGAAGCGCTGGTGGGGCTTGCCGACGTCCATCCACTTGGAGCCCTCGGGGCCATCGCTCATCAGCACCGCCATGGCTTCGGGGTGGTCGGCGTCGCCGAGGCGCGTCCAACCCACGCGGTTCCAGTGGTCGGCATAATCGAGCTGGGGGCCCCAGGCGCAGCGCCGGCGCACCTCGAGGAACTTGTCGATGAGCCAACGGTGCGAAGGCATGACGACGTGGTGGCGTTGTCCATCGCGGCCGACGTCGTCGTATTCGGCGCCGTAGTAGTCCGGGTAGAAGAGGCAGGGATACCCGCCGCGGCGCAAGAGAATGGTCGCGTAGGCGAGGGGCTTGAACCACGGGGCCACCGGCGACTCGAGAGCCTGCAAGGGCTGGGAGTCGTGGTTGTCGACGAAGGTGACGACGGAGTCGGGGCGCTGCTCGGTCACTGTGTCTTGCAGCAGCCGGCGCATGTCGTAGTTGGCGTCGTTGCTGGCGGCGTGAAAGCGGTAGTGCAGCGGCACGTCGAAGGCCGAGGAGCGACCACCCAGACGATCGAGGTACCAGACCAACGACGACGTCTCGGGCGCCCAGTATTCGCCGACGCAGAAGAGCTTGCGGCCGGCGTGCCTTTCCATTTCGTCGAGCCACTGGGGAAAAAACCACGCCGCGATGTGCTTGACGGCGTCGAGCCGAAAACCGTCGACGCCGGTGGTGTCGAGGTACCACTTGCCCCAGGCGGTCAACTCGTTGCGCACCTCCTCGCTGTCGAAGTCGAGGTCGCAGCCCATCAAGTAGGAGAAATTCCCCTTCTCGAGGGCAGTCTCGGAGTCGAAGCGTTTGCCATCAAAGAGGTAGACCACGTTGCGTTCGTCGGGGTGCCGGTCGTCGTAGTCGACGGCGTCGAAGTGCCGGGCGCTCCATTGAAAGCTCGAGTGCGTCTGCTTGCGGGCGGGAAAGGCAAAGCGGGTGTAGGCGCTGATGTCGCGGGCGTCGCCGCGGGCCTGGTTGCGATCGTCTTGGGAGAAGGGCGTGGCGCGCACGGTCTCTTTGGCCTCTCCACCCATCCGATGGTTCAGCACGGTATCGGCATACACTTGAATGCCCTCGGCCTGCAGCGCCTTGACGGCGTCGACGTATTCGGCGCGGGTGCCGTATTTGGTGCGTACCGATCCCTTCTGATCGAACTCACCGAGGTCGTAGAGGTCGTAGACGGCGTAGCCGACGTCGGCGGCGCCGCCGTTTCCCTTGTAGGCGGGCGGGAGCCAAAGGGCGGTGATGCCCGCGGCTGCCAGCTCCTTGGCGCGGGTGGCAGCCTCGATCCACAGCAGACCGTCGGCGCGGTTGTACCAATGAAAGTACTGCATCATGACGCCGTTCAAGTCACTCATCGATGTCCCCGATCTCCGCGCCGCTCGCGGGCTGGAGGCCAGCGTACCTGTGGCGACAGCCAGCGCAGAATCGGGTAGGCGCGAGCCCATGAACGAGGACACGCCCTGGAGCAAAACCTGTCCCAAGAGCCCCGAAAACGGAGAGTGGGACGTCGTCGTCGTCGGCTCGGGCATGGGGGGCATGACCACCGCGGCGTTGTTGGCCAAGCTCGGCAAGCGCGTGCTCGTGCTCGAGCAGCACTACATCGCCGGCGGCTTCACCCACACCTTCAAGCGCAAGGGATGGGAGTGGGACGTCGGCGTCCACGCCGTCGGCGAAGTCACCGAGAAATCGTTGCCCGGCCGCTTGTTGCGCCGGCTCACCGATGGACGCCTGCAGTGGGCCTCGCTGGGACCCGTGTACGACGCCTTCCATTTTCCCGAGGGTGTCGACATCGACTTCCCCGACAACGCCCGCCAATTTCGCTCCAACCTCGTGCAAGCCTTCCCCAAAGAAGAAGCCGCCATCGACGCCTACCTGCAGCTGGTGCGCGTGGTGTCGTCGGGGATGCGCGGCTACTACCTCTCGCGCTTGGCGCCCGCGCGTTTGGCCCCGCTCACCGATCTCCTTTTCGCGCGTGGCACGCAGGAACAGCTCGAGAAGAAAACCGGCGACGTCATCGCTGGCCTCACTGCCGATCCCAAGCTGCGCGCCATCCTTGCCGCTCAGTGGGGCTACTACGGCGCACCTCCCTCGCGATCCTCCTTCGCCATCCAGGCCCTGGTGGTGAAGCACTTCATCCACGGCGGCTACTACCCCGTCGGCGGCGCCCGCAAGATCGCCGAAGGCCTGCTCAAGACCGTCGCCGACGCAGGAGGCTGGACCCGCATTTCTGCCGACGTCGACGAAATCTTGATCGAAGACGAACGCGCCGTCGGTGTGCGCCTGCGCGACGGCGAAATCATCCGTGCCCGCAAGGTGGTGTCGGCGGCGGGCGCCCTGCCCACGCTGCAGAACCTCTTGCCCCAGCGCTACCTGCAGTCGTCGTCGTGGGGCCAGGCGATCGGCACCCTCAAGCCGGCGTCGGCCCACGTGTGTCTCTACATCGGCTTCAAGGGCGACATCCGCACGGCGGGGGCCAGCGGCGCCAACCAATGGTTTTACGAGACCTGGGATACAGAGACCGAGGGTTGGGACATCGAGGGTACGCCCCTGCCCGACGCGCCGATTTTGTATTGCAGCTTCCCCTCGCTCAAAGACCCCCAGCACGACGCTGGACCCGAAGTGCGTCACACGGGCGAAGTCGTCACCTTCGTCCCCTGGGAATCGTTTTCGGGCTGGATCGACAAGCCCTGGAAGAAGCGCGGCGCCGACTACGAGGCCAAGAAGGAACAACTGCAAAACGCCTTGCTCGAACAGCTCTTGCGACACATGCCGGGCCTGCGCCCCTTCGTGAGCTACGTCGAGCTCTCGACGCCGGCGACGACGAACCACTTTTGCCGACCTTTGCGCGGCTCGATTTACGGGCTCGAGCCAACGCCGGCGCGCTTCGCCAATCCCTGGCTGCGCCCGCGCTCACCGCTGAAGGGGCTGTATTTCTCCGGCAGCGACATGGCCTCCGTCGGCGTCATCGGCGCGATGATGGGCGGCGTCTTGTGCGCCACCGCCGTCGAACCGATCGGCGCGCTGGGCTACGTGCGCGCGACCGTGGGCTCGCGAATCTGAGGGCATAGAACTAAGCTCCGCCATGACTTCTGATCCTTCCGCGCCGACCCCGACCCTGCGCAGCGACGGACTCGACCCCCGCCTGCCCGCCTCCCTCATCGACCTCCACATCCACGTCGGCGGTGCCGTCGCCCCGCACATTCTCTATTCGATCGCGATGCAGCAGGGCTTCAAGCTGCCCGCGAAGACCTATTGGGAGTTCGTCGAGCTGGTCACCATCCGGCCGGGCACGACCAAATCCCTCGATGAATACCTGAAAGTCATGCACGAATGGACGGAGAAGATTCAGTCTTCGCCTTACGCCATCGAGCGGGCTGTTTATGAGATTATTGGAAAGGAATATCGCAGCAGCCGTGTCGAGCAGATCGAGCTCCGCTTCAACCCGATGAAACGCAACCTCCACGGGGAGCGCGACCTCGATCACATCATTCACGCCGGCCTGCGGGGCATGGACGTCGCTGTCTTGGAATACGGCGTCAAAGCCTGCCTGCTCTTTTGTCTGGCCCGCGAATGGAGCTATGAGCTCAATGAGATCATTCTCGAGAAGGCAATCAAGTATCAAAGTCGTGGCGTGCTGGGCATCGACCTGGCGGGCCCCGAATCGAGCAACCTCGAGCTGCGCGGCAAAGACGCTGCCCGCTACGAGAAGCTCTTCGCCCGCGCCCGCGCCGCAGGCTTGAAGACCACGGTGCACACCGGCGAGACCAGCCACACCTCCGGCGAAGGCGTCATCGCCACGCTGCGGCACCTCAAACCCCACCGCATCGGCCACGGCATCCGCGCGGCCTACAACGAAGAAGCCCTCGACATGCTCGCCGACAGCGGTGTGGTGATGGAGCTGTGTCCGTCGTCGAACCTCGCCACCAAGGCGGTCAAGGACCTCGCCGAATTCGGCTTCGTCTTGTCCAAGTTTCGCGAGCGCAAGATCCCCTGGACCATCAACACCGACGGCCCTTACCTGCTCGACACCTCGCTGGCCAAGGAGTGCGTCATGCTGCTCGACGCCAACATCATCACCCCAACCGAGCTCGCCCACTCCTTCCAGGTGGCCAAGAAGGCCTCGTTCATTCCCACGTGAGCAGCCTTCCTCGCCCCGCTGCGCTGCCGCTGCCGGTCTTCCCCGCCGTGCGCCACGTGCGCTTGTCGTCGGCGCACGCGCTGATGCTCTTTGGCAATCGCCCGCTGCGAGCGCTCTACCGCCTGTGCAATGGTCTCGATGCCGCCGACGTCGTCGTCACGGTGAGCACCGGCGAGGGACCGCGCGGGTCGTTGGAATTGGTGCGCGTGCTCTTGCCCTTGGTGGCGCGCTCGGTGGTGCACCTGTGCGCTGCCGACGTCGACCGTTTGGGTCTGCCCCTGCTCGGTACGGTGATCGATCGATCCCCGGGCTGCGCGCTCTCAGGGCCCCAGGGCATGGTCGTCTTGGCCGAGGGCGTGGTGGCCGCGGAGCGCGTCGTGGTGCCGACGTCGTTTTCCAAGACCAGGGTCGACGTGCAGCTCGACGGAGAACGCCCCCGCTTTCTGCGCAGCCTGGCCGTCGAAGAAGGCAGCCCCGCTTGCGTCGTGATCGCCGACGCCTCGGGGGAGCTGCGCCCCGGGGTGCTGGCGACGATCCTCGACCAGCGGGGCTGAGGTCTCTACTTTGACTCGCGATCGTCGTCGCGGTCGCCGTCGATGACGTCGTTGACCGAGGGGAACTTCTTGATCTCACCGCGGGCGATGCGCCAGGCCTGCTGCACGATCCACGAGAGGCTGCGGTCCTGACGATTGGCTTCGTCTTGGATCTCTTTGAGCATCTCTTCAGGGAAATAGAGTGATTGCTTTCGCTTGTCGGCAGACGCCATCGGGTTCCTCCTCGGGGTCACTGAAGTGCATGCTCGGAAGCAGCCCGCGCACCGTAGGACAGAGTGCGACATCGGCTCAAGCGTGTGCGGTCGTGGCACACTGTGGCCTGTGAACCGACGTGTCCTCCCCCAGTCCCGCCCCTTCGTTCTCGTTCTGGTGCTGGTCGCAGCCTGGGGCTGCGAGTGCGGCGAGCCGTTGGCCGAGCTGAACCCCGACATCGCCGTCGATCCGGTGGTGCTGGACTTCGGCACCATCCGGCCGGGCTTTGCCAACGCTGACGTCGTCGATGTCGGCAACCGCGGGACCGGCAATCTCGATCTCCGCAGCATCACCATCGTCCCCGACGACGCTGGCTTTGCTCTCACCACGGTGCCCCGCAAGGTCGGCGCCGGCCAGGCGGAGTCCATCGGGCTCGAGCTGCTCGTCAATGGTCCAGGCCCGGTCACCGCCGAGCTGGTGATCGAGAGCGACGACGAAGACAGCCCGCGAGTGGCGGTCCCCCTGCTGGGGGAGGGCGGCGTTGCCCGCTTGGTGGTCTCGCCCGACCCCGTCGAGCTCGGCTTGGTCAACCAGGGGCCCGGCGCCCAGCGCTCGCTCACGCTGCTCAACGATGGCCTCGACAACCTGACCATCACCAGCGCGGCCTTCCGCGACGACGTCGGCTTCGCCGTCACGGCCAGCGCGCTGCCGATCAACCTTGGGCCACAAGAGAGCACCATCGCCACGGTGTCCCTGCAGCCCGAGGCCAGCATGATCGAGGCCCTCATCGAGCCGCTGTTGCGCGACGTTCTCGTCATCACCAGCAACCTTGGGACCCGCGACGTGAACGTCAGCGCGCAAATCAACCTGGCGCCCGTCGCTCGCGTCGTCGAGCGCGACAGCCGGCGCAACCCGGTCAAGGTCGGCGTCAACGACGTCGTCGTCGCCGATGGATCAGAGACCGTCGATCCAGAGGGCGACGAGTTTGCGTTTTTGTGGTCGGTGGCGGTGCGGCCCGAGGGCTCGATCGCGGCTTTGATCGGACAGGGCGACCCCCAGGTGCGCGTCACCCCCGACGTCGTCGGCAACTATGCCATTCGCTTGCGCACCACCGATGTGCACGGCGCCTTCGACGAAGCCGACCTCGAGCTCCTGCCCCGCGACCTGGCGGTGGTGCTCTCGTGGACGGCATCAGGATCGGCGCTGTGCCGGCAATTCTCCGACGCCCAATGTGAAGCCTTCTCGCCGGCCGATCGGCAGCAGAAATGCTGCGGACAGAGCGATCTCGACGTGCACCTGGTCGGCCCCGGCGGCGTCCTCGGCGACTACGGCCAATGCCCCGGCGGCTGCGAAGACATCGACTTCTGCGCCGAAGAGAGCGACGCCCACGTCGACACCTGCCGCCAAGCCGGTCTCGACTGCGCCTTCGCCAACCGCACCCCCGAGTGGTTCGGCGTCGGGCGCGCCGACGATCCGCGCCTCGACATCGACGACGTCAGCGGCAACGGGCCCGAGGTCATCTCTCTCAACGATCCCGCCGACGGCATCTATCGCGTCGTCGTGCACTACTGCCTCGATCGCAGCGACGAGCCGAGCGTGGCCACCTTGAGCATCTTCGACCAAGGCCTCTTGCTGTCGACGACGGCGCCCCAACCCATCGTCGAAGGCCAGGCGTGGGTCGCCGCCATTCTCGAGCGCAGCGGCGGGGCCTGGAATGTCGTCAGCGCGCCGGACATTTTCGAGACCGCGGTGCCCGCCGATCTCTGCTCGCGCTGATCGCCTCAGGCGCGCGATCAACACTGGCGCTCGTCGGCACCGCCTGGAGTCCGTGTCTGTTTTTTTGTGTCGACGACGGGCGCCGCTTAGGGTGGATCCCGTGGACGCCAACCGGTGCCACACGACAACCGGCCGGACAAACCAGGGTCGTCGAGCGCCGCTCGCCGACGTTGGCGCACCCGGTCATGAGGTGAGGCCGCGTGAAGGGCGACAAGAAAAAGCAGAGCCTCTACTTCCCGACCGACATGCTCGACGAGATGCAGCGCGAAGCCGAACGGCAAGAGCGACCGCTGTCGTGGATCATGCAGCAAGCCTGGAAGTTGAGTCGCGACAGGATCCAGACCTATCCCGGCGTCGAAGAGCTGTAGCTTCGATCCGGTTGCACCGCCGGCGAAGACGCAACGACGTCGTCGCCGGCGGTTTTTTTCCCGCGGTGGGTGACGCGGAAGCGCGATTGGCGTCGCTTTCTGGTCACTTGCCGGCGTCGAGCAGGTGCTCTTTGCCGGCCAGCACGTCGATGGTGGTCTCTTTGAGCCGCGTCCCTTTGACCACCTTGAAGCGGTAGCGGCCGGCGACGAGCTTGAGCTTGCGTTGCAGGCTGACGTCGTCGTCGCCGAGGGTGACCTTGGCGTTGTCGGTGCGCACCAAGAGCACCGTTCCCGTCGGCAAGGCGCCGTAGTCGGCTTCGCCCCCGTTGATCGGCACCTCGACCGCGGAGCCCCGGCGCAGGTCTTCGGCCATCAGCACCTTGGTGCCCGCCGGGACCACCAGGGACCCCGAGCCGATGCCGACCACGACGTCGCCGGCGCGCCAGCGGATGCGGGTGGGGGCATGGAGCGCCTGAACGACCACCGCAGGACGCGGGGCGGACACGACGACGCCGGCATCGACGCTGCTGCCTTGGCCCAGCCTGGGGGGAGAGGCGGTCAGGCCCGCGTCGACGGGCAGCGCCTTGCCGGCGTCGACGGCGGCGGTGCCAGCGTCTGGGTGGGGGGCGCCGAGCTTGGGCCATCCGACGACGACGACGACGACCAGGGCCACCACCACCAAGAGGCCCAGGGCGATGAGGGGGAGGGGGAAGCCTGCGCTGGGCGGGGGCGCCAGGATGTCGGAGATGGCGTTGGGAGCTGCTGGCAGCGTTACCGGCTTGATCAGCATGCGATCGACGTCGACGGCCGGTGGCGGCGTCGGGAGCACAGGCGGGGCTGTCTCCATCGGCAGGGCCGGCGGGTCGACGGCTGCTTCGAGCGTGGGCACGAGAAGTGGGAGCGCTGCGGGAACGGCGTGGGGGGTACCCGGCGTGGTGGGGCTGGTCGGAGCCGGTGGCGGCTTCGGCGCCAGGCGGCCGCCGGACCCAAGAGCCAGCTTGAGCTCGGAAACCGGGTTGCCGCGGCTCGGGGTCGACGGCAGCACCTCGCGCAGGAAGGCGACGGTGGTCTTCTTGCCGCCCAGCGACGCGGGCGAGGCCAGGTCGTCGAGAAGGTCGGCCACCTCCTTGCCCGACGACGGCCGCTGATCGCGGTTCTTTTGCAGCAAGCGCAACAGCAACTCGTCGAGGGCTTGCGGGATACCCGGGTTGTGCGTCGTCGCTGGGCGCGGGGGATCGTTGAGGATGGCCTGCATGGTGTGCCAATCGGACTGGCGATCGTAGGGGCGCTCGCCGGTCAGCATCCAATAGGCCGAGACGCCGAGGGCGTAGAGATCGGCGCGTCCGTCGAGGACCTCACCCATGATCTGTTCCGGCGGCATGAAGGGAATTTTCCCGCGCAGGTTGCCGGTCTTGGTCTTTGGACCCCCGAGGTCGCCCTTGGCGACGCCGAAGTCCAAGACCTTGGTGACGCCGTCTTTGCTGACCATCAGGTTGTCGGGGCTGACGTCGCGGTGCACCAGGTGCACGAGCCGGCCCTGCTCATCGGTCAAAGAATGCGCGGCATGCAACCCCAAGGCGGCGTCGGCGATGGTGCGGATGACGACGTCGGTGGGCAGGGCGCGCCCTTGCTCCCAGGCTGCGGCCGCGAGGCGGTGCAGGGTCAGGCCATCGATGTGCTCCATGGCGATGAAGAGCTCACCGCCCTCTTCGGCGAGCTCGTAGATCTGCACGACGTTGGGATGGCTGACCCGCGCCGCCACCTTGGCTTCGCGCGCGAACATCTGCACGAACTGCGCGTCGGCCGCGAGGTGGGGAAGGATGCGTTTGACGACGACCTTTTTGTGAAAGCCCGCAGCGCCGATCTGCTGGGCCAGGTAGACCTCGGCCATGCCCCCAACGCCCAAACGTTCGAGCAGCTCGTAGCGCCCCAGCCGCGGCGGTTTGGGCATGGCCGAGACGATGGTGGAGTCCAACGCCGGGTCGCCGGCGATGGTGGGAGGCGGGCGCTGGGGGTCGTCGACCACGGGGCACGCTACGCCGGGACGCGCGCTGCTGTCGCTGGGGCGACTCCCGAGCGGGCCTCCGGCGCCGGGGTGCCTTGTGGACCACCCTTTGCGCCCCTAAGGCGGGAGGATGCGCATCTCCACCCGCCTCGTCGTCGTCGTCGCCGCCTTCCTCGGTGTGGCTGCACCCCTGCTGCCTGGCTGCCCCGGCGCCCAGGTGAAGGGTGGGCCGAGCGGAGAAATCGACGTGGTCCTGCGGCGGGTCGACGTCGTGAAAGCCGGCTTCGATCAGATGGAGGTCCGCATCATCGTTGCCGTCAACAACGGCACGGACTCCGACGTCGACGTCGAAGCCTCCGCAGACCTGGCCTTGGTGGGCCCGGCCCCCACCGACGAGAGCGGCGGCGAAGCAACCGGCGAGGGCGAAGGGGAGCCCAGCGAAACGCCGACGGCCAGCGGCCTCGATGGCGCCCGCCACCAGGGCACCGGCAGCGGCACCGCGGTCGCTCTCAACACCTCCGAGTTGCCCATCACCATCATCTTGCCCCTGCCCTCGGACCCCGCCGTGCTCGAGCAGGTGCTCTCGTGGAAAAAGGCGCGCGTGCAGATCGCAGGCAGGGTCAAGGCCGGCTTGGTCGAGCGCACCATCGGTGGCGAGCGCGACCTCGCGACGCCGCAGCTCCCCGAGTTCAAGCTCAAGTCAGCCCAGATCGCCAAGCTCGACGACGGCGTCGGCGGCGAAGCCTTCGTGACCCTGCTGCTGCACAACCGGAACACCTTCGAAGTCAGCGTCGACAAAGTCGCCTGGAAGATCTCGATCAAGGACAAAGAGGTGCGCACCAAAGAAGACGGCTCCACCAGCGTGCCGGCCTCGGCCGTTGAGGAGTACAATGAATCCATCGAGCTCACCGATAAGCTCTTTCCTGCAAAAGAGCTGAAGACGCTGCTGAAGCAGCCTGCCGTCCCCTATTCGATCGATGCGACCATCGAGGTGCGCGGCATCAAGAAAGAGGTCAACTTCAAAGGCGAGATGCAGTTCCCGCGATAGAGATTTGGCCGCAGCGCAGCAGATCGCGTTTGGAACGATGGAGATCATTTCCAGTGCGGAAATGATCTCCATTCTCTCGTCTGGTGCAGCGCGATGACGCCGGCGGCGGCGACGGGGAATGGCACAGCGCGTGGTCAGGGCCACTGCAGAGGTCGCCCATCATGAACACCGTATTGAGCGCCACGTTGCGCGGCGTTGAGGCCCTGCCCTGTGAGGTCGAGGTCGACATCGCCGGCGGATTGCCCTCTGTCGACGTCGTCGGCTTGGCCGAGGCTGCGGTGCGCGAGGCACGCGTGCGGGTGCGTGCGGCCATCGTGAACACCGGCTTTTCCTTTCCGGTGGGGCGCGTCGCCGTGAACCTCGCGCCGGCGCACTCGCGCAAAGACGGCACGGGCTACGACCTGCCCATCGCCGTCGCTGTCCTCGCGGCCCACGGCGACGTCCCCGCAACCAAGCTCGCTGGCATTCTCGTCGTCGGCGAGCTCTCGCTGGATGGCTCGGTGCGTCCGGTCCGGGGCGCGTTGCTCGCTGCGGAGGCGGCCCGCAAAGCGGGTCGCGCCGTCGTCGTCGTTCCCCGCGAAAACGGGGCCGAGGCCGCTCTCGTGCGCGGCGTGCAGGTGCGCACTGTGACCCACCTGCGCGAGATCGTGGCTTGGCTCAAAGGCAAGGAAGACGCGGCCCCCATCGCGCTGGCGTCGCCGCCGTCGCCGGAGGCCTGGCCCGTGCCCGATCTCGCCGACGTGCGGGGCCAGCCCTTCGCCCGTCGGGCGCTCGAGGTGGCCGCCGCTGGCGCGCACAACATCTTGTTCATCGGCGGGCCCGGGGCCGGCAAGACCATGCTCGCCCGGCGTCTCCCCGGAATTCTGCCACCCCTGGGCGACGACGAAGCCCTGGAGGTCACGCGCATCGCCTCGGTGGCCGGCTTGAACATCGGGGGCGGGCTGGTGCGGCGTCGTCCCTTTCGGGCGCCCCACCACTCGACGACGTCGGCGGGCTTGGTGGGCGGCGGCGCTCCGCTCGCGCGACCAGGAGAGCTCTCACTGGCGCACCACGGGATCCTCTTTTTGGATGAGCTCCCCGAATTCCAGCGGGCCACCCTCGAGATGTTGCGCGAGCCCCTCGAAAGCGGCGAAGTCACCCTGTCGCGGGCCGCCGGCGTCGTCGTCTATCCAGCCCGGGCGCTGGTCGTGTGCGCCATGAATCCCTGTCCCTGCGGGCAGCTCGGTCACCCCCGGCTGCGTTGCCGCTGCGCGGCCGTCGACGTCGCTCGCTACCAGGCCCGTGTGTCGGGTCCTCTGCTCGATCGCCTGGATCTGCACATCGACGTTCCACCGGTCGACCTCGCCGCGCTCACCGAGACCGCGCCCGGCGAGCCCTCCGTCATCGTCGCCGCGAGGGTCGCCGCCAGCCGTGCGCGACAGCTGGTTCGCCAGGGCAAGCAAAACGGCCTGCTGGAGACGGCGGAGCTGAACGAGATCGTGGTTCTTGACGAAGCCGGTCGCTTGCTCGTGGTCCGGGCCATGGAGCGACTGGGACTCTCCGGCCGCGGCTACGACCGCATGCGACGCGTGGCCCGCACCATCGCCGACCTCGACGGCGTCGACGTCGTCGCCCTGCCCCACCTCGCCGAGGCCCTGCAGATGCGGGGGCGCGCCGATGCCCGCCTGGGCTTGGCAGCATGATCCGTCGCGCAGGGCGACGCAGAGCCCATCGATCAGCCCCCGAGCACCCGCAGCAACGCGGCCCGCAGCTGGGCCCGCGCCGCGTCGTCGACGACGGCGCCGTCGGCGCGCTGGGCCGTGAAGACGTCGGTGACGCGCGCTCCTTCGGTGTGCAGGCGGGCGACGCTGATGGACCAACCGCCGTCGGCGAAGGCTCGGGCCAGGTCGTGAAGCAGGCCCCGTCGATCGGCGCCGCGCACCTCGACCACGCAGGCGGGTCCGGCGTCGGAGAGGTAGCGCACGCGCGCCGGCACCATCGCGCGCGGCTGACCACGAGAGACCGCGTGCTGGGTGCCGGCCACAGCGGCGTCGAGGGCATGGGCGATGCGGCGGGCGGTCTCGGGCGGCAGGGGTCGGCCGCGGCCGTCGTCAAAGACGAAGGCGTCGAAGGCCGTGCCATCGCTGCGCACGTCGAGGCGCGCATCGAGGACACTGGCGCCCTCGCTGGCGAAGGCGGCGGCGAGATCGGCGAGCAGGCCTTTGCGATCGGCGGCTCGCACCCAGGCCCGTTGGGGCGCTTCGACGTCGACGACGGCGCCCTGCTTGGCGGACCACGCGGCGGCGTCTTTGCGCAGCTGCTCGGGCGTGCGGCCACGCAAGAAGGGCACCGAGGCTCCGTCGACGAAGGCCCGATGGGCTGGGGTCAGGGCCGCCAGCGCACGACGGCGCACATCGTCGTCGGCGCGGGCACGGGTCTCAGGCGTGAGCAGGGCCTCGCGCACGGCGTCGACGCAGACGCGCAACAGCTGGGCCTTCCACAGCGTGCCGATGCCGGGACCCACCGCGCACCAGTCGCACCAGGTGAGGATCGCGAGGGCATCCAGGCGCGCAGGCGTGGTGACCACGCTGGTGACGTCGTCGATCACAGCGGGATCCCCCAGATCACGGCGCTGGGACGTCGTCGACAACAGCAGGTGGTGCAGCACCAAGAAAGCAACGTCGTCGACGTCGTCGGCGTCGAAGCCGACCCCTTCGAGGGTCTCTCTGGCGATGCGAGCGCCGGCTTCGCTGTGATCGCCGGGCAGACCTTTGCCGATGTCGTGCAGCAGCGCGGCGGCGACGACGACGGCGGGTCGTTCGATGCGCTGCACGAGGGGCAGGAGCGCAGCCGGCAGCGCGAGATCGCCGAGCACCTGGGCCCCGGCGCCGCCGACGATGGCGCTGGCGATGTCGCCGCATCGAGCGAGGTGGGCATCGGTGGTGAAGGCATGGATGCCGTCGTGCTTCACGCGACCGGTGAGACGCGCCAAGTCGGGCAGCAAGGGCTGCAGCTGTCCCCGCTCGAGCAGGCCAGTCAGCGCGCCGGGAAACACCGCCTCCATCGACGACAACAGCGTCGCCAGGGCCGGGCTCTCGTTGCGCGCTCTTTTGGGCAGCGCGCCCGGGGCGAAGCGTTGCAAGGCGTCGTCGACGACGACCAGGGCTTGGCGCATGACGACCACGACGCGGCGCACCAGGGCTTCGCCGGGGCGCAAGGGGCTCCCTGCTTTTGAGCCGCTGGCACGGCTCAAACAACCTGGGCCGGGGTGTGCGGGCAGCAAGGCGGCGGCGGCTTCTGCGGCGGCGGCGTGCAGGCGGTGCTCTGCGCGGCCGGCGGCGGTGACCAGGCCGCAGCGCACGGCGAGCAGCTCGCTGCGCACGGCTTTGAGCACCTCGATCTCCGAGGGAAAGAGCACCCCGGCGGCCAACAACACCGGCAAGACATCGTCGGCGCCGACGTCGACGCCCGAGGTGCACAACCCCACCCAGCCCAGCAAGTGGAGGTCGCGCAGCCCTCCGGGTCCGTCTTTGATGTCGGGTTCGACCAAGCTCGGTGAGTGGTGGAAGCGGGCCCGCCGGGCGAGGGCTTCGTCGACGCGGGCCATCATCAAGGCCTGTCGACGTCGACTCCCCAGGTCTCGACGCAGCTCGCTGAGCACGGCGGTGGCACAGGAGATGTCGCCGGCGATGGGGCGGGCCTCGAGCAGCGCGGTGGCGGCGTGGCCAGGCTTGCCCGCGACGTCGTCGAACAAGGCCAGCAGCTCTCCCGGCGTGCGCACCGACCACGAGACCTGCAGACCGGAGTCCCAGCAGCGTGAAACGATGGCGCCGACGTCGACGGCAGCTAGATCGGGCACGAGAAAGAGCGCATCGACGTCGGCGAAGGGCAGCAGCTGTCGACGGGCCAGGCCGCCCAGTGCGAGCACCGCGCTGCCTGGGGGAAGAAGGCCAGCGGCTGCTCGCACGCGCTCTTCGACGTCGGCGGAAAAAGCCCGGGCCATGACGTCGCCGGGCTGGGCCAGCAGCAGGGCGCGCAGCTCGTCGCTGGTCATCAGGGCGCCGTGTAGAAGGCCTGCCGGTCATCGACGAAGGCGCGGACGCCGTCGACGACGCCGTTGGCGACCGCGTCTTGGTATTCGGGGCTCGCCAGCCTCTTTTCCTCAGCCTTGTTCGAGAGGAAGGAGGTCTCGACGAGGATCGAGGGCATCTTGTTGCCCATCAGCACGTAGAACAGCGCGTGCTTGAGACCGAGATCCGGCACATCGCTCCAGGTCTGGTGCAGTTTTCTCATCACGTTCTTCTGCACCAAGCGCCCCAAGCCCACGCTGTCGTCGACGTTGGACTTCATGGCGAGGTCGGCCAGGATGAAGTCGAGGTCGGAGATGCTGCCTTCGCCGAGCTCGGCGTTCTCGCGGGCCGCCAAACGCATCGCGTAGCGATCGTGGGTGATGTTCAAGTAGTAGGTCTCGACGCCGCGCACGCGCTTGATGAGGCTGGCGTTGCAGTGAATGGAGATAAAGAGATCTGCCGCGGCGGTGTTGGCCGTGTTGGTGCGGTCCTGCAGCGAGAGCGTCCGGTCGTCGCTGCGGGTCATGATGACTTCGACGTCTTTGAGCTCGGCATTCAGCTTCTGCTTCACCTGGTTGGCGATCTGCAGTGTGATGTCTTTCTCTTTGACGCCCGAGGGACCGATGGCGCCGACGTCGTGACCGCCGTGTCCGGCATCGATCACCACCCGGTGCACCTTCAGCCCGAGCTGTTGGCTGATCGACACCCCACCAGGCGAGCCACCGCCGAAGCGGGCTTTCACCTCGACGGGATCGGGAGGTGGGGCCTTGGGAGCGACGCCGGCGACGACGTCGGCCGTGGGGATCTCGATGGGGCTTGAGAGCACGAGCTCGAAGGGCTTGCGCGTCACCGTCAACGTCGGCTCTCTCTTGCCTTCGAGCTCGATGACCAGGCGCACCACGTCGGTGTCGAACTGACCAGCGCGCACCCGGGCGACGACGCCGTCGTGCACCTCGATGGGTTGGATGTTGCGCTGCCCCAGCTTGGCGGGAGCGACGTCGTAGAAGATCCGCCGGCCGCCCTCGGCGCTCTCGGGCACCTCCCCGCGCATGACGCCGACGTCGCCAGAGATGCGCAGCCGCACCTGCGACTCTCCGTCTTGGCGCTCGTGGCGGATCACGATGACCTTGCGGGTCGGGGTCCCGGGTGGTGGACGCTCGGGCAGCACCGCGACGGGCTTCATGGCCACCCGGGCGCTGTCCCGGTCTTTGGCCGCCGTCGTCGTCGTCGAGGCGGACCCGGCAGGCGTCGTCGTCGATGGTGGTGCGGTCGGGGCTCCAGCTGCGGCGCTCGTCGCCGGCGTTGGCGGGGGCTGCGGCGGCGCGGGGTCTTGGACCTTCAACAAGGCCGACTTCATGGTGACCGGCGACTGCGGGGTGGTGGCCAGCGCGGTCTTCGTCTTGGCCTCCTTGACGGCGGCGTCGCTGAAGCGGGACTTCTTCAACTCGGCGGCTTCGCGCTTGAGATCAGCCCCCGACATCGCGAGCACGGCGTCGACGAAGCCCCGGCCACGGACGACGTCGTCGGTCAGCCGGGCGGCGGCCAAGAGTGCGTCGTCTTTGAGGTTGGACTTGGGAAAGCGCTCGGACATGGAGGCAAAGGCGTCGATGGCGGCCTCTCTGTCGTCAGAGACCACCGAGACGCTGGCCAGCTCTTCGAGCAGCTGGGCCGCCACGAAGGCGCAGTCGTCGGCGCGGGTCCCTTCTTTGTGGGTGTTGGCCACCGCCTGCAAGCGCACCACGAGCTTTTCATAATGGTGGCGGAACTGTTTGCGCGCCGGATCTCGGCGCAGCTCTTCTACGTCTTTCTTGAGGGCAATGAAGGCAGCGACAGACGGATCGTCGTCGGCCCGACCGGCGGGAGCGCCCAGAGCGACGACGACGACGACGACGAGCAGCGCAGTGCTGTGACGCATCAGACCTCCGCCGGCACGGGGGGCGCGCCCGAGCGACGCAGCTCCTCGCGCAAGACCAGCGCCACCACTGCGCCCACGGGAAGGGCGAAGAGCACGCCCAGGAAGCCCGCCGCCGTGCCGCCGAGCAGAACCGCCAACAAGGCTGCGAGCGGTGACAATCCCGCCTTTTCGCCGACGATGCGCGGCGTGAACACGTAACCCTCGAGGATCTGCAGCACGACGCAGGTGACGACGGCGCCGACGATGGGCCCTTTGCCCTCACTGAGGCCGTGCTCGAGCAGCGTGAACGAGATCGACAAGATCAAGGCCACGGTCGCCGAGGCAAAGGGAATCAAATAGGCGAGGCCGGCGAGGATGCCGATGGCGCCGGCGAGGGGCACGCCCGAGATGCCGAGCCCAATGATGTAGACGATGGACATCAGCGCGACGACGGTGAGCTGCCCACGCAACAGGCCCGAGAGGGCGTTGTCGACGAGGGGCAGGTAGCGAGCGGCGACGACCCGCGCTTTGGCCGGCAGGAGAGTGCGCGCGAGCTGCTTCACCTCGGGCAGCTCGGAGAGCAGGAAAAAGCTGATCACCGGCACCAGGGCGACTTCGGCGAAAAAGCCCGCCGCCGACGCCGCGCCCCGAAAGAGACCCAGTGCCCCCTGTCCCACGATGGCGCCGCCCTTGGCCGCGAAGGGCGACAGCTGGTCGAGGAGCTCGCGGCTGGCCTGCCCTGAGAGGTCGCGCAGCCGGGTCGGCAGGGCCACCCCGGTGCGTTTCTCGACCTCGGCAGCGGCGGCCGCCAGCAGCGCCGGCAGCCTCGCGATCAAGTCGGCGACGTCACTCACCAGCTTCGGCACCACCAGCGCCGCCAGGAAAGCGAGGGCCACCATGGCCGCCGCCAGGAAGAGGGCAGCCCCCGCTCCCCGCGAGATGCCCCGCTTCTCGAGGCGCGCGACCAGGGGCGCGCCGACGAAGGTCACGATGACCACGAAGATCATCGGCACCAACACCCCCCGCACCAGCCACAGGAGCGCGCAGCCCAGGGCGACGGCGGCGACGGTGCCCAACAAGCGTTGGTCGATGATCAGGGGCCGCAGCACAGCGCCCGAAGGCGGCGGAACCAGCGGAGCGGCGACGATGGGCGGCGCACCGGCAGGGGGACGGGGCGGCGGCGCTTTCTTCTTCCTGGCCACCTGTGCCCCTCCCTGGGGCCCGTGCACTCCCCTTGTCTCCAATAGGGCACCCAGGTGGGTGCCGCAAAAAAACGGCCGCCTGGCACCGTGGTCAGGAGATGTGTGTCGCTGTAGAGACGACGACGTCAGCGCCGCTGCTCAGGGGATTTGTCCATGCTCTCAAGCTCGATTGGTCGACTGCGCCTGGTGGGCCTCGTCGAAGGGGTGTCCTACTTGGTGCTCCTCGGCGTCGCCATGCCGCTCAAGTACTTCGGCGGCCGACCCTTGCCGGTGCGCGTCGTCGGGATGACCCACGGTTTGCTGTTCATCGCCTTCTGCTTCGCCCTGCTCTTTGCCTTGATCGAGCACGGCTGGACCCTGAAGCGCGGCGCCGGCTTCTTCATCGCCTCCCTCCTGCCCTTCGGCACCCTGGTCATGGATGGGCAGCTGCGGCGCGAACAAGCCGCGTTGCCATCGCGGTGAGCCTGGCCCGCCGCGCCGGCGTCGACGTCGTGGGCGGCGCCGCGGTGGGCGCCCTCGCTGGGCTCGCCGCTGCGGTGTTTCTGCGGGGGCTCGACGTCGTCACGAGCTGGCGCTCCGAGCATGCGCCGGTGGTGTGGCTGCTGCCGCTCGCCGCCGCTGCCTTGCTGGTGGTGCTGGCGCGCTTCGGCGGGGCGGCCCAGGCCGGGACCAACCTGGTCCTCTGGCGGGCCACCGATGGACGCGGCGATCGCCTGCCGCTGCTGCTCTTTCCCTTCGCGCTGATCGGCACCTGGTGGACCCACCTCTTTGGCGGCAGCGCCGGCCGCGAGGGCACCGCCGTACAGATGGGAGGCACCATCGCCGACGTCGTCGCCGCTGGCGCGGGGCGCGTCTGCCGCATCGACGATGACGACCGCCGGCGCTTGCTGGTGGCGGGCATCGCGGGCGGTTTCGGTGGCGTCTTTGGAACGCCGGTCGCTGCCTGCATCTTTGCGCTCGAGGTCGTCGTCAAGAGCCGCATCGACGTCGCGGCATTGGTGCCGGCCTTCGTCGGAGCACTGGTGGGCGACGCCGTCGGCACCGCGCTCTTGCACGCGTTGGGGGGCGCGCACGGGCTGTATCCACAGGTCGCAGCTTTTCCCCTCGACGCGCGCTTCGTCGTCGTCGGCGTCGCCGTCGGAGTGGCTGCCCGCGGCTTCGGCGCCGCTGTGACCTGGGTGAAGAGCCGCACCGTGCGTTGGGCTCCCCATTGGCGCGGCCTGGCAGGAGGGACCGCTGTCATCGTCGTCTGGCAGGTCGCGGGTCCTGAGGTGCTGGGTTTGTCGCTCCCCACGCTGATGGACGCCGTCAACGGCGCCGACGTCGACGCCGCCTTCTTTGTTTGGAAGCTGCTGGCCACCGCCGCCACCCTCGGGGTGGGCCTCATCGGCGGTGAGGTCACGCCCCTCTTCGCCATCGGTGGCGCTCTGGGAGCCACCCTCGCGGGACCCCTGGGCTTGCCGCCTTCGTTGACCGCCGTGTGCGCGATGGCCGCCCTCTTTGGGGTGTGCGCGCGGGCCCCCATCGCGTTGTGCATCATGGCCATCGAGCTCAGCGGTGCCGCGGTGTTGCCCCACGTCGTCGTTGTCGCTGCCGTCGCGGCCTTGATCCTGGGCGACCGTTCCATCTACACCCGGCGCTGATCACCTTTGACGCACCCCGGTCAAGCAGGCAGCGCAGCGAGCAGGGCGACGGTGCCGGTGGCTTTGACGCGGCCCTCGGACATCAAGACCACCTGCTGCCCCAGAGCGCGGGCCTCGGCGCGGTCGTGGGTGACAAAGACGACGGGGAGCTGGCGCTCGTCGACGATGCTTCGCAGATCATCGCGCAAGGCCACGCGAAGCTCATCGTCGAGGGCGGAGAAGGGTTCGTCGAGCAGCAGCGCGCGTGGTTCGGCGGCGAGGGCGCGGGCGAGGGCGACGCGCTGTCCCTCGCCGCCCGAGAGGGTCTCGGGCCGACGTCTGGCGACGTGGCCGACCCGGAACCTCTGCAGCCACGACAGCGCCTGCTCACGTCGTTGCAGACGCGGAGCAGCAATCCCGTAGGCCACGTTTTCGGCGGCACTCAGGTGGGGAAAGAGCGCGAGAGACTGAAAGACCAGGCTGATGCGTCGTCGATGGGGCGCCACCTCGCGTTGGGGGGCGTCGCCGTCAAAGAACACCGTGTCGTCGAGCCGGATGCTCCCGGCGCGCGGCCGCACCAGCCCGGCGATGGCCATCAGCGTCGTGGTCTTGCCCGCACCCGAAGGCCCGAACAAGACCGTGAAGCCCGGTCCAGCGCGGAAGGCGACGACGACACGATCCTCGTTCGCCTCCCGCGCGGCCACGCGGACGTCGACGTCGAGCCCCTTAGAAGTCATGGGAGCTCCGGCGTGTGAGGCGGTTGGCCAGGGTCAAGGCCACGATGGCCAGCGCGGTCATCAAGGCGGCGAGACCGTTCGCATCGCTGTCGCGGCCTCCCATCACCGCGTCGTAGATGGAGAGCGAGGCCGTGCGCGTGAGGCCAGCGATGTTGCCGGCGATCATGAGGGTGACGCCGAAGTCGCCGAGGGAGCGCGCAAATCCCAGGGCCGCCCCGGCAGCGATCCCGCTGTGCGCCAGGGGAAGCACCACCGTCACAAACACCCGCAGCGGGCCGGCCCCAAGCGTGCGGGCTGCGCCGATCAAGCGCGGATCCACCTGCTCCATGGCCGCGCGCGCTGACTTCACGATCAACGGCAGGGCGCCGACGAAAGCGGCGACGACGACGCCGGTGCGCGTGAACACGATGGTGGTGCCGGTGAGCGCCTCAAAGGCCTTCCCCAGGGGACTGTTTCGACCCAGCATCACCAGCAGGTAGTAGCCGAGCACCGTGGGTGGAACGACGAGCGGTGCCGTCACCAATGCGTCGACGACGTCGCGGGCCCAGGAGCGCGAGCTCGACAACACGCCGGCGACGACGACGCCGACGACGAGAGCCGCGAGGGTGCCGGCGCAGGCGACCTGAAAAGAGAGCAGGAGCGCGGACCAATCGATCACGGCGTCGCTGACGTCGTCGTCTCGCTGGCCAGCGTGGAGCCTGGATGCTCAGGGCTCTGGCGCACCTCGAACCCGAAGGTGGCCAGGATGGCTCGAGCCGGGGCCGAAGTGAGGTAGCGCGCGAAGGCCTCGCCGCCCCTCCTCGCGGTGCCGCCCTTGCACACGACCAGCGACTGCTCGAGGGGCTGGTGCAGCTTTTCGTCGACGAGAAACCAGGTCCCGCCTCTGCTGGGAATGGCCAAGGACAGAGCGACGATGGCGGCGTCGGCGTTGCCCGTTTCGGCGAGCTGCAAGGCCTGGCGCACATTTTCTCCGAGGACGACGCGGGGGCCCAGCTGGTCCCACACACCCACCGAGGTGAGGGCTTCGCGGGCCGCGCTGCCGTAGGGCGCGTGCTCTGGATTCGCGAGGGCCACATGCAAAAAGCGCGGGTCGGCGACGTCGGCGAGAGAGGTCGGCGCCTTGATCGCTCCTTTCTTCGTCCAGACCACGATGCGGCCGCGGGCATAGAGCGCCTGGGTGGCGCCATCGCAGGCCCCGGTTTTCACGACGTCGTCGACGAAGGATTGGTTGGCGGCTGCGAAGACGTCGAAGGGGGCGCCCTCTTTGAGTTGTTTGGCGAGCAGGCCCGTCGACCCGAAGGTGAAGGAGACCTCGGTGCCGCTGCTGCGCTCGAAGGCCTTGCCCACCTCGACGAAGGCGGCCTGCAAGTCGGCGGCGGCGGCGACCCGCACGGGTCCCGGTTCCGGCCCCGCGTGGGCGGGCTCGGCGAGCGCGAAGGCCAGGGCGATGACGACGGGGGAGCAGGGCATGGGGCCTCGAGGTGCGGCTTGGCACAAGGCAGGGGGAGCGCCTACCGGCGTCGTTGATCCACCACCGACCAGAGCAGTGCCAACGCCAAGATCCCCGCCGCCGCCAGCGCCGTCGTCGTCGGCGTGCTGTGGTCCCACAGGAGCCCCAGACCGAGTCCGCCGGGCAAGGCTGCCAGCCCCGTGGCGAGGTGGAACCAGCCGAAGGCTCCGCCGCGTCCCGCCCCCGCCAGCTCGGCCACGCGGGCGCGTTCGAGAGGCTCGCGGGCGCCCGAACCGATGCCGATGACGAGCACACTGCCAATGAGCAGCAGCTGGGACGTCGGCCAGGCCACCGCCAGGGCGCACAGGCCAAGTCCGACCAGCGCTAGCAGCCAGGACGCCAAGAGCCACCCCTGACGCGACGACGACGACGCTGGCTTTGGCACCAAGGCTGCCGCCGACGATTTTCCGACGTGCAAGAGCAGCCACACCAAGGGCAGCGCAGCGTCGGCGACGCCCTGGTGGCGCGCGAAGAGGAGCAAGAAGGGCTCGATGGAGAGCCCGACGGCGACCAGCGCAAAGGGCGGCAAAGCCTGGGCGAGACCCGGAGGCGGCGACCTGGGCAACCACGAGGGCGGCGCCGCCGACGACGACGACGGCTCGCGCGCCTTCTCGGTCACCAAGGACAAGCACAGCAACGCGAGCACACCGGGGATCCAGGCCACCCGAAAGACCTCGGGCATCGTGAGCCCGATGCCGAGCAGCACGCTCGCGAGCAAAGGCCCGACGACGGCCCCTGCGTGGTCGAGAGCGCGGTGCACACCGAAGGCCCGGGCGGCGACGTCGGCGCCCCGCCCCGCGACGACGTCGGCCATGAGGGCATCGCGGGGCGCGCTGCGGACGCCTTTGCCGACGCGATCCAAGCCGCGCACGAGGATCGCGTGCCAGGGAGCCGTGGCGAAGGACACCAAGGGACGCACCGCCGTCGACAGCCCATAGCCCAGCAGCACCAGCGGTTTGCGACGGCGAACGCGATCGCTGATCTGTCCAGCGAAGAGCTTGATGAGGGCGCTCGTGGCATCGGCCACGCCGTCGACCAGGCCGACGACGACGCCGGAGGCATGCAGGCTGCCCACCAAGAACACTGGCAGCAAGCCGATGATCATCTCGCTGCCGACGTCGGTGAAGAAGCTGGCCAGGCCAAAGAGCCAGATGGTGCGCGGGAGCTTGGGCTTTTCGGTGTTCATGGGGGCTCGGGGTGGAGGCGCACGCGGGCGTAGGCAGACGAGACCAAGGCAGGAACCAGTGTATCGACGTCGGCAGAGGGGTCGACGACGACGGAGACGAAGGCCCAGGGGCCGCGCTGCAGGCGCAGGAGCTGATCGGCGGCGCGCTCCCAGAGCGTGGCTTGCACCAGGGGCACACCGCCGTCGTCGCGCACGAAGAAGGAGATGCCGGTGCGCGCGCCCCCATCAAGGACGAGGCGCTTCACGGGTACGCCGACGATGACCCTCGTGGTCGAAGCGTCCACGCGCAGGCCGTTGCCGGCCAGACAGCGCTCGGGCGCATGGTGGGCTCGCAGCGACGTGGCGACAACGACCAGCGCGCTACCGCCGTCGACCGGCCGCTTCTCGGCGAACCACGCGTGGCTGCCGAACAAGGCCTCTTCGGCCGCAGACAGAGGCAGCGCGTCGGCGGCAGGGACATAGGTGCGACGCTCGACCACTTCGTGGGGGGACCACAGCCGCAGCAGCGTGGCGACGACGGCGACCAACACCAGCGCGACGACGTCGGCGACTCCCGCGCGCCGCCCCTCACTGCGGCGCTGCGCTGGGTGCCCAGCAGTCCCTTGTAGGATCCGGTCAGCGGCCGCGGTGGCGACGACGAAGGCGATCACGCCCAGGGGAAGGTGCGCCAGACGCGCGAGATCACTGCGGTGCAGGCCGAGGGCGAGGGCGGCAAGCACCGTGACCCGCAGCGCGTTGCCGGCCACGGCGACGACGCCGGCGACTCCCACAGCAGCGAGCAGGGAGAGCAGACCCGCCCGACGCACTGCCCCCAAGATGAGGATCACGACCAGCAACATGCGCAGCGTCTGCAGCCCCGAACAAGGCGCGGCGACGTCGGCGACGTTGCCTTCGACGACAAGCACCGTTTCGGCCCCCAGCACGTCGACACCGCCGAAGCTGAGCACGGCCTGCGCGATGCGGGCGGCAAAAAAGCGCGCGGGAAATCCCAGCACGTCCAGGTCACCAGCCAGAGGCAAGCCCACCAGCAGCAAGAGCAACACCGGCAAGAGCGAGCGCACCCGCCCCGGAGCAACGATGGCCGTGGCGGCATGCACCAGACAGAGCACTCCGCCCATCTGCACGATGCGCACGTCGACGACGAGGCCCAGCAGCAGCAGCAGCGCGCCCAGGCCCAAAGAGCCTCGGGCACGCGCAGGGGCATCAGACCCCTGGCGGCACAAGACGATGCCGACGACGACGGCGGCCAACTGGCAGCACAGACCGGCAAGAGCCTCGGGATCGCTAGCGCGCCGGCCCAGCCAGGGGAGCAGGGGAACAACGACGACGACGACGGCGCCTCCCACCGCCGCCACTGCTGGACGCACGTGCACCTCCTGGGCGGAAAACCAGCGGCTCAGCGCTTTGCTTCCGTGGCCACCGCCGGTGCCGGCTCCGCCGTCGTCGACGAACGATTCATTGGCGCTCCGGCCGCCGGCCCCAAAGCTCGATCCTTGAGGAATTTCGCCGGCACGCCCCCCCACATGTGGTGAGCAGGGATGGTGGTGCCCTTGGTCATCAGCGACGACGCCCCCAGCACCGCCCCCTCGCCGAGCACGCAGCCGGGCATCACCTTGGCGTTGCCACCGACCATGGACCTCTTGCCCAGGCGCACGGGCCGCATGCGCATTTTGCCGCCCTCGAGAGAGTGGGCCATCAGCACGGCATCGCCGCCGATGACGACGTCATCTCCGATGTCGATCAGATTCCAATCGAAGATGAGGATCGAATTGATGGTGACCCGTCTGCCAATCTTTGCACCCAAGAGCCGATACCAAATGTTGAGCATCGGCGTGCCCTTAAAGTGTTTCAAGAACATCTCGTTGGCGAAATTCGTGACGGCGCCGGTGGTGCCCCAGCCGACGACGGACCAGGAGAAAATCGCCCACTCACCCTCGTGCGGGTGGTAGAACATCAGCAGTTTGAAGACGACGCAGCAAGCACAGTAGCCAACACCCCAGACCAGATACAGAAATGGCGTCGACAATACCGCCCAAAACATGCTGAAGTGATCCTGAACGGCAGTGAACAGGTAATAGCACGGCACCAGCGCCACCGACGCAAAGAGCGCACAGAGCGCGAAAACCAAAAGGCCGCCGACGACGCGGCCGAAGTCGACGAACCAGCTCGGCATGCAGACCCCTTGGGCGACGAAAGAGTGGCGTCGGTGCCCGGTCAGCACTGACCATCGTGCGCCGACGACGCTAGCAGGAGTTCAGTCCCCTTGTGCCGGGCGCGGCAAGACCGTAGTTCAGCGCCATGTTGAAGCGATCCTCCTTCGCCCTCGTCGTCGCCCTGTCTTTGCCGTCGTCGTGCCAGCCCGCCGATTCGAAGTCCGCCGAGACTTCGAAGACGGAGAAGGCCAAGACCGCGCCCAAAGACCAAAAGAAGCCCGAGAACGCCGTGAACGATCTGCCTGCTCCCCCCGACGTCGCCGCCCCTCCCGCTGACGCCCAAAAGACGGCTTCGGGCCTCGCGAGCAAGATCCTCAAGCCGGCCACCGGCACGGTCAAACCCGCAGCCGAGGACACCGTCGAGGTGCACTACACAGGCTGGACCACCGACGGGAAAATGTTCGACAGCTCGGTCAAGCGCGGCAAGGCGGCGAAGTTCCCCCTCAACGGCGTCATCGCTGGCTGGACCGAGGGCCTGCAGCTGATGGCCGAGGGCGAGCAGCGTCGCTTTTGGATTCCCGAAGAGCTCGCCTACAAGGGTCGCCCAGGCAAGCCCGCCGGCATGTTGGTCTTCGACGTCGAGCTCCTGAAGGTCATGGCGCTGCCCAAGACGCCCGAAGACGTGGCGGCGGTACCAAAGACGGCGACGAAGACGAAGTCCGGTTTGGCCTGGCGACAGATCACCAAAGGACCCGGCGGCCCCAAGCCCAAGCCCACCGATACGGTCGAGGTGCACTACGCGGGCTGGACGCTCGACGGCAAGCTCTTCGACACCAGCTACAAGCGCGGCCAAACCACCAAGTTTCCGCTCAACGGCGTCATCAAAGGCTGGACCGAAGGCCTGCAGCTCATGAGCGCCGGCGACAAGTTCCGCTTTTGGATCCCCGCCGACCTTGCCTATGGCGAGACCCCCCAACGACCCGGCGCCCCCGCCGGCATGCTGGTCTTCGACGTCGAGCTCATCTCGATCGCCCAGTAGTCGACGCGCATGAAAGGCAAGGCGCTCTCCTACGCCGACGCCGGCGTCAGCATCGACGCGGGCGAGGAGGCCGTCGATCGCATCACCGCGGCCGCGGTGCGCACGCACATCCCCGGCGTCGTCTCCGGCGTCGGCGGCTTCGGCGGCCTCTTTGCTCTGAAGGAAGCACTGGGCTCCCTCGAGGATCCGGTGCTGGTTTCGGGCACCGACGGCGTCGGCACCAAGTTGCTCGTGGCCATCGAAGCCGACGCCCACAGCACCATCGGCCAGGACCTGGTGGCCATGTGCGTGAACGACATCCTCACATCGGGAGCCCGTCCTCTCTTCTTCCTCGACTACTTCGCCAGCGGTCGCCTCGACCCCCAGCGCATGGCCACCGTCGTCGAAGGCATCGCCTTGGCCTGTGAAAAAAGCGGCTGTGCCTTGATTGGCGGCGAAACGGCGGAGTTGCCGGGTATGTACGCGCCGCGCCACTACGACCTCGCGGGCTTCGCGGTGGGTGCGGTCGAACGCAAGAAGCTCATCGATGGCAAGGCCGTCGACGTCGGCGACACCATCATCGGCCTGGCGTCGTCGGGCGTACACTCCAATGGCTACAGCCTGGCGCGCAAAGTCCTGTTCGAGCGCATGAGCAAGAAGCTCGACGACGTGCTCGTCGACAAGCTCACGGTGGCCCAAGTCTTGTTGGTGCCCACACGCTTGTACGTACGGCCCATTCTCGATCTCCTGGGGGCCGTCGACGTCAAGGCCATGGCCCACATCACCGGCGGCGGCCTGCCCCTCAACTTGACGCGCAGCTTTGCTCCCCGCACCGCGGCCCTCGTCGACGAGCGACGTTGGCCCGAGCCCCCCATCTTCGACGTGCTCCGCCAAGGTGGACCCATCGAAGGCGCCGAGATGCGCCGAACCTTCAACTGCGGCATCGGCTTCTGCGTCGTCGTCGGACAACACGACGAGGCCCGCGCCCTCGAATGCCTGCGCAGAAACGGGGAGCAGGCCTTCGTCATCGGCTCCGTCGTCGAAGGTGACGGAGAGGTCCGGTACCTTTGAAGGCTCTCGTTGGACGGGTGTGCTCCGCCGTCGATCCCCTGCGGGTGGGGGTGCTCGTTTCGGGCAGCGGTTCAAACCTCCAAGCCCTGCTCGATCGACAGGCCGGCAGCCTCTACCGCGTCGTCGTCGTCGTCGCCAATGTGGCCGGCGCCTTTGCTTTGACGCGGGCCAAAGACGCCGGCGTCGCCGCTGTGGTCGAGGGGCACCAGGGCATCACGCGCGAGGCCCACGAGGCCCGAGTGCAGGTCCATCTCGAGCAACACCAGGTCGAGCTGCTGGTGCTCGGCGGCTACATGCGCGTGCTCTCGCCGTGGTTGGTCGGTCAATGGCGTCGACGCATCGTCAATGTGCACCCAGCGTTGCTGCCCTCGTTCCCCGGCATGCACGCGGCCAAACAAGCGCTCGATCACGGCTGCCGCGTCGCCGGCTGCACCGTGCACCTCGTCGACGACGGCGTCGACACGGGGCCGATCCTCTCGCAGGCTGCGGTGCCCATTCACGACCACGACGACGAAGCGTCACTGCAGCGGCGCATCCAGAACGAGGAGCACCGCCTCTTGCCTCAGGTGGTCGAGGCCTACGCAGCGGGCAAGGTCGTCGACGTCGAAGGCCGCGTGCGTTGCTGCGCGCTTTCTTGAGCCCCAGCCCCTGTGCATGAGAGCGTCGGGCATGAGCTTCTTCGACGCCTGCGTTGTGCTCTCCTTCTTGGTGGCCTTGGCCGTGGTCTCCAAGATGCTCACCGCGCTGCGCCTCCTGGAATCGCGCGTCTCCCTGCTCCAAGACCAAATCGCGCACTCGGCCCGTCGACGGACCGCGCGCGCGCCGCCGAGCTTGAAGAGCATGCAGGCCGAGCTCGAAGCCGAGGACCTGCGCACCGACGGTGAAAAGACCACCCACGTCGTCGACGACCCCGAGCTGGAGGCGCTGCTCAGCGAGATGAACAGCGAGCAAGATCGACTCAAGAAGGCCATGGGCCGCGACTTTCGGGGCGCGAGCCAAGCCCAGCGCGGCCCGCGGTCGGCAGCGGCCTTGCGAGGCAGCCCGGTGCCGGGACGCAAACCCCAGCCCTTGAAGAGTTGAGTTCGGCTCAAGCGACAACGAAGGCCAAGACCGCGTCGAGGGCGAGCAGGAGCAGGGCGACGACGACGACGGCGCCGACGGCGGCCACGGGGGTCCGGCGCCCGCGACCCAAGGCCAGGCCCGCGACGACGATGAGCAGCACCCCGTCGAGCAGCCGCAGGCGCTGACGCCAGCGCTGGGTGGTCTCTCCTGCCGTTGCCCGTCGTCGGTGCTGCTGGATCTCGAACGACGGCGACACCACCGGCGTTTGCGCGGGCTGGGGCACGAGCCTTTCGAGGTCAGCGGGCGCGCCCTCACCCTTGACGAAGGCCACGAAAGTGCGGCCGCGGGCCGAGGGCAGCGCGGACTCGGCCAGGCGGACGACGACGAGCTCCCCAGGCCGGGCGTCGTCGGGGAGCGGGAACACCGCGCGATCGTCGGCCATGGCGCGCGTCACGCCACCCACCATGAGCTCAGCGGCGAAGGGCACCGACGAGGTGACGTCGACGACGACGTCGCCGCCGGGCTCGGGTGCGGGTGTCAGCAAAGTCGCGCGCAGGGAGCCATCGCTCAGCGGCAAGAGGGCAGCACCGGCCTTGATCAGCGGCCGCGTTGACGTCGACGTAGGGGGGGGCGGCACCAGCGGTACCTCGACGTGCAAGACCAAGGGCACAGCGCCGACGACGCCGTCGATCTCGAGCGCCGGCGATCTCTCGATCTGCGCCAGCCCGTGGGCGTCGACTGCGGTGCCGTTCACCTTTCCCACAAAGGGCGCGCGCCGTGGTGGATCGACGCCGAGCACGCGAACGAACCAGCGCTGACCCGGCGTCACCGCAGGATCCGCGACGACGACAACGACGGCATCGGGCCCCGGCAGGGCATGGGCCAGGGCGATGAAGAAGCAGCCGACGACGGCGACGGCGGCAAGGACAGCGACGGCGCGAATGATCACTGGAAGCGGTCGTCGTCGGGGAAATGAGCGTGGGCGACGGTGTTGTGCAGGGCGGCCTGCTCGAGCTCGCCACGCGCGCGGTGCACCTGCACCAACAAGGCAGCGGCGTCGGCGTCGTCGCTGGCCTTGCTCTCGGCGGTGCGGGCGTTGGCGAGGGCGGCGTCGAGGTCGTGGCCGAAGCTCAGCTCGAAGGCGGCGCGAGCCATCGCGGTGCGGGCGGTCCACGAAGGCTCGTCGTTGGCCAGCTCCCCGGCGCGCACGAACGCGGTGCGAGCCGCGGTGACGTCGCCGGCGGTCTGGTGGGCGAGCCCGCGCTCCAGCCAGGCCTTCGTCGATGACGGCCGATCGGTGGTCGCCCGGGTCGCCAACAGCTCGGCGTCGGTGCCGGTCACGCTCACGTGCAAAAGCAGGGCGTCGAGCTGCGCGTGGGCCACTGGAGAAACACCTCGGCGCTCCTCGGCGACGACGGCGCATTCAATCTCACCGCGCACAAAGAGCAGCGCGCGCGCCGAAAAGGGTCCGTCGCTGGCGACGTAGGAAAAGGGCAGGAGGCGCGCGTCCAGATTCCCGACCCGCGCGGGGTGGGCTTCGTCGACGACGAGGCTCGCGAGTTGGCCATTTCTGGCGCGGGGCCACAGCTCTTGGTCGACGAAGCTTGCGACCGATTCGTCGACGGTTTTGGGCACGGCCATGCGCGCGCAGGCCACGGAGGCGATGGCGTCGACGCCATTGCCAAAGGCGATGAAGCCCAGGGGGTCGGTGCCCTTGGACCACGTCGACGGCCGCTCGACGGCGACGCCAAAAGCCGAGAAGGGCGAGCTCACCGTCGTGACCAACAGCCTCGGCAGCAGGGGACCGACAGCGCAGACGACGACGACGACAGCGAGCGCCACCAGCCAGGGTCGAGCGACGGTGAGCGGTCGCTCGCTCACTGACTTGAGGCGCAGCAAGCGCGGCTCGAGCACGCAGCCCGCCAGAAAGCCGCAAACGATGCCGCCGGCGTGCCCCCAATTGTCCGTCGAAGCCCGCAACAGACCCAGCGAGAAGGCAGCCGCAGTGTAGCCGACGACGACGACGCCGAAATAGATGCGGTAGCGCCAGGCCAGCACGTCGGCGAAGCGCAGTCCAAAAACGACGGCGCACCCGAGGCAGCCGAAGATCATGCCCGAGGCCCCGACCGTCGTGAGCGGGATGGCCAGCGTCGACGTCACCATGCAAGAGAGCCCGCTCAGCACCAAGAGCAGCAAGTAGTCGCCGCGGCGGTAGACCCCCTCGAGCACGGTGCCGACGCTCAACAAGGCAAAGAGATTGAACGCCAGGTGGGTGCCGTCTTTGTGCAGCAAGCTCGCCACCAAGAGTCGCCACGCTTCGCCGTCGTCGACGACCCTGGCCCGGGCCTTGGCACCCAGCAGCAGCAGCGCCTCGCGGGTGACCACGCCGCCGCCTTCGTCTTTGGCGATCCACCACAGCGCCGTGCACAGCCCCGCAAGCACCAGGGTGACGAAAGGGATGCGCCCCAGGTGAAAATGGCGGCGAAAGAGCAGCCGCCGGGGATCGTAGACCGCAGCGAAGAGGGGCAAAGCTCGGGCTTCGACGAAGCGCTCCCCCGTCAACGCTGGGATCGAGACGAGAGCGTGCGGCGAGATCTCACCACGGCGCGCGCGGTGCTCGAACTCGTCCATCGAGAGCACGGCTTCGCTCTCACCGTCGCGAACACGAATCACCTCCCGAGTGTAGGCGGATCGGCGGGACGCGGGCGGCGCAAGCCCGAAGCGCTGTAGCGTCGAACCGATGCTCCGCCGCGGCCCTCCCCAGACCAACCTCCCTGTCGAGCGCGGCGCCTTCGTCGGACGCGAGCGAGGCCTCGCCGCCATCGGGCGCGTGCTCGCCGACGACGCCGACGACGCTCCGCGCGTGCTGGCCCTGACCGGTCCGGCCGGCGTCGGCAAGACCCGCCTGTGCTTGCGCGCCGCGGCCCGCGAGCTGCCCCGGGTCGGTCACGACGGCGGCGTGTGGCTGGTGGAATGTCTCGACGCCACCGACGACGCCGGCTTGGTGCGCCTCTTGGGCCTGATGCTGGGGTTGCTCCCCGATGCCTCAGCCCCCCAGGCCGTCGAACGCGCCCGCATCAGCAGCGCCCTGCGCGAGCGCGGATCCGCTCTGGTCGTCGTCGACGGCGCCGACGACGTCGTGGGCGTGATCGAGCTGCTCTCCGACTTGTCGCTGGCGGCACCGGCCTGCCGTTTCATCCTCACCCGCCGAGAGACGGTGGCGCCCGGCCCCGGCGTGGCGGCGTTCACGGTGGGCGCCTTGTCCGTGACCCAGAAGTCCGGCACCGAAGAGAGCGAGGGCGCCCGCCTCTTCATCGAGCGCGTGGCCGAAGCCCGCGGAACCCACACGCGCTCCTTGTCGCCCCAAGACGTCACAGCCATCGGCCACGTCGTGCGCCAGCTGGACGGCTTGCCCCAGGCCATCGAGCTCGCCGCTGCCCGCTGCCGGGTGTTGAGCCCAGGGGAGCTGCTCGAGCGCTTGCCGCGCAACCTGGGCGCTTTGTCGTCGACGCGCTCCAAAGGACCGCGCAGCGCCTTGGCCGGCGTCGTCGCCTGGTCGCTCGATCTCTTGCAGCCCTGGGAGAGGGCCACCCTGGCGCAAACGGTGATCTTCCACGGCGGCTTCACCCACGCCGCCGCCCGCGAAGTCGTCGACCTCAGCAGCACCCACGACGCGCCCGACATCGACGCCGTCTTGGAATCGCTGGTCGAAAAGGCGCTGCTCAAGGTCATGGTCGGCGACGACGAAGCCTCGTCGGCGGAAGGTGCGCGCTACACCCACCCGCCGGCGGTGCGCGACTTCATCGTGCAGGTGCGGCCCACGCACCCCACCGGAGCGCGCGCACCCTCGACCCTCGACATGCTCCCCGAGTCGAGCACCATCGCGCGCTCGGCGGAGGATCTCGAAGGCCCCCGCGAGCTGGCGACGTCGAGGGCGGCCCTGGTGCGGCGTCACGCGACCTGGGCCCTCGCGCGCTGCGGAGCCCTGAAGGAAAACGTCGACGGCCACGGCGGTTTGCTGGCCCGACGGGCCCTCGAACGAGAGCAAGACAACCTGCTGGCCGTGGTGCGTCGGTCTTTGAGCGAGGAAAGCGCGAGCCTCACCAGTCTCACGCAGGTCTTGTTGGCCCTGTCGGCGCTGGAGCCGGTGATGACGACGCGAGGCCCCCACGAGCTCTTCGCGCGCCTCTTGGATCGCGCCGTGGTACCCGCCGAAGCCGTCGGCGTCGCTCCCGCTCTGGTGGCCCGTGGGCACGACATGCGGGCGCGTTTGCGCCGGACCCGCGGCCAGCTCGCGTCGTCGAAAGCAGATCTCGATGCCTGCCTGGTGCTGGCGCGCAAGGCCCGCGACCGTCCCCTCGAGGCCCGCGCCCTGGCCAACCTGGGCACCCACGCCCTCTTCATCGGTGACCTGAAGGTGGCTCGCGCCGACTACGACGACGCCATCGCCTTGGTTCGCGCCATCGGCGATCGGCGGCTCGAGGGGCGCTGCGTCGGCTTTTTCGGCTTGCTCGAAGAGGAGGGCGACAACCTCGGGGCCGCCGCCCACAACTACCGATCGGCCATCGAGATCCACCAAGAGACCGGTGATCGTCGCTGGGAGGCCATTCACGGCAGCCAGCTCGCGCGGGTGAAGTTGGGCCAAGGCGACGTCGACGGCGCCCGCGAGCTCTTGCGCCGCTCCCTGGTCTTGCACCGCGAGCTGCGCAACCGCCGCCAGGAGGGCCTCGGCCTGGTGCTGCTGGGCGACGTCGCCGCCGTGAGCCGCTTCTTCGCCGACGCCGCCGCCGCCTGGCAGCGCGCCGCGCCCATCGCCCGCGACATTGGCGACCCCACCTTGCAGGCGCTGGTGCACGCCCGCCTCGCGTTGTCCGAGGAGCGCCAGGGCCTCGATGCCGGCGCCCACCACGCCCTCGTCGATGCCGCCGTCGGACGCATCGACGACCCCCAGATCAAGGCCACCATCGCCACCTTCCGCGCGACCGGACCGCTGCCCGCCTCAACGCGGGGGGTGCAGGTGCGCGCGGCCGAACGCGTGCTGAAGAGCCTGGGTGCCCAAAGCTGACGACGACGGCACCGACGGCGCTGGCTGATGCTCGGGGCCTGGCCAACGGCGCAAAGGCAGGAGGCACTGGAGCCGTGCGACGCCGCAAACATCGGCACTTTGCTGGCGGAGGCCTGGCCTTTGTAGGCTGGCGCCGCTGCTGCCGGGCTCGACAGCGAAAAGGACACTATGACCAGCGCGACGATGACTGCCGCCGAGGGCCGCGCCTACTACCTCGACAAGATGACGCTGCGGGAAGCGCGCACGGCCTACTTCGCTCGCACCGGCTTCGACGACGGCACCTACGTCGACACCTGGGTGAAGCTGCCGGTGGGTCCCATCCACGTCTATATGCCCAACGTTGGGCCCCGGCGGGAAGCCGTGAAAATCCACGACATCAACCACATCGTCGGCGGCTTCGGCACCGACTGGCAGGGTGAGTTTGAGATCTCCGCCTTCGAGCTCGGCATGGGCACTGGGCGCTATTGGGTGGGTTGGTTCCTCGGCGTGGGCGGCGTCGCCCTCGGCCTGTTGCGCTGTCGTGATCCCGTGCGCCGGGCCTTTGCCCGCGGACGTCGGACCAAGGCCAGCATCTACCGGGAGATCCCCGACCTCACCGATGCGGTGCTCGACGGCACGACGGTGGGTGCCTTGAGAGAACGTGTGCAAATCCCCGACGAAGCCACACCGACCCCCGAGGACGACGCCGCCCTCAAGCGCCTGGCCGTGATGGGAGTGCTGCTGCATGTGGTGCTGCCCCTGCTGGGCTTCGTCGGGGTGCTGACCGCGCTCTTTCTTGCCGTGCGCTCGCTGGGCTGAGTCCGTCGCCCAGGTCAGCAATCGGGGTCGGGCAGCGGGCAGAAGTCGTCGCAGTACTCGCCGTCGCCGTAGTAGCCGAGGCTCGCGCAGCCATCTTCGATGCAGCCGTCTTCGGCCTCGTTGGCGACGAAGCCCTCGTCGCAGATGCAGAAGGCGTCGTCGCTGGGATCGGGGCTGGAGTGGGCGGCGCAGTCGGCGAGCACGGCGGGCGCAGGTTCGTCTGGCGGCGGCGGCGGCTCGGGAGGCGCGGGCGCGGGCTCCTCGGGGAGGTCGTCGTTGCCGTCGTCGGCGGCGCAGCCGGGGGCACCGCTCGGATCGACCACGGTACCGGGAAAGCACACGCAGACGAAAAAGAGCGCGAAGGAGTTGGGTCCACAGCCGCCGCCGTCGTCGTCGACGGAGCCACCGTTGCCTCCCGGTGGGGTGGTGGGCGGGGCCGCGGCATCGGCCGGTACACAAGCTGCCGCCGTCGTCGAAGGCTCGAACCCGGCGTCGCACTCGCATTGGCCCGCGGCCCCGGGCGTGGCGTGGGCGTGTTGCACACACTGGAGGGTCTCTGGGGCGTCCGCCGCCAGTGGCACGCAGGCGCCGCTGGCCGCGGCCTGAAAGCCCCCGTTGCACTTGCAGGTGTTGGTGCCGGGCAGCGGCGAGGAATTGGCGGGGCAGTCCAACGACGACGGCGGCGGCGGCGCGCAGGCTCCGGTGTCGAAGCAGGTGCCACTGGCGCACTCATTGTCGTCGAGACAGGCCACGCAGCGATCGACGCGGCCGGGCTCGGCGCTGCAAAACGGCGTCGCTGCGGCGCAGTGCTCGTCGGCGCGACACAGGCCAGCCGGGAGGGGGGCGCACGCGCTGGTGGCGCCGCTGGCATCGCAGAAGGTGTCGATGGGGCATTCGCTGGTGGAGCCGCAGCCCAGAGGTCCCCCATCGCTCTCGGGAGCCACGGGATCGTCGACGGGGCCAGAGGTCGTGCAGCCACCATCGACGGCGCAGGCGGTCGACGACGACGCCACACACAGGCCATCGGTGCACAGCTCGCCGGCGGCGCAGTCTTCGCTGGGGCCGCAGGGCGCTGGCCCGCCGGGGGCAGAGACGCTGGCCACACAGCCTGACCACAGCAGCGTGGTGGCGGAGCAGAGCAGGGCGCCGAGCCTTGGCATGGCAGAGGTATCGGGCGGGAGCGCGAAGGCGTCCGTCGAAGAGCATCGGGTGATCGCCAGCAGAGCTGCCGCGACATCGGTCGATGGGCGGAGCGAGCGCCGGCCAAGCCGCCAGCCTTGACATCGTCGTACCCAGCCGGAACCCGAGGCGTGTGCGATGGTGCGGCCGTCCGATGCGCGTTCCTCCGAGCGTGCTGTGACCACGGTGGACCTCATGGCTCTGTTGCGCTGTCTTGTGCCTGTGGCCTTGTTCTCGTTGTCTTCGCTGGCGGCCGCCGCTGACGAAGCCGAAGTCGGTGCCCTCACCGGGAGGCCGGGAATCGGAGACGCCGCCGCCGTCGTCCCGCCGGGCGGCGTGCTGGTGAACCCGGGGCTGACAGTGAGCGGCGTTCCCAATGCCATCGGTGGTCCCACGGGCAACGCCGCGCCAGATTTGTTGGTGCGCGTCGGTCTCGTCGACGGCCTCGAGGCCCGTGGCGGTGTCGTGCTGGTTGCCGACGACGACGCGCGGGTGGCGATGAGTCCGCTCTTTGCGATCGGCGCGCGCGTGTTCGAAGAAGGCGACCTGGTGCCAGCGCTGGTCTTTCTCTCGACGGTGACCCTGCCCGCGGGCGGCAACCCCGACGAAGACCTCTCGGTGGAGGTGCGTTTGATGGGCGCAAAGACCCTGGGTCCCATCGGCGTAGGCGTCAACGTCGCCGCCAACGGCAGCGTCGTCGGCGGCGGCTGGGCGGCCACGGCGGGCATTGGCACCTCGCTGCCACCCGACCTTTCGCCTTTTCTGGAGCTGTACGCCGATGGCGACCTCTTCTCGCCGAAGGGCGCTCGAGCCAACCTCGGCATCGATGGGGGGCTGGGCGCACAAATCACCCGCAACGTCGCCGTCGACGTCTCCGCCGGCATCACCGTGGTGGGCGAGCCCGAGCTCTTCGTCAGCGCTGGCGCTTCGTTCTTGTGGCCCTAACGAGCGACCGAACAACCGGGCTCAGCGCCCCTGGAAGGTCGGGCGGCGCACGCCGATGGTCGAGAGGCCTTCGCGCGCGTCCTCGGAGGAGAAGATGCGCTGCAGGCCCGCGGTCTCTGCGGCGAGCCCAGCGGCCAACGGCGACGTCTGCGCCATCTTCACCAGCTCGTCGGCGGCCTGGGCGGCGAGGGGAGCTTTGAAGCTCACTTTCTTCACGCTCTTGTCGAGCTTGGGCTCGACGTTGCCGAGCCCCTTGAGCAAGTCGAAGACCGAGGTCCAGGTAAACACCCGCCAGTGGGCCTCGAAACCCGGCGGCGGCGCGGTCGGCGGAGGTGCTTCTGCGCGCGTTTGGCCCGAGAAGGCTCGTTGCCGGCAGGTCTCGGCCAGAGCAGCGTCGTCGACGACGTCGTCGACCAATCCCAACTGCTGAGCGGTCTTTGCGTCAACGGTTTCGCCGGTGAGCAAGAGCCAACGCGCCAGAGGAACGCCGATGCGACGAGCGCTGCGCTGGGTGCCGCCGAGGCCAGGGTAGATACCGATGCCGGTCTCGGGAAAGCCCAAGGACCCCGACGACGTCGCCACGATCCAATCGCAGGCCAGGGCGAGCTCGCTGCCGCCGCCGAGGCTGAGCCCGTGGAGCTTGCAGACCACAGGCTTGGCGCAGCCATCGATGCGGGCGAAGACCTCTTGTCCGGTCGACGCAAAACGCACGATGCGCGCGACGTCGCCCCTGCCGATCTGATCGACGAAGAAGCGCGTGTCGGCGCCGGCGACGAAGGCCTTGCCTTTGCCTTCGATGACGATGCCCTTCACCTTGGGATCGCTGGCGAGGGCGTCGAAGACCTGGCCCAGCTGCTCGACGACGGCCTCGTTCAGAGCATTCAAGGCATCGGGGCGCTGGAAGCTGACGATGCCGACGCCGTCGTCGACGCGGCCACTCACCAGCTCGATCGCAAAGGGCGCGTTTTGCTCCCCCTGCTCGATCAGCTGGGGTGAGACCACGACGTCGGGATGACGCGAGGCCAAGGCCCGCACCGCCGCCAAGGCCGCCCGCGTCCCCCGCTCGTTCATGGCCTCGAACGGCCCTTTGGGCCAACGCAATCCCGTGCGCGCGCTCAGATCGCAGTCGGCCAAGGTGCAGACCTGCTCGTCAAAGACCAAGCGCGCCGCGATCTGCCACACCACCGCCCACAGCCTCTCGCCAACGATGTCGAGCTTCTTGCGATCCGGGACCCCGGCGAGGCTGAAGCTCTGCTGGGCGGCAACGATCGGGCGGATGAGATCGCAGGGCGCATAGAAGGCACCCAGTTGTTGGTGCAGCGTCGTCGCCGCGTGCAGCGTGATGGGCACGCCGGTGACGTTCATCAGCTCGAAGGGGCCCATCGCGACGCCGAAGGCGGCCTTGGCAGCGGCTTCGACGGTGGCGATGTCGGCGGTGCCCTCGTGCACCAGGCGCATGGCCTCGTTGAGCCAGGGTACGAAGAATCGATTGACAATGAATCCGGGGGCATCTTTGGATGCGACCGGCGTCTTCCCACAGGCCTCTTGGATTTTCCAAGCAGCATCAAATACCGCCTTCGACGTCTGCTTGCCGCCGATGACTTCGACGAGGCGGTTCTTCGCGGGGTGATAGAAATAATGCAGACCAATGACGCGATCTCGGTGCTCGCAAACCTGGGCCATATCCTCGACGTAGAAGCTGCTGGTGTTGGTGGCCAGGATGGTTTCTGCACCCAGGCGTCGATCGAGATCCTGAAAGAGCGCGGTCTTCACCTTGAGGTCTTCGAACACGGCCTCGACGACGAGAGCGCAGCCCTTCAGCGCATCCTTGTCGGGGGAGAAGGTCAGCCGGGCGAGGATCTGGTCGCGTACCGTGGGAGCGAAGATCTTGCGGGCGACGCCTTCATCGAGGGTCTGCACCACCCGCGCCCGCCCCCGCTCGACCGCAGCGGCGTCAACATCGACGACGACGACGACGAAGCCCTCGGTGGCGTACTTCTGCGCGATGCCAGCGCCCATGTTGCCGGCGCCGACGACTCCGATGCGGGTGTGCTTGGGATCCATCGTTCTCTCCCGGAAACGAGCAGGTGGACCCCCGCGGGACTACACTCGCCGACTGTGCGCGCAACCGCCCTAGCAAGCCTGTTCGTCGTCGTCGCGGTGGTCGTCGGAATGGGTTCGTCGCCGGCCGGGGCCCAAGGCGCTTCCCTCAGGCGGGGCAGCCAGGTGCGCATCTTCGTCACGCCCATCCTCAACGACGCCGATCTCGAGATCAGCCGCACGCTGACCAAGGCCACTGAAACCGCGCTCCAGGCCGCAGTCCCCAACGCCGAGATCGTAACGCCGGCGGCCCTCGACAGCGCCATCGAAGTCTCAACGGTGCGCGACTGCGTTGGCCCCTCAGGGGGAGGTCACGCCGACGCCGCTGCGGACTCCTGCCTCAGCGAGCTCGCCGACGCCGTCGACGTCGACTTCATCGCCCGCCCCCACTTGGGTCGTGTGGGGGATGACCTGGTGTTGACGCTCTCGATCCTCGACGGACACCGCGCCGTCGTGCTTGCCCAAGGCATGCGCCGGGTGCGCGCCGCCACGCCCGCGGCCCTGCTCGACGTCGTTCCCGAGCTGGCGATCGCCGTGGCCCGCGATGCCGACCTGCGGGCCCATGGGGTGCGCCCCCTGCCCGTGGTCCCCATTGTCGTCGGCGTCTCGGGCCTCGCCGGCGCGGGTCTGGGTGCGGCGGCCCTCGTGATCCGCGGAAGCATGTCGGGGGACTACGAGCACGCGCGCCTCGATCGCGGCCAGGCCCAGGCCTACGAGCTCATCGACGCGCCCTTCCTGTGGGGCGGCGTCGGCCTCGCCGTCGTCGGCGGCGTCGTCGCTCTGGGCGGCAGCGGCCTCGCGGTGTGGACCATTCTCAGCGAGAAACCATGAAGCGCACCCCCACGGCCAGCGTCGTCGTCGTCGTCGTCGGGCTGCTCGGCTGCCCCGATCGCGCCCGCCCTTGCGAACGCGACAACCAATGCGACGAGGGCGAGGTCTGCCTCCTTCCCGCCGATGACGACGTCGGCGTCTGCGCTGCAAGCCGCGCGGAGGGCGAAGGCGAAGGCGAAGGCGAGGGCGAAGGCGAGGGCGAAGGCGAAGGCGAGGGCGAGGGCGAAGGCGAAGGCGAAGGCGAGCTCCCCATCACCGCCCGCGTCGTCGACGTCGGCGGCGTCTTTGCCTGTGCCATCGATGCCCAAGATCGCGTGCAGTGCTGGGGCGGCAACTCGCGAGGACAGCTCGGACGCGTGACCGAGAGCGGAGGCGACGACGTCCCCGCTCCGATCCCCGGCCTCAGCGACGTCGTCGATCTGGCGCTCGGTGAGTTCCACGGCTGCGCGCTGGGGCGCTTGAACCAAGGGCAGCAAAAGCTCTTCTGCTGGGGCGATCCCGGCGAGGGTACCCTCGGCACGGACATCGCCGTCTCGGTGGGCGATCTGGTCGAGCCCGAGCTGCCCCTGGGCTTTGGAGCCGACGTCATCGACGTCGACGCCGACGGCGACAACAACGGCGGCCTCACCTGCGCCTCCGACGGCGTCGACACCTTCTGCTTTGGCCCCCACGCCCCCGGCACCGCCAATGGTCTGCCCGCGCGTCTCAATGGCCTCGGACTGGTGAGCCGCCTCGACGTCTCCCTCGACGGCGTCTGTGCGTCGTCGCCGACCCAGGCGACCACCTGCGCGCAGGTCGGCGAGGCCCTCAGCCTTCTCGGCTGCGCCGCCGATGGGCGCTGCGCCGCGCTGGACAACGGCACCCGCTTCGACTCCGAGGTGGTGAACGCTTGCTTGATCGACGACGGCACCCTCTTTTGCGCCGGCGACAACACCTTCGGTGTGGTCAACCCAGCCGAGCGCGCCCCCGAAGACCTCGCGCTGACGACCCTGATCAACGCCACCGACGTCGCCGTCGGCACCCAGCATGCCTGCGCCATCTCGGGCCTCGACGTGAAGTGTTGGGGCCGGCCCATCTTTGGCGCGACGGGTTTTCTCGAGGTCGATCTCTTCGACACCGAGCCCTGCGACGATGATCCCAACGTCCGCTGCCATGGCATCGAAGACGTGCCGATGCCGGCGGGCTTCCTGGGCTTCGTCAACGTCGACACCCACCGCACCCGCTCCTGCGCGCTCACGGGCGACGGGCGCTTGGTCTGCTGGGGAGGCGAGGACAGCGACGACGAAGCCGGCCGGCCTCACGCCGTTCCCCTCTTTCGCTGACGGACGCTGGGTGTCGAAGTTCGCGTCGACAGGCGACGGTGTGCCACGCTCCGCCGCAGTGGCTCCCAGGGTACTCGTCTGTCTCGAGGACACTACGGTCGCCGTCGTCGTCACCGGAAGGCTGATGCGCGACGGCGTGGACGGTGTCGTCGTCGACAAGCCAGCGAAGCTCGTCGAGGAGGCTCGCAAGGGCGCCGTCACTCTGGTCGTGCAGGATCGCTACGCCAGCGGCGACATCGGTTCGTCGCTGCTGCGGCAGGTGCGGGTGGCGCGGGGTGAGGTGCTCCCCGCCGTCGTCCTCGTCACCGGCGACCTGGCGGCCCCCGATCGGCACGTGCTCGAAAAGCAATACAAAGTGCAGGTCTTCCTGCCGATGGGCTCAAGCCCCCTGCACATCGCCGAGGCCCTGCGGGGTGCCGGCGGCCTGCGCAAGCACAGCCCCGACAAGAGCGAAGACGACCTGGTGCTGCACGAAGACGAGGTGAAAAACGACTTCGACATCTCCATCGAGAGCCAGGCCGCCCAGATCGACGCCGCCTTCAACGGCGCCTTCGACGACGAGGAAGACGTCAGCCTCAAGACCGTCGAGATCTCCCAGGCCGAGCTCCAGCGCCTGAAGAAGACCGGCGCGCTGGGGGGGACCCCCCGCACTGCGGCCGAGCAGGAGATGAGTGCGCGGCGCATCCACGAGGAGATCACCAACAACACCGCGCCGGGCGCCCAGACGGTCGAGAGCGACATCGTCGACAAACCCATCGACCTGTCCGAGCTGCCCGCGCCCGGTGGCGACAACGACTTCGACTTGCGCGACGGACCAGCGACCGCCAAATCCCCAAGCGCTCCGGCGACGACGTCTTCGCCGGCACCTCCTGCGCAGACCACGCCGCCAGTGTCTGCGCCCCTGGTACCCCAGCCGATTTCGGTCGCCGCCGCCGTCGTCACGCGCCCTGCGCCCCCCAGCCCGACAGCGACGGGAAACGGCGCGCCCAAACACTCCACACCTTCGCTCCCCCCTCCCCATGACCCGCCGTCGGTGGCCGCTGACGATGAGGAAGACCCCATGCAGATCCAGGAACTCCAACGGACCCAGGCCGAGCTCAAGCGCGCGCTGCTCGCGGAGCGCAAGGCCCGAGAGACGGCGCAAAAGAGAGTCGAAGAGCTCGAAGCGCGGCTGACCAAGATGGGTGAGGCGCCGACGTCGACGGGCCAGGGTGTCCCCGCCGAGGGCGTCTTCGAGGATCTGCGCTACCCCGCGTTGTTGGCGCGGGCGCGTGCCGAGGCGTTCACGGGCTCCATCGCGATGGCAACGGGCGGAGCGACGCGCACCGTCTACTTGAAGGACGGCCTGCCGGTGGCCTTCTCGTCGAGCGAGCCCGGGCAGCGCATCGGCAAGGTGCTGGTCTCTCAGGGCCGCATCACCGACGAGCAATACATGAAGGCCGCGACGCGCATGGTCGAGAAGAGCATCAAGCTCACCGACGCGTTGGTCGAGCTCGGCCTCATCGACGCCGAGAGCCTCGCCATCGAGCAGCGCAACCTCACGCGCGATCAGATCATCCAGGGCTTCGAGATCGTGCAGGGTCGGTTCACGACGACAGCCGGCGCCGCCCCCGACGTCAACACCGCCACCTTCGACTTCGGTCCCGGCGAGATCTATGTGCAGGGCTACCGACGCTATGCGCCTCCCAGCGAGATGCTCGCGGGCTTCGAGACCCTGCGCGACAAATACCTGATCGCGAACGCGAGGCTCGCGGGCTTCCGCGCCAAGCTCGGGCTTTCGGGCGAAGATGAGCGACTCATCCGGCTGCTGGGCGAGGCTCTCACCGTCGAAGAAGCGGTGGAGCGCGCGAGCTTGACCGCCGAGCACTGTGCGCGCCTGTTGGCCGCCCTCCAGGCCCTGGACCTCGTCGAGGAATGGAGTCCCGGGGTCGAACAATTCCGCAGCCGCATCCGCGCTGAACGCCAGCGCCAGGCCGAAGAGATCACAGCGCACCACCAGGAACAGAAGCGTCGCGAGGATCGCCTGCTCGAGGCCTTCGAGCGCGCGCTGAACGGTCGTGGTGACGCTTCGTCGCTGCGGACGGCCATGGGCAGCCCCCTGGTGACGACGTCGGCGGAGCGACTGCCTGAAAAGCGCGAAGAAAAGCGCGAAGAAAAGCGCGAAGAAAAGCGCGAAGAAAAGCGAACCCAAGCCGCGACCCCCTTTGCGAAGGACGCGGCGAGCAAACCCCCATCGTCGTCGTCGACCCTCGCTTCGACGCTGTCGTCGGCCATGGCTTCGCCGTCGGCGCCTTCGTCGGCGTCTTCGTCGTCGCCGCCCTCGATCAGCGCGTCCCCGTCGTCCTACTCTTCTTCGTCGTCGACGGCCTCGGAACCTTTCCTCACGCCCATCGCCGCCGCCCCCGCCGCGACGGCGCCGCTGATCCCCACACCCACCCCCGAGGTCTCGTCGCCGGCAGACAAGAAGTATCGAGAGGGCATTGAGCAGGCGTCGCAGAACCGCTTGGACGAAGCCGAGCTCACGCTCCGCGAAGCCGTGCGGCTCGACGCCACCCGTCCGGAATATTTGACCTCGCTGGCGCGGGTGCTGCTTGAGAACCCCCGCTACGAGCGGGCGGGCACCCTGCCTGTCGTGCGTTCCCTCCTCGACCGGGCCGTGCAGATCGCACCCGACCACACCGAAGCCGTCGACCTTCACAAGCAGGTGATTGCCGAGATGGCTTGACACCAGGCCCTCGTTCGGCCCCTTGCCCCCAATTGGCCGCGCGCCCTGAGGGCAGAGAAGCACCGATGTTTGAGCCGTTGGCTCGCCGCAAGGTGCTTCCTGCTTTGCGCCGTTGGCACGGCTCAAAGGGCCGCTGTTTGAGCCGTTGGCACGGCTCAAAGTACCTCCTGCTTTGCGCCGTTGGCACGGCGCAAAGTACTTCCTGCTTTGCGCCGTTGGCACGGCGCAAACGTGGGGCCCGGTGAGAAACTTGGCTGCGGGCCGGTTGCCGATCCATCGAGATCGTGCACACTCCCGCCCATGCGCGTCGTCGTCGTCGTCGGAAGCGTGCTCTTGCTCTGTGCCCTGGCAGGGTGCGAGGACTGCGTTGGGCCCGTCAATGGAGCCGATGCGGGTCCTGGCGAAGGCGAAGGCGAAGGCGAAGGCGAGGGCGAGGGCGAAGGCGAAGGCGAAGTTGTTCTGTGCGGCCCGACGACCGCCGGTTTCGGCGAACCCTGCTCCCAAAACGGGCAACTGCCTTTGTGCGGGACCTTCAACTGCAACCCGGTGACCGACGAGCTCGCCTGCTTCGATCCCGGCGCCAACGCCTGCGGGGTCTGCGACGTCGACCTCGACGGCGACGGCCGCATCGATCCCCTGGATGACAGCGCCGGCCAACCCGACGAGGCTTGCGGCGAATTCCTCTGCGGCCTCGCGCGCTGCAACGGCGCTGGCACCGCCACCCTCTGCGTCGGCGACCACGCCCGCAACAACTGCGGCGGCTGCGACGAGCTCGAGCCGGAGGATGCCATACCCGGCGAGGTGTGCTCCCAGTGCCAGAGCGGGACGCGCGTCTGCGGCACCGACAACGAAGAAGCCTTCTGCTTCCGAGGTCGCGCTCCCGACAACCGCTGTGGGGGCTGCGATCGTTGCGTGCTCGCCCACGCCTTCATGAGCGACGGGATCTTCGGCGGCGTCTACGTCGGCAACGGAACCCGAGCGATCGTCGAGGACGTCGGCGGTCTGGTCTCGGCGGAGAAGGTGCAGCTGATCTTCGATCCCCTGGTCGGCGGGCCAGGCCTCGATGGCTTGCCCTTCGCCAAGGTCTTTTTGGCCACCGGTCCCGATCTCTCGAGCTCAGCCCAGATCCTCGAACTCGACGAGACCTTCGCCTCCGCCAACGGCGAAAGACTGAGCGATCCCCACCGTCCCTATTTCCTGCGCAACGCCAACGTCAGCGACTTCGACTTCGTGCTCATCGTCGAGGACAGCGGCCTCCTCAACACGGTCATCGCCTCCGGCCGTCTCATCAGTGGTCCGCCGCCCGGAGAAGGTGAGGGAGAAGGTGAAGGTGAAGGTGAAGGTGAAGGTGAGGGAGAAGGTGAGGGAGAAGGTGAAGGTGAAGGTGAAGGTGAAGGTGAAGGGGAAGGGGAAGGGGAAGGAGAAGGTGAAGGTGAAGGAGAAGGAGACGGGGGCTAAGCACCGACGAGCTAATGCAGCCAGGTCGAACCGAGGTGCAGCTCGACCAGGGGCGGCACCTTCTTCAGCAAAGTGCGGTGGGCCTCTTCCATCTCTTCGCGCACGATGCCGGTGACGACGGCGCCGTCGTCGTCGTCGCACTCGATCACCAGCTCGTCGTGCACCGTGTTCACCAGGCCGGCGCGACCGCGGGTCTCCTCGAGCAGTCGCTCGTGCACACGGACCATGGCCAGCTTGGTCATGTCGGCGGAGCAGCCCTGGATCGGCATGTTCTTCATGATGCGCGACAGGTCGCCGCGAGCATTGGGGGCCGCCAGTTTTTCGTCGTCGTAAAAGAGCCGCCTTCCAAGCACGGTTTCGCTGTAGCCACGCTTCAAAGCGACGTCGACGCTGCCCTCGAGGTAGTCCCGCACCCGCGGGAAAGTGCGGAAATAGCGGGCGAGCAGCTCCTCGCCGGTGGCCCGGTCGACGCCAAGAGAGCTCGACAGCGCGCCGGCGCCCATGCCGTAGACCAGGCCGAAATTGATGGCCTTGGCGCGTTGCCGCAGCTCGGGGTTTTCGGTCTTTGAGACTGGCAGGCCGAACATCGACGTCGCCACTGTGCTGTGCAGATCCTCTCCGCGGGCGAAAGCGGCCAGAAAGACTGGATCTTCGGCGAGCTCGGCGACGATGCGCAGCTCGCAGGTCCCGTAGTCGGCGGTGACGAGGCTGCGCCCCGGCGGCGCCCGCAGACAGGCGTGGAAGCGGGCGTCCTTGGGCAGGTTCTGCAGGTTGGGATCGCGGCAGGCCACGCGGCCCGTGGAGGCGCCCAAGGGGACGAAGGTACTGCGAATGCGGCCGACGCCGTCGACGTCGACGTCCTTCACGTGGGCAAGCAGGGCGTCGCCGTAGGTCGTCACGATCTTCCAAGACTCGCGAAAGCGCAGTACGGCATCGGCCAGGGGGTGCTGCAGCGCGCCCAGCGTGCCCCCCCTGGTGTCGTCGAGGGTCTTGCCGGTCGCGCGCGACAGCAGCTCCCTCACGTCGGCGTCGGCATCGAGGTTGATGTCGGCGGCGCCGAAGAGGTCGCGCGGCAGCAGCGGTCCTGCCAGCTCGAGCACGTGCGCGCGCGCCGCCCCAGAGGTCAGCCGTTCGTCGTCGACGATGGACTGCCACCTCCCCTTGTCGATGGGGAGCCCACGCTGCTCGAGGGCGGCGAAGGCGCGCAGCACCAGGCATTCGAGGCGAGCGACCTTGCGTTGTCCGCGCGCTTCGACCCGGGCCATGCGTGCCTCGAGACGCTCGATGAGATCGCGGGCCCGCTGCTGCCCGACCGCCAGCGACGGCGCCAGCGGCTGCCCCGTCTCGTCGACGTCCTGCCCTGCCAGCCGCTCGAGAGTGCTGCGGCACAGGGGTCGTGCGACATCGACGCCTCGAGCCAACAACCAGCGCAACACCGGCTTGGCCTCGTCGAAAAGGAAGACCCGATCCTTGCGCCGGGCAAAATGCGCGAGCACCGCGAGCTGGTCGAGAGCAACCACGACATCGTCGTCGACGGCGGCGAGCGCGACACCTTCGGTGGTGGGCACCAGCGCGATGAGCGCGCGCGAAGCCAAGAGCAGTGCTGGGGTCATGGGCTGCACATCAGCGGACGCAGAGATCGACCTTCACCAGGCCGGTGCCTTGGCGGTTTGGATCTCCCGACGTCACGCCATTGAGGCCCAGCAGCCAGCGGTTGTCGCGCTCCGGCTGGGTCGCGTCGGCGCACACCGGTTGTTCGAGCCGCAGCGTTTCCGGGCCGCCGGCTTGAGCGCTGACGTCGCCAAACACTTCGAGAAACTGGTCTTCGGCGACGACGTTGAAGTCGATGCAGCCCGAGGTTTCCATGGGAACGGCGAAGATCACGCCGAGCGGTGGCTCATCGAGGTCGTTGGGAAAAAGCTCGAGCAGCCCGCCGGCGGTGTGCAGCTCGGCGTCGTAGCAAGTCTGGCCGCCGTCGCCGCCGAAGCCGTTGGTGGACTGGGAGTCGGTGAGATGGAAGGAGACGCCGGTAGAATCACAGATCTGCACGTCGAGGAACACCCCGCGATCGGGTGCATTGACGGTGAAAGCGACGCTGGGTCCCAGCGCGAAGGCGTTGCCGTTGCAGGTGCCGCTGCCGCCTTCGACGTCGAGGCTGCAGTCGAGGCTACACGCAGCCAGGGCGATGGTGACGTCGACGTCGACGGACCCGCCCGGTCCGGTGCACGACAAGCGGAAGGTGGTCTCGGTCAGGGGCCGCACCTCGCGGCTGCCCGGCGTGATGCCGACGTTGCCGACGCCGTGATCGATGCTGCAGGCGGTGGCATTGGTCGACGAGAAACGCAGCGTGGTGGTCAGGCCCTTGCGCAGCGTGGTGCTGTCCGCCGTCAACACTGCTGAGGGCGGTGGATCCCCTTGGCC
>JAHFED010000031.1 GCA_023248635.1 Myxococcales bacterium
CGACCACGGATGGGGAGGGCCCCGTCGGCGACTTGCTCGACGACGGGAGGGGGCGCAGCCCCCTTTGAAACACAGTCCCTGGGTTCAGTTGAGTGCAAACTCAACTGAATCCAGGGACTAACCGCCGCTCACCAGGTGCCGCGGCCCAGGCACAAAGAGCCCGTGGCGACGACGGCGTCGACGAAGCCGGGCTGCAGCTCTTTCACCAGGCAGGGAGCCGTCTCTTTCACCTCGCTCCCTCGGGCATCGAGAGAGACCACCGGCACGAGCAGGGGCACGAAGCCGAAGCGCTCGAGCAGGGACCGGGCTTCGTCGGTGCCGAGGAAGACGACGACGGCGGCACATCCATCGGCGAGGGCCAGGACCTTGGTCGTCAGCGCCGTCGCGATGCCTTGGCGTTGCCAGACCGGATCGACGGCGACGCCGGTGCCGGCGATGGCGTAGGGCTGGCCGCCGACGTCGAGGTCGCGCCAGACCACCATGCGAAAGCCGATGACGGCTCCACCGAGCACGGCGCGGGCGACGACGACGACGTCGGGGCGGCTGTCCCAATACCAGCGACCCTGCAGGTGGGCTTGGGGCAGCGCGCGGGCCACGAGGGCCACCAGCTCCTGCTCGAGGCTGGCGTCAACGTCGGCGCAGACCTCGATCAGCACGTGGCGCCGTCGACGATGCGCCGCCACAGCTCGACGTAAGAACAGCCCGCCGCCGACGCCGCCTTGGCACAGGGAGCCTCGGGGTGCAGGTAGGTCATGGGCGTGACGTCGATGATCAGGGGAATGCCGCCCTTGTCGAGGCGCAGGTCGACGCGTCCCCAATCCTGCCAACCGATGACGTGCAGCGCACGAGCACAGAGGGCGCCGACGTCATCGAGAGATCCCGCAAAGGGGGCCGCCGACGCGCGCTGGGGGATGGAGCCCGGGGCGCGGTCCCGCAGGGGAACGTCGACGTCGCGCTCCAGCCATTTGCGATCGAAGGTGCGAATGGGCAGGCCTTCGGAGAGTTGGTGCTCCATCAAGGGCCAGGGTCGCAGCGGGCGGCCGATGCAAGAGACGTAGAACTCGCGGCCGGCGACGTATTCCTCGACGAGGATGGGCTGGCCATAGCGGTGCTGCAGCGACAGGGCTTTGGCCCGCACCGCGTCTTCGTCGAAGCACACCGAGGTGGGATCGATGCCAACGCTGGCGTGCTCGCCGCACAGCTTGAGGATCACCGGCGGCACCAGCTTCAGCTCGAAGGAGGCCACATCGGCGTCGACGTCGATGACCTGGTAGCAGGGCGTCGGCAGTCCCTCGCGCACGAGCACGGCTTTGACGTCGTGCTTGCGCTTGCCCAGCGCAGTGGCTCCCGCATCGCCGCCGGTGTGGCGCAGGCCGTGGGCGTCGAGAAAGGCCGGCACCAGGGGCGCGAGACGGGGCTCGCCCTGTACCGAATCGCAGAGGTTCACGACGAGGTCGGGGGCGGCGTCGACGAGTGCTTCGCCAGCACCAGCGACGGCGGCCAAATCCTGGGTGGCCTTGGCGCCGAGCACCGCGGTGCTGACCTCGTGCCCCAAAGAGCGCAGGGCGCTGGCGACGTGGGGGGCGTCGTTTTGGGCTTGGACGCTGGGGTCCGACGACGACAAAGGCCCGTCCATCCGATCAAAGATGGAGGCGAAGCCGGCGTCGGATGCGACGGTGATCCTCATCAGCGCGCCTATAGCGTGCCCACCAGATCCAGGGATCGGCACCAGGCATCGCTGCAGCCGGCACGACCCTGATCCCCGGCCGCGCTATACCTCGTCGTCATGGCCGACGTCTTCGACAAGCTGATCGACGAGGTGCTCGGCGACAAGAACCGCGAGGTGCAAGAGCTGCTCGAGCGGGGTCGGCTCTACGACTGCGTCGTGCAGGAAGTGAAGGGCCGCAAGGTGCGCATCGGCGATCGCTGGATCACCGACTTCGCCTCCTGCAACTACCTCGGGCTCGACCTGCGCGCAGACGTCATGGCCACCATCGCGCCCGAGCTCCGACGCTTTGGCACCCACCCCTCCTGGGCCCGCCTGGCAGCGTCGCCGGTGCTCTACGAGACGCTCGAGGAAAAGCTCGCGCGTTTGTGCGGCGCCGAAGATGCGCTGGTGCTGCCGACCATCACCTTGATCGCCATCGGTCTGATACCGGCGGTCACGGGCAAGGGCTCGGTGATCTTCGCCGACAAGCTGGTGCACAAGGTCAACCACGACGGCTGCCGGCTGGCGCGCGACATGGGCACCGAGCTGCAAGGCTTTCGCCACGACGACCTGAACGATCTCGATCGCAAGCTCGCCGACGCGCAGGAGCGCAAGACCAAGACGCGCTTGGTCGTCGTCGACGGCGTGCTTTCGACCACGGGTCGGGTGCCCGATCTCAGGGGCATCCACGCGCTGTGCACCAAGCACGAGGCCATCCTCTACGTCGACGACGCCCACGGCTTCGGCGTCTTGGGCGAAGGGCCCACGGCGGAGATGCCCTGGGGACACCGGGGCAATGGTGTGCTCGCACATCTGGGAATTCCACTCGATAATATATTGTACGTAGCAGGACTCTCAAAAGCTTATTCTTCGCTGGCGGCTTTTGTGCTGTGTCCGACGAAGCTCAAGCCCAAATTGAAGTGCAACATCACCAGCTACATCGTGTCCGGACCGGTGCCCACGGCGGCCTTGGCGACGGCACTGGCCGGCCTGGCCTTGAACGAGATCGAGGGAGATCGTTGGCGTCGGACCCTGCACCAGTACACGCACCACATCATTCAGAGCTACCGCAAGCGCGGCATCGCCACCGACAACGACTCGGGCTTTCCCATTGTCTCGGCCTGGGTGGGGAGCAAGGAGGCCGTCGAGCGTGGGGGGCAATTACTCTACGATGAAGGCGTCTATGTCACCTTGCAAGGCTATCCATTGGTTCCCCGTGACAAGGGCGTGTTGCGGGCGACGCCGACGGTGGCCAACACCGATGACGAGGTCGAGCATTTGATCGAGGCCGTCGACCGCACCGTGAAGACGCTGCGCCGAGAGGGGCTCACGCCTTGAACGCCCGAGATCAGATCCGCAGCCGCTTCGTCGACGTCGGCGCCCGCCTGGTGGCTCCATCGACGTCGGCGCGGGATCGGGCGGGGTCCTTCGATCGCGCACTGTGGCAAGAGCTCGGGGCCGCTGGGCTCTTCGCGCTGTCGACGTTGGGCGAGCGCGTCGTCGCCGTCGAGGGCCTGGTGCTGGGCTCCCTCGATCTGGGGTTGGCGGTCAGCGTCTGCGCTCAGCTCGTCGTCATCAATGTGATCGCAACCGAGGGCACGCCGGCCCAGCAGCAGCGCTGGCTCCCCGGTCTGCGGGCCGGAACCTTACTCGGGGCCTGCGCCAATGCCGAAGTCAACGCGGGCACCGACCTGATGGGACTCAAGAGCCGCGCCCGCATCGACGACGACGGCGTTTGTCTTTCGGCCCGCAAGCGCAGCATCACCAACCTCGGCGCTTGCGACCTCGCCCTGGTCTCGGCTCGGGTGGTCGACGTGCCGGCGCGCGAAGCCGTCAACGTCTTCGTCGTCGACACCAACACGGCACGGGTGGCGCAGCGGCTGCGATCCGACCTGGCCGGCTTGCGCACCTCACCCACGGGATCGTTGGTGGCCTGGCGCGCGCAACTGGGCCCCTCGTGCTGGGTGGGCGCCCGCGGCGACGGCGTGCGACTGTTTCGCAAGATGTTCTCGGACGAGCGTATTTCCACTGGATTTCTATATCTTGGTTCCTTGAAGGCTTGTCGTGATCGAGCACTGCTCCACGCCGAGCGCCGCCGACAGTTTGGTCAGCCCATCGGCCGGAATCAGTATGTACAAGAAAAGATCGTGAAGATGCAGGTGGGCATCGACCTGCTCGAGGCCCACTTGTGGCGCGTCGTCGACGACTACGACGCCGGCGTCGACCTGCATGGTTCGCTCTCGGTCATCAAGATCTTCGGCGTCGAGGTGGCGCTGCAGGCAGCCCTCGATCTCGGGCGGCTCTTGGGCTCGCGTGGGGTCTCCACCGACGAGCCCGCCGAGCGCTTGGTGCGCGATCTGCTCGGGTTGTCGATCCTCGGCGGCACCGTCGAGCTGATGAAGATGATCGTCTACGACGAAGCCCGACGACACCTGTCTTTGCCCTGAGGTCTTCATGCGTCCGCCGATTTGCGCTGTGTGCCATGTCCGCTTTGGTGCCGACGAAGGCGGATTGTGCTCCTTCGTCCTCGACGACGCGGCGCGCGCCTTCGCGAAACGCCGTCGCGAAGAGCCGGGCTTTGTGGGCCATCCACCCCAACAGGAGTGGTTTTGCGGCGACCACATCGAAGCCGCGCGGGCCCTCACCCACCTCACGCGCAGTGCGGCCTTGGAGCTGCTGCAGTCGGCGAAGGCGTGAGGCCTCGGCCCCTACCGGCGACATCCGCTTGAGCCGGTCGCCGCTGGAAACTTGTCGAGCGCCGCGATGCGTCTAGGATCCCCGAGAGACCACCGACCACCGAGGCCGCGCCATGGGTGACCCACAGCCGCAGAAGCCATCCGGTCCCGCCCTCGAAGGCGACGTCGTCGAAGCCGATCCCGATGCCCCGCCCCAAGACGCCGATCGGCCCCGCTTCAACCTCGACGTCACCGGCAAAAATGCCGCCGAAGCCATGGTCAAGCTCAAAGACACCGTCGGCTATTGGGTCAGCCGTGGCCGCTACAACAAGGTGCGGGTGAAGCGTGGCGGCAAGGCCGTCTTGCCCGACATTCCTGTCGGCGCGCTGGTGGCCTTCGAAGCCGCCACCTTCTTTTGGACCGGGCTCTTGAGGGCCGCCCTCGTCAACGTCGTCGGCCGCGCCTTCTTCGAGGTCGAGCTCATCAACGAAGCCGAAGAGCACTATAAAAAGGGGCTCGAGCACTTCCTTGCTGGCGACATCGACGACGCTGAGCGCCACCTGGGCAAGGCCTTGGAGATCGACGAGCGCTACGCCAAGGCCCACCTCCAGATGGGCGTGTTGCGCAAGATGCAGGGCAAGAAGAAAGAGGCCCTCGCACACTTCGAGCGAGCCATCGTGCTCGACCCCCACAGCGACGCTGGCAAAGAGGCCAAGGTCCACCGCAAAAAGATGAGCGACGCCTCTCCGCCAACAGGCTGACCCCGCGGCACGCCGCCCTCCGTTTGGTGCGTGGTACCGTGCAGGCATGAAGAGCGTCGTCGTCGTCGTCCTCGCTGCGTTCTTGTTCGGCTGCCCTGGCGAAGCCCCGGCCACTGAGGGCGAGGGCGAAGGCGAGGAAGGCGAAGGCGAAGAAGGCGAAGAAGGCGAAGGCGAGGAAGGCGAAGGCGAAGAAGGCGAAGGCGAAGGCGAAGAAGGTGAGGGAGAAGGCGCTGAAGGTGAGGGAGAGGGCGAGGGCGGGGAGGGGGAAGGCGAAGAAGGAGAAGGAGAAGGAGAAGGAGAAGGAGAAGGAGAAGGAGAGGGGGAAGGCGAAAGCACCTTCTGCCATCGTGACGGCGACTGCGACGCCACCGCTCCTGCTGATGTCTGCCTCTTCGACGACCCCGACGACGACGGTTTCATTGCGGGCGGGGCCTGTGGCGTCACGGCCGGTGGCTCGGGGGCCGGCAGCGCGTGCGCCGACGGCAGCGACTGCGATCGAGAGTCCTGTTTTCAGGGGCTGTGCACGAAGCTGTGCGTGGGCAACATCGACTGTCCGAGCACCATGGTGTGCCAGAGCAATTCCTTCACGCTGGCGGGACCCACGGCGCGCGGAGGCGTCGCTTCCATCTGCGTCGCAGATCCGGCGCTGCCCGACACCGCCTGCGACAACGACGCCGACTGCACCTCCACCAACCGCGTCTGCAACGAATTGGTGGGCGCCCAGGACTTCACGCTGCAGTGTGGTTCCCCGGGCACTGGAGCGGCCCTGGGCGGGCAGTGCGTGTCAGAGAGCCTCACCAACCGGGGTGTTTGCCAGTCCGGCCTCTGCGACGGCGACGTCGCCGGCATGTGCACGGAGGCTTGCACCTCGAACGCGGATTGTGGGGCCGGCGGCCTCATCTGCTCGGGCTCCATGTTCGACAACGTCGACGGAGGATTCTGCGCCGAGCCTTGCATCGCCGACGCCCAATGTGACCTCGTGGCGGGACGCTTTTGCTCGGTGCGCGACAACCGGGCGGGCAACGGCCTCGACACCGTCTGCGCCAATCCCCCCGGCCCCAAGGTCTTCGGCGAGCTCGCAGGCAGCGGGCTCGAGTGTCAGACCGGGCTCGCCATCAGCGATCGCTGCACCCACTTGTGCCAAGCCGGCGGTTGCGCCGGACCCCTGCCGACCTGCACGGCGGTGATCTTCACGCGCCCCGACGGCGGCGATCAGCAGCTCGACGTCTGCGTCCCCTGATCGATACTTTCTCGACGTCGGAGCAGCGGGGCGTCTCGAGGGATTCGTCGGGTTCCCTCAGGTCCGGACTTTGATCGTGATCTCGATGGAGCCGTCGGCGGCTTCGCCGCGCACCACGGACTCCACCTGTCCCAGCGACCGAGCCTTGCGCTGCAGGGCCTCGAGATAGACGCGCTGGATGGCGGCCTCGAGTCCGGCCCGCACATCGCCTTCGGCCTTGGCCAAAGTCGTCGTCGCCTGGCGTTTGACGGCGGCGCTGGCGGCGGCGGCGGCGGCGGCGGCGGCGTGCTCGGCGGCGCTCTGGCTCGAACCACTACCTCCCACCTGGCGCTCGGCGGTCATGGAGACGCTGACCCGGGTGCCGTCCCTCGCCAAGGTCGCCACCAGGCCCGGCTTGAGGATCTTCTCGCGGCTGCCGTCGGCGCCTGGCTGCCAACCCTCTTTGGCCAACTCCTGGCGCAGGAGCTCGCGCATGGCGTCTTCGCCCAGGATGGGCAGCAGGGCGACGTCGACGCACAGCTCGTCGCTGGCGCTGACCTGGCGCTGGGCGGTGGACAGGGGTTCGACGACGACGCGGTAGCCACGGCTCATGGCCAAACGCTATCCCACCGTTGCAGTGAGGGCGCGGGTGAAGGTGGCGAGGGCCCCTCGGTGCGGTGCCAGATCGTCATCGAGCACCCGCAGCGCGAGCTGGGCTTCGTCGTAGCGATCATCGCCGTAGCGCTCACCCTGCAGACGCCCGCGCAGCTGATCGAGGACCAGCGCCACATCACAGAGCCCCTGCAGGGCGGCGACCACGCGATCCCGATCGGCCATCGTCGTCACCCCCGGTCGTTGCAGCAGGCGCGCGCGAGCGTCGTGGGGGAGCACCACGGGGACGGCCGCGAGCAGACGAGCCACTGGACCCAAGAGATCAAGGCGCTGGTGTGCGTCGAAAGCGCCCACCAAGGCCAGCAGCAGCCGCGTGAAGGCCTGGCAACGGGCGGCGAATTCGACGGCGTCGAGGGAGCGGGTCCAGATCTGTTTCAAGCTGCGCACGAAGGCGGCAGCGATGGCGCTGTCGGTCACCTCCAACAGGCGAACCACCGATGGTGCCAAGAGCGCGGCGACGTCGACGTCGGCGCGATCGGGATCGTCGGGCGCCAGCAGGGCGCACAGCGGGGACGACGCCGACAGGTTCCGGCGCACCGCGACGTCGACGGCGTCGGGCAAACGCAGGGCGGCGCAATTCTCCAGCGCCAGCGCGCACCACACATGATCGAAGGCCGTGCGCGCGGGCAGGGTGAGCGCGCGCTTCAAGGTGGTGCGCTCGTCGCGGCTGAGCTCGGCCAACGAGCTCTTCTCACCCCGACCAAGGGCCAGGGGCAGCACGGTGGTGGCGAGGTTCCACACCAGGGAGAAAGCCATGGGACTGAAGGAGGGGTCGACGTCGACGTTGAGGTGGGCATCCCACAAGCGTCCGCGTTGCCGACGTCCGTGGCGCAAGACCGTCCGCTCCCGCTCCCCACCGACTGCCAGCAGGAAACGCAGGCAGCCGACGGAGAGCACGCGGGCCACCGCCAGACGCAAAGAAGGCGAAGGCGACGACGACGGCGACGGCGCCTGCCAAAAACGCGCGCCCCGGTTCTTGCCCACGAGCAGCTCGGCGACGATGGCGACGTCGGCCTCACCGATGGGCAGCGTCAGATGCAGCAGCAGGGCCTGCTGCACATCAGAGGGGAGGTCGGGGATCATCGGGTGCGGGCTCCGTGCACGGGCCAGCCGTTGATGGTCAGCGCCCCGGTGCCTTTGTCGATGAGCACGCGCAGCTCGAGGGTGTTGCCTTCCGCAAAGCGTGCATCGTCGGCCTGGTAGCGATCGCTCAAGAAGTGCAGCACCTGGTTGTCGCTGCCGATGTAGCGGCGCCGGGTCGTGCGCTCGCCCTCTTCGTAGCGGCCGTCGACCAGGAGATCGGTGCAGGCCAGCAAAGCCAAGACGTCGTCGTCGCCTTCGGCCTGCAGCTCCGCCAGCGTGTAGCCCGAAAAGACCATGACGCTGAGCCCGGCAGCGCGCGCCGCCGCCGCCACCTGTCGCAACGCCCGGGCCTGGCGGGTGGGTTCGCCGCCGAGCAGGGAGATGCCCTCGATGTGGTGCTGCGCCTGGGCCTGCAGCATTTCAGCGACGACGTCGTCGACGAAGCGCCGGTCCCGCTGCTGAAAAGGGAGAAACTCCGGGTTGCAGCAACCGGGGCAGCGCAAGGCACAGCCCTGCACCCAGAGGGCGTAGCGCGGGCCTGGTCCTTCGGCCTCGGTGCAGGGCACCGCCAGCGCCACATTCAAGGTCTCGCGTTCCCCCGCCTTGCTCATGGCCCCCCAGCATCGTTTGCAGCTTGATGTCTCCTGCCGCGTCCTGAGGTCAGCGGATCAGTGGAGAGCGGTGGCGTCGACGAGGCGCTTGAGCACCGCCTGCAGGATCTTCAGCTGGCGCAAGTGATTGGCCGTCGCAGGATCGCTCGAGAGCGTCGACAGGTGCGTGATGGCCTGCTCGAGGCCCCACAACAGCGGACCCACGGCGCCGATCAAACCTGCCACCGGCGCCTGTGCCGCCGACAGGGCTGTGAGCTTGGCCTCCAAGCGGCCCACCTCGTCCTCCAGACGCTGCACATCGGCGCTGAGGTCAGCCGGCGAGAGACGGGTGGCCATGCGGGGAGGTCGCGGCGGCGACGGCGACGGCGACGGCGACGACGCTGGGGGTCCCATGGGCCGGCTGCCGATCCTGGTGAGCTCGTCCTCGAAGAGGGGGACCGGGGCGTTGACTTGGGTTTGCGGCTCTTCGGGCTCGGCGATCGGCGCCGCGGTCACCGGCACCGGCGCCCGCTCCCACGACGTGCGGGTGATGCTGGCCACCGCGACCGGCGTTTCTTTGTCGGTGGGGGGCAGGCCCATGGCGGCGACGATGACGTCAGCGACAGGGAGCGGGGCCTCCGAGGGCAGGGCCGCCAGCAGGGCGTCCCGCAGCGCCGACGCCGACGCTGTGCGCCCGGCCGGGTTCTTGGCGAGGCAGGAGAGCACGATCTCCTCGAGGCGCGCCGGCACGTTGGGGTTGAGCGCCCGCAGTCGCTGCGGGGGATCGTCGAGGATGGCCTTCATGGTGAAGACATCGCTGGGGCCATCGAAGGGACGTCGCCCCGTGAGCAACCAATAGAAAACGACCCCGACGGCGAAGACATCGGCGCGGCCGTCGACGGGCTCTTCTTTGAGCTGCTCGGGGGCCATGAACGGCACCTTGCCGCGCAGCTCGCCCGCGGTCGTGAGCGCCGTCCAGCCCTGGCGCTTGGCCACGCCGAAATCGAGCAATTTGGTGACGCCCGACGTCGTCACAAACACGTTGTCAGGGCTGATGTCCCGGTGCACCAACCCGGCAGCCTTGCCGGTGGCCGGATCTTTCATGTGGTGTGCATGGTCGAGGCCCACGCAGAGATCGGCGACGACGCGCACCAGCACTTCGATGGGCAGGGGTTTTTGCATCTGCCACACCCGGAGCGCCAGATCGTGCAGCGTGAGTCCCTCGAGGTGCTCCATCGCCAAGAAGTGCTCGCCGAAGGCATTGCCGTTGCGCGGAGGTTCGATGCCGAGCTCGTAGATGCGCACGATGTTGGGGTGGTCGAGGCTGGCCAGCAGCCGGGCTTCGCGCAGGAACATCTCGACCAAGGTTTGGGACGCGGCGTGGCTGAGCAGCGAGGGGCGGATGCGTTTGACGACGGCGCGTGTGGCTGCGGGTCCGTCGGCGAAGGCGAGGTAGACCTCGGCCATGCCGCCCTGGCCAATGAGCTTGTCGAGGCGGTAGCGGCCCAGACGGAAGGGCTGGCCGGAGCGCTTCTCGACGACGTCCCGGGTGACCACCTGGGTGCGATCTTCGGAGTCGTCGTGGACGGTCACGGCCCACACCTTGACGCGATTTTTTCCCGACGTCGACGGCGACGGTGCATCGCTACACCTCCCAATGCCGGCCACTGGAGGTCGCATGAACCCCACCGCAGAGCCCTCTGACGCGCCACCGAGGGCAACACCAACCCCCCAGCACCGCCTGGGCGCGGCGCGGATTCGCGGGCTCGTCTGGCCCCTGACCAGCGCGGTGGCCGTCGTCGTCGTCGTTGCCGTCTCGGGGTGGCGGGCCTGGTCGGTGGGTGCGACCCAGGGCGGCGGACCGGGGACCGAGCCGTCCCCGACCCAGGAGTGGACCCGCACCGCCGCACCCGCCACGGTGCGCTTCACGGCCACGGTGGCGGACCTGAGCTTCGAAGGCAGGACCCCAGACGTCGACGTCGAAGAGACCGAGCAACACATCGTCGTCGTCATCGGCTTGGAATCGCTGAGCACGGACCTCGAGCTGAGGGATCAGCTGATGCGGGAGCACTTCCTCGAGGTCGAACAATTTCCCGAAGCCAGACTCGAGGTGTTGCGCGCCGACCTGCAGATCCCCGACGACGTCGGCCGGTCTTCTCCTGCGGACGTGCCGGGGGCCTTGTCCCTGCATGGCGAGACCCAAGACATCACTTTTCGGCTCGAGAGCTCCTGCAACGCCGCCGCTCTTTGCGACATCGTTGGCGACACTGTGATCGTCATGACCGATTTCGGCATCCCCCTGCCCGTCTACCGCGGCAATGCGCTGAGCCCCGAAATCGCCATCCATGCGACCTTCCAAGTGCAGCACACACCGTCGCCGCCGCCGCCGCCCGACCAGGAGCCCGCACCGCCGCCGACGCTGCCGCCGCCTCCGCTGCCGAGTGCCTTGTGACCCACCCAGATCAGCTGTGGTGAGCCGGTCGTCATGATTTTCCGCAGCCGGGCGAGGACAAAGTTCAAGACGCGCCAGCGTCTTGAACAGCCAAAGTTCAAGACGCGCCAGCGTCTTGAACAGCCAAACTTCAAGACGCGCCAGCGTCTTGAACAGCCAAAGTTCAAGACGCGCCAGCGTCTTGAACAGCCAAAGTTCAAGACGCGCCAGCGTCTTGAACAGCCAAACTTCAAGACGCGCCAGCGGCTTGAACCGCCAGCACTTCAACGCAGTCGGATCGTCACCTGGGTGCGCTCGAGCTTCACCGTGAGGATGGTCGAATAGGGGATGATGAGCTGCTCGTCGCCCAGCAGTTTCACGACGACGTGATCGGCGTGGGCCTCGCCGATCGAGATGCGCGAGTCCTGCAGTTTTTCGGGGCCAGGACCCAAGATCAGGAGCTTTTTGTCGGTGACTGAATCCGAAAACAAGCTCTGCAGCGTGCGCGTTGGCACCTTGGTGGCGGCGGTGGCGGCGGCGCGGGGATCGACCATGCCGCCTTTTGCCATGGCGCGCGCCTGCGACGCGACGTACCGGCGATTTGAGTCGCTGGGCCGAGCCGTCGTCGAGCACCGGCGGTGAGGCGGGGCCAAGGTCGTCGTCGAGCATGGGACGCAGGCGTCGTGGCAAGGAACCGAGCGAGGCGCGGCGAATCCAATTGATCTCTGGGATGAAGTCATCCCACGTCCGCTTGATGTTCGACCGCGTTCCGAGATGGGAAAGACGCGGGATGAGGCGCGTGAAGCGCGCCCGCGGAACGCGGAGTTGGTGGGGGGCCCAGCGTCCGGCTTTTCCGGCGCGGGGGGGGAGGTCTGCACCAGACCTCCCAGAAGAGCATCCCCGACGGCGATGAACGAGACCGCTCCGCGGTCGACGTTCAGCGAGATCGGGGATCAGCTGGCGCCTCCCGCCGCCGCCCCCGCGGTTCCCAGCGCCATGGAGAGGAAGTGCGCGCCGAAGACGACAACGACGGGCACCTGGGTTCGCCCGCCCGCGGCCCGCGTGAGACCCACGGCGATCCACGCGCAGCCCCAGAGCTCGAAGAAGTCGAAGCCCCGCAGAAACACCGCCAGCGCCGAGCGCGTCGCCTTGCCGGCGAACAACCAGGCGCTGGGATTGCTCGCCACCGGATTTTGGGGATCGATGCTGTGCAGATCGAAAGCGCAGAAGGTGAGCGCGGCGACGACGTCATGCACATAGAGTGGCGCCGCTCCGACGACGGCCACAGCCACCGCCCGGGCCAGCGTCAACTGGGGGCGTGTCCCCCGCAGCAAGGCCACGCAGACGCCGGCGCACACCAAGAGCGCGAGCCAGCGTTTGGCGACGGCTCCCAGCGGCAACGCGATGGCGGTGCCGGTCACCATCAGGCCCATGACCTGGTCGCGTTTGTCGACGGGGATCTTGTCGAAGCGTCCGCTCTTGCGCAGCTCGTCGCGCAGCACCGACTCGACGCCGTCGCCGCGGTGGGCGCTCGCCAAAAACGCCGCCGGCGGCAGCACAGCGAAGAGCCCCGCCACCAAGAGGGAAAGCACCACCAGGGGTCGAGCGATGGCGGCGGCGAAGGCGGCGTCGGCGTCGACGAGGGCCAGAATGCGCGCCCGGGGGCGCTGCTCGCGCTTGCGCAAGCTGGGGAGATGAAGCTGCGGCAGCGGCTGAGCAGACACGGCTCTCCCTACTCGACGACGCGGGGGACCTTCACCATGCCATCGCTGACGTCGTAGCCGGCGCTTTGCTCGATGGCCCGGCGTCCCAGCACGGGTGCTGCGGCGGCAGCCGTCGTCGTCGTCGTCGTCGTCGTCGCCGGCTCGGCCAGGGGAGCGCCGTGGGTCATGGGCGGCACACCCTCGGTCGAGACGGCACGCAAAGCATCGACATGAGTCACGATGCCCGAGAGCTCGGGCACCAGCGCGCGGACTTCGTCGTCGTCGAGGGCCAACCGCGCCAGCTTGGCCAGCTTCTTCAGCAGCTTTTCGTCGAGGGGGGCGGAGCCGGTCATGGAGGCGGCGTTATCACTGCCCACGGGGCGACACGAGGCCCGGCGTCCTGCCCTCGCTGTAGGACCAGACCCCCGCCGGCCTCTTGCTGGTGACCCGCTGACCCGCGGCAGCGGCGATGACGCCGTCGTCGACCCAGCGCAAGAAGCGTCGTCGGAAGTTGCCGGGATCGCTGCGCCCACCCGTGACGGCGTCGATGCTCGCGCGCAGCTCGGCCATGGAAAACACGCGCGGCACCAGCTCCCGAGCCTGTTCGTGGTGCCCTGCCTCCATGTCTTGGCGCAGCCGCTCCAAGCAGACGCGGGCGATCTCGTTGTGGTCCAGCGCCAACGTGATCTTGTCGAGGTCCCGCGCGGCAAACCAGCGCACGGCGGCGTCGGCCCGGGCCCGCACGAAGGCGGCGACTTCGGGGCGCACCACCGTCAGGAAAGCCACCGAGACGATGCGCGTGCACGGATCCCGAAAGGGCGCGCTAAAGGCCTTCACCAAGACCAAGGCACCGGCCTCGATGTGGGTCAGCTCCAAGAGGGCACGGCGGGCCGCCGCCGGCACATCTTCACCTTGGTCGCGCACGCCGTCACCGCAGTGCACGAGGCCCCCCGGCAGCGCCAGCGTCGGCTGCGCCGGATCGCGACGCACCAGCAGCACCTTGCAATCGCTCTCGAGCACCGTGACGGCGACGACGTCGACGGCCACCTGGGCGCGCGGCCAGGGCTTCTTGATCATTCGACGATGACCGGCTCCAGGGATCCAAGCACGACTTCGACGTTGTCGTCGGCGCCGTCGAAGTCCACGTCGTTGGGGGCCGCCAAGGAGAGGGCGACGTCGATGGACACGTCTTGGCCGGCGTCGACGTCGTCGCGCGCGATGGACAGGCGCAGGCGGTCGGCACCGGTGCCCGACGAACCCACGCGAAAAGCGAAGCCGACGTCGGCGATGGTCCAAAACGCGGGGTCGTCGCTGGCGAATTCCTCGTCGGTGAACTCGAGCAGGAAGGAGCTGTCGGTGCGGGTGATCGCGACGTCGAAATGGGCGTCGAAGGAGCTGGGATCGACGCTGGCCGGCACATCGAAGCGCTGGATGGGATTGAGGTCATCGAGGGTGAAGGTCAGCTGCTTCGACGTCGTCGTTTCGGTGAAGACCCCAAAGCCACCAGGCGGCAAACCGTCGAAGCCGCCGTCGCATCCGCCCCCGCCCAGCACCAGCAGCACCAGCAGCACCAACCTCATTCGCCTTCTCCTTCGCCTTCGCCTGCGCTTGCGAAGTCCACGTCGGGGGATACCTCGAGAGCCAGGGTCTCGTCACCGCTCGGCGCACCGTTGCGAAACACCGTCGTCGACGCCACCAGCCCGAAGGTCACGCGCACGCTCGAGGCGGTGTCGCGCTTGCGAGCGGCCAGCACCAACTGGCTGCCGTCGACGACGCGCTCGACGCCGAAGCTGCCCTCGCGCACCGCCGCCAACGACGCATCACCGGCCAACTCGACATCCGCGGGAAGAGGCGCGCCGGCGGCCAGCAATCCGACGTCGACCACCGCCAGGCCATCGGTGGCCCGATCTTGGTCGTCGTCGACAACGATGTCGCTGCGCAGCAGCAGCGCGTCGGCATCGGTCACCGTCGAGGCGACGTCGACCAAGAAGCGGGCCTCAGGGGCGTCTTCGTCGAGCACCAGTGTGATCGACTTGTTGGAGCTCACAACCTGAAAGGACGGCTCGATGGGTGGGCTGGTGGCGGTCACGGCGAGCACACCGACGACGACGACCGCCTTGAGCAGCAGGTGACGCAGCATGAGCGGAGAATGCCACAGCGCGCCAGATCCGCACCGGCGCAGTGGCGCTCAGTCGACGACGTCGTCGAAGATCTGCACGAGGCCGTCGGGATAAATGACCCAGGCATCGAGGGTCTCGTCGTTGTCGAGGTTGGCGCAGGCGACGGCGAAGTAGATGTCGGGGTTCTCCCCGAAGGCGACCTCGTCGTTGAAGGGCGGGGGCAGATCGGCGGTGGCGATGCTGCCGCACTCGGCCATGGTGGCGGTGATGCCCTCGAAGACGGCCTCGCCGGGCTGGTCTTCGCCTCGGCCGAAATAGGTGTAGCGGTGCTTGCCCTGGGGCTTGAAGCCGATCTGGGTGAAGTTGGGTTTCCCTTGGCCGTGCTCGGCGATGTAGGCGTTGCCGGCGGCGAAGGCGATGCGCAGGTTGGTCCCCGCTTCTTTCTGGTAAGAGCGGGCAACGTACTTTTGGTAGTTCACGCCCCCAAGGGTCGCCAGGATCCCAATGAGGGCCACGACGACCATGATCTCGATGAGCGTGAACGCGCGCTTTCGCATGATCTGATCTCCCGACATCCGCACCCTTATCGAATCACAGTAGAGCAGTGAAAAATCGTGCTGTCCTGTTTTCACGCGATCAGCACAAGCGACGACGACGCTCGGCGTCAATTAGGGCTGTCGTTGCCGCCGTCGCTGTCGTCGTCGTCGCCGCTGTCGTCGTTGCCGTCGTCGTCGTTGCTGTCCTGGTCGTCGGCCTCACCTGCTTCCTCCGCTTCCTCCGCTGCGACGTCGTCGGGGGGGCCGCCGTCGATGAGCAGATCGGCGAGGGCGAGGAGCTCTTGGCTGCGCTCGACGTCGCTGACCCAGGCCGGCGGAAACGCTCCCACCCCCAGGCGCGCGCCCAGCAAGGCCCCCGCCAAGGTCGCGATGGAGTCGCTGTCGCCGGGGGTGTTGGCGCCGTGCAAGACCGCGGCAGCGGCGTTGTCGGGGTAGCGGACCAACAAATACACCGCGGCCGCGATCGCCTCATGGGCGGCCCAGGACTGCAAGCGCTCGAAGACGTCGTCGGGGTCGACGCTGGGGTCTCGGGCTTCGCCCAGCGCGCGCGCCATCATCAGCGCGGTGGTCTCGCTGTAGCGACGGGCCACCGCGATCATCTCGAGGGCGGTGCTGAGCACGTCGGCGCCGTGCACCTGCCGCGCGATTCCCACCGCCATGGCCGCGCAGGCTGCCAGCGCGATCGGATCGCGGTGCGTCGCTGCGCTGTGGGCGACGGCGTAGTCGACAGCGTCGTCGACGGCGTCGTGAAACACCAAGCCGAAGGGATAGGCCCTCATCACCGAGCCGCAGCCGCCCGCGCTTTGGCCCCCGGCCGTCGACCAATGGGTCCCCTGTGCCAGGGCCCGGCACCCCGCCAGACAGGCATTTCCCGGCGCACGGTGACCACCCTGAGGATGCTTGGACCACTCGACAAAACGCCGACTCATGATCCGCATGGTGGCCTCGACGTCGGCAACGCCGGCGGCGCGGGCTTCGAGCAAGGTGCGCAGCACCTGCTCCGCCATCTGTGTGTCATCGGTATAGGGCGAAAAGCGCTTTCCTTGCACGTTCCAGTAGAGCTCAAATCCCCGAACGCCCTCGGGTCCATACCTCTGGCGAATGGCCGCCATCTTCAGGAATTCCGTGGGATGGCCCATGGCGTCGCCGATGGCGCCACCAACGACGGCCCCGCGGCAGGACTCCCGCAGGGCGCGTCGCGCGGCAGGCTCGGTGGGCAGCGAGGAGGCGAGGGGCGGCTCGGAGGTTCTGATCGTCATGGGCCGACGCTGCCACAGACGACGCCGCGGTCAGAGCGGGTGGCTGGGCTCGTGGGCTTCGGGCTCGGGGCTCGTGGGGCGGGCCAGGAGGGCGCGGACTTCGTCGTCGCTGACCTGCCGGAAGTCCAGGTACCACTGCCCCACCGAGCGAAAGGGCGCGGGGGTGCGCAAGCAGACGACATCGTCGGCCTCGGTGCGCAGGCGATCACAGGTGCTGGCGGCAGCGACCGGGACGGCGACGACGATGCGGGCGGGCTGGAGTTTGCGAATGGCGGCGACGGCGGCGCGCATGGTGTTGCCGGTGGCCAGGCCGTCGTCGACGACGATGACGCTGCGGCCTTGAAGCTCCTGAGGGGAGCGCACGGTGTAGGCCCGGGCACGGCGCGCAAGCTCGCTGGACTCGCGACGAGCGATGGCAGCGATGTCGCCGGCATCGAGGTCGAGGGCTTCGACGACGTCCTGGTTGAGGATGACGACGTCGCCGGCGATGGCTCCCATGGCGAACTCGGGCTGGCCGGGCAGGCCCAGCTTGCGTGCGACAATCACGTCCAAGGGGGCACGCAGCGCGCGGGCCACCTCGAAGGCGACGGGCACGCCTCCGCGCGGCAGGCCCAACACGACGACGTCGGCGCGATCAGCGAAGGACGCCAACTGGGCGGCCAGCAGCTTTCCGGCATGGGCACGATCACGAAACAGCATGGCTCGGCCACCCCAGGCGACGCAGCACTCCAGGCGGAAACAAGGAATCCTTATCTCGAGGGATGGGCTTCGCGTTCGGCAACTTTGGCAAAGACGGCGCCGCTTTTGCGTGTGCTCTCGAACCCCGGGAGATCGGAGAGACTGATCACGCCGCTCACCGCGCCGCTGGCGTCGGTGCACAGGATGCGCGATTTCTGGCGACGCATCATCAGGTCCTCGGCCACGCTGAGCTCGTCGTCGATGCTGACGAAGACCGCGTCGGCGGTCATGACGGCGGCGACCTTGGTGCTCGCCGCTTTGCCTTCGGCGACGGCGCGGATGGCGATGTCACGATCGGTGATGACGCCGATGGCCTTGTGGTCGGCGCCGCACACGGGCAGAAACCCGACGCCGTGCTCGCGCATTTTCATCGCCGCCAGCTGGACGATGTCGTCGGGCCCCACCGAGACGACCCATTTCTTCATGACGTCCTTGCATTTCATGAGCGCACCTCCAGGAGCAACGCGCTCCTCGAGGAACCCTAGGATCAAGCCTCGATCCTGGCAGGCGAGCACGCCAATTCGACGTCGTCATCGGCTATGTTGGGCCCATGCACCGGCCCTCTGCCGCAGAGATCGACGCCTGGCCCTCTCCCACGCCCGACGCCCCCTGGTCGCTGCTGCTCAGCGGCTGCCTGCACGGCAATGCCTGTGGCGTCGACGGCACCGACTACGGCGGCTGGGACCTGCGCGCCCGCCTGTTGGGCAGCAAGAACGTCGACGTCACCCCCTTCTGTCCCGAAGACGCCATCTGGGGCACGCCCCGGGCGCTGTGCGACCTGCACGGCGGCAACGGCTTCGACGTCCTCGACGGCACGGCCCGGGTGCTCACCGAGGCGGGCGAAGACTGGACCGCTGGCATGCTCGAAGCGGCGCAGCGGATGTTGGCCGTGGCGATGAGGGCGCGGGTGCGGGTGGCCATCCTGATGGACATCAGCGCGGCCTGCGGCTCCCAGGTGATCTACCTCGGCAGGCGCACCGCTCCCCTCAAGGTGCTGCAGCGGGGTCCGGGCGTGTGCGCCGCCACGCTGATGCGCGCGGGGATCAAGGTCGTCGCCCAGCGCGATCTGAAAACCATGGGACTGCTGCTGCGCAAGATCGATCCCACCCACGTCGTCGACGCCCACGCCCGCGACTACGACCAGAGCGATTGGTACCGCGGCTATTTCAAGCCGGCGTCTTGAGCATCAACACTTCCAGACGCGCCGGCGTCTTCCAGACGCGCCAGCGTCTTTGAACATCCAAACTTCACCTAGGGTGGGCGCACCTCTTCCAGGCATTGGAGGCCGATCGCTCCAAGCACGCGCGGTCGCCCAAAAAGCTCGTGTGATCGCTGGGCGTACAGTAGACGACAGCCCGGGCCTTTGGCGCGCGCATCCGGCTGCGGATCCACGGGTGGCACGAATTTCGCGTTGGCGCCGTCTGCCTTCAGGTCCTGGGAGTTTCATGCATCGTCTGCTGCCCTTTGTGCTCCTTGCCCTCGCGTTGCCGGCAACAGCTGGAGATCGCTTCCAGCTGCGCACCTTCCGCACCGGCGGTCTGACGGTGGCGGTCGATGCCCGAGGCGACGCCTTCGCCGTGAAGCTCCACGGACAAGACGCCAACCAGGTCGCCGTCGTCGTCGAAGAGCTGCTGCAGAAGGTTCCCGACGCCGCGGGCACGCCGATCACACGGGCCTGGACGCTGCGCCCTGATGGCTTGATCGGCATGGAGGTCGCTGCCCCCCTCGCCGCGGCCCAGCTGCGGGTCCTGGCCTCGCTGGTCGCTGCCAGAGGCGGACACCTCTGGCCCGCCCTCACCCGTCCCATCGGCATCCCCAGCGACAACCGCGCCTTCGCCGACGACCAGCTCGTCGTCACCGCCGCCGCTGGACAGCTCGAGGTGGTCTTGCAGACCCTGTTGCCCAAGAGCGACGGCGTCGTGGTCCGCCGCTCCGAGCGCCTCAAGGACACCGCCCTGGTGGCCGTCGGCGCCGCCTTCGACTTCGACGCCGTCAACGCGTCGGTTGCGCTGGCCTTGTTGCCCGGGGTGGTCAGCGTCGAGCCCAATCTCTACCGCGAGCTCAAGGCCGCCGCCACCGTCGACGATCCCCTCTTTCCGCTGCAGTGGCACCTCGCCCGCGGTGCCGGCAACGCCGACGTACCGGGTCTCGGCACCATCCACGCTGACGTCGCTTGGGACACGAGCAAGGGCAACCCCAGCGTCGTCGTCGCCGTCTTCGACACCGGCACCGATTGGGAGCACCCCGATCTCCTCCCCAACGTCCGACAGGATCTGATGTTCGATCCCACCGGCGACAACGATCCGCGCCCCGAGTGCGAGCAGAGCCAGGACGGCATCGACGTCTCGACGCACTGCCCCGCCGATGCTCCCTTCAAAGAGAGCCACGGCACCTCGGTGTCAGGGACCATCGCCGCCGTCGGCGACAACGGCTTGGGCCTGTCTGGCGTGTGTCCCCAGTGCACGCTGATGCCGGTGCGACTGCTCGGTGCGCCGACCAACGACTCCCTGTCGATCGCCGAAATCTTTGCCCGCGGTTGCGATCCCGAGAACAACGGCGCCGGCAACGGTGCCTGGATCATCAACAACTCTTGGGGCCCGGGCCTCTCGCTCTTTTTCCCGCTCTCCCAATCCGAGCGCACGGCCTTCGGCATCTGCCGCGACATCGGTCGCAACGGCAAAGGCACGGTGATCATCTTTGCCGCCGGCAACGAGACCAGCAACGTCGCCGCCGACGCCTACGCCAAAGATCCCTACGTCATCGGCGTCGCGGCCTCGAGCAACCTCGACGACTGGGCGCCCTATTCGAACTTCGGCGCCGAGATCGACGTCGCTGCTCCCTCGCTGGGGGGCACCATCAACGAAGACAACTTCGGCATCGTCACCACCGACGTGCGCGGCGACGAGGGCTACTCCATCGACGCCGGCCGCTTCGACCTCGACTACACGCTGGACTTCTCGGGCACCTCGGCCTCGAGCCCGGTCACCTCCGGCGTCGCCGGTCTCATCCTGTCGGTGAACCCCACGCTGAGCGCCGAACAGGTGCGCCTGGTGTTGACGGCGACGGCAGACAAGATTCACGCCGACAAAGTCCCCTGGGACCAGATCTTCGGCCAGGACATCAACGCGGCCTTCGACTACGACGACGACGGCCACTCCATCGGCTTCGGCTATGGACGCATCAACGCCGCCACCGCCATCGCGTTGGCCGCCGATCCCATCGCCCTCGCAGCCTTGCTCGGCGACGCGGGCGCCCGCTGTGAGGACCTGCCCTGCGCAATCTGCTCCGCCGAGGGCGTGTGCTTGACCTCGTGCACCGCGCAGAGCGACTGCGCCGACGGCTCCATCTGCAACCTCGAGCTCGGCGCCTGCGAGCTGCCCCGCGAAGGACGCACCGACTTCCTGGCACCCTGCAATTCCGACTGCGCCTTCTGCGTCTCCACGCTCGACACCGCCTTCGAGGCCACTCAAGTGTGCAGCCGCGAATGCACCACCGACGCCTCCTGCGATCCCCGCTGCGCCGACGGCGACCCGGAATGCGTCACCGACAACTTCGACTGCCGCCCCATCACCGACGACCCCGAAGGCCCGGCCATCTGTGCGGTGGGCGATCCCAACAGCGGTGGCCCCAACGACTTCAACCGCTGTCCCCGCAACGACTTCGTCGGCGTCCCCACCCTCGTGCTCTCGGACGAAGGCAAAGAGCTCTGCGGCGAGAGCTGCCTCGATGACGCTCCCGGGGCCTGTCCCTACGGCTTTGCTTGCGGCGAAGCCATCTGCGTCTGCAGCCGCGAAAACCAAAATGGCGATTGTCGCGAGCTGACTTGCGAAGCCTCTGTTCCCGGCGCCGGCGAAATCGGCCTCTGCTTGCCCAAGCCCGGCCACGCCGACATCTGCAAGGCCGACGTCGACTGTCAGTTCGGCGACTACTGCCAGCTGCCCGAAGGCGTCTGCCACCTCGAGGACCGCGACTGCGACGTCTGCCGGGCCTGCTCCGACTCCAGCGAATGCGGCGGCCGCGAGGCCTGCCTGGGCGCCAGCGATACCGAAGCCGGCGTGTGCACCGTCGCCTGCGACGACGGCGAAGCTTGCCCGGGCAATACCCGCTGTCGCACGGTTTCAGTGCCCTCCTTCGGCGGACGGGTGCGGCAGTTCGATGCCTGCGTCGGCGACGGCGCCGCCAACGAAGACGGCACCCTGTCTCCCCAACAAGCTTGTGCAGATCTGGAGTGTGCCGTTGCGTGTCGGGCCGACCTTCCCTGCCAAGGCAACCTGGTGTGCTCAGCCGGAGAGTGCGTGGCTCCCCCTCCGCCCCCGGGAGAAGAGGTTGTCGACGACAGCGAGCTGCGCCTCTCGGGCGGCGGCCCAGGCTGTGGCGGCTGCAACGGCGCGGGCACCGGCTTCGGCGTGCTGCCCCTGGCCGTGTTGGGACTCTTGCGTCGTCGGCGACACGCTCGTCACGCTGCCTGACACCGCGGCGTCGGCGCGGCCGATCGGTACACTGGGCCGGTGCTGCTGGATGGGCTCTTGACCTTGCTGCGTCGGCTCGTGGCCCTGCTCGTAGTGGGTGCGGCGTCGGCGCAGGCCGCTGAGCCAGTCGTCGAAAGCGGCGACGACCTCGTGGTCATGCTGGTCACCTTCAGCCCCGGCGACGACGTCACCTCTTGGTTCGGCCACAGCGCTCTCGTCGTCGAGAACCGTAAAACCCGCGATGCCCGCCTCTACAACTATGGCGAGTTTTCTTTCGATGACACCCTGCTCGTGCGCTACGCCCTGGGACGTCTGGAGTTCTGGGTCGGCGAAAGGCCCGTCGAACAGACGCTCGAGCTCTACCGGCGCCAACGCCGCAGCATCGGGATCCAGGAGCTGGCGCTGACGCCGTCGCAACGACTCGAGACTGCCGCTTTCTTGCGCAACAACGCGCTACCGGAACACCGCGGCTATCTTTACGATCACTTCACCGACAACTGCGCCACCCGGCCCCGCGACGTGATCGACCTCGTCACCGGCGGGCGTTTGCGTGCTGCCGCTGCGGGTCCGGGGCGGCTGAGCTTGCGCGAGCACACCCGCCGCCACACGGCGCGCAATCCCGTGCTCGCCGTGCTGATCGATTTCGTGATGAACAGCGACGTCGACCGTCCGCTGACCCGCTGGGAAGAGGCCTTTTTGCCGGCGGAGCTCGCAGCCCTGGTGGCCGACGCCGACGACGGCGACGGCCACGGGTTGGTGGCCCGGGCGTTCACCGATTTTCAGGCACCCGAGCGGGCAGCACCCCCCGCCCAAGCCCCGCGCTCCTGGCCCGGGATGCTCGGCATCGGCACCGGCGTCGCCGTCGTCGCCTGGCGGGTGCGCCGCACGCGTCGGTTGCTGGGAGCCCTGAGCGCCCTCGTTGGCTTCGTCGTCGGCGTGCCGGGGCTCGTCCTGCTCATCATGTGGACCTGCACCGATCACCTGGTGGCCCACGACAACGAAAACGTGCTGTTGGCCAATCCGCTCACCCTCATGGGCCTGCCGCTCGGCGTGGCCTGGGCCCTCGGCTCACAGCGGGCCGGGCGCGGGCTGCGGGTGCTGTGGCCCCTCGTTGCCCTTTTGGCCCTGGGCGGGCTGGCGCTCAAAGCCCTGCCCGGGTTCGACCAGGACAATTGGAACATCCTCGCCCTGGTCGTCCCCGCTGTCGTCGCCCTGGGGGTGGCGGTGCGGCGGGGCCCAGTTGATCCAGCGGCGGGCGGTCGCCGAGATGCGGCCCGCGACTGATCTGATCCGACCCAGAGTTTGAGCGTCGGTGGGGCCGTGGTACCTCACACCTCCATGCTTCGCGTCGTCGTCGTTGCCTCTTTGCTCGTCTCTCTCGCGGCGCGTGCCGACGAGCAGGACGATGCCTTGGCCCGCCTCGTCGAGGCTGTGCAAGACGCCTCGAGCTTCAAGATCAGAGCGACCGCCGCCGTGGCTTTGGGGCGGCTGGGAAATCCGCGGGTGGTGCCCATCCTCGCCGAGGTCGCCCGCTCCGACGACTCCTACGCGGTGCGGGCGGCGGCAGCGGCAGCGCTCGGCCGGATGAACGACGTCAGCGCCGTTGGGCCCCTGTTCGAGGCGCTGCACGATTCCGACGAATACGTCCGCCACGAAGCCAACGACGCCCTCGACCGCTTTCACACCCCCACACACCTCCTCGCCTTCCGCGAAGCGCTGAGCTCCGACGACGCCGTGGTGCGCTTGGCAGCGGTGCGGGCCTATGGCGACGTCGTGCGGGATCCGCTGGCGTCGGCGGGCGTGGCCTCCTTCGTGATCACCGCCCTGGGTGACGACGACGAAACTGTGGCTGCAGCGGCAGAGACGGCGATCAGCGCCGTGGCCCACGAACGCGCGGTGCCCTTGCTCATCGGCGGACTCGGCGACGGCGCCGCCGGCGTACGCTCGGCCTGCGCCCGGCTGCTCGAAAAGCGCGCCGATCCCAGAGCGGTGAACCCCCTCATCGCCCTCATCGTCAGCACCGACGAACCCGAGGACGTCCGCCGGCCTGCTCGCTCGGCCCTCAAACGCCACCTCGAGTACGTCGACGTCGGCCGCTACTCCGCCGACGCCGCCGACCCCAGCAAGCCCGAACGCGTCACCGCCTTGCGCGTGATCGCCGCGCTCGGCGACCAGCGCACCCTCGGCCTCGTCGAAAGCTTCCTGAAAGACAGCGACCCCACCGTCCGCGTCGCCGGAGCCCGCGCTGCCGTCGACTTCGGTGGACCCAAGGCCCGCGGCTTCGTCGAGCAAGCCAGCGCGAAGGAAACCGAGCCCCGCCAGAAGCGCAACCTCGAGAACCTCCTGCGCTCGATGCGCTGAGCCAATTTCTTTGCCCTCAGGCCGGGCGGCCAATTATCTTGGCACGGCGGATCGAAGCGACCCTGCGCGCCAATTCAGGTCCGGCAACGTCGACGACGCAGCAGCAGCAGCAGTCCCAAACCTCCCGCCGTCGTCTGGGTGCCCATCTGGGCGCAGGAGGCTTCGGTGGAGCTTGCGATGCGCACCGAGTTGGGCTCGGCGTCGATGGTCAAGGTCTGGCTGATGCCGTTGAGGGTGGCGGTGACGTCGTGGACGTGCCCGAAGCCGAGGCCGCTCCTGGTGAAGAGCAAGAGGTCGCCGTTGCGGCTCTCGGTGTCTTCGGGGAGATCGTCGGGACCGAGGTCCCAAGTGATGGGGGCGCCGAGCATGGCGCGACCCTCGGCGTCCTTCACGTCGATCTTCGCGACGCACGCATTGTCTTTGCCGCAGATGATCTTCGGATCGTCGCTCGACTCAATCGCGTCGCGCACTTCGCTGGGGACCTCGAAGTCGGCGTGGTCGTCGAGGTAGTCGACGAGGTTCTGTCTTCTGACGAAATCCGCGGTGGCGACGTCGATGTCGGTGGTGCCCAGGATCTGCGCGCGTCCCAAGGGCGTGTCTGAGACGGTGAAGTCGACGACGTAGGGCGTGCTGGACGGCGGGAGGTGCAACACATTCCAATGCGGCTGTAGGGACGTCTCGAAAAGACCAGCGTTGTTCCCAGTCGTCGTCACCGACAGCCCAAGCGGGGGACCAACGGCCTGCAGCGTCGACGACACGCCGAAAGCGCGCTCGCCGGCGGAAAGGTAGGACACGATGAGATCGGCTCCAAGGTCCCCGATGCGCAGAGCAGACAAGTTGATCTCGGGATCTTCGATGCTCGGAACTGAGATCGGAATGTCGAGTCGAATCGCGTCGGGGACGACGACACGGAGGCTGCGCTGGTCGATCGTCTCGCCGGCGACGTTCTTGAAGATCATGTCGGCGTCGCCGCCGTTGAAGGTGGAGATCACCAGCTTCAACACTTTCTTGCTGGCGAAAAATCCAACGTCGACGACGTCGGAGCTGGCCACCTGGAAAACGGCCTCGTCCGACGACGTCACGCGCAGTTGCTCGAGATCGATGAACCAAGCGCGCGGCTCGACGTCGAAGTTCACCTGACTGACTTCGACGTAGGGATGGATGCGCTCGATGGCCTCATCGCTCGATCCAGTGGCCCCCGCTTGAAAGAAGCAATCACTGACGATCAGAGCCCGGTCGTCGCCGTCGCCGCCGCAGGAGCACGACGACGTCGCGAACGCGAGAGCCAAACCCGGCAAGGCCAGCCGAACAGAACCTGAGTGCATGCGAACCTCGGCTGCGCCCTGTGCAACGCGAGTACCAAGCGCGCCGCCGCCTCCGTCTGCCCGCGGCCGCCCCGCGCTTCCACTCAGCCAAGACAGAGCTGTCGCGGACATCGTCAACATGGTCGCTCGATCATCCGCGCAGAAGGAGCCATCTCCCCCAACGCCTCTTCCGCAGGCGCGGCTTCGACGTCGTCGCCGCGAGAGGGGAGCGAGTCCAAACGACGACGGCGCCCTCCGGGTTGAGACGCGCAGCGCGCCGCGGCCATCGAAGAGCTCGTTGCCCTCGAGCTCTGCCGGCGCCGAAGCGCTCACCCGCCAAGCGCCGTGCATCCCACGACGACGTTCGCTCGCCGGCAACAGCTCGAGGGAGCCTTTGGCCAGCACCAGCTAACGCGTCCACCCAAAGGGCAGGGGTCCAGGGGGCTTGCCCTGGAGCCCCTTGGCCCGGCCGGAGGCCTTCTTCGCGCGAAGCGCGTGCTTTGATTCGCGAGAGCTCGTCGCCGACGCCAACGAGTTCACGCAGAACAGCTTTGACAGCATGGAACGACGCGACTACTCCCCGACTCCTGTTTGGTGATCCCGCCAGCCGGCGGCGTCGATGCTGAAGGAGCTGACTCGTGACGAAGGTGACTGTTCGCGATGGCGAGACCGTTGACCGCGCGATCAAGCGTTTCAAGCGCAAGGTCGAGCAGGCTGGAATTCTCAAGGAAGTCCGCAAGCGCGAGCACTACCTGAAGCCCTCGGTGAAGGCGAAGCTCAAGGCCCGCGCCGCCGAGGCCCGCGCCCGCAAGCGCGAAAAGCGGCTCCTCCTCAACACCGGGGTGTGACCCAGCGCGTCTGACGTCCCGAACATTCTTGTCGATGTCGGCGCGTTCGGGCCCCCTTCAAGACGCGTCAGTGTCTTGAACATCCATCCTTCATGACGCAGACGACGCCCCTTCTGGCACAGTCCCCCCCCAGGGGTGCACCGGTGCACAGTTGGGGCGTCTTCCTGTTTGCTGGGCTGTGCCTCGGCGCAAGCGCGGCCCATGCGGGGGAGCCCGACGACGACCTCGTCATCATCGAGGACGAACCCGTCAAAGACGACAGCGGCGCCATCATCTTTGACAAGGACGCCGAACCAAGAACCGTCGACGACGACGACGAGCGCATCATCATCATCGATGAGCCCGGCGCCCCCTTGCCCACCGCCGAGCGCGCGACGGGCCCCCTGGGTCGCACCTGGGAGGCCTGGCACATCGCCGCCGACACCGAGGTTTTCGCCGCCGCCCAGATCGTCGACACCGCCGACGGCCCCTGGCGCGTCTTGGGCTCGACGTGGGTCGAGAGCTGGCTGCTGCCTGCGCCCAATCTCAGCTTCTACGGCACGGCCTTTGGGCGGGCTGCCATCGACGGCACCCCAGAGGGCAAGTTCCTCGCCTTCGCCGACATCTACGAGCTGTATGGTCGCGTCACCGTCGAACGCGCCACCGTGAACTTTGGACGCCTCGTGATCCCCTGGGGACGGACCCAGGCGGCGGGCTTCGGCGATCGCCTGCACCCACCCGATTTGCGTCGCGGTTCACCCTTTCCCGATCCCGCCCGCCAAAAACAGCCGCAGCTGGGGGCCCAGGTGAAGGGATCCCTCGATGTCGTCGGCGTCGAGGGCGTCGCCTTCGTTTCTTATGAGGGGAGCGAGGGATCGCTGGCGGCCGCCAACCAGGGCGGCGTGCGCATCGGCCGCTACCAGACCGCCCTGGTGCGGGCACCGTCGAAGGCCGGGGGCCTGCTCGCCGACGACGACACCAGCTCGCTGCGCACCTTGCCCGCTCTTGCTGAGCCTACCCTCGCCGCCCGGGCCTGGCGCCGCGTCGGCGAGGTCGACGTCACCGCCAGCGTCGCCTGGCAGTTCGACGAGACGCCGACCCTGAACCTTGCTCCGGAGGTGCGCCGGGCCCTGGTCGCCGAAGCACTGGCCCTGCGCGGCGTCGTCGACGTCCCCGCTTCCCCCTCGCCGTGCGGCGGCGATACCTCGCTGTCTTGCGTGGGCGATCGCAGCTCGCTCACCTATCAGCGCACCTCGAGCTTCTCCCTCGATGCTTCTTGGGGCCTGGGCCTCGTCGTCGTTCGCGCCGAGGCGGTGGCCTACCCCAAGATCGGGCCTGAGGGTGGCAAGACCGCGCTCATCGTCGATGACGACGGCCTGCGCTCGGTGCAGGTGAGCCAGTGGTCCGCCGCCGTGGCTGTGGAGGGGCAGCTGGGGCCCGCCGTCGACGGCAGCCTCGAGCTCTTCAACGTGATGTGGGACGGCGTGCCCCGGAACACGCGCCTGTGGGGCATCGAAGTGCTCAACGACGAGGTCGACGGCAGCGACATCCCCGATCTGCGGGTGGTCAACCGCTTGGCGGCAGGGGCCTATCTCGGCGGCGCCTTCTTCGAGGACCGGGTGCATTGGAAGCTGCGCGGCGAAGCCGGGATGTTGCAGCCCGACGTGCTTTTGTCGGCGGAGGTTCGCTACCGCTTGCCCGTCTTCGATCTCTACGTCGGCGGGCGCGGCGATCTCTTCACCGGCTTGCCGGGGAGCCCGGGGTGGATGCGGCAAGACGCGAGCTTGTTGGGCGTGTTCCTTGGCGAGGGGGCTTGAGCGCTGTCTCTCTAGCGCCCCGCGCGTACAGCGCGCTGTGCGCCTCCGGGCGCGCGGCGTGATCAAGTACTTGGGCAGCAAGCGGCGGCTCATCGCTCTGATCGAAGAGGCGGTCCTTTCCGTCGGCGACGTTCGCGTTTTCGTCGATTTGTTCTCTGGCACCTCGCGCGTGGGCCAGGCACTCAAGAAGCGCGGCCTGCAGGTGAAGGCCAACGACCACAACGCCTACGCCCACACCCTGGCCCGCTGCTACGTGCAAGCCGACGCCGAAGCCCTCGTCGACGACGTCACCCTCTTGGTCGCCGAGCTCAACGCGCTGCCCGGTCGGCCCGGGTGGTTTGCCGAGACCTACTGCGAGCGTTCACGTTTCTTTCAACCAAAAAACGGCGCTCGCATCGATGTCATCCGCGACGCCATCGCTGCCAAGGGTCTGGAGCCTGTGCTCGAGGCCGTGCTGCTCACCTCGCTCATGGAGGCCGCCGATCGGGTCGACTCCACCGTCGGCGTGCAGATGGCCTATCTCAAATCGTGGTCAAAGCGCTCATTTAATGATATTGTTCTTCGTGTACCTGATCTTATTTCATCATCCAAGAACGGTTCATGCTCTGCCCATCACCTCGATGCGCACGCTGCCGCCGCTGCCCTTTCCGCCGACGTCGCCTACTTGGATCCACCATACAATGTACATAGCTATCTATCGAACTATCACATCTGGGAGACACTGATCGCTTGGGACCGACCTGAGGTCTACGGCGTCGCTTGCAAGCGGGTGGAGTGTCGCGAGCGCAAGAGCCGGTTCAACAGCCGCGCTCAATTCACCGATGCGTTGCATGGCGTCGTCGCCCGCTTGGACGCCCGGGCGCTGGTCGTGAGCTTCTCCGATGAGGGCTACCTGAAGAGGGACGAGCTCGTGGCGATCTTGCAAACCAGGGGGCCCGTCTCCGTCATCGAGCAGAGCGGATTTCGGCGCTACGTCGGGGCCCAGATCGGCATCTACAATCCCAGTGGCAAAAAGGTCGGCGCTGTCTCCCACACTGAAAACACCGAGTACCTCTTCGTCGTCAACGTCGAGACTCCGCCGCTGCGCCCCTGACTCCTGCGCCGATGCGTTTTCGGAAACGGAGCACCCTCACACTCGCGCTCACGGCCAGGCTCTCGCTCCCGGCGTCGACGGCGACGTGGTGGTGCTGCGGCGTCATGTGCAGCAGATCGTGCACTGCCGTGGCCGACAGCTGCAGGGTCTGCTCCCAGACGACCTCGCCGTCAGCCTCGAAGAAGGGCGCGAGCTGCGTGCTCAGGTGGGCCTGCTTGTCGACTTCGATGCCGATGCCCCCAAAGCGGGCCCGGAGCTCGTGCAGGTGTCCGGCGTTGGGAATGGCGATGAGCAGCAGCCCACGAGGCGCCAAGACCCGCGCGAACTCGCCCGGGTTCCTGGGGGCAAAGACACCGACGACGACGTCGACGACGCCGGCGTGCAGGGGCAGGGTAAGCTTGCCGTCGGCGACGACGAAGTGAGGTCCCTCCGCCGCCGACATCGTGCGCCGCCGGGATGCCAGGCGCACCGCCTCACGAGAGACGTCGACGCCGACGCAGCAGGTGGATTTGATGTGGTTTGAGATTGCGGCAGTATAGTATCCTTCTCCGCAGCCGACGTCGACGACAACCTGCTCTTTTTCAGGGGGCTTGCTGGGAGGAAACTGGGCGAGCAGCGCGGCCGCCAGGGGTGCATAGGCGCCAGATTCCAGAAATCGTCGCCGCGCTTGCAGCATGGGCAACGTATCGCCGCCGATGCCGCGCCTGGCCTGTCCACTGGGGAGCAGGTGAAGATATCCCTCGCGTGCGAAGTCGAAGGAGTGCTTCTTTTCGCAGCGAATCGAACGAGCTTCAAGATGAAACGATCCCTGACACACAGGGCAGCACAGCATCTCGATCCAGGAGGGGTGCGCCATGGCTACACGAGGTGAAGAGCGTCGCGCGTCGCCGCAAAGCTGAGCTTGAAGATGGCTCCGCGGACTCTGTCGTTGGCGTCGACGCTGATGCGACCGCCGTGCTCCTCGACGATGCGGTGCACGACGGCGAGGCCCATGCCCTTGTGTCCTTTGCTGGCCCGCGTGGTGAAGAAGGGCTCATAGATGCGCTCGAGGTTCTGCGGCGGAATCCCCGGCCCGCTGTCTTCGACGATAACTCGCACCAATTTTCCGTCGACGCTGTCGGTGCGGACGGTCAGCGTTCCTCCCTCGGGCATCGCGTCTTTGGCGTTGAGCACGAGTTGCAACAGGGCCTGCTGCAGATCGGCGGGGCGCCCACGGATGCGGGGAAGCACGCTGGCGAGGTCTTTCTTGACCGCGATCCGGGCGGCGATGATGGGCCGTGCCAGCAAGGCCAAGGCGCCGTCGACGAGGACGTTGACGTCGACGGTGCCCATCACCTGCTGGGACTGATCTTGGGAAAGCTGCAGCAGGCTCTCGACGATGTCCTTGATGCGCAGGCCCTCGCGTTCGATGTCTTCGAGGTAAGGGCGCACGCGGGTGTCGAGCCGCTCCGAGCGCAGCAGCGCCAGCTGGGCAGAACCGAGCACCGCCGCCAACGGATTGTTGATCTCGTGGGCGACGCCGGCGCCGAGCTCGCCGAGCGCGGCCATCTTCTGGCTTTGGATGAGTTGGTTCTGGGCCTCTTTTAGATCGCGGGTGCGCTCCTCGACCTTGTGCTGGAGCTCGTCGTTGAAGCTGCGCAACTGCCGACCGTATTCGTCGATCTCGTCGGCCATGCCGTTGAAGGCCAAGGCCAGCTTGCCGATCTCGTCGCTGCCGAGGCCCGGCGCTCGAACCTTGGCGCTGAGCTCGCTCCCGCTCACCTTGCTGCGTTTGGCGAAGCTCTGCACCACGCCGGTGAGCACCTCGACGGGACGCACGACGCCCTGGGCCAGCACCAGGCCCGCCAGCAGCGCCAGCACGAGCGCGGCGCCGACCCAAAAGGCCACCCGTCGCACGAGGTCGTCGACGGCGGCCAAGGCTTCGGCCCGCTCGCGCTCGACGACGACGCCCCAGGTGCGGCCCTGTGGTGTGATCAAGTGTCCCAGGCGGGCATAGGCGATCAGGGCGCGGTCGTCGGCGACGTCGAGGTTGACGACGCCGGCGGCGGGGCTGCGCGGCTCGAACAGTGCTTCGACGCCGGGATTGAGGGCGACGTCGGTGCGGCTCAACGCCTGGGCGCTCTCGGTGTGGCAAACCACCTTCCCATCGAGATCGACGAGAAATGCGCGCAGGCCTTCGTCTTTGGTCTCCTCGAAGCGCGTGTTGAGCCGGCGCAAGCTGAGCTCGACGGCGACGATCCAGGGCCGAGCTTTGCCGTCGACGTCGACGGGGCCCGGGATGCGCACCGCCAGCGCGATGAGGGGTGCGCCCCGGCCTGGGTCGGCGTAGGGCACGCCAATGGCCTTGCCTGCCTTCATCGCCTCGGCCAGCGGGATGTGTTCGGCGAATTGATCGAGCGCGCTCTTCGAGGGCAGTGCTTCGTGGTCAGCGAGTCCGGGATCGCTGCCGACTTGCTCTTGAAAGACTGGGTCGGTGACGCTCTCGCCGGTGACACCGTCGAGCAGCACCACCGCCGTGCGCTGGGCATCGGCACGGTAGATGAGCCACAGCGCGCCGGGTCGCTCGGGAGGCTGCAAGCGATCGAGGCCCAGCAGCGACGCCTGCTTGAGATCGTCGAGGCTGCCGAGGATGGTCGTCTCAGCCAGCTCGGCGAGATGCCGGGCCTCAGCCTCGAGGGTCGCGCCAGCGGCTTCGGCGATGGCACGACGGGCCAGCAGCACCCCGGAAATGCCACTCACAGTCACTGGCACCACGGCCACCAACAAGAGCACCAGCAGGACCTTGACGACGAGGCGCACGCAGCGACTCTAGGGTCATGGCCGTCTCCAAAGCGAAGAAGGCGAGGCCCGCAGCCGCGGCGGAGCCCTCGAACAAGTCCCTCTCCCACGTCGACGCCGACGGCAAGGTGTTGATGGTCGACGTCACGGACAAAAGAGAGAGCGCTCGCCTGGCCGTGGCCCGGGGCCTGCTGCGTTGCAGCGCGCAAACACGAGAGGCCCTGCTGTCGTCGTCGACGTCGAAGAAGGGCGAAGCGCTGGTCACCGCCAAGGTGGCGGGCATCTTGGCGGCCAAGCAGACCGGGACCTTGATCCCGCTGTGCCACCCCGTGGCCCTGAGCGACATCGTCGTCGACATCAGCGCCGTCGCTGCGGGCTTTGCCATCGAGGCTCGGGTGGCCTGCGTGGGCCGCACCGGGGTCGAGATGGAGGCCCTGGTCGCCGTCTCGGTCTGCGGCCTGACGCTGTACGACATGGGCAAAGCGCTGGAACGCGACATGGTGCTGAGTGAGGTGCGCCTCGTCGAAAAACGCGGAGGCAAGAGCGGGGTGTGGCTGCGTTCCTGATTCGTCAGGGCGGAGCGACGACGACGACAGGGCCTTCGCCGGTGCGGCAAGACTCGCCCTTGCACATCGACAGGGCCACCAGACGCGTGTGCAAGGCGTCGAGCACGGCCTTGTTCTGGGCGGGGTGAAGCACCGCTTGGTTGTCGAGCTCGCGGGGATCGTCGTCGAGAAAGTAGAGCTCTCGCTCGTTGGTGTCGGGCCACTCGACGTACTTCACGCTCAGGCTGCGCTTTCCCTCGACGAGGGTGGCGCGCAGCCCCCGCCACGTGGGCAGATCGAGCAGCACGGCCGGGGTGAACACTTCGATGGCGCTGCGCAGCTCCTGGCCGATGCCGTTGGCCGCTCCGCCACCGTCGTATTCGATCAGGGTCGTCGCCCGCCACGGCGGCGGAGGTCCCGCGCGCAACAAGGGCGCCAGCGAGCGGCCGTCGACGTCGAGGCCGCGGGCGCCCGTGAGCTCGACGATGGTGGGCGCGAGATCGGCGAGGGTGACCATGTGCTCGGCGTCGATCACGGCGGCGCGCAAGCCCAGAGCGGCGCCGCCGGCGACAAAGAGGGGAACGCGCAGGGACTCCTCATAGGGCGCCATCTTGTGCACGAGTCCGTGGGCGCCGAGGTTGTAGCCGTTGTCCGAGACCACGACGAACAAGGTGTGATCGAAGCGGCCGCGGGCCCGCTGGGTGGCGACGACGGCGGCGATCATGTCGTCGACGGCGTAGAGGGACCCGAGTCGGTCCGCCCAGTCCTTGTCGTTGAACGCGCGCAGCAGCCCGAGGGTGCGTTTGCTCCACGAGTCGCGCAGCCACTTGGGCTTGTCCGAGACCTCGGCGCCGTCGGCGAAGTACGAGGCCGTCTTGGGCAGCGTGCCTTGCCATTTCTGCGCGAGCACGGCGTGCCGCGGCGCGGGGGGCAGAGGCAAGTGCGGCGCCGTCGGGGCGAGATACAGAAAGGCCGGCGCCGATCCCGCGCTCTGCAGAAAAGCGACGGCCTTGTCGCGGAAAACATCGGTGGAGTAGTCGGCGGAGGCGTGCCCGTAGTGCACGACGCTGGGACTCTTTTTCGGCGCCTGCTCGAGCAAATTGAAGTCGTAGCCGACGTAGCCCTGAATGCCACCGTCGACGATGGCCGCCCAGTCCGTCCAACCGGGGGGCACAGGTGGCGCCTTCTTTCCGTCGAGCTCGTATTGGTTCATGTACTTGCCGATGAGCATGGTGCGGTAGCCCTCGGCGGCGAGCGCCGTCGCCAGGGTGTGCTGCTCGCCGTGCTTCTGCTGAAAAGTGCGCCAGCCGCCCGTGGGTCCGCCGTTGGTCAGCACCCCCGTGGTGTGACCCTCACAACCCGAGAGCAGCGTGGCCCGCGAGGGACAGCAGATGGGCGTCGTCGACAGCGCCAGATCGAAGCGCACGCCGCTGCGCTCGAGCACCAGGGTCTTTTCGAGGATCTGCTCGACGAAGGGGCGGCTGGTGACGGCATCGAGGTCGTCGAGCAACACCAAAACAACGTCAGGACGATCGCTGCTGGCGGCGGGGGCAGCGGGAGCTGCGAGGGCCAGGACGAGGGCGAGGCTGATGACCATGGCTCTGTATGGCACGAAGCGGACGCGGAGCAGCTCAGGGCGCTGGGCCGGTGCCGGTGTAGAGCACGACGTTGCGCTCGACTTCCTGCAAGACATCGAGGGCCGACAACACCCAGGAGTCGTCGAAGGGATTGGCGCCCTCGAGCACGGTGCGCCGGGTGGCGGGGGCCAGAAAACGATGGGGCCGCACGCCGCCTTCGTCGAGACGTTTGCCGGTCGGTCCGACGTAGTAGCCGGCGGTGACTTTCAAGAGGCCGCCGTCGGGGACGGGAATCTGCCGCTGCACCGATCCCTTGCCGGCTGAGGTCGCGCCGATGAGGGTCGCCCGCCCGCGGTCCTTGAGCACCATCGCCGTCAGCTCGCTCGCCGACGCCGACCCGCCATCGATGAGCACGACGAGGGGCATCGTGGTGTCGAAGCCGTCGCGGTGGGCCACGAAGTCGTCGGTGGGCCGCCCGGGGCCCGAGCGCACGCCGGCCATGGGTCCTTCGCGCAAGAAGGTGTCGAGGACGCCGATGCCCTCGGGCAGAAGGCCACCCGGGTTGTGCCGCAAATCGAGGATGACACCGACGTAGGAGCCCGCTTGCAGGTTCTGTCGCAGCTGCTCGGCGACGCCGGACTTGAACACCGGAATGTGCACGTAGAGAACGGCTCCCAGGCGCGCCACGCGGACGTCGTCTTCGGGCACCTGCAAACGCAGCACCGACATGTTGCGGGTGGCGCCGCCGGCAGCCTTTTTCAGCTGCAGGTTGACCTCGCTGCCGTTGGGGCCGCTCATTTGTTGAAGCACCTCGGGAAAGGTCATGGCGGCGACGTCGGTGCAGTCGCTGCCCGCACTCTTGCAGATGCCGAGGATTTGGTCGCCAGCAGTGACGCCTTTGCTGTGGGCATCGGAGCCCGCGCGCACCTCGCGCACCTTGGTTGGATCGCGGGGCCAGAGATCGATGCCCGGCGTCGCCGCCGACAGGCCGTGCTTCTGGGTTCCCGCGATGGCCATCATGCCGGGCGACAGGTAGGCGGTGAAGGGGTCGTCGACGGCCATGGCCAAGGCCCGCGCCAGGCGCTGCACGCGGCCGGGCTCGATCTGGTGGTTGGGATCGACGAGGACCGCGGCCTGGCTGAGGAGGGCGGCGACGTCTACGGCCTTTTGGGGGGGCCAGGGCACCGTGATGCTCGTGCCGCGACAGCTCAAGATCAAACCGCCGGCGGTCCCTGCGCGCGAGAGACAGCGATCCAGATCGGCCAGGGCGTCGAGGGCAAAGAGGGCGTAGCGATCGAGGGAGACTTTTTCGACGTAGGAGGCGTCGAGGCTGAGCATGACCTCTTTGAGGATTTCGTCGACGTCGTTGGTGCCAAGGCCCGGGGGGCCTCGCTGGGCAAAGACCGGCGCCGCCACGATGGCGGCAACAAGCACGAGCGGCGACAGGCGCACGCGACCTCCGACGACAAACACGCGCTGGTTCTACCTGAACACGCCGTGCGACTGGAAACGCCGGCGGCAGAAGCCCCATTCAGCAGCAGCGTCACTCCTCTGCGCTGCACGGCGTCACTGCGGCGGGGCTGGCTCTTCGTCGCAGCTGCCCGTTGGATTGACGTCTCCTCGGCGTGCGGGACAATGGTTGTGATGAGCATCACGGGCCTCGCTTCGTCCCCCTTCGTCGGTGCTCCTTGAGTCCCCGCCGCCTGGGCCGCCTGCGCACGCCGACGCCGGTGATCTTCCCCTTTGCCGACGACGCTGCGGGGCTCTTGTTTGGCGGTCCCCCGCTCTTGGCCGTTCAAGACGAAGCGGCGCGGGCCTGCGGCCTCGAAGTGGTCGACGTCGACGAGGCTGAGCCCCTGCCCGAGGGCGTGGTCGCCCTGATTGCTCGCGATGTGCTGGTGTCGACGGCTGCACTGCAACGTCTGCTCGACCACAGCACCTCCCCTTCCCGTCCCGTACAGGCCGCGCTTCGGCGGGGCACCGCCCTGTACGCGGCGAGCACGCGCCTCCTCGACCTCGCTGACGACTTGCGCGTACCACTGTGGGCCGGCGTCCTGGCCGGACGCGTTGCCACCGAGCTCGAGGCCGATGCCGTCGTCGTCGCCGACGAAGACGGCGCCGTCGTCGTCGATACCGCTCCCTGGGGGCCAGCACCGCACCAACTGGCCATCGCCGATGTCGAGCGGCTGTTGGGACACCCCACCCACTGGCTGCACGTGCTCGAGCTCTCGCTGGCGGCGGCGCGCACCAGGCTGCGCTCCCCACGCAGGACGCACCACCGGGGCGCCCGCCGCCCGCGCATCCACGCCACCGCCCACGTCGACAACAGCATCCTGGGGGCCGGTGTGCGCGTCGAAGCCCACGCCAGCGTCATCGACAGCGTCATCGGCGACGACGTCATCGTGGCCGATCACAGCGTGATCCAGGGGTCGGTGGTCGGCGAACGCTGCCGCACCCTCGTCGACACCCACCTGCGCCGCGTGGTGGCCATGCCAGGATCGACCCTCTCCAACCTCGACATGCAAGACGCCATCTTTGGACGCGAGGTCTTTGTGACCACGGGCGTCGCCTTCTTCCACGACGGACCAGGCCGCAATGTCACGGTCGACGGCAAAGACAGCGGCCGCGCTCTCTTGGGCGGGGCCATCGGGGCCCGATCGGTGCTGGGCTCGCGGGCCCTCTTTCGCTGCGGCGTGGCGTTGCCCGCGGGTTTGCTCGTGGTCGCTCGTCCCGAGGAGGCCTTCACAAAGCTCGACGAGGTCAGCATGGCCCGGGCCGCCGTGGCCTTCGGGGACCGCCAGCGCGACTTCTGACGTGGGCGACCAGCTTGCGTCGGGGGCCCGGGGACGCGAGCGTGCCCCATGCTGCGCGCGCTGCTGGAAGCCCCCGCGGGACCGCCCGCTGTACACGAGCTCTTTCTGGGGCCCTTTCCCGCCGTCGTCGTCGTCGCCGATGGCCAGGTGCAGGCCGTGCGCGCGGGTCCCTTCGTCGGCGAAGACGCTCTGCTGCGCCTGCTGCTCTTGTCGCGACGCCCGGTCAGCACCCAACACGACGCCCCCAGCGAGACGGCCGAGACCCCGCTGGGGTCGACGTCGGAGCTGCTGGTGCGCTTCGATCTCTTCGCTGGTGATCTGCAGCGCCAGAGCACCAGAGCTGGGGGCCTGTCGCGGGTGTGGGCCGTGCGTTTTCTGGCGCTGAAGGCCGTGCTGCAGGGGCTGCCCGACGACGTCAAAAGGGTGGTGCGCCTCATGGACGGCACCCGCGACGTGCAGAACCTGATCGCCGAATCGCCGCTGCCGCCGCCGCTGACGCTGAGGGTGGTCGAGCGTCTCCTGCAGCGGGGCACCCTCGAAAGGGCCGATCTGGGCGACGACGACGACGACGACGGCGCGGTCCCCGCTGAGCCCAGCGCCCAGACCCGGGCCGCCCCCACCGAGGCCGTCTCAGCCGATCACAGTTGGTTGCAGGAGCGCACCAGCCGTCCTCCCGAGCCCTCCCGACCCGTGGAGGCCGCCACGCTGTCGACCCCGCTGACAGCGAAGCGAACGTCGACGCCCACAGCGCCGATGAGGGCGGTGACGACGGCGGCGACGGTTCAGCCGGCGACGACGGTGGCGGCGACGACGGCGGCCCCGCCGCTGTCGGCGACGCCGAGGGTGGCCACGCCGAGGTTGAGCGCCGTGGCAGCGACGACGGCGCCAACTGCTGAGCTCAGCGACGCGGTGGCCTCGGAGCCCGTGCTCCTGGAGAAGCGCCGGGGCCTCCCGGGTCGGTCCTTGCCCGACGCCATCCCGGTTCCCCGCGCCCAGGGCGGCGCCGAGCTCTCGGCTTGGCTGGGGCCCGAGGACAAATTCTTCGAGCCCTCGACGCCGATCGAAGCGGAGCCGCTGACCTGGGCCCCGTGGACCCTCGTCATCATCGTCGTCGCCGGCGCGGCCATCGGCGCCATCGTGGCCATGGCCTTCAGCTGAGGTTCGCTCTCTTGGCCCTCGGCTCGGGGCCAATTCGCCGCCCGCCCTGAGAGAGGTCCGGTGGCGTCGGCGTCGCTGATCAGTAGGCTCTCCGGAGGCATCGGCACGACGTTCCCCAACGAAGGAGCAAGCCATGGCCCCGTCAACGAGTGAGCTCGCGAGCGGACACTCCAGCATCAGCAAGCCCAACGATCGTGAGATCCGCGTCGAACGGGTGTTTCAGGCCCCGCGCAGTCTCGTGTGGCAAGCCTTCACCGACCCCGACCTGGTCTCGCAATGGTGGGGGCGCGGCAACACGCTCGTCATCGAGAAGATGGAGGTTCGGCGCGGCGGCCACTGGCGTTTCGTCGAGCACAGTCCCGAGGGCGTGCAGGGCTTCGAGGGGCGCTACCGCGAAGTGAGCCCTCAAACACGCATCGTGCAAACCTTCGAGTGGGACGGCATGCCCGGCTACGTCGCCGTCGACACCGCAACCTTCGCCGATCACGGCGCCAAGGGCACCCGGGTCATCATGACGTCGTTGTTTCACACCAACGAAGAGCGCGATGGCATGTTGAGCTCGGGCATGGAGCAGGGACTCAACCAGAGCTTCGCCGCGCTGGATCAATTGCTGCGCGGCCTGAGCTGAATGGGCCGCCCGGCCTGAGGGCAGAGAATTGTCTACAGGTTCATCGCCGAGCGGCGATGAATTCAGCGCCGCCAGGCGATGAATTGTCCCGGCCGTTAGGGCAGAGGTTCGCCAAGGCATGAGCGACGACGACCCCCCCGATGTTCCCGGCCCGGCCCTCGGCAGCGACGACCTCGACGAATTCGTCCGGGGCCAGGCTTCCCGCCGCGCGCTGCATCCCGTGCGCGCGGTGCTCGCCGTCGCCGCCCTGGTCGCGGTCTCGTGGATTCTGATCCCGACCACCGATGAGCTGGTCTTTCATTTTTCCCAGCAGCACGTGCCCCTCGACGTCGGCGACGTCACTGGGGTTGATCTCTCGCGCATCCCCGACGGCACCTGGCTGCGGGCCAGCGTCATCCTCGGCAACAAGGCGGCGGAGATCCCCGAGTGGCGCACCGGCAGCCTGCGCTTTGGACCCATCGAAGTGCGCGAAGTCGTCGGCGCCCCCCTCTTTGTCGAGCTGAGCCGAAAGACCCACCCGAGCCTGGGACCCTTCAGCCAGTCCGACGTCGAAGGCCGCCTGGTGTCCTTTGGGCCCGGCAGCGAGCTCGCCGAGGTGCGAGCCTATTTCAACCGCGATCTGCGCACGCCGGTGCCGACGACGGCGCGGGCCCTGATCCTCGATGAGCGTCCGGGCGGCATGTCGCTCTATCTCGGCGCTTGGATCGCCGGCGTGGCCCTGGTGGTGCTCTCGCTGACCTCCATCGTGCGGCGGCTGCTGCGCCAGCGGCCGGCCGCCGACGCCCGATAGTGTCGCCTCAAGCTCTTCCGCAGCCGGGCGCTCTGGGGACCCGACGGCGTCGGGGCAGCGTCTGGTGCCAACAAAGGCCACGACCCGCGTGATCTCTGGACAACGACGGCGCACCCTTTCTGTCGGTTCCGTGCTTAGGCTCCAGCCATGTCGTCCGCACCTTTTGTCGCCACGTCCGCCGCCGGCCTCGCCGTCCAGCTGAACCATGTCTGCGCCCGGCATCCCGAGATGCGCGGCGAAGGGGTTTGCGCCCGCTGCAGCAACGCGTTGTGCACGGCTTGCGCGCGCTCCTTGCCCCACCGCGAGTGTCCCGCTTGTCGCCAGAGCGCCGCCAAACCCGCCCACGTCGTCGACGTCAGCTGGCGCATCCAGCTTCTGATCGATGCTCTGGTGTCGTCGTTTCGGGCTGTGTCTCGTCGCTGGCCTGCCCTGATCGGCATTCTGCTGGTTTCTCTGGTCGCGCCGCTGGGGCTCTTCTTGGTCCTCGGCGGTCTGCAAGAGAGCGACTCCACCAAGTTCGGCGTCGTCGGTGGACTCTTCGCGCTCAGCGCCTTTGCGCTGGGCCTGTGGCTTCAACCTTTGATGGTCTTGCCCACGGTGGCCCGCACGTCCAAAGGACGCCTGTTGGTCGGGGCGTTGCTCGGCGCCTTCGTGTCGCTTGGGCCCCTGCTCACCCTCTGCGTCGCGGCTGTGCCGCTGGAAATAGCGCATGTGAACTCCGAGCTGGTCGGACAGTTCTTGGGGATGGCTTTCATGCTCGTCGGCTCCATCACCTTCCCGGTCGGCCTCGTCTTGCAAGGCCGCGCCCTCTTGGGGCGTGGGCCGTCGGTGCGCGGGACCGTTGGGGCCGTCGTCGCCCATTTCTGTCTGGTGGGGATGTGGTCAACGGTGCTGGGGTTGGCTTGCGTGCCCCTCGGGGTGTTGGTCGGCGTCGGCGTGCTCGTGCATCCAGCCGTGGCCGGCGTCTTCGGCGTCGGCGGCGGCGTCTTGGTGTGGCTGCTGGTCCTGCTCGGGATGGGCAGCTTTGCGGCGGCGTCGTCCCGCTACAGCGACGACCTCGAGCGCTTGTCCTGACAGCCTTGCTCTGTTAGCCCGTCGGCGTCGTCTCGGTCGCCTTCGACGTCGCTGGTCTGGAGAGAGCATGCGCCTGTTGCCTGTGATTGGTGCTGGGGCTTCTGCCGACAAGGCTGGCACCCCCGAGTGGCTGCTCACCAAGATCGTCGACTGGGGTCGCGAGAATTCGATTTGGCCGGCGTCTTTTGGCCTGGCCTGTTGCGCCATCGAGATGATGGCCACCGGCGGCAGCAAGTTCGACATCTCGCGCTTCGGCAGTGAGCTGTTCCGGGCCTCGCCGCGCCAGGCCGATCTCATGATCGTCTCGGGCCGGGTGTCGCAGAAGATGGCCCCCGTGCTGCGCGAGGTCTACGACCAGATGCCCGATCCCAAGTGGGTCATTGCCATGGGCGACTGCGCGGCCTGCGGCGGCATCTTCAACAACTATGCGATCATCCAGGGCGTCGACCGCATCGTCCCCGTCGACATGTATGTGCCGGGCTGTCCACCGCGTCCCGAGGCTCTGCTCGACGGCATCATCAAGCTGCAAGAGCGCATCAAGCACGGCCACGGACGCAAAGAGAAAGGCCACTACCGCGACTCCCGCGTCGACAGTCCGGTGTTTTTCAAAGCGCTCGAAAAGGGCGGCAGCCAAGACGCGCTGCTCTTTGAGCCGAAGACGTAGACGATGCCGAGAGTGCTGCTGCTGATCGTCGCCGTTACGGTCTTGAGCGCTTGCCCCAGCTACACCCTCGTTGCCGCTGGCGCCCGCGCTTCCATCGATGAGGCCCACACCGGCGAGCTGCTCTATCTGAAGCAGTCCATGTACGCCGGCCGCTTCTACGACGACGACCGCTACCGTCTGGTGCACCCCCGCCGCTTCGAGGAGCTGACCTACTTGCTCACCGCCGAGGGGGACCCCATCCCGCCCCCGCCGGCTGAAGAGATCATTCCCGCAGGCACCCGGGTGCGCGTGGAAAAGATCGAGTGGCCCGACGGCGACGCGGTGTTTCGCCGTCCTCTCTACACACCGCGCTACACCACCTGGGTCTTTCTGCGCGTGGCCCGTGAGCGGGGCTCGGACACGACCATCGAACGCAGCGAGAGGCACATCCTCCTGCTGCCGGCGGGGATCGCCGATCAAGAGACCTTCGACCAATGGTTCACCGCGTCCTTGTCGGCGGAGGACAACAACCCAGCCCTCCTCGCCCTCCCCGAAGAGCAGCAGCAAGGCGTCGCCCAGAAGAAGCCTTCGACGGGCATGAGCTACCAGACCCTGACAGCGGCCCTGGGCTTTCCCGATCGCCTCGCCCGCGAGGAGCAAGACGGCCACGTCGTCGAAGTCGCTGTGTACGGCGCCACCAGCGTGGTGCTCACCGACGGCGTCGTGCAACGCTTCTCCGCGCCGAAGTAGAGGATGAGCGCGGGCCTGGGCCAGAGGCGTAGGCATGGCCAACGCCGCTCCGAGATCGCACATGCGTGGTCGGCAACCCGGCCGACGACGTTTTTCGGACAGACTCGAAGTTCAGCGAGCTCATCCCCGATCTCGCTGAACTTCGACCGCGGAGCGGTCTCGTTCATCGCCGTCGGGGATGCTCTTCTGGGAGGTCTGCAGCAGACCTCCCCCCGCGCCGGCGGAGCCGGACGCGGGGCCCCCCACCAACTCCGCGTTCCGCGGGCGCGCTTCACGCGCATCATCCCGCGTCTTTCCCATCTCGGAACGCGGTCGAACATCAAGCGGACGCGGGATCAGTGCTCAGCCGTGGGCCGCGCGCCCAACCGCCATCGACGCCGCCTCCCAGATGGCCTCGTAGAGAGTCGGGTGGGCATGAACGGTGCGAGCAAGCTCCTCGATGGGCATCTCGGCCGAAATGGCCAAGGCCGGTTCGGCGAGGAGGTCGGTGGCTTGCGGACCCACGATGTGCACACCAAGGATCTCCCCGTACTTGGGATCGGTCAGGAACTTCACGAACCCCTTCTTCTTCAGCAGGATCGCGGCCTTGGCGTTTTTCGCAAAATCGAACTTGGTCACCTTGAAGGCGAGGCCGCGCTTTTGACATTCCTCCTCGGTGAGGCCGCTCCAGGCCAAGGGCGGCTCGGAGTACACGCACGAGGGCGTGTGGTCGTAGTTGAGGGCCGCCGGCTTCGTCGGGGTCTTGCCGAGGCCGAAAGCGATGTGCTCGACGGCGATCATGCCTTCGGCTGAGGCCACGTGGGCCAACCAAGGCGTGTTGACGCAGTCGCCGATGGCGTAGAGGCCGGGCTCTCCCGTTTGCATCATGCCATCGACGACGACGAAGCCGGCTTTGTCCGTCGCGGCTTTGGTGGTCTCGAGGCCGATGTTCTGCGTGAGGGGGGGACGACCCACCGCGACCAGCATGTACTCCGACGTCAGCGTCGCCGTCGTACCGTCTTTGTTTTGGTAGCTGGTGTAAATTTCGTTGCCTTTTCGCTCGATCGAGGTGACTTTGACGTCACATTTGATTTCGCAGCCCTGCTTTGAGAGCTCGTCGGCCAGCAGCTTGCTGGAGTCGGCGTCGGCAGGGGCGACGATGCGCGGCAGCATCTCGAGGACCGTGACCTTGGTGCCCAGGCGGCAAAAGAGCGACGCGAACTCGATGCCGATGACGCCGCCCCCCAAAATGGCCAGCGAACCGGGGATTTTTGGAATATCGAGAATGTGATCGGAGTTGATGATTCGCTCACCATCGAATTTCGCGAAGGGCAGCTCACGCGGCTTGGAGCCGGTGGCCAACACCACATTGTTGGTCTCGAGAGTGGTCTCTTTGCCGTCGTCGCCAATCACTTTCACGCGCCTTTTGCCGCCGGAGAAATCCAGCCGACCAAAGCCGCTGACGACGTCGACCTTGCGGGTCTTCATCAGATGGGCGACGCCACCAGCGTTGGAGGTGACGACCTGCCGCTTGTGGCCGAGCACCTTGTCCCAGTCGATCTTCACGCCCTCGACCATCACGCCCATGCGGGCCGCATCTTTGATCTCGGTGAGCACGTCAGCGGCGTGCAGCAGGGCTTTGGTCGGAATGCAGCCGCGGTGGAGGCAGGTGCCGCCCAGCAGCTTGTCGCGCTCGACCACCGCGGTCTTGAGACCCAGGGCCCCGGCCCGCGCCGCCGCGATGTAGCCGCCGGGACCAGAGCCGATGACGACGACGTCGTAGGTGGGGGAAGTCATGGTGTCCTCGCGAGATGGGTGAGATCTGGTGGTAGGAGCAAGAGCCCCCCCTGGTCAAGTGTGCCGCTCGCCAAGCCGGCACCCATTGGCTAACGCCCGGACATGGGCTCCCACCCCCCGCCCGACGGCAGAAAATTCCTCGAAGCCTTGGCCGAAGGACCCCTGGTCTTCGACGGCGCCATGGGCACCCAGCTTTACGAACGGGGCGGGGCACCCAACCGATCCTTCGACGAAATGAGCGTCAGCCAGCCCGCCCTCGTCGAGGCCGTCCACCGGGACTACCTGCGCGCCGGCGTCGACGTCGTGCAGACCAATTCCTACGGCGCCAACCGCTTCGCGCTGCACAACCACGGCTTCGCCGATCGCGTCGGCGAAATCTGTCGCGCCGCCGTCGTCGCTGCCCGCGCCGCCGTGAACCAGCACGGCTGCGGCTTCGTCGCCGGCTCCATTGGACCCTCGGGGCTCTTGCCCAAAGATCTAATGCGCGGACGCACCCGCCGCCAAGTCTTCGACGCCTACCGCGAGCAAGCCCAGGCCCTCGTCGAAGGCGGCTGCGATCTCTTGCTCTTTGAGACCTTCGGCTTTTTGGGCGAGCTCGAGATGGCCGTCGAAAGCGCCTACGGCCTCGACGTTCCAGTTGTCGCCCAAGCGCGCTTTGGCCACGGAGGCAAAGACGACCAGACCGACGACGGCGCCACGCCCGAAGAGGTGGTGGCCCGCCTGGTGGAGCTCGAGGTCGACGTCGTCGGCGCCAACTGCTGCCTGGGTCCTGATGCCCTCCTCGAGGTCGCCGCGCGCATGGTCGCCCTGCAAAAAGACGGCAAAGGCCGACCGGTGATCTTCCAACCAAACGCCGGACACCCCCGGGTCGTCGACGGCCGCACCCTCTTCAGCTCCCCCGAAACTTACGGCGTCGTCGCCCGCCGGGCCTTCAAGCTCGGCATCGCGGCCGTCGGCGGCTGCTGCGGCACGGGACCCGAGCACTTGCGCCGGGTGGTGGCGGCGGCGCGCATGGTGGGTGGTCGTCGCTCCCTCACTTCTGTTACTTCCATAGGTTCCGAAACGAATGGTACGAGGCCCGCCGGCAGCGAACCCGTGGCCTTTGGCGAGCGCTCGCGCCTGGCGGCCAAGCTCGCCCGCGGGGCGTTCATCGTCTCGGTGGAGCTGCTGCCCCCGACCGGGCTCGATCCCCAAAAGACCCTCGACAAGATCGCGATTCTCGAGCGCGGCGGCGTCGACGCCGTCAACATCCCCGATGGACCCCGGGCCACCGTGCGCATGGCCAACCAAGCCCTGGCGCGCATCGTCGTCGATACTTTTGAAAAGATCGAACCGATCCTGCACGTCTGCGGACGGGATCGAAACCTGCTCGCCCTGCAAGCAGACCTGATCGGGGCCCACGTCGCCGGCATCCGCAACACGGTGATCATCACCGGCGATCCCCCCAAGGTTGGCGATTACCCCGACGCCACCGCCGTCTTCGACCTCGACAGCATTGGCATCCTGGGCTTGGCCGACGGGCTCAACCGCGGCCTCGATCCGGCAGGCAAGGCCGTCGGCGGGCAGACCCGCTTCGTGCTCATCACCGGCGCCGAACCCGCCGCCGTCGACGTCGAACGCGAGATCTCTCGCCTCAAAGAGAAGCGCGCGGCCGGCGCCGAAGTCGTCATGACCCAGCCCGTGTTCGACGAAGCCACCCTGCACCGCTTCTTGGATCGGGTGCGGCCGCTGGGGTTGAAGGTCGTCGTCGGCATCTTGCCCCTGGCCTCGTCGCGCAACGCCGAATTCCTGCACCACAACGTGCCCGGCATGACCATCCCCGCCCAAGTCCGCGCCCGCATGGCCGCCGCAGGCGTTGGCAAAGAGGCCGCCGCCGTCGGGGTAACCATCGCTGCTGAAGCCCTGAGAGCCATTCGCCAAGGCGCCGGCGACCAGGTCGTGGGGGCCTATCTCATGCCGCCCTTCTCGCGGGTCGAGCTGGCCCTCGAGGTCATCGCTCGCATGTGATCGACGACGACGGCAGGGTCGCTTCGCTGTGACTGCTCGCTTCTGCGTCCCCGAGAAGTGCCCAGAGCGACCAAAGGATCAGTGGACCGGCGTCTTTTCAGGCAGCGTGTCGACGGCGCCGTAGCGCTCCTCATAGCGCGAGATGTTGTCTTGCAAAGCACCCAGAAGTCTCTTCGCCTGCTTTGGTGAAGCAATCACCCGGGAACGCACAACCCCGCGTGGTTCATGAGGAAGAACATACACAAAATCGAAGACGAACTCCGTCTCTGTATGTGAGACAAAAGTGAGATTTGCGTAGGCGCCATTTTGCACCTCAGGCGGAATCTGGATCTGAATCTGGGGCTGCTGCGGCTTCGGGGCCCCCTCGGGCGGCTTTTGCGACGACGTCATGGGCGCTTCCTGTCTCTCGTGGTGCCAGGCAATACGCACGAACCCTCATGCTGCGGGCGCGGGCGACGACGCGGTTTGCGTTCGTCATCCGACGTTTGCGACCATTCGCGCCGTGAGTCGACACCCCACAGCCCGCGCCGGCACCAAAATGCTGGGGCGCTACCGCATCGAGCGCGAATTGGGGCGCGGCGGCATGGGCGTCGTCTACGTCGCCACCGACGAAAACACCGGCCGCCTGGTGGCGCTGAAGACCACCATGGTCGCCGGCCTGGGCTCAGGCGAGAAGACCCGCAACCAGAGGCGCGAGCGCTTCGTGCGCGAGGTGCGGGCCCTGACGCAGATGAACCACGAGAACGTGGTGCACGTGTTCGATGCCGGCGAATGCGATGATCCCGACATGGGTTGGTTGCTTTTTTATACGATGGAATACGTCGAAGGAACCACGCTGGCGGCTTTGGTGCAGGAGCAGGGCGCGCTGCAGGGAGGCGAGGCCGCCGCCGTCGTCATGCAGGTGGCTGCGGGGCTTGGTGAAGCGCACGCGCAGGGCATCATCCACCGCGATGTCAAGCCTGCAAACATCTTTTTATCGGTCGACGGACGCGCCAAAATTGGAGACTTTGGCATCGCGAAAATCGAAGGCAGCACCCAGATCACGCGGCGGGACCAACTGGTCGGAACGCCCAACTATCTCGCGCCGGAGCAGATCACCGGCGACGTCGTCACCCCGGCCACCGATGTCTTTGCCCTGGGCGCCCTCTTCTTCGTCATCACGCAAAACCGTCCATTGCGGCAGCAGGTCGACGCCGCCGCCTTGCTGGCCTCGGCCAACGGCAACGATCCCGTGCAGCGCGTGCACGCCGTCGACAACCTCAGCGAAGGTCTCAAGCGCGCCGTCGCCCGGGCCTTGGAGCGCGACCCCGCGCGCCGCTACCTCGACGGCACCGCCTTTGCCGACGCCCTGGTCGAGCACGCCACCCGCATTCCCCCCTTGCGTGGCAGCCCGGCGCGCGCCGATTTTCTCAGCGAAGGGACCAGCGATCGCAGCAGCGCCTTCATCGACAGCGGCCGCGGCGACGAATCCATGCCCGACGCCAACGCCTTCGACATCCAAAGCCTCCCCGACGTCGCCGGCGACGACGTCGACTCCATCGAAGCAGTCGCGGCAGCCATGCTGGGCGAGGTAGAACGCCGGGCCACAGGCACCTTCCGACAGCCACCACTGGCCCCCACCGATTCCCTGCCCGTGGCCCGCACCGAATCCACCGTGATGTTCAACCTGCGCGCGCTCGAAGAGGAGCGCAGCGCCAAGGGTCCAGCGTCGCCGTCGTCGACGGGCGCTGCTCCCCTGCCTGTGGCCCGCACCGAGTCCACCGGCTCCTTTCGCGTGCCCGAGGCAAGCCCCACCAAAGCGCGCATCGAGCTCGAGCCCCTCGCCGACGAGCGCTCCGCCAGCGCCAGCTATGACGGCCCCTCCATCACCTCCCCGGTTGTCACGCCGGCACCCGCCCGGCTCCAGCCCAAAGGCGGATGGGAAGAGGCCACGCACGAATCCGCCGCCGTTCCCGTCTCCCCCAGCGACCCCCTCACCGCCGAGCTGCCCGCGCCCCCAACGCTGAACGACACCCCGCGGGCAACGCCGAGCCGGGCTTTCGGGCCCCGGGCGGTGACCGGGGCGGCGCGGGTGCCCAGTGGGGCCCTGAGGGCCGCGGGGACGTCGTCGTCGTCGGGCCCCTCCCGAGGTGTGTTGATGGCAGCCTGCTTCGCCGCCGGCACCCTGCTGGGGTTCGGGCTCGCCTTCGCTTTGGCGCCTCCTTCGATCCCCACGGTCACTGTCCCCGAGCACAGCGGCGGTGAGGCCGCGCCGCAGCCGGGGGGACGACCGAGCTTGTGCCCCCAACGCAGCGTGACCCCCGAAGAGCAGGCCCAGGCCGCGGCCTTCCTCGACGAGGCCCGAGCGATGCGGCGAGACGGCGAGTCGTCGTCGAAGGTCCTCGATCGCCTCTCCCTCGGCATCGCCAAAGATCCGACCAACCACTTGCTCTTTTACGAGCTCGGGCGTGTGTCGAGCGCGGCCAAGGAGCAGGACATCGCCGACGAATGCGTCTGCCGCATCGCCCGCGATTCCAAGGAATGCGCGACGGTGGAAAAAGCCCGCGGACACTGATCCCCAATCTCGCTGAACTTCGACCGCGGACGGGTCTCGTTCATCTCCGTCGGGGATGCTCTTCTGGGAGGTCTGGACGCGGGGCCCCCCACCAACTCCCCGCGTCTTTCCCATCTCGGAACGCGGTCGAACATCAAGCGGACGCGGGATGAGCTCGGAGCTTCAGGATCTGTCGACGTCGACGCGCCCGAGCCGCCGGAACATGTCGCGCAAGAGGGCGGCGTCGCGTTCGCTGACGTCCATCTTCTGCAGAATCTCCTGCAGGCGCGGATGAAACTCCCCCCGCGTCGTCGTCTGGTAGAAGCCCGCGCTCTGCAAGGCGTCCTCCCACGTCGACAACAGGGCCGCGCGTGCCGCCATCGTAGCCCTGGGGGCCACGCTCTGCTCCCCGGCGGCCGCCAGCAGGGTCAAGGTGACGGCGACGGCGTGGCTGAGGTTGAGGCTGTCGACGGGGCCTGGCGTCGGGAGTCGCAGCACCCGCGCACAGCACGCCGCCTCCATCAGCGACAGCCCGGTGCGCTCGTTGCCAAAGACCAAAGCCAAGCGCTCCGACGGTGCCGGCAGCAGCAGCCTCGCCCGGTCGACGTCGAGGGCGGGGCCCGCCAGCGCTCCGGAGATCTTTCCCGACAGCGCCACGGCCAGGGCCGCATCAGCCAGCGCGTCCGCCAAGGACGCAAAGCGCGGGGCCTCATCGAGCAAGGCCTCACAGGGATGGGCCATCTGCCAGGCTTCCTTGGTGCGCAGGTCGACGTCGACGTCGACGAGCCGCAGCTCGACCCCGAAGTTGCCGCACAAACGCGCGACGCTGCCGGCGTTGCGCGGGCCTTCGGTGCGCACCAAGACGACGACAACGCCGGCGAGGGTCACGGCGAACCCGGCGGGCTCAATTCGGCGAAACGCGGAACCACAAGACCAGCTCGTCGCCGTTTTCGGTGCACAGGAGCCGGCGGGCTGCGAGTCCCTCGTCGCCTTGCGCTGGGGGTTGGGGTCGACGCGAGACGTAGGGCGCCTGTCCCCGCACGCCGCAACCCAGATGGGCGACCAGGGTGTCGGCCTCGCCCAGGCTGTCGACGACGATGGCCCGCTGCGGCGACGCGCCGACGCCGACGCCGGCCTGGACTTTTCCGGCCAGCAACATCGCGCGCGCGCGCCCCACTTTGTCCTGCAGCTCGAGGTCGGGCGGCAAGATGGAAGCGGCGACCACATAACCGGCGAGAGCGTCGCGGCGGCGTTCGTCGTCGACGCCGCGGGCGGCTTCGGCGAGCAGCCAATAGAGATTGGCCCGGCCCCGTTCGCTCAAGAAGTCACAGCGCAACAGGGCCTGCAGCCGGGGAATAGCGGCGGCGTTGTCGTGCTTCTGCAGCAGCTCGATGGCCTCGGTGATCAACAGCCCTGCCTCCGACGGCGTCTCGGGTCTGGCGATGAGCGGAGGGGCAAAGACGGGACCCCCCGCGTCGAAGTCCAGCGGCGCATGGAGTGTCGGGGCAACCACCGGCGCCGACGCGCAGCCAACACCAAGCACCAGGGCGAGCAGCACGGAGATCCGCAGGACCATGCCCAAGCATAGGCGGCACCACCCGGGGCCGTCGTCGACGTCTCACCTCGGATCGCCCCGCTCAAAAAACGGCGACGGCCGCCAAAAGGCGGCCGTCGCTCAGACCCGGTCGTGGCCGCGCTCAGGGAGCGACGTCGAAGTCGCTGAACACCACCGGGAGCTCGATGGCCCCGCGCGTGAGGCCAGCGCTGACCGACGACAAGAACCAGATGCCGGTCTCCAAGGGAGCCGCCGCCTGGAAGACGCCCGTGAAGCCAGCGGCGGTGCCGTCGACGTAGGTCATCGTGACGTCGGCGATCGGCACATCGTCGAAGCTGAGATCGAAGGGTCCGTCGATCACCACCCGACCATCGGCCAAGGCGACGGGGTCGTCGTCGTCGGTCTCGCCGGTGTTGTTGGGACCGGGCGTGCCGATGTCGAGATCGGTGGCCACCGGGCCGAGGGAGAGCGTGGCCTGCAGCGGCACCAGGAAGGTGCGACCGGGCAGAATCTCCACGACGTAGGTGGTGTTGTTGGCGGTGGTCGTCTGGGCGGTGCCATCGTTCATGAGGTCGTCGACGGCGGTCTGCACCGACGCCAGCGTCAGGTACTCGTCCATCTGGCAGTTGAAGGTCACGGTGACCTGATCGCCGGCGACGAGGCGGCCGTCGTTGACGATGAAATTGTGGCTGATGGCCAAGGTCGGCGCCAGCACGTCCGTCGGGGGCATGGCCGCCGCGAGCTCTTCGGCAGGGACGCCGTTGTCGTCGATGATGCCAGCGATGTTGAGACTGAAGTCGATGGCGTCGCCGGTCGCGAGCGTGGCGAGATCGGGCATCGTCACCTTGAACGCCTGGTTGCCCGTCGCGACGACGTCGGCGCGCACGATGGCCGTGCCCTCGGCGACGTCGTTGAAGGCGACGACGATGGCGTCCTTGGCGGCGTTGACCGAGGTGGCGTCAAGCGGCTCGCTGAAGTTGAAGGTGACGGTGTCGTTGTCGTTGACGGCGTCGTCGGGGTCGCCTTCGAGGATGGAGTCACCGCAGTGCGTACCCACGCGAGCACCGACCACCGTCGCCAAGGTCGGCGCCAGATCGGGATCGAAGTTGACGTCGCTGACGGTGGGGTTTTGGTCTTCGAGGATGGACAGGCCGTTGTCGTCGAGCACGGTCTCGGCCAGCGCGCCGAAGGCGAAGGTCTCCGAGCCGTCGTCGATCTCGAACTCCTGGTTGCCGAGCAAGGTGTAGGTGAAGCGGTTGCCCGTCAGCCCGTCTTCGTCGGAGATCACGATGTCGGCGGCGACGGTGCCGGCGACGAAGGTCCCGCGACGCACGCCTCCTTCGAGAGTGCCGGCAGCAATGCGCGCACCGAGCTCGGCGCGGGTGGTGACGGGGTCCATCTTCTTGGTGAACTGGAAGAGCAGGCTGTCGCCGACCTCGATGGTGTTGTCCTCACGCGGGGTCGCGCCCAGGACCACCTTGAGGGTGTCTTCTTCGACGAGGGCGGCGAAGTCGGCGGTGTCGGTGAGCTTGACCAGCGCAGGCTGGATAATGAACACCGCGCGGGTGGCCTTCGGCACCTGATCCTCGGCGATGATGATCCCGATGTCGGCGGCGGCGACCTTGTCGGTCACCTCGGCCAGCAGCGGGTCGGTCGTAAACGCGCCGAGGTTCAGCTCATCGTCGACGACGAGGCTGTCGGGGGGCTCGCCCCCGGCCGCGGCTTTGAGCGTGTAGGTGAAGACGTTGTTGTCGATGGCCGTGTTGGTGGGGTCGTCGGAGGCCAAGAAGTTGGCGGCGACAGCATTGATGCGGTTTTCAGCGCCGTCGTCGAGGGCGTTGAGCATGCGTGCGAGATCGGTTTGCACCGTGAGGACCTGCATGTCCTCGCTGAAGGTCCAGACCAGCTTGTCGCCGGTGACGAGGCGGTTGTTGTCGTGGGCGCCACCGGTCAAACGCGCGGGGACCGCGTTCTTGAGGATGACCTGCATCGTGTCTTCAGCGGCCACATTGATGACGTTGAGGGTCGGCACCTGGATGTCGGTGATCAGGAAGTGGACTTCCTCTGTGCTGTTGGTGATGCCCTCGGCGCTGGTGAGGTCGTGGGGGAAGAGCACGAGGTCGAAGGCGCCGTCGAGGCCGTTGAGGTTCAGGTTGACCGGGGCGCCCTGGATTTTGACCTTGTATTGGCCGACGTCTTCGAAGTCGACCTTGACGTCGGGGAAGACGCCGCTCTCTTCGAGCCGGAATTCAATGGCCTGCTCGGTGGATTCCTGGTCCATGGCGGTGGTGAAGCGCACCGCGAAGGTGTCGTTGACCGCAAAGATGCCGTCTTCGAGCACCGCACTCAGCTCGACGTCGCCGCCGTCGCTGTCGTCGATGGGGATGAAGAGCTCACCCGCGGGCTCGGCCTGTGCCGCCAGCAGGGCGCCATCGTTGATCACCACTTCGATGAGCGCGTTGCCGTCGCCATTTTCGTCGCGCACGGTGAAGGGCGGCATCAGCAGCGAGGTGCCGACGTTGACGCCCTGGGCGTTGAAGTTGGCGTGGGGGAAGTCGTCGGCCAGCTCGTAGATGAACTGATATTCACGGCCCGGGTCGGTCTCGACGACGCGGAAGGCCTCGTCGATGCCGATGACGTCGTGGATCCAGTCCTCGAGAGCGTCCTTCGTCGTCAGCTGCATCGGCCGATCGAAGCGCAGGTTGAAGGACGCGTTGGTCGCCAGCAACCCATCGGGGTCGGTATCATTTTCGAGGTCGAGCTGGCGCAGCCCGTTGACGATGGTGAAGCACACGCCGTCTTCGCCTTCGCCGGCGGTATCGCAGCCGTCGTTGCCATCGACGGTGTCGAGAGCGACAGACGCGACCAGCTCGGGCGCTGAGCGGCGCGAAAACGAGAGCCGGATGGTCTGATCTTCCAGGTTGTTGTCGTTCACGCGGCCGGCGAAGTCGACCAGGACCTGGTCGTCGTCGTCGGTGCCGTTTTCGTCGAGGCCGGTGAGCGCGATGATCTCGGTCTCGCCGTTGCCGTCGGCGACCGCCACGGTTCCGCCGCCTTCGCCTTCGCCTTCGCCGCCACCGCCGTCGCCTTCGCCCTCACCGCCGTCGCCTTCGCCTTCACCGCCGCCGTCGCCTTCGCCCTCACCGCCGTCGCCTTCACCCTCCCCTTCGTCGCCTTCGCCTTCGCCTTCGCCCTCGCCTTCGCCTTCGCCCACGGCGTCACCGGGGTCGCCCTTGTCGCCCTTGTCGCCCTTGTCGCCCTTGTCGCCCTTTTCTCCGGGCGGGCAGCCGAGCAGCAGGAATACGCAGGAAAACAGCGCGGTTCCAAAGGCAGGTCCCAATCTCAATTTCATTGATCATCTCCTGGCGAGGCGGTCGAGTGCAGCGGACGAGGGGGAGCATCGTCGAAGCAGAGGATCTGGGGCAAGGCGCCCGCGCGGGTGACTTGACGTCCCGCACACAGCGCATCCCAATGCTCGGAGTGCCTGGCCGGCTGGTGCCCCAGGTCGGGCGCCCTGGCGTGGCAGAGCGCGCTGACCGTTACTCGAGCCGGTAGTTGGGCGCTTCGCGGGTGATGATGACGTCGTGCACGTGGGCTTCACGCAGCCCTGACGACGTCACCTTCACGAAGTTGGCCTTGGTGCGCAGCTCGGGGAGGTTCTTTGCCCCCAGGTAGCCCATGCCCGAGCGCACCCCGCCGGTGAGCTGGTAGAGGTTCGCCGACATCGACCCCCGTGCGGGCACCCGACCTTCGATGCCCTCGGGCACGAGCTTGTTGGCGTCTTTGACGTCGGACTGGCCGTAGCGGTCCTTGCTGCCCTGCTCCATGGCGCTCATGGAGCCCATGCCCCGGTACACCTTGAAGGTGCGGCCTTGAAACAAGACGAGCTCACCCGGGCTCTCATCGGTGCCGGCAAAGAGGGACCCGATCATGACGGCGTCAGCACCCGCTGCCAGGGCTTTGACGCAATCGCCGGAGTACTTCACGCCGCCGTCGGCAATGGTGGTGGCACCGCGGGCCCGGGCCGCCGTCGACACGTCCATCACCGCGGTGACCTGGGGAACGCCGACGCCGGCGACGATGCGGGTGGTGCAGATGGAGCCCGGACCAATGCCGGCCTTCACACAGTCGGCACCAGCGTCGATGAGCGCGTTGGCGGCGTCGGCGGTCGCGATGTTGCCACCGACCAAGCAGACATCCTTGAACCAGCGGCGCAGCGCGGCGACGGCGTCGATGACCCCCTTGCTGTGCCCATGGGCGGTGTCGACCACGAGCACATCGACGCCGGCGTCGACGAGGGCGTGAGCGCGCACCTCGAGATCGCGTCCCGGACCGACGGCGGCAGCACACAGCAGGCGACCGCGGGAGTCGCGGGCGGCGTTGGGAAAGTCCTTTGCCTTGAGCAGATCTTTGACGGTGATGAGCCCGAGCAGACGGCGATCGTCGTCGACAACCAGCAATTTCTCGACACGCCGTTGCACCATCAGCGCCATGGCATCGTCGCGACCGACGCCTTCGCCAGCGCTCACGAGGTTGCGGGTCATGACTTCGCCGATGGGGGTCGAAGGCACCGCCGCCCGCAGATCGCGCTTGGTCAAGATGCCCTGCACGCGCCCAGCATCGTCGACGACGGGAAAGCCGGAGACGCCGAAGGCCGCCATCTTGTCGAAGGCTTCTTTGGCGAGGGCGTTGATGTTGAGGGTGACCGGATTGCGGACGACGCCGGCCTCATACTTTTTGACCTTGGCCACCATGGCCGCTTGGGCGTCGGGGGTGAGGTTCTTGTGCACGACGCCGACGCCGCCGCTCTGGGCCATGGCGATGGCGGTGGCCGACTCCGTGACGGTGTCCATCGCCGCCGACAAGAAGGGGATCGACAAAGACACACCGCGGCCGAGGTGGGTGCGCGTGTCGACCTCGGACGGCAGCACGTCGCTCTCAGCGGGGACCAGGGAGACGTCGTCGAAGGTCAGGGCTTCGCGGATGGTGGCGGTCATCGGCTTGGGTCCTTTGCTGAAGCTGCGCGTGCTGCGCTGAACAAACTGCGGCCAACAAAGCGCGCCCGAAGGGCGCGATCCGAGAGCCCATCTCACAGCCCCTCCCCTCGCGATGCTCACCGACGTCGCCGATGCGAAGGGCCGGTTCTTCGCGCCCAGCGCTCAATCTGAGCTCCGGGGTCATGAGATGCGCCGTCTAGCAGGCTGCTGAAAAACGAAGTCTTGAGGCAGACGCGTCCTTGGGAGGGAGGCTCGTCGAGGCTTCGCCTCGACGAGGGAGGGTCTGGGACAGACCCTCCGGAAGTACAGCAGGGTGCGAAAAACGGAGTTTTTCCGCACGCTGCTAGCCTTTCTTGCCCTTTTTCTTGGGCTCTTCCTTGGGAGGCTCGGGAGCAACGATCACCGGTGGCGGCGGAGGAGGCAGCGCCAGCAGGTCGCCCATCGCAGCCGACAACAGCGCCGTCGTCGTTGCGTAAGCGCTCAGGCGCGGGGCAATGAGCGCGAGGGCGGCCTGGGCTTCGGGGTCTTTGTCGACGGGGCCACAGGAGAGCGCGCGCTTGCGGATCTCGCGACTGACGCTGCAGGCGAGCAGGGTGCGGGCATAGCCTTTGTCGTCGACGACGGCCTTTTGCACCGGTTCAGCGAGCTTCGCGAAACCCTCGATCAACGTGCCCGCAGCCACGACCTTGGCCGTCTCACCAGCCACCAAAGTCTTGGCGTAGGCCAGCACCGCAGCGTCGATGATGGCCTCGTCGTCGGCGGGCCCGCGCGAAGGCCCGCTGATGATGCCGGCGGTGCCGCCGGCGGCATCGGGCACCTGGAGCACGAACAGACTGCCAGCGGCGTCGAGGTCGTTGAGCACCACGGCCACCCGACCAGACACCGTGGCAGCGTCGTCGAGGAGGGCGTCGGAGGTGTCTCCCAGGCGCACCAGCTTGGTGGTGGCTTTGACGGCGGCGTCGAGGCCGGGGAGCAGGCGTTTTTGCGTGGCCCGGGCTTCTTCGTTGGCGTTGCGCAGCAGGGCGGAGCCGCCCTCTTCATTGAACCATTCGCGGATGGGGGCCGCGAGGGCTTTGGCCAAGGGCGACGTCGCTGCCTTGTCGTCGAAGCGGGGGGCGGGGCCGAGCTCCAAGACGGCGGCGGCGTACTCTTGCGCCGATACTGGGAATTTCTCGATCAGCTTGATCAGCTCGGGCGACGTCGACCGGCCGATGTTCTGGCGGAGCTTCTCGCGGGTGGGCGAGAACTTGGGCCGTTGCAGCGGCAGGGGTCCAAGAATGGATTCGACGTCGTAGCCGGCGCCGTTCAAGATCGCATAGAGGGCAAAGAGCCGGGGCTCGACGCCGAGCTCGACGCCGTCTTCGGTGAAGACGCTGGCGCTCGACCATTGGGCGTGGGCCGGCACCGCGGGAACGACGGCGGCCAGGATCAAGCAGACGTAGGCAAAGGGACGCAGGGGCGGACGCATCAGGACTCCAGGCTCGACGACGACAGGCCGCGTTTGGGCGTGGGCAAACCAGGAACACTCGTGCGTGCCGACAGGGTTGTGGCGGCAGCACCCCTCAGCTCGGGCGTAGCAGGCGCCGTCTTGCGTTCAAGGGGGCCTTTTGGGAACGAGGGTTCCATGAACTACCGAGCGCTCCCCGCCGTGATCGCGCTCTGCGTGGCCTGCGGCGTCCCGCCGCCAGATCGCCTCGAGATCGAACCACCACTGCCGATCAAATCCGCCGAGCTCGGCCAAACCGTGTCGCTCCAGGCACACGCCTTCCGCGGCATCGTGGCCCACGACGAAGGCAAGGCTCCGCTCGTCGTCACTTGGACCTCCAGCGATCCCGCGGTGGCCACAGTCGACGCGGGGGGCAAGGTCACTGTCGCCGGCAGCGGCAAGGCCAAGATTCAGGCCTCGGTCCCGGGCAGAAACAACCAGGCCGTCACCGCCGACGTCGACGTCAACAATCTCATCGTGCAGACGGTGACGGCGACGGGCGACTTTCCCAAGCGCTTCCGGCTCAACAGCAAACCGGTGCCGCTCACCATCGTCGTGAAAGACGAGAAGGGCGGCGTCGTCGAGAAGCCAAAGCTGCGCATGCACGCCAATGACTACTGCGTCGAAGTGACGCCCGATGGTGTGGTCTATCCGTTGGCGGTCGGGTCGTGCTCCGTCATCGTTGAGGCGGGGAGCAAAGCTGCTCAGATCGATCTCGACGTGAAGGAATGATTTTTCGATCTTGCAGCTGAAGTTCGCTTGCGCTGACAACGCGCTCCGCGCCGAGGAGAACGCGCTTCGCGCGGGAACGCGCTTCGCGCGGAGAACACGCTTCGCGCGGAGAACGCGCTTCGCGCCAAGACGCCTTCGGCGAAGAACGCCTCCGGCGGGGCCAAAGGGGTTACCTGGTGGTGGCGAAGCGCTCCAGGGCAAACCCCTTTGGAATCCCTGCCCTTGGGTGATCGCGTCCCTTGAGCAGTTGCCCCCGAAGGCTGTCTTGGTTCGGGCCGCCTCGTGGCAAGTGCTCAAGGGAACGACGTCTTCGATTGCCCATCGTTTTGCGTTTGGGGGAGGAGCGGCTTGGTTGAGCGCTGACGACGTCAATCCGAGGATTCCACGCAATCAGCGAGGTGCGCCGCGACCATCGAGGCGCTCCAGGCAAAGACACAAAGCACGCCGCAGCCATCGAAGTGCTCGTTGCCCTCGAGCTCTGCCGGCGCCGAGGCCTTCAACCTCCTGGCGCCGTGCATCAACGACGACGTCCCGAGCGCCGGCAACAGCTCGAGGGAACGCGCCTACACAAGGGGCAGGGGTCCAGGGGGGTTGCCCTGGACCCCCTTGGCCCGGCCGGAGGCCTTCTTCGCCGAAGGCGTGCCCACGCGAAGCGTTCTCCGCGCGAAGCGCGTTGTTCCTTTGGGAGATCTACGTGGGCTTGGGCAAGCCATTCACAAGACCAGACAAGCGCAAAACGGACGCGAGATCTTTCTCGATCGACGCCGACATCGAACGCCCACCCGCAGTGTGACAGCCAAAGCTGACGTCGACGGCGCGGGGCCCCTTGGTGGTGCTGAACAACACGGCATGGGTCGGAAGGTTCGAGCAGGGACGACGGGGTGCCGTGGCCAGGGCATTGACGAGAGCGAGGGTGTGGCTGCGGTCGAGGCCCTTGAGCTCGAAGCGACGGCCATGTCCACAGGCCTGACCCTTGGCGTCGACGGCGGAGCGGCAGGTGCCGTCGCCAGGGACGTTGAGCTCGACGACGACGGCGCTTTGCACGGTGGCACCATCGACGGGCAAGGCGTCGCTGGCAGAAAAGACCGAGGCCAGGGCGGCGGCCGCGAAGAAAGAAGCGTGCATGCAGGGCTCTTCGACGACGCAATCGCGGCGCGCAAGGGCACAGAGGTGCGGCACATGACATGAATCACGGGCCCTGCGCATCCACCCAGCGTCGGTGCAAACAGCCGCCGGCCTCCAGGACCGGCGGCGCGCGTTGCTCAGCGACGTTGTTCGCCGCCGTTGCCCCGCTTCTCTTTGTCTTTGTTCGTGCCAATCTGATCGGGCTGCTTCTGCGTCGTCGAAATCTGGACCTTGCGCGGCTGGACGTCTGGCCGCTTGGGAATCGTCAGCTCGAGGACGCCGTCGAGCATCGACGCTTTGACGTCGTCGACGTTGGCGCCTTCGGGCAGGGTCACTGTGCGCATGAAGGTGCCGTAGTTCCGTTCGAGGGCATGCCAGGTCTCGCCCTCGCGGCGTTCTTCGCTTTCGCGACGGCCGCTGATGGTGAGGCGGTTGCCGGTGACGGAGACGTCGATGTCGCTGGCCTTCACCCCCGGGAGATCGGCGCGCAGGTGATAGCCCTCGGCGGTCTCTTTGAGGTCGAAAGCGGGCTGGAACATCAGCTCGCCGCCGCGCATGCCGCCGACTTCGATCTCGCCGAGCGGATCGAAGCTCTGCATCAACTCCCACATGGTGCGCAGGGGTTCGAACGACGACGACGGCAGGAGGGATTCACGGCGCTGTGAACGGCGGATCGGCAGCAGGCTGGTCATGGAGACTCCTCGTTGTTGGCTCGGTGCGAGCGCGGGCCGTCTTTGCAGCGCCTGTGCCTTCGCTGCTGGGGATTCCTGGGTCACGCCGACGTCGTCATGCCCCCAGCGACGGGCCCAAGGGCGCCACACCTGTGGCGAGGCTGCTCTTGCAGGGCAGCCACACGGAGGGACTCCCGATCAGGAGGGCACAGATCAGGCGATCAGCAGACCGCGATCGCCAACGTCGCTGGAGAACGGCCGACGATCTCCCTTGAGCGCTCCGTCGGCGTCGGCTATCGAGGTCCGGTCCCGTCAGCCGCGAGGCTGTGAATCTTCTTCGGAGCGTTCCATGGCGAAGAGCAACCGTGAGCTCATCAAGCTCGAGTCCACTGCCGGCACCGGCTTTTTCTACGTGACCAGCAAGAACCGCAAGACGGCCAAAGAGAAGCTCGTCAAAAAGAAGTACGACCCGGTCGTGCGCAAGCACGTCGAATTCAAAGAGACCAAGATCAAGTGACCGCGATCGTCCTCTGACGACGTCGAAAAGCGGGCCAACGGCCCGCTTTTTCTTTTTTCTTTTTGCAAGTCGTGCCGTTCAAGACGTGCCAGCGTCTTGAACGGCAGAACTTCAAGTTCGCGCATATTTTACCCAGCAACGCTGAAAAAGACGCGAAGCGCGTCGCGACCATCGAAGAGCTCGTTGCCCTCGAGCTCTGCCGGCGCCGAGGTGCTCACCCACTGGTCGTCGCGCAACCACGACGACGCCCCGGCGCCGGCAACAGCTCGAGGGAACGCGTCAACACAAGGGGCAGGGGTCCAGGGGGCTTGCCCTGGAGCCCCTTGGCCCGGCCGAAGGCCTTCTCCGCGCGAAGGCCTTCTCCGCGCGAAGCGCGTGCTTCCGCGCAAAGCGTGCTTCCGCGCAAAGCGTGCTTCCGCGCGAAGTGCGTGCTTCCGCCGGAGAATCATTCGCCATCGACAGTGGGCACCGCCGGCACATCAACGCCGTCCGCAGGACCAGTCCCCAGCGGCGGGACGTCGTCGAAAAGCCCATCGCGAAGCTTGAGCAAGGTGTCCGCCGAAACCACCCGCTGGGCATGCGACAACCCTTGCTGCACGCGATCCCGATTGAGGGCGGCCTGGCCATAGCGGGGACTGAGCTCGGCAGCGCGGGCGAAGGCAGCGTGGGCTTCGGCGGTGCGACCCAGACGCTCGTAGCCGACGCCGAGGTTGTTCAACATGTAGCCCTGTTGGGGCTTGAGCGAGAGCACGCGCTCGAGGCTGTGCACCGCCCGCTCGTTGTCGCCCAACTGCAGCGCCGCGAAGCCGAGGTTGTTGAAGGCGTAGGCGTTGTCGGGCTGGGCGTCGACGACGAGGGCGAACTGATCGATGGCCTCTTTCCACATGCCGGCCTGGCTGAGGGCGCGGCCCAGAGCTTGGCGCGAAGCTGGGTTCTGCGGCTGCAGGCGCACCCACTCTTCGGCGTGGGCCCGAGCGCGGGTGGCGTCGTTTTGCGAGAGGTAGTGGCGGGTGAGCAGCCGGCGCGCGGGCAAGTGGTCGACGTCAAGACTGACGGCCTCGAGCAGGCAGGGAACGCCGCGCTCGACGTCGCCAGCCCGCAGGTAGGCATCGCCGAGCGCGGCCCACGTTTCCGCCGACGAATCGACGCTGAGGGTTTTCCTGAGCTCGACGATGGCGCTGGCCTGCTCGCCTTGTTGCAGCAGCTGCAGAGCGAAAGCCTTGTGATCGACCAGGTCGCCGTCGTCGAGGGCGATGGCTTCGCGATCGAGCAGGGAGGGTGGCTCGGCCGAAGGAGGGTCGAGCACTGGCGTCAGGTCGGTGAAGCCGACGCTGCGCGTTTCGCCTTCTCGTGGGCGCGGCAGCGGCACGCCGGCGTCGATGCGGAAGTTCTGCTGCTCAACACGCTGGCGCGTCTTTTCGGTGACGACGGCGGCCTTGGGCTGCGCAGCTGGATCGTCGACGCAGGCGGCGACGACGGCACACAACAACGACAACGCGACACAACACGCTCGCTTCACGGCGGGTCCTCCTGGTGGGCGACGGCGCGCCAGATCGGGCGTGACGTCGTGCCCGAGGACATTTCACGCGCGATGCCAAGGGAGATGGCGCTTCCAGCCGTGGGCGCGTGTCCGTGGAGACACGGTGGGTTGTGTCTGCGGCCCCCGGGCATGCTGGTCCTCAGGTCGGGCGGCAGAAACCCCTACAGACTTGCGCTTGGGGGCACTAGCTAGGCGCGATGACGCCGACGACGTTGCCGCTTGTGGTTTCCGGTGCGGATCGCTCCCTGCCCCAGATGTATTTCGATCGGGCGCGCGCGGCGGGATCGCGGGCCGCGCTGCGCATGAAGCAGGGGGCCGGCTTCGTCGACGTCTCCCACGCCACGCAACTGAGGCGCGTGGAGGTCATTGCCGCGGGATTGCTCTCCATTCCCGGCGGCGTCGACGCGCGCGTGAGCGTGGGCATCTTTGCCGGCACCCGCGCCGAATGGATGGCCATCGATTTCGCCGCCTTGTCTTTGGGCGCCATCACCGTGCCCATCTACGCAACGCTGCTCGAGAGCGAGGTCGGCTACCTGCACGTCGACGCCGCCATCGAAGTCGTGTTTTGCGAAGGACGAGAGCAGCTGGAAAAAGTGCGGTCTTTGCGCAAGGGCTTTCGCTTTCTCGACAAGGACTACGACGCAAAACGCGTCAAGCTGCGCCACATCGTGCTCATCGATCCTGCCGGCGTCGACGTCGCTGACGACTGGGAGTCCCTGGCTGCGCTACAGGTGCGTGGCGAAGGCGAGCTTGAGCGCACCCGGGCCGAGCGCGAAAGGCGCACCAAGGCCCTCACCCGCGACGACGTCGCCACCTACAGCTACACCTCGGGCACCACCGGGGCGCCCAAGGGCGTCATTCAGAGCCACGGCAACTGGCTCGCCATTCTCGACGTCGCCAGCGACATGGGCATCTTCACCGAGGGCACGCGCGAGACCGGCGTGTTTTTGTTTTTGCCCCTGGCCCATGCCTTTGGACGCTTGATCGGTTTCGGCGCTGCGTACTTCCAAGCCGTGATCGTGTTGTCGTCGATGGAGACGCTGCTCGACGATCTCACCGGCACGCGTCCAGGCTTCGTGCCTTCAGCTCCGCGCATGTACGAGAAGATCTATGCGCGCTTGATGGCGACGGTGGCCGCCGCTCCTCCTCGACGACAAAAGCTCTTCGCGCTGGCCATCGACATCGGCCGCCGCACCATCCCCTACCGCCAGCAGCACAAGCCCTTGCCGCCCCTCTTGCGGGCTCAACACCTGATCGCCGATCGCGTGGTGCTGTCGAAGATCCGCGCCCGCCTCGGCCTCGATCGTGTGGAGTCCATGCTGACGGGATCGGCTCCGCTGGCGCCGGTGGTGCACGAGTTCTTCTTCGCCATCGGCCTCACCCTCATCGAGGCCTATGGCCTGACCGAGACCTGTCCTGGCATCTCGGCCAACCGTCCCGATCATTGGAAGCTCGGCACCGTCGGAACCTTGCTCAAGAACGTGCAGTTGAAGATGGAGACCGACGGCGAAATCTGCGTCAAAGGTCCCAACGTCACCCGGGGTTACCTGAACCGCGACGACGCCAACGCCGACGCTTTCGACGGCGACGGCTGGTTTCACACCGGTGACATCGGCGAGCTCGACGGCGATGGCTTCTTGCGCATCACCGATCGGAAAAAAGATCTCTTGAAAACCTCGGGAGGCAAATACATCGCTCCCCAGAAAATTGAGGGCTTGTTGAAGGCGCGTCCGCTGATCAGCGAGGCCGTCGTCATCGGCGACAACAAGAAATACTGTACGGCATTGATCGTGATCGACGACGACGTGCTCGGCCAGTGGTCCACCCGCACCGGACACTCGGCGGATCGGACGTCGACGGCGACCATCTCCTTCCTGCAAGAGCAGATCGCGGCCGTGAACAGCGAGCTCGCGTCCTTCGAGACCATTAAATATTTTCGCATCGTTCCGGAGTCGTTCACGATCCAAAACGGCCTGCTGACCGCGAGCTTCAAGGTGAAGCGCAAGGCGGTCTCGACCCGCTACGCGAGCTTGATCGACGAGATGTATGCCGCGTCGTCGAAGCCGGCTTGAAACGTGAACGACGTCGACGAAGACCTGCTCTCCTCTTGGACTTTCACCTTGCCGGCAGAGCGCATCGCTCGTCACCCGCTGGCGCAGCGTTCGGCCTCGCGTCTGCTGCATCTCGACCAAGAGGGTCTGCACCACCGGCAGTTCGCCGACATCGTTGGCCTGCTGCACCCAGGCGATGTGCTCGTCGTCAACGACACCACCGTGCTGCCCGCGCGCCTGCGGGGTGAGAAGGCGCAGTCCGGCGGCAAAGTCGAGGTCTTGCTCGTGCGGCCCGCTGCTGCTGGCAACGCATGGATCGTGCTCTTGAACGCGTCGAAGAAAGCGCGGCCGGGACAGCGCCTGGTGTTTGCCGCGGGCACCGACGCGCTCTTCGCCACCGTGGTCGGTGCTGTCGACGACGAACCCGGTGCCTGGCGCTTGATCTTCGACGGCGACGTCGTGGCCTTTGCCCGTCTGCATGGCGCTGTGCCCCTGCCGCCCTACCTGAACCGCGCCCCCGACGACGACGACAGCGAGCGCTACCAAACCATCTTTCGCGACGCGGCCAAGCTTGGATCGTCCGCGGCCCCCACCGCGGGGTTGCACTTTGACGCGTCGACGTTGGCAGCCTTGCAGGAACGCGGTGTGCGCCTCGCCAAGGTCACCTTGCACGTGGGACCGGGGACCTTTCTGCCCGTGCACCAAGAGCGTTTGAGCGCCCATGCCATGCACCCCGAGCCCTGGTGGCTGTCGTCGTCGACGGCGGCCCTGCTCAACGAGGCCCGCAACCAGGACAAACGCATCGTCGCCGTCGGCACCACCGCGGCCCGCGTGCTCGAGAGCGCGCGTGTGGGCCTCGACGTCGACGCTCCCTTTGTCGCCGCCGAGGGGCTCACGCGCCTGTTCATCCGCCCGCCCCTCAAGGTGACCGGCTTTCACGCCTTGATCACCAACTTCCACCTGCCGGAGTCGACCCTCCTCGTGCTCGTGGGAACGCTGGTCGGACGACGTCGTCTGCTCGATGCCTACGCCGCCGCCATCTCTGAGGGCTACCGCTTCTACAGCTACGGCGACTGCTGCTTCGTCGAACCCTGAAGCGCCTCTCCCTTTGACATCGTCAGGCTGGGATTCGGCGCCGCGCGCTTCAAGACGCGCCAGCGTCTTGAACATCCAAACTTCAAGTCTCGGGAACGAGCTGGACGCTCACTTCCGTGGCCGTGTCGGGGGCGATGTCGGCAGTGGCTGCGCCGAGGAAGTCAGCGGTGGCTCCGACGCCAGTGACGGTGATGGTGTAGCTGCCGGGGACAAAGGTGGGGATCAACGTCGACGCCGCGGAGCATTCGACGGTCCGAACGGCTTCGGCTGTGTCGAGACCGCTGCGCTGCACAGACACTGACAGCTCTGTGAGACCCGCGTCGGCGCAGGATGAGGCGGCGAAGCTCCAAGCTGCTTCGACGTCGGCGAAGGAGCTTTCGTCACGGGGCAAGGCCAGCTCGCCGAGCTCAGTGGACTCGTCGGCGACGACGACGATGTTGAGGCTGTCGGCGTAGAGGCGAATGTCTTGGTCGTGGTAGCGGCCGAAAGCGTTGATTTGCAGCGTCCAGGCGCCGACGTCGAGGTCGTCGAAGTTGGCTCCCGCTGCCGCCGCACAGTTGAAGGTGTCGGTGACCTCCTGCCCACCCGGACCCGTGAGCAAGACGTCGATGTCGACGACGCCGGCGACGGCGCAGGACTCGATGGCGGTGGTCGCGGGGTAGAGGAAGGTCCAAAACAGCCCAACGCTGCCGACGTCGGGGGGAGGCTCAGCGCCAATGCGATCGAGGACGACGACGCCGGCATCGTTTTCCACGCCGCCCTCGACGCGAACGGTGAAGTTGCCGGCGTAGAGGAGCTCGTTGTCGCGGCTGTAGGCATCGACGTCGACGTCGTAACGGCCAGCGAGGAATTCCGTCAGCACCAGGCCGCCGCCGACGCAGGGTACGCCTTCGATTTGATCGACCAGCTGCCCGTCCTGAA
>JAHFED010000032.1:0-2500 GCA_023248635.1 Myxococcales bacterium
AGGACAAGCATATTCAATAGCTCGATCACTCCCGCGTCCGTCGAAGCGACGGACTTGTGTTCCGCGGCGATGCCGCCAAACCGCAGCGGTTTGACGTCCTCACCGCGGTCAATGTGAACCACCGGAGTCGCTGCGAGTAACGTGATCGGTGGTCCGAAAAACCGAGGCAGGTCAGCCGTCCTCAAGACGAACGGGGTGAGGATCCACGATGCAACGTTGATCGCGAAGCCTGCTTGAGCACAGCGCCTTAGAAGATGACGTCGTCGACCGGGCGACGCAGCGACCGGCCCAGGGGCAGACCGGAGGCTCGGCCCACGCGAAACATCAGCGCCGGATGCCCGTTGCCCAGGCCGAAGATCTCGCGGAAGGGGGCCTGCAGTGTGTCGAGGTGGGCTGCGTGCTCGGGGAGGAAGGTCGAGCGTTCCTTGCGCACCTTGGTGAGGTACTGCGAGAGCCCCCCGAGAGGTTGAAAGCCCAGGCCGAGCGCCGTCGCCGTCAGCCAGATGCGCTGGAAGGCTCGGCCAGCAGCTACGTAGTCGCGGTTGGCGTCGCCGGAGGTGCTCACAAGGCCTGCGGCGCCGCTGGCCACAACGCCGTTGCCTGAGCCCTTGGCAAAGCCCTTTGCGAGGCCGATGCGGTTCAGCATCTTTGCTGCTGGCCACTTGCCGACCAGGCGCAGGAACAGGCCGGCCGGCACCGGGAGCTCGAGGCTGGCCAAGTCGAGCCCGTCGCCACGTGTGACAGCCTCGGTGCGTGAGAGCCGGAACACGCTGAAGAGCTCCGCGTGAAAGGGCTGGTGCGACATGCGGATCCAGTCGTTGTCGGCGACGAGGGCGCCGAGCCTCGTCCGCTCCTGCTTCGATGTCAGCAGTTGCAGGGATACACCCGGCGCGACGGCTGCGGTCTGCAGGCGCTGGCACAACGACGGATCGAGAGGCTCGGAATCGAAGGGCTTTCGGTTGGTGACCCGAGCGTCGAGTTGGTCGACGAGGGGATCGCGGACCCCGCCCTCGGCCACGGTCACGCGGGCCGCGAGCTGCCCGGCGGCTTCGCCCGCTGACCCCTGCCCGGACGTCGGCACCACCTCGACGGCGGCCGTCAAGCCCTCGGCACCGGCCTGCAGCATCAGGTTCTCAAGCGCGGCGCCGATGCCGATCCAACTGAACATGTCGCCGACATCGGTTGGAAGACGATGGGCGTCCGGGAGACGCACTTCAATGGCGCCGTCGCGCAGGCCAAACGCCCAGCCCTGGAGATTGTCAGGGGACGGCGCCTTGTGGGCAGCGGCAACAAGTGCTCGGAACCGTTCTCTGCTGAGCATGGAGCCCCGTTGGACGAAGAGGAAACCTCATAGCACGGCGCTGGGCTGAATCGCGCCACGGCGCCCATCGGCAGTACGAAATACCCGCTTCGCCCCCTGCAACCACCGTTGCGTTTCGACTGTGGATAACAATTGTTGAATTGTTAATTGCATCAAGGTTGGCAATACAAGCACGCGACATCCACAAAAGGACGAAGCCCCTGACCTTACGGTCAGGGGCTTCTAAAAAAAATCCGGCGGCGTCCTACTCTCCCACACGGTCTCCCGTGCAGTACCATTGGCGATCGCGAGCTTAACTTCCGAGTTCGGGATGGGATCGGGTGTAACTTCGCCTCTATAACCACCGGAAACTTGTGAAATCGTTCCAAGATGAGGACAGAGTGCAATGCAACTCATGTCCAATTCATCACCAGCAACCCTAGTCTTGTAGGTAGGAGACACATTATGTGATTTTCCAGTTCGCAACAGCAGACTGCTGCGAAGAAACAGGAAAATGCCAAGCCGGCCGGCCGATTAGTACTGGTAAGCTCCACCTCTTGCGAGGCTTCCACACCCAGCCTATTACCTCGTAGTCTTCGAGGGGCCTTCAGCGTCTTACGACTGGGAAATCTAATCTTGGGAGGGGCTTCCCGCTTAGATGCTTTCAGCGGTTATCCCGTCCGAACATGGCTACCCAGCTGTGCCACTGGCGTGACAACTGGTACACCAGAGGTTCGTCCAACTCGGTCCTCTCGTACTAAAGTCAGCTTCCCTCAAATTTCCTCCGCATACGGCAGATAGGGACCAAACTGTCTCACGACGTTTTGAACCCAGCTCGCGTACCGCTTTAATAGGCGAACAGCCTAACCCTTGGGACCGACTTCAGCCCCAGGATGCGATGAGCCGACATCGAGGTGCCAAACCACGCCGTCGATGTGAACTCTTGGGCGTGATAAGCCTGTTATCCCCGGAGTACCTTTTATCCGTTGAGCGATGGCCCTTCCATGCAGAACCACCGGATCACTATGACCTGCTTTCGCACCTGCTCGACATGTCTGTCTTGCAGTCAAGCTCCCTTGTGCCATTACACTCGACGCCTGGTTTCCAATCAGGCTGAGGGAACCTTCGCGCGCCTCCGTTACTCTTTGGGAGGCGACCGCCCCAGTCAAACTGCCCACCAGACAGTGTCCCTGACCTCGC
>JAHFED010000032.1:7500-64930 GCA_023248635.1 Myxococcales bacterium
ATTGCAGGGCGGGGATGTCGGCGGGGGCGTCGTCGTGGTCGAGGATGCCGGGGATGCGAAGCAGGTCTGCGGCGCTCAAGGTCGGGGAGAGCGTGGGGTGGGCGCGGGCGAGGTCGACGACGGCGGCGACGACGGCGGCGGCCCGGGCGGTGTCGATGCGGATGGTGGCCTCCTGGTGGGTGACCTCGAGGTCGACGGCGACGTCGATGCGGCCGCGTTCGACGCGCGCGCGCACTTGGTGGGCCAGGTTCGACTCGTGGGATGCGAGGGCGCGGGGCAAGCGCAGCTTCACATCGAGGCCCTTGTGGTTCACCGACTTGATTTCGACGACGACGGCCCAGCCGCTGCTGTCAACGACCGCTTGTCCGCGGCCAAAGCCGGTCATGGAGCGCAGGACGCTCATCAGAAGGCTCCCACGAGGGCGAGACCGTTGCCGGTGGCGGTGGCGCCGAGACCCGCGGTTGGAACCACCGTGAAGCCCCGGCGGCGTGCGTGGCCGTCGATGTCGAAGTGCACCAGGAAAAAAGTCGCCCCGAGGGTGGCGCCGACGGCGGCGCCGACGACGACGTCTTCGGGGTGGTGGCGGTCGTCGCTGATGCGGCTGGCGGCCACGAGGCCTGCGGTGGCGTACAGGGTGCCGGCGGCGAGGGCGCCGACGGCGGGTCCCCAGTCGGGGCGATCTTTGTTCCAGATCAGCGTCGAGCCCAGCCACATCGAGGCGTAGGTGGCGACGGCGAAGCTGCTGCTGCTGTGTCCCGAGATGAAGGATTCCATGCCGTCTTGGACGTCGGCGGCAGAGAGCTCGAAGCCGTCGTCGACCAAGGAGCAGTCCAGGTCGTCGGGGGCTTTGACGTTGCCCGCGCAGGCGGCGCGCAGCCAGCGTTCGCGAAAGTCGGGGCGCAGGCGTCCGAAGGAGAGCTTGAACACCTCGGTGACGAGGAGAGTGCCAAAGATCGTTTCCGCGCCGCCGAGCACGAGGCCGTGGGTGCGGTGGAGGTCGTTGGTGGCCAGGTAGTCGATGCCGGCCACGCCGAGCAGCACGACGGCCGCGCCGCCGACGAGGGCGCCTTCGGGGACCTTTTCCTTGAGATAGGGGCGGCCGATGACGTCGTCGAGGCGGGGATCCAAGAGCACGCGGGCGTCGGGGTTGTCGAGGTCGAAGCGCGGTCCGATCAAGGCCGGGGCCGAGGGAATGGCGTCGTTGACGCCGCCGGCGTAGAGGCCGCCGATCAGCGCGATGGCGGCGTATTCGGCGCCGTACCAGGCGAGGTAGTGCCCCGGTTGATCGTTGGCCCAGAAGGCGGGCGCCGGCAGAAACTCGGGGGGCGTTGACGGCGCTGGAACTGACGGCGGCGGCGGCGCTGGGATCGCTGGGCGCTCGTCAATGATCGGTGGGGCGTCGACGACGGTGGGCAGGGTGTCGGTGGTCGACGGCGGCGCCTCTGGGACAGGCTCAACGGGTGCGAAGGAGCCTTCGTCGACGGCGGCTTGGGTGGCAAGGGTCAGGAGCAGGGCTGCAATCATCTCTTCGCTTTCGGGCTGGACGCGTCGACGTCGAGACGCGCCAATTGAACATCAACAACATGCGACGCGCTGGCGTCTGGAAGATCACGCGGCGACGACGGCTGGAACATCAAGACTTCATTGCTTGCCACCGCTCGTGCGTCCTACATCGAGCAGGTCGCGGACGCCGTCGCCCGCCAGCTGCACGCACAAAACGGTGAGGAGGATGCAACAACCGGGGAGCAGCGCGCTGGGGGGATCGCTCTTCAAGACGTCGAGCGCGCTCATCAGCATGTTTCCCCACGAGGGCACCGGTGGCTGGACACCCAGGCCGAGGAAGGACAGCGCGCTCTCGGCCAAGATGTTGCCGCCGACCTCGAGGGTGGCCTGCACGATCACCGGTGGCAGGCACAGGGGCAGCACGTGGACGACGACGACGCGCCAGGGTCCGGCTCCCAAGGCACGGGCGGCGGCGGTGTGGTCGAGGGTCAGCGCCTGACGGGCTTGGGCGCGGGTCAAGCGGGCCACACCCATCCAGGAAAAAGCCCCGAGCAGGATGACGATGCGGGCGACGGCGGAGAGGGCGCTGGAGCCTTTGCCGATGTCGAGGGCGGCAGCGATCAGGAGCAAGGGCAACACCGGGATGGCCAGCATCCCATCGGTGAAGCGCATCAAAACGACGTCGACGACGCCGCCGAAGAAGGCTGCGCCCATGCCGATCACGATGCCGGCGAGGGTGGCCACCAGGGCTGCCAGCAGGCCGACGGCGAGGGAGACGCGGGCCCCGTGGAGCAAGCGCGCGAAGAGATCTTGGCCGAGCTCGTTTTGGCCGAGCAGGTGCGGGAAGGCGGCGTCGGCGTAGCGGCCCTTGAGGTCGATGGCGGTGTGGGAGACCCCGAGCACGCTCTCGACGACGCTGGCCAAGGCCGCCAGGAGCACGATGAAGGCGAGGACGACGACGGCCGCTTTTGCTGAGCGGGACATCCGCGCCCAAGCCCGGTTCATCGCGCGCTCCGCAGCCGGGGATCGAGCACGAAGGCCAAGACGTCGGCCAGCAGGGATCCCAAGAGCACGAGGGCGGCCACCAGGAGGAAGACGACGACGGCAACGTAGGAATCGTTTTGCAAGATGGCGTCGTATTGGAGGCGTCCGAGGCCGGGCCAGGAAAACACCGTTTCGGTGAGCAGGGCGCCGCCGAACATGCTGGGCAGGCTGAGTCCGACCAGCGTCACCAGGGGCAGCGCGGCGTTGGGCAAGATGTGCCGCAGCAGGATCGACGACGACGACAGGCCCTTGCTTTTGGCCGTGCGCACGAAGTCCGAGGCTTGGGCAGAAGCGACGGCGCTGCGGACCTGGCGCACAAAGCGTCCCGCCCAAAACACCACCAGCACGAGCAGGGGCAAGAGCAGGTGTTGCAAGCGGTCGACGACGACGGCGATGGCACCTTGACGGTGGATGCCCGGGGATTGCATGCCGCCGGAGGGGAACCACTGCAGTTGTTCGGCGAAGAGGGTGATCAAGACCAAGGCGACGAAGAAGGCCGGCACGCTGCTGCACAGGGCGGCGAAAGTGCGCACGGCGACGTCGACGGCGGAACGTTGGCGCAGCCCCGCCCAGGTGCCGAGCAGCAGGGAGAGCAACATCGACAAGAGCAGTGCAGGGGCGGTGAGCACGAGGGTGTTGCCGATGCGTCCCTGGCCCGCGAGCAAGCCAGCGATCCAGGTGTCGAGGCTCGCTGACGTCGTCACCGGCTCCGATTGGCAGTGGGACGAGCAGCCGTCGTCGTCGTTGCCGTTGCTGTCGTCGCAGCTTTCGCCGGGGCTCGTGAGTCCGTCGCCGCACACCGCGGGGACCCCAAGGAGCAGCTCGGCCACAGGACGTTTGGTGGCCCAGCTCCATCCCAGGGCGCTGCTGTCGCCGAGCAGGGCACAGACGACGCCGCAGACGAAGCGATCGCGATCGAGCAGGGGAGCGCCGGCGACGACGACGACGCTGTCGCCGATTTCCCGCACCTGCTGCCCGGTGAAGAGCGGGTCGTCGATGGTGTCGGGGGGCTTGGGCAAGGAGTGCAGCGCGACGGCGGCGGCGCGCAGCTCAGAGCCCGAGCGTTGGACGAGCAGGTCGGTGCCGCCGTGGGTCTGGGGATCGCCATCGCCGAGCACGACCGCGTCGCCGTCGTCGTCGTCACGGTCGATGCTGATGACCGGGTCGCGGGGGGGAGGCGCGACGAAGACCGGTAGGCTCCACAGGGCTTGCTGGCCGTCTGGGTCCTGCACGATGAGCAAGAGGCGTTGGGCGCCGGCGTCGACGACGACGGCCCGCAGGCGCTCGCCTTCTTGGGTGAGGGGCGGAAGCGCGCGCAGCTCCAAACCGGGGTGCGGGGGGACCGGAATGTCGATGACGAAAGGCCGGGGCGCGGGCAGCACGCCGACGACGGCAGGCAGCTCCGACGACGGCGGCGGCATCTTGGCTTCGTGGTGTCCGTAGAGCCAGCGCCACCAGCGCACCGGGAAAGGCTGGTCGAGCCCCCGCAGCTTTTTCAGTCGGATGACGTCGTCGGGGCTGAGGCTGGGGTTGCTGGCGACGAGCAGATCGACGGGATCACCCGGCAGATACGCCATGACGCCAAAGAGCAGAAAGGACAGCGCCGCGAGCAGTGCCACGCCCTGCAGCAAACGAGAGAGCACCAGGCGCAAGAGCCCACGCACGCTGTTGCTACTGCCTTGCCGGGATGGCGGGTGCGTCGACGTCGAAGTGCCACTCCCAGGCGTTCCAGGCCACGGACTGCAGCATGCCCGTGGGGCGCCAACCGCGGAAGTTCTTGGGGACCACGCTGACGTCGACGCGGTCGTAGAGCGGAATCATCGGGACTTCGTCGGCGATGATGGCGGCGATCTTGCGGTGCAGAGTGCGGCGCTGGGTCTCGTTCAAGGTGCGCTGGGCCTCGTCGAGCCGGCGATCGAGCTCGGGGGAGCAGAAGCCCGGGTAGTTGCGCCCCTGGAAGGCGTTTTTGGCGTCGGGCTTCTGATCGCAGCGCCAGTAGGTCTCGTCGACCTTGTTGGGTTCCTTCGTCCAGGTGAACATCACCATGCTGTCGAACTTGCGATGACGGATCGTTTCACCAAACAACAGTTTCGCCGGCTGGTTCCGCACGACGACGTCGACGCCGACGGCGCGCCACCATTGCACCAACAGCTGTTCAACCTGTTCTCGCAGTCGATCGCCCGCGGTCGTGTGGATGGTGAAATGCAGCGCTTTGCCGTCTTTTTGTCTGACACCATCGGGTCCGACGACGTAGCCGGCTTCCTGCAGGAGGGCTTGGGCTTTGGCCGGATTGTAAGGGTAGCGGGGGAGGCCTAGATCATCGTTGTCGTCGGGCTCGCTGCTGTGGGCAACGGGCTGCTTGCCCTGGAACAAAACCTTCACAAGCTGTTCTCGGTCGAGGGCATAGACGAGCGCCTGGCGCACGCGCTTGTCGGCGAGCAGGGGGTTGTCGAGGTTGAGATCGATGTGCTCGAGCATCAACGCCTTGGTGAAGACGGTGTTGAACTCGGGGTGGCGTTTTTCGAAATCGACGGCCTGATCGAAAGTGAAGGCAATGACCGAGACGACGTCGATGGAGCCGCTGAGCAGTGCTGCTTCGATGGTCTGGGTTTGGGGAATGATCTTCCAGGTGATCTCCTCGAGCTGGGGCTGCCAGAGGTGCGCGTGGGGATTTTTCACCAAGGTGATGTGGCTCTGGGGCACCCACTCGCTGACCGTGAACGCGCCGCCCAAGATGGGTTTTGTGCCGTATGGTGATTGCTTGAGCAGATCTGGGTGATCACGCAGTTGAGCCTCGAGGACGTGTCGAGGTAACGCCTCGTGATTGCGATAGTAGGCATAGTAGGCGTACGGCTCTTTCCAGATGACTTTGAAGATGCGGTCGTCGACGACCTCGATGGATTGCACCCGCTCGGCTCCGGCCCGGTCGACGACCTCCAATGCCGGGTTGGTGCAAAGCTGCCAGCCAAAGACGAAGTCGGCGCTGGTGACGGGGACGCCGTCGGCCCATGCCAAGCCTTCTTTGAGCTGCCAGGTCACCTGCATGGTTCCATCGGGCGCCAGCACGACGCCACCGTTGTCGACGGTGGGCACCTGCGTCGCCGCCTGGGGCCGCAGCTGCCAGTTTTCGTCGAAGACCGTGAGCATCAGGGCGCCTGGACGTCCGATGTGCTCGGCAGCGTTCATCTCCTTGAAGGGCATGAAGAGGGTGTCGGGTTCCTGCGAGATGCCCACCACCAGCGAACGCTTGGCCTCGTGAAGGACGTGCGACGACGGGGAGGCGCGTTTGCAGGCTGGGACAGCGACCAACGCAGCAAGCGCAAACACAACACGGTGCACGGGCATGGCGAACCCTACTGCACCCCTTCCATGGGGCCGAGGAGCCGGTTGTCGGCATGCGCAAAAGGAAGGGGGCGCATGCGCCCCCTTTTCTCGCGAGGACCCGGACGGATTTCAGCGGCGGCGGCGCTTCAGGCACAAAGCAAGGCCGGTGAGGGCGGACGCCGGGGCAAAAGCACAGCTGTCGGGAACGACGGGGGCAGGCTCGACGACGGGCACTGGTTCGACGACGGGGACGGGCTCGACGACGGGAACGGGGTCGACCACGGGGGCGTCGCCCTCGCCCTCGCCCTCGCCCTCGCCTGACGGCTCACCGCCCCCACTGCAGGGGATGTCACTGCCGTCGGCGGCGTGGCACCAGGAGCATGCCGCGGTGCTACAGCCGCCTTCTGCACACCCGGCGTCGCCGCAGTCCACGTCGGCGGCGCCGCAGCCGCAGTCGCAGCCGTCGGCGGAGTTGAAATAGCCGGGGTCGCAGCGCCACTCCGCAGGAGGTGGCTGGGGGAGTTGGCCGTTGCCACAGGCCGCGGCGCCCTGGCCTTCGAGACCGGCGCGCACGGCGTCCTCGTTGGGGCAGGACGAGTCGAGGGCAGCACAATCTCCCACTGCAGCTTGGCAGGCCATCCACGCCAGCTCGGCGTCTGCGTAGGACGTGCAAATCGGGTCGCCGACGGCCCGGGCTCTCTCATCGCTGTCGGAGGCCGCGGCGACGCAAGCGGCGGCATCGGGTTCCCGCCCGCAGGCAACGAGCTTATCGCAGAAGGCCACGATGGAGGTCTCTTGGGCCTGGACGTCGGATGCGAGGAGCACGATGGAAAGGACGACGAAAGCACCGGTGCGCATGATGTTCTCCCCTGGTTGGCTTTCACCTAGCTGATTTCATGCCACCTCCTTTGAGGCAGCTTCGAGCCGGTGATCGGACAGAGATATTGTTATGTCCTTCAAGACGCTGGCGTGTCTTGAAGAGAAGAATTTCAAGACACACCAGCGTCTTGAACCATGAAAACCTCGAGAGATATCTTCTCTTAAGTTTGCTTTTCTGCGGATCTTGCCGATCCTACGTCGAAGGCAGTGGCGTGAGCCTGGCGGCCGCAGCCCGACCCACCAAGACGAGACTTCGGCTCTGACGTCGCAGAGTTGGACGACGCTGCTTTGATCGAACGCAGCAATGCTGTGCACGAAGGGCATTCTTCGTGCTCACGTCCTCCGCACGTGTTGGAGGAGCTGTCACCTGTTGGACGACGGATCGATAGTGAGAATCAATCTCAACATTGGACCCACCACCCGCCCCCCGCCCTTTAGGGAGGGGCCTTGCTAAACTCGTCGTAAAAAGTTGTCAATATAAATTTCGTCATTGAGATCTTTTTTCACATTGAGAGATCTTTTCCGAAGCGGAAATGATCTCTCGGGGGGTATGGGCGCCAAGCGGATGGAGCTTTTTCCACCCAAGGCACACCGCGTGTGGCGACGGGCTGCCCTCTGGCTCGCCGGCATCGAGCAAGGACACCGAGCCCTGACGTCGCCGCTGTCAGACCTTGCCTTGGTCGCGCTTGAGCATGCGAACCAGCTTGGACATGCCGACATCCAGGGTGGAGCGCAGTCGGGAGTACAGGTGCTCGACACCGGTCTGAAGCTGACGACGACGCTGGGCGATGGAGCTCTGGGCTCTCTCTCTGCGCTGGCGCCAACGGCGAAGGGAGGCACGCGCGGCCCTCTGCAGAGCGCCGCCGGCGTCGACGACGAGGGTCTGAGCACCGTCATTGGTCGCCGCGTTGGCCACGCCACGGCTGACCTCGAGGATGACGTCGTGAACCGTCTGCTGGCTGTCGCCGAGGACGTCGATCACTTGGTAGCGACCATCCATGAAGATGCCGCGGAGCTTCTCGCCGCCGTTCACCTCGACACTGCTGGCTTGGTCCGCCTTTTTCTTTGACGAGCGGCTGGCGGAGGTCTTGCGCCGTGACGGCGTGTCGCGGGGCTTGGGCTTGGTGGGCATTGGGACCTCCGGCTGCGCAGACGGGTCGTGCGAAGGACGTCGTCGGTCGGGGTGGGCGACACGCGACCCGACACCATACGCAGCCGGCGTGCCATCGAAAGCTCTGACGGATCAAAGAGGGCGGGAGTTGGTCAGAGCGTGAGAAGAAGCGGGCGCAGGCACGATGACGTGGTGGCTCAGCCCGACAGGCGCGGTCAGCTTTGTCGACGACGGCTTTTTTGTCCCAGCCTTCACGGCGGGGGCTGCGACTCACGTTGGCATCGTGGCTGCTGTGAGGGAGACATGGACATCCTCGCCCTCCTTCGGCGCGACCACGACGCGTTCTTTGCTGCCATCGCCTCCATCGCCGCGCTGCTCGAACCCGGGGCGTTTCAACGCGCGACGGTGCGCAGCAAGGGACACGCTCTCGTCTTGCAGCTGCAAATCCACGCACGGAGCGAGGAGCGCTCGCTGTATGCCGGCCTCTTTGCGCTGGCACGCGCGCCGCCAAATGTACGGGAGCACCTCGATCGCAAGGGCCGGGAGGGGGTGTGTGAGCACCAGAGCATCGACGACGCGACCCTTCGCTTCGAGCGAATCATCGACGACGACAAGTGCCTGCGCGCTGACATCCTCGCTGAGTTGACCGTGGTCGGCGAGCTCTTGGAGCACCACGCGCGCGTCGAAGAAGAAGGCGAGCTCTTTCCTGAGGTCGAACGGCACTTCAGCATGGAAGAACGCCAGGGGTTGGGCGCCGAGATGGAGTCGCTCCGGCTGGCGTTGTCGGTGGCTCCGGAGCGCTTGCGGTTGGCGGCGGTGCTGGCCACGTGACGGCGACGTTCAGCCCCTCACGCCATCGTGTGCGCCAACGACTCAAACAGCAGGGAAGCACTTTGAGTTTGGCTACGCACGCCGGGCCTTGGTGGTATCGGCTCCACCACCGGCGATGCCGGCGCCGGCCGGATTCACCTCGTAAAAGGCGAGCATGTCATGAATGTTACGTCGGCCCGCCGACGTATCGGGGTGGTTGCCTTCCATCGTGGAAACGAAGCCATTGGCATCCGGCGGCGACGTGACGACGACGTGGTGGACCAGATCGCCATTCATGATCGCCACGGTGCCAGGCACGATCTTCGACTCGAAAGCCGAGCGGGGCGACATGTCACGGTCCCATTGGTTGTGCTTGGTCACGCCGGGCCCGACCATGCCCCCCCGCGTGAGATCCCAGCGCACGCTGTTCGGGTCGCCGCCAGCAGCGGCAATGCCCTCTTTCAGGGCCTGGGTGCCGAAGATGCCGCACCAGGATTTGTCGTTCGGCTTCGAGCCGTAGCTGCCACCCCAGGACGACACCGATTGGCCGGTGGCGCTCTGGTAAAGTTCGGCGAGCTGCGCTTTGCCCTTGAAACCACCCGGCTCACGGGTCTGGGGCTCGATGGCGTGGTCGTAACGGCTGGCGGCCGCGACGATGTTGGCACCCACGCCCCCGCTCACAGCCGGCGGCAGCGCCGACGTGGCGACCGGGCCCGCAGGGGCCGACGTGGCCGAGGTAGCCGGCGGCGACCCAGTGCCGTTTGAGGCGGTGGCGCCAGACCAAGAGGGGCTGAAACGGGAGACCCCGAGCGCGTTCAAAGTCTGGGGGCCGATGACGCCGTCGACGCTGCACTGGTGCGTGCGTTGGAACTCGCGGACAGCCCTCGCAGTGGCAGGCGTGAAAGCGTCGCCCTCGTCGACGGAGATCCCCTGTCCGCGCAGCAGGTTCTTGAGCTCGACCACGCTGGCTCCCTGCTGTCCCTCGTGGATGTAGTCCCCTCCCGCGGCGCGCTCGAAGCTCGGCGCCGTACCGGCAGTCAGCGGAGCACCGCCAACAGCGCCGGCGGCGACAGCGGAGCCGCCGGCAACGGCAGCAGGGGCCGTACGACCCGAACCAGGCGCGGGAGCAGGGATCGGGTTGCAATCACCCGTGTTCGTTCCGGGGGGCGGGGGCGCAGCGGGGACCGGAGCCTTCGTCGTTGGCGCCCCATCTTTCGCCAGGACGTTGATGCCCAAGCAGCCGAGAAAGCTCTTGAAGAAGTCGCCGAGCCCCCCCAACAACTGACCAGGCCCAAAGAGGCTGCCCAGGTCGATGCCCGTGCTGGGCCGCCCAGCAGCAGCCCCAGCGGTGGCCACCGGGATCGGATTGCAGTCACCCGTCTGCGTCGCCGGCCGCGCGCTGCCTTTGCCAGCCTGGAGCTCCAACAGACGCGTGTTCATGGTGCCGACCGAACGAAGCAGCTCCATGCCGTCGGCGCCGGAGACGGGATCTTTCGAGTCCACCTTCAAGGCATCGATGGCCGCGCGGCCGATCTTCTGGTCTTGGGGGCCGACGTCGCCGTTGGTCAGCTCGGCAAACTGTGCGTCGTTGATGGCGCCCGCCCGGCGAAGGCGCTCAGCGTTTTCGGCGACGGCGACACCAGCGGCTCCCAGGTCTCGAATGCTCGACATTGGTTCTCCGATTTGAGCGTGGCTCCTCGATGGCGGCAGGTGCTTCCTGCTGTGCGCCCGCAGCGCAGATGCCCAGCCTGGTTGGTTGACCCGCGATCTGGCTTTTCTGACGTTCTGCCGCTGAAAACGTAGCCCGCGCCCGGCGCCGCCGTATCGGCTGGGACACCTCCCTGCCCTGCTCGGACGCTCGTCCGCCCCAGCAGCGTCGGAAGAAAACGCGGTGCACCCTGGGGGCCTGTTAGGGTCGAGGCCGTGCGGGTCGTCGTCGTCGTTCTGGTGGCCTTGGCGGGGTGCGCGAGTGCGCCCATGTACCGCCCGATCTCCCCCCCCATGGACGATCGGGTCTTTGAAGGCGGGGCCGGCGTCCACGGCGTCGTCGGGCAAGATGCAGCCGGCGTTGGCACCAGTGCTTGGCTGCAAGGACAAGTCAGCAAAGACGTCTTCGTCGTCGCTCGCGGACACTTCACCGACCTCATCCCCTACGGCGGGGGCGGTGGGCTCCTGCAGGACACGCAATGGGGCGGCGCCGGCGGCCTGCGCGGCGTCTACCAGATGAGCGCCGACCTCCACCTCGGTGGAGAAGCCCTGCTCGACTACCAGCAGATTTCGTCGTCGGTCGACGGCACCACCCAGTACTTCGTTTCTGGGATCGTCGGCCTGCCGGTGGCCGAGATGGCCTTGCCCGAGCTGTGGGTCTACGTCGAACCCAGCTTGGGTGCTGGCTACCGCTTCGGCGACGTGCGCGAGCCCTTCAGCGGCTTTTTGGAGTGCCCCATCGGCGTCGCCTGGCGCCCAGCTCCCTGGGCCCTCGTCGTCCTCGAAGGCGGCTTCGCCATCCCCTTTTCGGGCGGCTACCTCGGCGTCGCCGGCGCTTTTCGACTCTGAGCCGCGCCCCGACCCCCGTCGTCAGAAGGGCAGGTCGTCGTCGATGAAGCCATCCGAGGCCGGTGGGGCGTCGTCGCCACCGCTGCCTCCTTGCTGGGGCGCTCCCTTGGCCGCTGGGGGACCGCCCGCCGGACGGGGGGCACCGCCGCCGCCCTGGCCCAAGAAGGTGAGTTGGTTGCAAATGAGCTCGACCGAGGTCTTTTCGATGCCTTCTTTGTCTTTGTACTTGGAGGTGCGCAGGCGTCCTTCGACGTAGACCTGACGTCCTTTCTGCAGATACTGGCCGGCGTTTTCCGCGGTCTTGCCGAAACAGACGACGCGGAACCACTCGGTGGCGTCTTTCCAGGCGTCGCCGTCTTTTACCCTCTCGGTCACAGCGACGCTGAAGTTGCAGATGGCCATGCCAGCCTGCGAGTAGCGGACCTCGGGATCGCGCCCGAGATTGCCGACGATGATGACCTTGTTGACGCCTGCTGCCATGACCAACTCCTGCTCGGGCGGAGCACATCGCTCGCCCTTCGTTTCAACTCAACCCGTCTCGCAGCGCTTCTCGCCGGCGACGGGCCGACCCGTGTTCTTCGGGCTCCCCCTATCAGCGAAAGAGGGGGCGATCTTGTGCAGCGGGCGGTCGAACTCCTTGGATCTCAAGGCGAAATCCAAGGGAGCTCCGACGAGGCCAACGTCGGCCGATCCCCAGTCGCACAGTGTGGCCGTCTCTGCACCCCTGCCACAGTGCGGGCCATTCTTTTTGCCAGACCCCAGTCGCACTGGGGCCGCTCCTTGCGACACCCGTGTCGCACAGGTGCAGTGCGGGGTCGTCAGAGGTCGTCGGACGCCGACGTCAACTCATCGGCCACCTCGACACACAAGGCCTGCAGGCCCCGCGAGAAGGTGTGGTTGGCGTGGGAGATCACCACCAGCCGCGGCATGGTGAGGCGCCAGCGCTCGACCGGAGCAAAGACGTCGTCGCCGCCGACGTAGCAGCGCCAGAGCACCCCGGAGGCGTCCAAGGCAGCGACATCGACGTCGGTGACGTCGACGGGGGGAGAGATCAAGGCCACCTTTTCGACGGCGTCGTTCTCGGCTCCCAAGCGGGCCGCGATCAAGGCGCCTACGGAGAGGCCCACGACGTAGCAGCGCCGGTCTCCGCTGGTCTGCAGCAGGTGGGCGATGGCGGCGTTGGCGTCGTCGACGAGGGCACGCAGGTCGACGGGCGCCCCCCCGGGCACGGGCAAGGGAGGCAGACCGCGCTCGCCATGGGAGGCGCCGACGCCGGCGTAGTTGAAGCGCAGGGTGGGGTGTCGTCGACGTCCCAGCAGCCAAACGAGATCGGCGAGCACGGGGCTGTCCATGCTGCCGCCCAGGGCTGGATGGGGCGGGCACAGGAGCACCGGCGCGCCATGCACCAGCGCGGGGCCGCCGCCGGCGACGCCGCCGCTTTGCCAGAGGGCCTCGAGAGGGCCTTGGGGGCCAGCGATGGTGGTCATGCGCTCGAGGACTTCGCCGCGCCCGACCATCAAGCACGCTCTTGCAAAGCATGCAGGGCCTGGGCGGCCGCGAGGCGCAAACGCGGGTCGGTCGACGTCGACAGCTCCTCCAGGGCGGGGAGAGCGCGGGGATCGTCGAGCACGCCGAGGGCCTGGGCACACGCCTCGGGGCAAAAGCCCTGCTCGAGCGCTGCCACCAGCCAGGGCACCACCACCTTGTCGCCCAACTGGCCCAGGGCCCGCGCGACGGCGGCGCCTACGACGACGTCTTCGGTTTTGAAGGCCTCGATCAAGTTGGGAACGGTGCGGGCATCGCCGACTTCTCCCAGCACGCGGGCGGCGCCGGCGACGACGACGGGATCTTTGTGACGCAGGGCCCGGGCCACTTCCCGCAGCAGCACCTCTTCGCCCAATCGCACCAGGGCGACGACGAAGGCTGTGCGCACGCTGCCTTCGCTCTCCTGCACGATGCGATCACGGATGGCCCGCACGAGGCCCGGGGGACGCAGCTCGAGCCCGCGGCGCAAGGCGGCCAGGCGAACGCCCATGTCAGCGTCGTCGAGGTCACGAACCAGGTCGGCGAGGACGTCGCTCACGGCCCGAAGCTACCTGCAATTGCGTGGGAGGCCGCAACAAGAGCCGCGGGCTGCGAGCACAATGAGTTGCGTCGTCGACGTCGACGCGCCATCCGCCGAGGCATGACGACCGAGCCGCCGCTGCCTTCGTTGCAGCCGTTTTACCAGGAGATCGCACCGCTTTCGGCCAAGCAGCGCCTCGATCACATCTTGGGCCGCAAGGACATCATGCGGGTGGTGCGGCAAATGCCGGTCCCCGATCTCTTCTCCACCGTCAAAGACATTGGCGTCGAAGATGCGCTCGAGTTGCTTGAGCTCATGTCGCCTTTGCAAGTGCAGGGCTTCCTCGACCTCGACGCCTGGCGCCGGGACCGCGTCGACGCCGCCTCGTTGGGCCGCTGGATGCGCGTGTTCTTCGCCGCCAACCCGGACCGGTGCGTCGGCCAATTGCGCGGCCTCGATCTCGAGCTGCTCACCCTGATCCTCAAGATCAACACGCGCATCTACGACCTGTCCCTCGAAGAAGAACCCGAGCACGACGTCGGCCGCCACAGCATCACCCCCGACCAGCGCTACCTCATCGTCTACGGCGGCGTCGTCGCCGACGACGAGACCCAGGCGGTGCTGCAGCAGATCGTCGACCGCATGATGGGCCGCGACATGCTCTTCGTGCTGAAGCTGTGCGAGGCCATTCGCGCGGAGCTGCCGAGCCAACTCGAAGAAGACGCCTACCGCTGGCGCTGCGCGCGCCTCGCCGATCTTGGGTTCCTTCCCGCCCACGAAGCCGCCGAAATCTTTGCCTGGCTGGATCCGGAACAGCCCCTGCCCGGCACCCGGCCTCCCGCGCCGCCGCCCCTGCCCCACGACGAGGCGACGTCGACGAATCTGACGGCTTCGGTGCTCTTGCCCTGGGGGCTGCTCTCGGGCGGCAACGACGTGCTCTCCCGGGCGCTCCAGGGCCTCGACCAACCCAGCCGCGAGCGCGTGGCCCACGAGCTCATGCTCACCGCCAACCGCGTCCACGCCGCCGACGGCCAAGACCTGGGCGACACCGACGCCCTCAAAGAGACCGCCCGCCACGTCACCGCCACCGCCGGCACCGGCCTCGCATTCTTGGTGAAGGGGACCGAAAGCGAGCTCACCCCGGCGTTGGCGACGACGAGCGTCATGCTGCTCTTTCGGCTCGGACACTCCCTCTCGCTCAAGCTCGCGCAGGATCTGCGAGCCCGCGTGCGCGTCAAAGCTGCGACCAACACCCCCACGGGCGGCCTCGACGGACGTGGCCTGCTGCGTCTCGACGCTCCCTTGCGCGAGGTGGTCGCCGGCTTCTTGCGACCCCGACCGGTGTTGTTCGCCGGGCTCCTCGATCCCCGCCGCGTCGACTACCGACCCGTCGCCTCCCTCAACGAGCTGGCCGCCGCCGCTTCTGCCTTGTCCGAGGCCGCCTTCCGCGCCGCGTTGCTCGATCGTCTCGGCGCCAACGATGCCTTCTTCGCCGACGTCGACGACGCCGACCTGCCAGCGCACGGGGCCATCTTTGGATCCTTCCTCGCCCACGGGCTGCGCACGGGCGCGCCGCACCTGGGCTTGGTGCGCTGCGACGACCTGGCAGCCCTCGCCGCCGCTGCTGCTGCGACTTTGCCCACCAGCTTGCTGAGCGAACTCGACGACAAGGTGCGGGGCCTCGCTCCCCTGCCCGGTGCCGCCACCGCCGTCGACGTCGTCGCCCGCACCCGCACCTTTGCCCTCCAGGTGTGGAGCGCCGTCGTCGACGAGCTTAAGACTGCGTCGCCTGAAGCCCCCCCCACCTCGCTGTGGACCGATGCCCCGCGCCGCCAAGACCGGGATGACGCCGACGACTCCGACGGTTAGACCGCGCCCATGCGGAAACACCATCAGACCCGGTTCCATGACGCCGGCAGGGCCTTCGTCGTCGTCGCTCTCCTTGCCAGCGCGGCCTGTCTCGAGCCCCCCGGCGTCGGTCGCGCCGCCGATCCCGGCAAAGCCCCGGGGCCGGCACCCTGGGGTTCGGCGACGACGAACCAGGAGCTCGAAAAGAAACTGCGCCTGCTGAACGACGTCCTCGACGGCACCGTGACACCCGAGCATCTCGCCGCGCGCATGCAGAAGGATTGGCCCGAGCTCGACGACGCCCAACGCAAGCGCAGCCTCACCGGCGTCACGCAGCTCCTCGATGATCTGAACAAGTCCGGCCGCGCGGGCCAACGCATCGAAGCCGGACCCGACCGCGAGATGGCCGTGGGTCAGCTCTATTTCTCCGAGCGTCGCTTCATCGAAGCCGCCACTATTTTCTCGAAGATCCTCGACGCCCAGCCGACCTATCCCAACGCCCGCAACCTGCTCGCACGCTGCTTTTTCTTTCTCGGCAACCGCGATCGCACCATCGAGGAGCTCGAGTACGTGCTCACGAGCCCCGTGCACCAACAAGACAAAGAAGAAGTCCTCGACGCCCTCTTTTTGATGGGCGCCGCCGTCGCCGAGACCCCAGGCATGAGCCGCGAGAACCTCCAGAAGGCCAAGGGCGCCTGGGACACCTACCTCAAGCTCGCCCCCGCCGACGCTCCCATGGTCGAGCACGTCAAGAAGGGCATGCCCGACCTCGAAGCCGGCCTGCGCGGCGAAGGACCCCTGGCCCAACCCCTGGTGCCCATCGCCAGCGACGCCGACGGCGACGACGGCCGCGACAGCAAGGGCGCCTTGGGTGGAGCCCGACCCGCAGGCCCCGGCGCCCCCATGACCAACGACGCCAACGCCGCCCCCGCCGAAAAACGCGTGGCTGGGCTGGCTGCCGACGCCTCACCCCTGCAGCGCGCCGTCGCCGCCGGCTGGGACGCCCTCGACGCCAAAGACCTCGGCACCGCCGAAGAGCAGCTGAACGAAGCCAAGAAGCTCGACCCGCGCAGCGCCGAAGCCCTCACCGGCCTCGGACGTGTGTATGTTCAAACTGGCCGCATCGACGAAGCCCTGCGCTCTTTTGGTGAAGCGATCAAAGCCAACGATTCTTATATGCCGGCCTGGCACTACAACGGCATGGCGCACATGCTCTCGGGCTCCCCCGCGCAAGCGGTGTCGTCGTGGGAGAAGATCAAAGCCAAAGACCCGGCCTACTTCGCCCGCTTCAACCTCGACAAGCGCATCGAGGTCGCCCGGCGCATGAGCCAATGATTATCACCGCGGAAGACGGGTGATCTCAACATCACCAGATCTTTTCGGCGCTGTCTCCACGTCGCGGCTCGACCGTTCGCTTCAGGGGATCAGGAAGCTCGCCACCTGGCCCAAAGGAGGTGTGTCGTTGACGTCGCCGTCCATCACCAGCCTCGTGCCATGCAGGTTGCCGGGAAAATGCCGGAACACCCAGCCCGACTGGGCGGCGGCGTTGTCTTGTTCGACCAGGTTCACGTACTCGTCACAGCCCGGCGGTACCGGGCCGCAGGCCCCATCATCGATGGAGGCCATCCAGAGGGCTGCCGCGGGGTAGAAATTCTGGGCCTCATGGATCTCGCTGGGCGAAGGGGCAAAGTCGGCGCCGCCGCTGACGTTGATGAGGACCCGCGGGCGGTGGTCCTCGGTGATCGTGATGAAGCGATGGACTTCCAGGACCGCCGACGACGCCGCCACGATGCCGACCTGATCGGCTTGGACAGCAAAATCCTGGGAGAGCACCCGAAAGACGAGCTCGAGATAGTCCTCAGGTGTCACCCCCAGCTGACGCTGCACGGTGATCGCCACCAGCCCCTGGTCGACGAGATGACACGTCAAAAATGCGTAATCATCGTCGGAGCTCAGGTCGTCGGGGAGCAGCAGCGCCAGACCTCTCGCGCTGCCGTCCAACAAATCCACGGGCGGGTACACGGTGCCAGCGACGGTGCTGGGTCCGCGGGTGATGCTGATGCGCTGACCGAGGCAACGGTTTGTGATTACTTCCCCGGGCACCAGGGTGGCGTCGTCTGGATCGCCTTCGCCTTCGCCGCCCTCGCCTTCGCCTTCACCGCCTTCCCCTTCGCCGCCTTCCCCTTCTCCTTCAGTAGGTTCGCCTTCGCCTTCTTGGGGGTTGGCGTTGTTCCCGTTGGTGTTGGAGCCCAAGAAGGGAGACTCCAAATCTCCCTGGCTGGCCGCATTCAGGAAGCCGCAGGACATGAGGGGCAGGCCGACGACGACGAGGGCACGGATCATCGCTTCACTCCGAGGCGCGGGCTTTGTTGGCATCGAGGCCTCAATTGGTCGGGACTTCGTCGGCCAGGAAGAGCTCGAGGTCCGCGCGCAGCTGTTCACCACCAGGCCCGACCAACAGGTCCTCGCCATGGGCGTCGCCGGTGTAGGACTTGCTCGTCCACCCGTCCGGCGTCGGATTGAGCTGGGCTCCGCCATTGGTGTCGGCTTCGGCGACGGCGCTGAGGCCGCGAATGGGCGCCAGGAATTGGAAGTGGTCCTCGTAGGCGTTGTTCCGGCCGGTGTAGCCACCGGGGCTGAGGAACACGATGGCCGAGAGATCGGGATCGCGGGCCGGGGCCGTTTGGATGGCGTAGTCGAAGATGACGGTGGTGCCGGTGGACGCGCCGACGACGCCCCACTTCCCGATGCCACACACGCCCAGGAAGTCTGCCGCGACTTTCACGTCGAGCTTGGCAGACGGTTCATCGCGGTCCTCGACGCGTCGATCAAGGGCCAGCACCGAGTAGCCCTGTTCGCGGAAGTAGTCGATGGTCGGGCCCCCCCAATTGGTGCGGTCGCCGAACTCCTTGTGCACCAAGACGATGGCCTGGTTGCCCTCGGGGGCCCACAAGGCATTGAGCTCGATGTCGTCGTCAGTCGTGAGGATGACGTCGCCGCCAATGCAGTCCTGCCCAGGCGGGTCGTCGGTTGTGCCGCCGTCGGAATTGCGACCCTGCGGAGCGTTGCCGCGAAAGAGGTCGGCAAAGGGCGGACGCACCCCCCCGCCGGTGCCGGCGTTGGCCAAGCCACACGACGACAGCAGGACGGCCCCGATGAGAAGCGCTGCTCGCTCAACCATCGCTGCCCCCGCTCATCATCAACACGACTCCGATGACGACCGAGCCGACCCCCGCCAGCACGAGCGCGGGGCCGACGAAGTCGACCGGATCAACTTTTGCGTTGTCCGACGTCGGTGATCCGAGGTCGACGGCGACGCCGAGTGCGGCGACCACGCCGCCGCCACCGATGAGGCCCCAGGTCAGGGCCGGCGAGGGCGGGCCCGACTTCACTTCCGGCGTCGGCGTCGGCGCCGACGGTGGGGCTGCGGCAGCGGCGCTGTGGTTCAGGGGCTGGGTCAGCTCGCGCAAACCGGCGGCCAGCTTCGAGGGCAGGTCCTCGACGCCGTTGCTTTGGACCGTGGTGCGGTTGACGGCAGTGGCCTTTTGCGAGTCGAAGAGGTTGAGGTTCAAGATGATCAGGGCCCCCAGCTGGCCGACGTCGCCGAAGACGACGTAGCGCGCTCCCATGGCTCCAGCGAGCTCGGCCAGGCAAGAGTTGTCGGAGCACCCCATGGCCTGCTTCTCGCCCTCGAGCTCGGCCAGGCGCTTGACGTCGCTGGCGCTGATGACGTCGAGGCCGGACTGTTTGGACAACTCGACGAGCATCAAGCTGGCGATGGTGTTCAGGGTCGGCTTGTTCACCACCTCGGAGCTGGGCTCGAGCACCAGCACTCGAGGCTTGGGCTCCTCCTCGGCGAGGGCGGCGGCTGAGGCGAGCAGGCAGGCGAGGAGCAGCAGGATCCGCATCCTCCCTTGATACAGCGGAGACTGCCGTCTGCGCCACGAACGGGTCCCAACGCCTTGACGGCCCTGGCCCAACGGGCGACGACGACGCAATCCTTGGAGCTTCCCATGCTGCGTCGCGCGTCCGTCCTCGTCGTTACCGTCCTTGCCGCTGCCTGCTCGCCGACTTTCGACGTGACGATCGGCTGGTCCGTCGACGGCGAAGACCCCGCTTCGGCTTGTGAATTCCTGCCCGCTGGCAACGTGGTGCGGGTCACGGCCCTGTCACGCGACGCCAGCGACCGACGCGACGGCCTGCCCCGCGAGACGGTGGCCGATCTCCCCTGCGACACCGGCAGCGGCGCCATCCAAACCGGCAGCTTCGCCGACCTGCGGGCCGAGGTGGTGGCCGAGGAAACGGTGTTTGGCACGTCTGGTCTGTTCGAAGTGAATCCGGGTGCGGTCGGCGCTGGCTACCAGGTCGAAGAACAGGCCGCCGTCGCCGACATTCGGCTGGTGCGGGGCACACTGACCGCCAATTTGACCGTGGTCGGGCAAGGTTGTCAGGAGGCCGGGGCCTCGACCTTCACTTTGTCTTTGTTCCAAAACACCGAGCCGCGCACCAACGTCGCCGTCGTCGAAGACGTCTCTGTTCCCTGCACCGGGGAGGCGGTGTTCAAGCACAGCCCCGTCGACCTCGACTCCGTCTATGTGATCGAGGCGGTCACCACCGTCGGCGCGGCTTCGTTCACGACCTCGGCGGAGGGGGAGGGCGTTCGTACCGCTGGCGCCAACACCTTCTTCACGGTCGATCTCGAAGCTGCCGAGTAAGCGCCGCAGTTGTGTGGCCCGCCGGGCCGGCGAGCTGGTATGGTCCGCAACGGTCCAGTGGATGGCACTACGGGTCGCTTCACCTGACAGCTTGTCACAGTGAAACAGGCCGGCGCGCCAATAGGATGCTTCCGCGATGACGACGAGTTCCGGCAAGGCTTCTGAACGGCGCGACGGCCCGCGCATCGACCTTCGACTGCGCGTGCGCTGGTCGGCGCAGACGTCGAACGGGCCCGTGACCGGGGAGGCCGAGGCCTCCGACGTCTCCCCCAAGGGCCTGCGCCTCGAGAGCGAGCACAAGGTCGACCAGGGGGCGGCCCTTGCCCTCGTCGTCGACGTCGGCGGCGATGAAGATGAGCTGGTCGCGGCCGGCAGCGTGATGTGGTGCCGCGAACGCCAAAGCCCCACGGGCAAGGTGATCTACGACGTCGGCGTCGCCTTCGAATCCGACTGGCTGGCCAAAGACCGCGGTCCCCTGGGTCAAGCGCTGGCCCGCATCTTTGCGATGAACAGCTATGAGCCCGCGCGCAGCTTCGAGCGCACGCCCATCGCCATCGATGTCCAGGGCGGCGGCCCCCTGACCAAAGACGCCACCTTGACGATGGTGAACCTCTCCATCGGCGGCATGCAGCTGAAATGCACCGGCGGCGTCGTCGACGTCGTCCGCGCTGGCATGGTCGTGAGCATCGCCATCGACGCGGAGTCCCGCACCCTCGCCCTGGGCGGCAAGGTGGCCTGGGTCGCCGCCTCGTCCGAGGGGCACAGCCGCTTCGGCGTCGAGCTCGCCGACGTCGCTGGACCCGACAAGGAGGTGCTCGAGCGCATCCGCAACGGGCAGAGCGAGCCCACGCGCTTCGCCGTCACCCTGCGCGCCTGACTTCGATCTTCTCAGCTAGAAATCGACCGTCAGAAGCTCGGTTTCAAAGGTGCCGTTGAGCGTCTTGCCGTTGTCGAAGGTCGTCGCAAACTTGCCCGTGGTCGTTTCGCCGGCTTCGTTGCCGCCGGCGGCAAAGACCGCGATGGCCGTGGTCAGGCCCGTCGGAAAGGGATCGTTAGCCGCAGTGGTGCGCTGCACCGATCCAGACAAGCTGAGCAGATCGAGCTCGGCGCCAACGACGACGCCGCCTTCGGGCTGATCGAAGACGACCTTGGCGACTTTGTCGTCCTCGCCTCCACCTTCGAGGGCCTTTAGGTACTTGAGCTCGTAGACTTGTTGTTCGGACAAGAGCCGCAGCTCTACGGCGTCGAAGCTCAGGTCGTGGGACTGGCTGATGGATCCCGTCAGCGTGTTTGGCTCGGCACAGGCACCGAGCAAAAATACGATCGTGAGCATTGAAAACCGCGCTCTCATCAATTCACCTGTACCCGTTGCACGATCAGGCGGTTCTGGCTGGAGTTGAGGTTGACGACGACGACTTCGGCGGGTCCGCTTTTGGCGACGTCGACGCCGATGCCTTCGAGGTCTTCGCTGTCGCCGGGCAAGGTGGTCTTGCGGAAGCGGGTGCCGTCTTTGAGCGCCAGGCGCACGCCGTCTTTGCGCGCGTCGCAGTTGGTCTGGTTGTCGTCGTCGCGACAATGGCCGTAGGCGAGGAGCAGTCGTCCGTCGTCGAGAAAGACGATGCCGGGATCGCGGCCGCTCTTGCCGAGTTGCTCGACGGGGGAGGGGGTCCACGTCTGGCCCTGGTCGAGGGATTGAAAGAGCAGCAGCTGCTCGTTGCCGCGCTCGTGCACCGCAGCGAACAAGCCAAGGCCTGGAAAAGCGCCGGTGGCCACACGGGAGGCCGTGGCTGCTCCCGGGAAAATGTTGACGCTGGTGATGGCGCCCGCGCCGTCGACGACTTCGACGTAGATGCCGTCATCGACGACGAAGGTGCCGCCTTTGCCGTCGGCGAATTGGTTGTTGGCGGTGACGGCGTGGCCGATGACGACGGCGGCGGCGTCGGTGAGGGTGCAAGAGCTGTAGTAGCCGCCGCCGGACTCCATGTTGATTGAAGAAAGCGCCAACGCGCTGGCAGTGCCGGAAGCAAGCTCGAGATCGGTCTGGGTGATGTCGTCGTTGCCGAAGCCGAAGTGGCTGTCGAGATAAGAGAGGGCCACGTCGTCGTTGGGGTTGACGGCGATGCCAGGATAGAGCCCGACGACTTCGCCTTGGGCGCAGTAGGGATCGCCGCCGGCGTTGCCCCGACAAGGCGTACCGGTGTCTGCAGTGTCTGCGACCGTGGAAATGCCAAAGGTCTCGCCATTTTCGACGGCGAGCAGGAGGTCCGAGGCACCGCAGAAGGTGCGGGTCACAGCCCCTCCCATGTAGGCCACCATCAAGTTGCCGGCGCTGTCGACGGCGAGATCGACGGCGTCCTCTTTGGTGTTGGGCACGAAGGGATCGACGGTGCGGATGCGGACGGAGCCGTCGACCTGCTCGTCGCCGATCCGCAGCACATAGACCTCGCCGTCGACCACGCCGCCGTCGAAGAGATCGCAGGGGACGGTTTGGGCGCTCGCCTCGAACCAGGCGAGGGCGAAGCGTCCATCGGGGCGCGCGGTGATGGCGAAGCCCGGCACCACCAGCGGGTCGGCGTCGTCGATGGAGGTGGTTTCCAGCAGGGTGAAGGGGTCGCCGACGACGTCTCCTTCGCCTTCCCCTTCGCCTTCCCCTTCTCTTCCTCCGTCGCCGGCGGCATCGCAGGCGCTGGCGAGAGCCAAGAGCAAAGCGAAGAGGGAGCGCTCGCGCATGGCCTGAGCCGTAGCACGCGTCGATCCCGCGCTGCTTCCGCTGCTCAAAGGGCGCCCACTCTTGGCGACACCCCTGTCGCACAGTGCGGGGCGTTCTTGGCGACACCCCTGTCGCACAGTGCCGGGCGCCTTCTTTGCGACACCGTGTCGCCCAGCGCGGACCTGCGTGGGGAATCTGCTCCCCACCTTGGGGAGTGGAGTCCTCAAAGCGACGCCGGCGTGGACTGCAGACCGCACCATCTCCGCGCCAGCCTTCACCGGATCGCGGCCGAGGGCGTTGGAATGCGGATCGCGGCCCGACTCGGCGCCGTCGCTTGGCTGGCCTCCTTCGTGCTGAAAGCCTGCTGCCAACGTTCTCCGGGAGGGACCGATGCGCCAGCTGATGCAGCTCCGATGTGTGGCCCTGACGGCCTTCGCGACCCTGGCGGCAGCCCCGGCCTTCGCGCAGGCGCCGCCGAGCGGAGAGTGCACCGGCAACAGCGACGATCCTGCCTGCGGCGCTCCCGAGCAATCCGGCGGCGGCGGCTGCGGCTGCGGCGGCGGGTCCATCTTGATCGCCTTCACCGACCAGGGAGACTCCTACCAATACGCCGACGACTTCGACGACGACGGCTTCGAAGACAACTCGGACAACGCGCCCTTCGACTTCAACCCCGACCAGCTCGACGGCGACGGCGACGGCTTTGGCGATGTGGCTGACTTCTGTCCCGGTGTGTCCGCCCCCCTGGTCAACGGCGTGCGCATTCAAAGAAACACCGACGCCGACGCCTTCGGGGACGAGTGCGATCCCGACGCCGACGGCGACGGCTTCGACAACGCCAGCGACAACTGTCCCGGCGTCATCAACCCCTTCCTCGCCGTCAGCGGGCTGCAACTCGACGCCGATGGCGACGGCATCGGCGACGCCTGCGACAACGACGACGACAACGACGGCTGCCTCGACGCCAACGACAACTGCCCCTTGATCCTGGCCGCCAACTGCACCGACAGCGGCGCGGTGGTGTCCAACGAGTGCTTCCCCGACGTCGACGGCGACGGCATCGACGACCTCTTTGATCTGTGCCCCTCGATCCCCGACCTCGCCCAATCCGACGTCGACAACGACGGCATCGGCGACGCCTGTGACCCCGACCTCGACAACGACGGCGTCGACAACACCATCGACAACTGCCGCCAAGTGCCCAACGTCTCTCAAGCCAATGAAGACCGCGACAGCTTCGGCGACGACTGCGACAGCGACCTCTGCTACGTCGTCGACGGCGATGAGCTGGACTGCCTGGATCCCGCGGCTCCCTTCGCCGTCAAAGCAGCCCTCGCCGATCAGCGCCAGTTCGCCATCAACACCGGCGACGACATCCTGCTGCACATCTTCGCCAACCGGGAGAACAAGGCCATCCGCTACACCTGGGTCGTCGTCGAGCAGCCCGCCGACGGCAAAGCGACCATCCAGAATCCGCGCGGCGCCGTGAGCTTCAGCAACAGCATCCAATACGTCTACGACGCCGAGCACGTCGCCCGCTTCAACGCTTCCGTTCCCGGTGAGTATCTGGTCGAGCTGCAGGCCGAGCTCGCTTTCGAAGACGACGAAGGCTACGACATTCGCTCAGATACCAGTCAGTTGCGCATCGCGGTGGGCGGCGAACCGGTCGGAGGCTGCGCAGCGATGCCGACGTCGACTTCGGTTCTTTCTTTGGTGGGAGTGGCCTTGGTGATCCGCCGCCGTCGGCATTCGTGATGTGATTTGAATGTCATTGAACCCCGGGAAACCGGGGTTTTTCTTTAACGTCATTTCGCCACCCACTGCGCGGCCCACCTCGGGCATATTGGTCCCAGCAGTGCTCACCCCCGCCCTCGGGCACGTCGAGCACCCCTGGGCTATGGTCGTAGCTGGTGCTGGCGAAGCGCTCGTCGCCACCGGAGGCTGAATGCGCCTGCTCCTTTCGATCCTGGGCCTGGCTGCTGTCACCAGCGCCTGCAGCGATCGCAAGCTGGTGCCCGTCGAGCTCGAGCAGCCCGCCGTCGTCGATGACCTCGTCGACGTCGAAGCCGAATTCTGCACCCGCCCCGTCGAAGACGTCGTCTTTCCGGTCAAGCTGCTCTTGGTGCTCGACACCTCCGGCTCGCTGCAGTTCACCGATCAAGCAGGGCTGCGCCGCGCCGCCATCCGCGAGCTGATGAACAACCTCGGCTCCCAAAACGATCTGCAAGTCGCCACCTTCGGCTTCGGCAGCAACGTCAACGTCGACCCGCCCATCGCTCCCGGAGCGCCCCTCTTTGTGCCCGCAAGCCTTTGGGTCGAGCCCTCCTTCGTGGGACTCGCCGACGTGCAGACCAACTACCACGGCGCCCTCGCTGCAGTGAAAGCCCACATCCTCCGCGATTTACTCGAGAGTGATCCGGCTGAGATTTCACGGTCGAAATACATCATCATCTTCTTCTCCGACGGGTCGCCGACGCCGAAGTGCTGCATCCGTGTCGACGAAACCATCGGCGAACTCGGGGTCATGCCTTATGGCTGCGCTCCCGAGCCCTATGAGGTTGCTGAGGACGGGGTCGTCTACTGCGAAGGCGAACCCGAGCAGACGCTGTGCAATGAAGACGAATTTCTCGAGCGCTTTAGAGACATCAACCTCGGCACCAACACCCCCGACTACGGCGACGGCACGTTGACGGCCCTCAACGAGCTCGAGCCCAACGACAACTACAACCGCACCTACCAGCTCGAAGATCTGGTCACCGACATCGTCGACCTCGGTCAGGAATTCGGCGTCGGCGAGATGCGCTTTCACACCGCCCTGCTCTTTGACTCCACCCTCCCCGACGACGTCAAAGAGATCTTTCGCTTGAACCGCTGTCGCTCCGAAGGGTTGCTGCGGCGGATGGCCGAGCTCGGCAACGGTCTGTTTCGCGATTTCGAGAACAGTGAACAGATCGATTTCTTGAGCTTCAACTTTACATCATTGAAGCAATCTTTCACGCTGGTGCGGGCCTACGCCCAAAACCCCCAAGCCCTGCCCCCCAAGGCTGCCGACATCGTCGGTCCTGATGAGGAAGTGCGAGGCCCAACCGGCCGCCTGCAAGGCGCAGAATTCCTGCCGGACACCGACGGCGACGGCATCGACGACGCCACCGAACAAGAGCTGGGCACCGACGTCGCCGTGAGAGACAGCGACAAGCTCGCGACGCCGCCGGCCATCACTTCGGTGCCCGAGCCCATCGCCGATCCCGCAGCCTGGGGCGACGGCTGGAGCGACAAGTTCGAAAACGACAAGATCGACGTCGGCTTCGATCCGCGCTTTCAAAGTCTGCCCGTCGACGGCTGTCCCGCCTTCGATCCCTCGGGACTCGATCGCCAAGACCTCGACGCCGACGGCCTCAACGGCTGCGAAGAACAGCTCCTGCAAAACGCCAACCCCGACGGCTGCAGCGACGCCGCTTGCAACCGAGAGCGGGCCGACTCCGATGGCGACGGCATCCCTGATGGGCTCGAGGTGCGCTTCGGGCTCGACCCGCGCCTGGCCGAAGGAAACCGCGACGACGACTTCGACGGCCTGCCCAATGCCGACGAAGTGGTGCGCGGCCTCGATCCCCAGCTGCCCGATGCGGACCGTCGCGAGCGTGCCGGCGTGCGCTACGAGCTGATCAATCTGGGCGACACCGACGACGGTCGCACCTGCTACCGCAGCATCGCCCGCGGCGTGCACCTTGCCCAAACGGCCCCCCGCTTCGTCGGCGGACGCTCGGGATTCAACGACGTGCTCTATTGGGTAGCCGAAGCCCCCTCCGATGCAGCCTCGCGGGTCGAGATGCGCGTGGCCTGTCACCGCGCGCAGTACCTGAAGCCTGCCTTCAAAGATCCCGCCAACGGCAAGATCTTCTTCACGGAAGACGACTTCCTCGACCTCTCAGACCCCGCCGATCTGCAGCGCTTCTACGACGGCGAAGACGTCTGCAGCGGTCTGGCGGTGCGCTGATGTCGTCGTCGTTGCCGAGAACCTGGGCCATCGCTGCGCTGGTGCTCGCGTCGTGCACCAACGCGCAGCTCGAGCCCGTCCCGCCGCCCGAGGTGGCCCGCGCCGACAACAAGCTCGCCGTCGACGGCCGCTTTTGCACCACCAATCCCGACGACCTCGCTTTCCCCGTGAAGCTGCTCTTTCTCATCGACACCAGCTCTTCGATGGATGCCACCGATCCCGCCGCCACCCGCGTCGACGCCCTCGTCGACGTCATCGACAACGTCATCGACATCCCCGGCGTCGAAGTCGGCATCATCATCTTCGGTCTGGGCGCCAGTCCCCTCACCGAGAAATGCGACGACTACGCGACCCGCACCAATTGTCGCCCTGGCTTTGCCCCACCCGCCGAAGCCCTCAAGGTCGTCGCCGGCACCGGCCAAGCGGCGGGCACGACGGACTTTGTGTCGACCCTCGAAAGCACGGTGGCCTTCCTCGCCGACGACATGGGCAACAGCGGCGGCAGCGATCTGCAAAATTCGCGCTATTCCGTCATCTTCTTGTCTGATGGATTGCCCGATTCCGACGGCACTTTTGATCCAGTCGGCACTTGCGACGACGCAGCCGAATGGGAGCGCCAGGGCCAGACCATCGCCAACGCCGGTGTGGTCACGCAGGTGGGCGATTTGCTTGAGCAGATCGTCGAGCTGGCCGATCAGTACGACGTCAGAGATCTCACTTTCAACGCCGCCTTCGCTGCCGCACCCCAGACGGCGACGGCCATCAAGGCCTGCGGCTCCAGCTTCATGCGGGCCATGGCCAAACAAGGCGGCGGCATCTTCCGCGACTTCTCCTCCGGCGAAGAAATCAACTTCTTGTTCGTCGATTTCACGAGCTTCAAGCGCATCTTTGCGATGAAGAGTTTTTTGGCCATCAACCTGACGGCGGCACCGTTCTCCCAGGCCTTCGACGTCGACGAACGCGTGCGCTCAGACGATCCCACCCTGGCCATCGGCATCATCGACAGCGACGCCGACGGCCTGCCTGACCAGCTCGAAGACAAGATCGGCACCGATCCCCAATTCCAAGACACCGACGACGACGGCTTCTCTGATTTGCTTGAGCACCGCTTGAGCCTCTCGGGCAGCGATCCCCTCGACCCTACCGACGCCGATTGCCTGGCCGACGTCGACCGCCTCGACGCCGACGGTGACGGCTTGCGCGACTGCGAAGAGCGCTTCTTCGGCACCAACGTGCGGGCCTATGACTCCGACAACGACGGCTTCGGCGACGGCGTCGAAGTGTTGGGCGCCCTCAACCCCGGCCTCGACGACACCCTGCTCGACGTCGACTTCGACGGCGTGCGCAACAACAACGAGCTGCGGGCCCACAGCCGCGTCGACCAAGACGATGTGCTCGAGCTGAGTGAGCATGCCTACCGCTACAAGGTCATCGAAGACGGCTTCGAGGGCAGCTCGATCTGCTACTCCTTTCACGTCGAGAACATCTCTTTGTCGTCGACGACGGGGGCGCGTGCTCCTGCTGCCAATGCTGGAGGTGCGGTGGCGGCGACAGGTCTCGGCGGCGGTGCGATGGAGCTCAGCGAAAACCGCATCCTCTTTGAGGTCACCGAGCAGCCCTTCGACGCCGCCCAGGAACAAGGTGTGGCGCGCCTGGCCTGCGCGCGGGCCCGCTTCGACGCCGCTCGAGAGCTTAAGGACCCCGCCAACGGCCTCATCGTCCTGCCGGCCTCCGCCTTCAAACCCGCAGACCTTTTCGACCCGCAGCTGGACTGCGTCGATCCCTAGCTCACCGGTGCCTTGATGTTGCATCTCCGCGCCTCTGCCGTCGTCGTCGTCGTCGTCGTGCTGACGGGCTGTCCACCTGCGGTGGAGCCTCCACCCCCACCGCCGCCCGAAGCGGAGTGCGCCCTCGATCTCAATTTCGACAGCAGCGGCGCTGAGCCCGCCGTCGTCGGCGCCGCGGTGGCAGGCATCCTCTGTCCGGCCTTCGATCGCGACTACTTCTCCGTCGACGTCGCCGCTGACGGCACCATCATCGTGCTGACCCTCTCGATGGCCACCGCCGTGACTGCGGTGAGCCCTGCCTACAAAATCGTGAAAGACGACGGCACCCTCGAGGGCCTGGCCACGCCCTTCGCAGGTGAAGATCCCTCGGAATCGCGCGAGGCCGTTTCCTACACCGCGTCCCACCGTCTCGACGTCGCCGGCCGCTACTACGTCGTCGTGCAAGACGTGCGCTTCGTCGACGACGCCTTCGACATCACCAATGCCTATTCGTTGACGGTCAACCTCGTTGCCGATCCCGACGCCAGCGAACCCAACAACACCGACGACGCTGCAACTCTGCAGAGCCCGGGCACCTTCAGCGGACAGATAGCGACCACGGGAGACGAGGACTGGTACGCCATCGACGTCCCAGCCGGAGCCCAGATCGTCGACGTCACCGTCAGCGCCCGTGCGGACAGCGGCGTCGATCATGTGGCCTCCCTCTTTGCCGCCGACGGCTTGACCGAGCTCTTGGCCGCCCCCCTCACTGAAGGCCTCACCGTCGGCACCCTCGAGACGCGGTTGCGGGCACGGGCCAACGGCGGCGAACGCGCTTTCCTCGTCGTCCGCGACGCCAACGGCCTGCAGTCCCAGCTCGATGCCACCATCGGCACCTACACCGTCGTGCTCGCGGTGATCGCCAACCCCGATCTCAATGAAGGAGACCTCGGCAACGACGACGAGATCCGGGGCACTCCCATCACCTCGGGCAACCAGCTCAGCGGCGCGTTGGCGACGACGGCGGACCAAGACCTCTACCGCATCGCCGCCGGCGCCGGCACCACACGGGCAAACCCCAGCGTCCTGCTGCTCACGCTCGAGTTCGACGGCGTCATCGATGAGAGCTTTCAGCCGCAAGTGCTGGTGCGCGGTGTCGACCCCGAGCTCCCAGCTGGACAACAGGGCTGCGGCAGCGCCTGCGCCGAAGGAGACTGCGACGGCAACAAATGCAAAGCAGCCCGACTCGCTCGCTTCGTCGACGGCGCGTCCTTTCGCACGGCCTTTCCTCTGCGCGACAGCGAGAGCGTCATCGTCGTCGTCAACGAATTCGGCGACGATACGTTTCAAGCCGCTGGCGGCTATTCAATCCGCGCCGAGATCGTCGACGACCCAGACCCTGGTGAGGCAGGCGACGACTTCTTGATCCCCAACCTCGAGTTCGCCGGCTTCGCCAACAACGCGGACCTCGCGCGCCAATACGACGCGTCACGCGCGCGAGCCCGCGTGCTCGCGACCAACTATCCGCCCCGCTGCGACGACGACGACCTGCCCGCCGGTTGCTTGCCCGTGATTGCCGTGCCCGAGCCCATCCCCGGCCTCGATCCCGAAAAGACCTTCGCCGTCGACTGCTCCGCAGCGGGTGCTGAACCGGTCTCTTTGACGGCGACGGGACGCCTCACCTACGAAGGCGATCGCGACTACTTCCGCATCGATCTCCCCGCCCAGGCCTACTTCGCACTCAACTTCAGCTACGACGCCACCGGACCCGGCAACACGCCCCTCGAGCTCGCCCTCTTCGTGCACAACGCCAGCGGTGCTGTCATCTCCAACACCCTCGAGGCCACCCAGACCGGCAGCAACTGCCTCTCGGCCCTCGAGTGCGACGCCGGCTCCATCTGCGTGGATCGAAACTGCTGGACCGAAAGCGACAGCAACCCGACCTTCAACGACCACGCTTTCCCCGGCGTCGACGGCGAATGCTCTTTCATCTCGCCCTTCGACGAGCCCCCCTACTTCCTCGAAGTCGTCGACAACGGCATCAACGACTTCGACACCGACCTCAACTATTCCTTCACCGTCGACGTCCTCTGCGGCTGCCCCGATGCCTGCGAAGTCGGCGGCGGCCTCACCACCCGCTGTCAGGGCGTCGTCGACCCCACCTGACGTGTTGCTGTTCCAGCCGCTGGCGCGGCTTGAAAGGTCCCGTGCAGCGACTGCTCTTTCCTCTGACGCTGCTCTTGCTGGCTTCTTGTCCAGCACGCGTGCCCAGTGAGCTCGAGCCGGGCTTCGACTCGCTGCTCGACCTGCCCTCGAATTTCTGCACGGGAGAAAACGATCCCGTGACCGTGCAGGTGCGCAACGTCGGCGACGACGTCGTCACCATCGCCGGAGCCTCCTTCTCCGCCCAGGAGGGACGCGAGGCCGACGTCGACAACTTCGATGCCCCCACCATCGACGTCGACACCCTGCTGGCCGAGGAGGTCGCCTTCGTGCGCTTCACCTACCGCACGCCGGGCGGCCTCGAGCAGAAGGCCACCCTCGTCATTCGCTCTGACGCAGCGGTGAACCCCGAGCTCAGCATCGACGTCGACACCTTCGAGTTTGCACCCGCCGACGCCGAACAGCGCTGCAACGGGGGCGAGGGCGAGGGCGAGGGCGAAGGCGAAGGCGAATAGCCCAGAGGCCGTCGGCGGCGGCGGGTTCGCATCCCGGGCAGCTTTCAGACGATGCTGCGCCATGCCCAACCTTCAGCTGGTCGAAAAAGAAAACCTGTCCTCGTTTCGCCGCATCGCGATTGGCACTTGGAAGACGACGGCGGAGGCTTCCGTCTACGGACAGATGGCGCTGCGCGCCGACAAGATGCTCACCTACATCGAGGAGCTGCGGCGCCGCACCGGCAAGCGGGTCACGCTCTCTCATGTGATGGCAAAGTGTGTCTCTATCGTGCTCTCAGAGATGCCAGACGCCAACGCGGTCTTGCGTTTCAACAAGATTTTTCTCCGACAGAACATCGGCGTATTCTTCCAGGTGCTTCTCGACGATCCGAGCGGCGAGATGGACCTCTCTGGGGCCACCATCTTCGATTGCGAGAAGAAGGGGGTCATCGAGATCGTCGACGAATTCGATGCCAAGGTCGACATGGTCCGGCGTCGCAAGGACAAGTCCCTCGAGAAGACGCGCAGCACCTTCAAGTCGATTCCCTTCTTCATGCTGAATTGGGTTCTCGATACGATTTCGTTCTTTTGCTATACACTAAATCTCGATCTGTCTGCGCTTGGACTGCCGAAAGATCCCTTTGGGTCGGCGATGATCACCAACATCGGCTCCCTCGGTCTCGAGGAGGCCTACGTCCCCCTGGTGCCCTACTCCAAAGTGCCCCTCATCATTGCCCTCGGTGCAGTGAAGGACGAGGTCATCGCCGAAGACGGCAAGCCCGTGGTCGCCAAGATGGTGCGCGTGTGCGCGACCTTCGATCACCGGGTGCTCGACGGCGTGCACGCCGCCAAGATGGCCAAGACGCTGAAGCGAATCTTTGCCGACCCCGAGGCCGAGCTGGGCGCGCTGCCGACGAGCGTCTCGTCGACGACGAAGGAGACAACGACCGGCGCGACCAGCGCGGGTGCGTCGCTGTAAGCACTTCACCGCGGGCGGTGCCTCGAGTGCGAGATGTCACGAAGCCTGCGTGATTTCTGACACGGACAGTGCGGACACAACGTCGACGTTGGCGCTGGGTCCGCCCTACCGTGTCGCATGCGCTGTTCACTCTTGCTGCTCGTGGTCGCGCTCTCTCTCTCTCCCACCGCCGCCGCGCGCGGACCCATCAACAACAAGAGCCGGCTCATCGCCGGCCATCTGTTGGTGAAGCCGGCCACCGACAAGGAGCCGGCTGCCTTTGCCCAAGCGTTGGGACGACGACTCGGGGTCACCCTCAGCGTCGAGCGTGAGCTCGTCTTCGGCTGGTTGAAGCTCAGCGCCGCTGGCGTCGACGACGAAGCCGAGACCCTGCGCCTGGTGGATCGCGCCGCCAAAGTTCCCGGCGTCCGCGCTGCGGCGGCGGAATGGGTGTGGCGGCCCTTCGCGACCCCAGGCGATCCCTTCTTCGAATTCATGTGGCACCTCGACGCCATCGGCGCGCGCGCGGCGTGGGACATCACCCAAGGGCGCGCACAAAACCTGGTCGGCGTCGTCGACACCGGCACCGCGTTTTCCCACGAAGATCTCCAAGGCAAGCGCGCGAGGGAGTTCGACTTCATCGCAGACGTCTCCGAGGCCGCAGATGGCGATGGTCGCGACGCCGATGCCACCGACGTCGGCGATGCCGCGGACTGCGACGGCGACGGCCAGGTCGATGGTCCCTCGAGCTTTCACGGTACCCACGTCGCCGGCACCATCCTCGCCGGCGGCGACAACGGCATCGGCATCACCGGCGTGAACTGGAACGCCCGCCTGGTCAGCGGACGCGCCCTCGGTCGTTGTGGCGGCACCACCGTCGACATCGATGAAGCGGTGGCCTGGATGGCGGGCTTTCAGATCGACGGCGTCCCTTCGCTTGCCGCCAACGAGCGTCCGCGCGTGGTCAACCTCTCCCTCGGGGCCACCGGCGCCCCCTGCGATGCCTTCACCGACGACGTGTGGAACCAGGTGGTGGCCCAGGGCGTCGTCATCGTCGTCGCTGCCGGCAACGATGCGGCACCGGTCGCGTCGCCGGCGAACTGTCCGGCGTCGTTGGCGGTGGCGGCCTTTGGTCCAAACGGTGGCAACCGCTTGGCCTCGTATTCGAACTTCGGAGCCGAGATCGACATCGTCGCCCCCGGCGGTGACCAAAACACCGGCGCCTTCGAAGACGGCGTCCTCAGCTCCATCGACGCCAGCGTCTCGCCCTTTCAAGACGGCGAGCCCTACACTTTTTACCAGGGCACCTCGATGGCCGCGCCCCACGTCGCCGGCGTCATCTCCTTGATGATCGACGTGAACCCGGCCCTCAGCGTCGACGACGTCACCGACCTGCTGAAGACCGCAAGCGGCGAGTGCACCAATTGCCAGGGCAAGCCCGCGCTGCGCGCCGATCTCGCGGTCGCTGCCGCCGCCGGCACGGAGATCGTGACCGAGCCCGGCGACTCCTGCGCCGGCACTCTCTTTTGCTCCGTGGGCCAGAGCTGCGTGAACCTCAGCGGCGAGCTCGTGTGCCAGAGCTCCTGCGACAACGACGGCGACTGCGCCGCGAGCCAATTCTGCTCCAACAACGGTGTGTGCGTGGCGCTGCCCATCGGCGAGGGCGAAGGTGAAGGCGAAGAAGGCGAAGGCGAAGGCGAAGAAGGCGAAGAAGAACCCATCGGCGAATGCGATCCACGCCGGGGCAACCTCGATTGCGACTCTGGTGATCACTGCGAGGAAAACGACGGCGTCACCAGCTGCGAACGCGGCGAAGGCGACATCGGCGTCGGCGGGCTGTGCGGGGACGCCGAAGACTGCTCCACCGGCCTGTGCGACCGCGGCGTCTGCACCCTGACTTGCGACGACGACTGCCGCGACGGCTACACGTGCAGCGAGGAAGACGAAAGCGGCGTGCCCGGTGGACTGTGCCGCGCCGATTCCTGCTTCGACGATCCCTCAATCTGCGAGGAGGCCTTCGACTGCTCCTACTCGTCGACCCAGCGCTACGTCTGCGCCGCCGGCCCCTCCAATTACCGCGGCGCCTGCGGTTCCCAGCCCGCCGCCTGGGCCCCTGTGCCCGTGGTGGCCCTCTTGCTGCTGCTGCGTCGCCGCCGGCGCGCCTAAGACAGCTTGCCCGTCGTCGACGTCGTCGCTATGCGGGCTGCATGTTTGGTTTTGGCAAGAAGTCCGCAGATCTCGACAAGAAGCTCGCTGAGCACCAGCCCAAGGTGCTCGAGGCCCTGAACCGGGTGCCTTGCCCCGAGATCACCGAGCACATCGTCGACGACCGCCTGATCGAGGCCCTGCGCGTCGACGTCGACGACGAAGGCCACCAGCGGGTCGTCGTCGAGGTCGTGTTGCCCACCCTGGCCCTCAAAGGCCGCGCCCTCTTCGAAGCCGAGCTCGTCAGGAGCGTGAAGAGCGTGATGGGCGAGAGCACCGCCGTCGTCCTCGAGGTCAGCTCCGACGTGCGACCGGTGGTGCAACAGGTCGCCGGCAAGGGCGGATTGCCTGGCATCCAAAACGTCATCTTGGTGGCCTCGGGCAAGGGCGGCGTCGGCAAGAGCACCGTCGCCAGCAACCTCGCCGTCGGCCTCGCCACTTTGGGCTGCAAGGTCGGCCTCCTCGACGCCGACATCTATGGGCCCTCGGCCCCCACCATGTTCGGCATCGCCGACGGCACGCGCCCGGGAACGGTGCCGTCCGCCGATCCCAACCGACCGCTGCTGGCGCCCATCGAGCGCCACGGCGTCAAGCTGATGAGCATCGGCTTCCTCGTCGACACCAGCACGCCCATGGTCTGGCGCGGTCCCATGATCGCCAGTGCCGCCATGCAGCTGTTCAAAGACGTGAGCTGGGGCGAGCTCGATTATCTCGTCGTCGACATGCCCCCCGGCACCGGCGACGTGCAGCTCACCATCTCCCAACAGGTCGTCGTCGCCGGCAGCGTCATCGTCTCGACACCCCAAGATGTGGCCCTCGCCGACGTCATCCGGGCCAAGGCCATGTTCGACAAGGTGTCGATCCCCTGCATCGGCATCGTCGAGAACATGAGCTTCTTCATCTGCGACGGCTGCAACAAGCGCCACGAGATCTTCTTCCACGGCGGGGCCAAGGCCGCAGCTGAGCGCATGCACACCCCCTTCTTGGGTGAGATTCCCCTCGAGCCCGGCGTCGTCGACGGCGGCGACCACGGCGATCCGGTGGTGCACAAGCACCCGACGTCGGCGTCGGCGCAGGCCTTTTTGGCGATTGCTGCCGAGGTCGCCACGTCCTTGGCCAAGATGGCCTTTCACAATCCCGAAGCCTTGCAGCCGCCCACCATCTCGATCAGTGGTGGCAGCTTGCGCGAGCAGACCGAGAAGAAGCCGAAGAAGGGCCTCCCCGTCGTCGGCTGAACGCGATTCGCCACCTTGGCCCTGCTGGCGCGCTGACTTTCAGGCGCTTTTGTCGACGGCGCCGTGGGCGAGGAGCTCCTGCTTGCGCGCGCGCCAGACCCGGGCCAATCGGTGAAAGGGCACCGCTGGATACAGGTGGTGCACGAGGTGGTGGTTCTGGCCGAGCAGCAGCCATGTCCACACGCTGGCGCTGCGTACGACCGTGGCGCGGTGGCGGTCGACCGCGGCGGTGACGATGTGGGGGGCGTGGGGCAGCCAATCGAAGGTGCACGCCAGGGCGAACAACGCGACGCGCGCAGGGACGAACCAGCCCGCAACGAGGCCCACGAACAGGTCGCGGTCGACGGCGAAGGACCCGACGAAGACGCCAGCGTAACCCGCGGTGGCAATGGCGAGGTTGGCGCGCTCGGCGCTGGGGCGGTCGCGCCAACGGCGGCCATAGAAGGCGAGGTAGCCAACATCCTGGGTGACCCAGCGCAGGGGCAACAACCAGCTGGGACCACGGCCGCTCCAATGGTCGGGGTCCTGGTCGACGTCGTTGGTGTGCTTGTGGTGCTCGAGATGCAGCCAGCGATAGGGGGTGAATGCGCCCGTCAGCAGCGTCGAGCACAGGTGACCCGTTGCTTCGTTGACAACGGCGATGCGACTTGCGCTCCGGTGCGAGGCCTCGTGGACCGGGGTGAAACCGGCGAAACAGGCAACGCTACCGACGACGACGGCGACGATGGGGGAGACCACGCCGACGTAGATGCCGACGATGAGAGCGATGATGGTCGCCGCGCAAACGAGCGCGAGCAGCAGCGTCCACCAGGCAACGACGGGAGGGCGCAGCAGGCCGCGGTCGTCGTCGTCGTCGTCGTCGCTCATGACGACCTGCGCAGCCGGCGGCGCACCAAACGGCCCAGCACGCGCAAGGCGAAGCGTGGGACCCAACCCTGGGCGAAGGCCATCAATACGGCTCGCAGGGTGAGCCAGGAGGTGGGGCCGCTGGTGACGAGGTATACGGGCTCCCACGACGTCGGCTTCATCTTGTCGCGGAAGCGATAGAGGCCCTCGAAGTTGTAGAGCCACCCCATCCAGCGCGCGCTCAGCCGAAGCAGCGACGACAACACCGGGTGCCTCGCTGTCGTGTTGGGCGTGGCTTTTTCGAGACCCGCCAGGGCGCACATGCCGAGGCTGACGACGCCGGCGCCCTCAGCCGCCAGATGGCCCATGGCGGCGTCGACGAGGGCCTCGCTGGTGCCGGCGGGCGCCTGGGGATCGACCATCATGTCTTCCATCAACCAGCCCTTGCGGCCGTAGACGGGAACGCAGACGGCGAACCCCACCACCCCGCCCTTGGCGGTGGCGACGAAATAGCGGCGCACAGCGGCGTGCTGGAACAGCTCAAGAGTGACCATGAAGCCCATGGGGGGCAGCGCGTGCGACGCTGTCCAGTCGTCGACGATGGCGGCCATCGCCGTGCGCAGCGGGCTTCCCTCGGCGACGTCGGCGGCGGAGACGCAGCCCACGGTGACCCCGAGCTTGCCCGCGCGCTTGATGCGGTTGCGCAGCTTGTCGGCGCGCCGAACGACATCGGGCCAGCCCCGGGGATCCCACACCGGCGTGAGCCCGATGTGCAGCGCGTCGAATTCGCGTTCGTCGAGGCGATCGACAAAGGCCTGGGACACGCCGAAGAAGGTGGTCCGACAACCCTGCTCGCGCGCTGCAGCGGCGAAGGCGCGGGCGACGGCGGGACTGCGATCGGCAGAACACAAGGGACCGCCAGCGGCGACCCAGTAGCCCCCACGAGCAACGTAGGCGACGGCGCTGTCGGGGGGATCTGCTGTCCACGTCGACAAACCGGGCTCCAGCACCATGAACGAGTGCAGGTTGCGGCCATGCTCCTGCAGCAGCGGCAGCAGCGTCGCCGCCGGGTCAGCGGGGTTCATGGTGCACACCGTGGGTGATGCACTGGTTGCCACGCAGGATCTGCCAGGTGGTGAACCAGCTCCCCAGGGCGCTGAACACGGGCGAGGTGTCGATGCTGCGATGGGTCTTTTCGAAAAGGATGTGCCCCAAGTAGGGAGGACCTAGCTGAAACCAGACGCCGAGGGCAAAGACGCTGACGCTGCCGGCGACGACGCCGGCGACGCAGCAGGTGAGGGCGCTGACGTTGCTGAGGAAGTGCACCCAGCGGTTCAGCGGCGCGCTGTGATCGGGCAGGTACACGTCCCGGTAGAAGGCATGGAACTCGGCGATGGTGCGGCGCAGCATGTTCAACCTCAAGAGAGGGCTGACGAGCAATCCGATCGCCGGCCAGCGTAGAACAGCGGCGATCCTCTCGCGAGGGAGGGGATCTGCCGCGCGTCGTCTTGCCACCGCAGACATCGACACGACTCCCTGACGAACGTGAGCTCGCGTCAGAGCACTTCGCGCATGGCCTGCTCGAGGCGGGCAACTCCCTGCTCGACTTCGTCGTCGGCGACGCCCAACGCAGGCGCCATCACAATGCGTCCCGGGAAGCCCTTGCCCAGCCGCAGGCCTCGTCTCAGCGCTGCTTTGCGCACGGCGTCGGCGCGTTGTTCGTCGCCGAGGTCCAGCACCTGCCACAAGCCGCCGCCGTGGCGCTTCCCGGGCAAACGGGCTTCGTCGAGGGCGTGGGCGAAAGCGGCGCCGCGGCCGTCCTTCAACAAGGAGCGCGCTTCGAGCAGGTGGTGGTGGGCGCGCTGAATCGAAATCTCGTCGCCGTCCCAGGTCGAGATGAGGGTCAGCGGCTTGCTCACATAGTGTTTGTCGTCGACGAAAATATTTCCGAGCTGCCCGCCGGCGTACCAGAGCACCACGTTGGGTTGCAGCGGCAATCCATCGCAGGCCCAGAGGTTTGGACGCAGACGGCCCAACGACGACGCCGTCTCGATGGCCACGATGGGGACGCCGGTGTCTGCGTGCAGGGCGTGCAGGGCCTCCTGAAAATCGTCGGGCAGGAGATAGCCGGTCTTTTCGCCCACGATCTCGACGTAGATGCCGAGCACGCGCTCGGGTCCCACGCGGTTGAGGGTGGCCATGATGGCGCCGATGGCGGCGTCGGTGCCGACTTCGGCAGGGTGCGGAATCTTCGGCCAGTCGTACCAACCAAAGGGCAACTGCTCGCCCGCGGGATCGGTGAGGGAGCGGGCCGCCGCCGTCGTGTGGCCGACGTATTGGCGCTCGAGTCCCAAGACGACGTCGGCCGTTTTGCGCTGCACCCGCAGCATGCGGATGGATTTGTCGACGAGCTCGCTCTTGCCCGAGGTGAAGTAAGCGTGCGGCAGACCCTTGGGCCCCAGGTTCATCAGGGTCTCGACGTAGCGCACGATCTCCGGCGTCGCCCAGTTCGACAGGGTCAGCTTGGTGCCGACCATGCGGGAGAATTCGCCGTCGAGCAGCGCGCGCACCAGGCGGGGATGACGAGGTCCCAGCGGCGCTTGCACGGCACTCGCCCAATCGATGGGGGGCGCGTTGCCGATCAAGCTCCCGAGCAAGTTCGGCGCGCTCTCAGACAAGGCCGTCGGCGACCGCGGACGACGCAAGGGGATCCGATAGTAGAGAGCCTGTCCCGATCGATCGCCGTATTGGTTGCCGCGGAAGTGCTCGACGACGTAGGCGCCGAACAAGCGGTTGATGGCCGCCATCTCGCGCGTGAAACCCAAACGGTTGCGACCGGTCATGAACTCGTAGCGCGGTGTGCCGTCGCGGCCACTGCCGGAGGCTGAGTTCCGCAGCTCCGACACGCGCATGACTTGAGCGCTCTTGAGACGACGACCCAGGCCTGCGCTGCGGGCCGACGGCGCCACGGTGATGTTCGACGAGTAGAAAGTGTTGCCGCGCCCGTTCATGACGTCGGTCTTTGGACCATCGGACTTGTACTGCTCGACCGGACCCCCAAAGGCGTAACCCAGCACGCGTTCGCCGACGTCGGTGTAGCGCACAAGGATGACGCCGACGCCGCCGTCGCCTTGCACCATGCGCCGCAGGTCGTCTTCGGTATCTCTCCGGCCTTCTTCGTAGGTGGCGTTTTCAATCTCCACCACCTTGTCGGCGTAGTCGGACCACTCTTTGGGATCGAGGACGACGACGCGGGCGCCCAACATCTCGGCGAGCAAGCGCACCGGCTCCATGCCGATCTTCGCCGTCAACGCCTCGTAGGCCTCGAAGGGACGCAGGTCGCGGTCGAGCTCTTCGCTGGCCTGGCGCAAGGTGTCGATGACCTTGCTCGGAAAGGCCCAGGCCCGCTCTTGGCCCGTGAGCTTCCTGAGGGCGTCTTCGACGTCGACGTCGTTGTATTGGCCTTCCATGGCCAGCACGCGATCGCACACCTTCTCGAGGGGGCCGCGTGGCAAGTGCGTCATCCAACGCAAGAGCACTGGCGGGTCTTCGCTGAGGGCGTCGTAGTTTTGGGCGAAGGGTCCACCTGAGGTGCGCGCGCTCTCGCCCCCCGTCGTCGACGGCCCGTCTTCCCATTTGGGGGCCTGGTATTTCTCCATGGCCTCGCGCTGCTTGCTGGGATCGACGCCGCGGGCCTTGGCCGCAATCGCGTTGAGGGCCTCGCGCAATCCCGAAAAGAGCGTCTCCAATTCGCGCACGCTCCAGGCGGCGTTCAAGCGGAAGCGCACGGTGCGTTCGCCGGCGGTGTAGGCCATGAATCCGCGGTAGAAACGCTGGTTCATCAGCTGGTTAGCCAGGTGAACCGAGGGCAATTCAAAGGCGAAGATCCAACCCAGATTGCGCGGATTGGTGACCAAGGCCGGATAGTCGACGGCCAAGGCCCACAAGCGCTCCTGCACCTCGGTCTGGATGTTCTGGGCGCTCTCTTCGAGGATGCCCTCCGCGTGCATCTTACCGCGGATCAATTGCAGCACATGAGCCCCCGCAGGACGGGGATCTGACCACACACTCAAACAAGCCCCGACCTGAGCCTTCTTCGCCGTCGTAATGCAGTCGGGTCCGTCTTGTTGGCCCCGCGCGTTCTTGAGGTTTTGCAGCTGGTGCCACCAGAAGGGACCGCCGCAGCCAAAGCCGGTCTGCACTTCGTCGAACACCAGCGGCACACCGCAGCCCCGCGTCAGCGCCCGCAGTCCGTTGAAGAAGCGCGCGGTGGCGTAGTTGTCGCCGCCTTCGCCTTGCATGGGCTCGATGATCACGCAGCAGACGTCGCCCTTTTTGATCTCGTTGCGCACCGCCAGCAAGCTTTCGATCTCGACGATCATCAAGGCGTCGCCGTCGAACTGGCTTGGGTCTGGGGTTTGGCCCGTGGTCCAGCAAGCTGTCCATTTGTCCTCGACGGGGGGCTCTTCGCGCGGATCGATCCAGCGCGGGAAAGGCACGAAGGTCGCCTCGTAGCCCGGCATCTCGAAGGGCTTGCGCTTCTCGGCGTTCCAGGTGGCGTGCAGGGCCGCGAGGGTGCGCCCGTGAAAGCTGCCTTCGAAGGCGATGACGCGCTTGCCGCCGGGTCCGTGCAATCGGCAGAGATCGAAGGCCTTCTCGTTGGCCTCAGCACCACCAGCGGTGAACGAAACGTGGCGAATGCCGGCCCAGCTCTGCTTCACCAAGAAGCGGGCGTAGTCGTCGACGGCGGAGCGATCCCCGCCCGGGGCTTCGGTGTCTGGATTGCAAACGATGGCGTCGCCGAGGTCGCCGTCATCGAGGGCGCGGAAGAAACGTCCGGCGGAAAAGCCCAACCCGAGCGAAGCGATCTGCGAGCCAGCATCGAGCACCACCAGGCTGTCGTCGTCGATGGAGGCCATGTAGGCGCCGTCGGACCAACCGAGATCGATGATGGGCTCCTTCTTCTCCTTGGGCAGATAATCGCCGCGGTAAAGCCGACGCAGCATCGCTTCGCTTCTCGGCAGCTTGCCCCCCGGTGGACGTCGCACTTGCTTGGGCATGAGCCTCAACAAGAACACGGGATTCGCGTGCGCGATCTCGTCGAGCAACGACGTCACAGTCGACAAGAAAGCATCGGCATCGCTGCCGTCGGCGTCGTCGACGTCGGGCACGGTGAGCACCAGGTGGGGCTCTTCGATGCGCGCATAGGGCACCAGGTCTTCGACGAGGTCTTCGGGCTCGAGCAAGTTGTCGGCGACGGTGAGATCGGTGAGCTGCTCGAGAGGCACCAGTACATCAGGACCGCGGACGTCGTCGACGTAGACGCGGTAGCGCTCGAGCAGGGCCTCGAGCTTGTGGCGCAGCACCTGCCTGTCGAACTGCAGCTTCAGCCGTTCGTCGCCGGCGCGAAAAGCGTTTTGAAAGGCAGCCTCGAGCTGCACCTCGCCGGCCTCGCCCCTCAAGATGGCCACGGGAAAAGTCGTAAAGCGCACCGCGTCGACGCCGGCGGGACGTTGGTTGCCACTCTTGCCGACGCCGCCGAAAGGAAGCTTGCCGGAGGCGTTGTTGGTGCTGCGGTTCCAATTGACGCCGCCCGATTTCGTGCGCTCGTAGAAGCGTTCGAAGGTCTGGGGATCGACGGTGAAAATCGAATTGCTCAAGCCGTAGGGCAGCGCGTTGGTGCGCGCGATGGCGTCGTCGACGTCCTTCACGATCTCCACCGCGAGATCGGGCCCAAAGAGCTCTTCGTCGAGATAACCCGGCGCCGTCTTGCCCTCGCCGATCAAGTGGATCGACGGCGTCACGAAGGCCCCACCGGGCAACACCGAGCCCGCCAACAAAGCCTCGCAGCCGGCGGCGACGGCGTGGCCACGCAGCTTCAAGAAACGCTCGAGGGCCTCTTTGGTGGCCAGGGGACCAAAGACCGTCGCTGGGTCCATGGGATCGCCGGGCCGCAGCTCGCGCGTCGCCGCCAAGAGTGCATCCAAGAAACGCTCGGCGACCTTGTCGGCCACCATCAATCTCGAGGTCGCCGTGCAGCGTTGTCCCGCCGTCAAAAACGCTCCCTGCAAGACCGCAGCAAGAGCCTGGTGCAGGTCGGCGTCGTCGCACACGACGGCGACGTTTTTGCCGCCCATTTCCAGCGCCGCGATCTTCCAAGGCTGATCGAGGATGGCAGCCGAGATGGCGCGTCCGGTCTTCCACGAGCCCGTGAAGAGCACGCCGTCGACGTGCTTGTGCTCGACCAGGGCGCGGCCGACGTCGCCCGCACCCTGCACGAGGTTGAACACCCCCGGAGGCAGGCCCGCCCGCTCCACACAGCGCGCATAGAGCTCGCCACACAAGGGCGTGATCTCGCTGGGTTTGACGACGACGGTGTTGCCCGTCACCAGGGCCGGCACGATGTGCGCGTTCATCAGATGACAGGGATAGTTGTAGGGCCCGATCACGGTGAGCACGCCCTGGGGATGGGCCCGTGCCTCGCCAGCGACGCCCTCGGGGCGCAGGGGAGCGATGCGCTTCATCCCTTCGTCGAGGGTGAGATGGATGCGCTCGCCGAGGGCTTTGGCCTCGATCAAGGCTTCGCGAAAAGGCTTGCCCATCTCGCGCACGATGGCGCGGGCGACGACGTCGGCGGCTTCGTCGAAGGCGACCTTGAGCGCTTGCAGGTGCTTCTTGCGTCCTTCGAGTCCGAGGGCATGCCAGGCCGGCTGGGCGCGGCGGGCGGCAGCCACAGCTTCGTCGACGTGGCCGGGGTGCACCGACGCCCGAAAGACCGGCGCGAAGTCCTTGGCCGGATCGCGGCTGGTGATGGTCCCGCTCGACTCGCGCGCTTTCTTGAAGCTGCCATCGACGAAGTCGCCGCGACCCTCTTCGGTGACGACCAAGGGGAGCTGGGATGCACTCATGAGACCTCCGTCGACGTCGACGGAGGGCCATACACCGCCGCCTCGGCTTCGACCACGACGTGATCGCCCAAGTGCCGATGCCAAGGAAGGTGGGCGACCGCGGAAACGAAAACGGCGCCTCAGGCGCCGCTCTTCGTCAACTCGGGCTGCCGGTGCGTCAGCGCCGAACGACGCTGCTCACCTTGATGTGCGAGGAGCCATCGGTGACCTTCTTGGGGCGACGGATGCTGCCCGGCACCGTCACCGTCGTCGCCGCCGCCGTCTGCGAGCCGGTCACCTGCATCGAGACCGCGGCGTCGACGTCGTCGCGGGCCACGGCTTTGCGCGCAATCTCCGCCAGGGTGTCGAGGCGTTCGCTGTCGAAGAGGTCGTCGGTCGAGAGGTGCAAGTCGATGGGCATCACCTCACCACAGCCGACGCCGCCGATGTCACCGCTGGAGAGCAAGACCTCGCGGTCGAAACTGCCATCAATGACCAACGAGAAGGGCACCTGGACGACAGCCCGCCGCGTTCCCGAAGCCCGCGCTGTGCTGCCCTTGGAAGAGCCGCGATCAAGAGTGCGGGCCTCGGCGTCGACGCCATCGGGACCGACGTCGGCGGCAGTGCCATCGGGATCGACGTCGGCGGCAGTGCCATCGGGATCGACGTCGGCGGGGGTGCCATCGGGATCGACGTCGGCGGGAGTGCCATCGGGATCGACGTCGGCGGGGGTGCCATCGGGATCGACGTCGGCGGGGGTGCCATCGGGATCGACGTCGGCGGGGGTGCCATCGGGATCGACGTCGCTGGAGGCCGGCGTGCCGTCGGGATCGACGTCGCTGGAAGCCGGCGTGCCATCGGGATCGACGTCGCTGGCTTCGTCGACCGGTTGCGCGGGGGTGCCATCGGGATCGACGTCTCCGAAGCCGCCGAAGCCGCCTTTGACGTCGGTCTCGATGGCGATGGTGCCGTGGATGATCGCTGTGTGACCCGCCAAGCCGTCGAGCACGCTGCTGCCGCTGTCGACGTCGTCGACGGGTCCGGTGCTGGGGCCGAAGAACACCGAGAGGGCTGCGCCGGCCGCCGGCATCGACCAGGTGCGTTCGCCGCCGAGGGCCGCGCCAAAGCCAGTGCGATCGGCCAACACGTAGCGGAAGAGCAGGGGGTCGTCGGCATCAACGACGACGTCACCGGTGTCGCCAGCGACGGCGGCGCGCAGGCGGGCGCTGGGGGCGTGAGCGACCACCTCGTCGATGATCACGCGACCGGCGGTGCGATCGGCGAGCTCGACGGTGCCATCGAGGACCACGCGGGGCTGCACGGCGACGTCGACGAGGTCGCTGCTGTCGATCCCACACGCCGACACAGCGGCGGTCGCGAGGACCACAGCGGTGCGCAGAGCGAGGGAGCGAGCAGAGCGAAACACGACAACGTCCTCCGGAACCCGTTGGGACGGGCCCGCAAAGCGTCCGAAGCATGGCTGCTGGGACGCCCTGTGGCAAGCGATCGCCCGTCGATCGTTCGAGGGGCGGGGTTGAGACGTCGCCTTTCTACGCAAGAGACAGGCCATGGGCGCCGTGCGTTTCGCGGACAACCCGGGCCGGCCTGTCTCAGGCGGGTGGCGCAATGGGCTTGCCCCTACACTCGTCGGCGTCCGAATGAGCCGGGCGAGCCCGGAAAATTGACGGCCCTGGCTGGTGCACTGAAAATTGACCCGCCGCGAGGCCATGACATGGGTGGAGGTCCCTTGAGGAAACTGCTGCTGACCCTTCTGAGCGGGGCGCGATCGTCGGGTACAGCAAGGAAGGGGGCAGGTCCCGCAGCCCCATCGGGCGCCCTCGTGGCCCTGGTGATGGCGTCGACGCCGGGCCTCGCCCAGGCGGACCTCAGCGTCGTGCAGGAGCTGCGGGGACCCTTTCAGCATGCCGTGGTGGGCTCGTCGCTGGTCACCGTCGACGGCACCCTCCTTTCCAGCGCTGGCGCCACCCTCACCTTGCCCAACGGGTCCGAGCTCGAGCTCGCGCGGCTCTATTGGATGGGCAGCCGCCCCTCCCTGGGCAACGGCGACCCGGACCCCGACACCCAGGTCACCCTCACCCTGCCCGACGCCACCGTCGTCGTCGTCGATGCCGACCCCGGTGAGTGCTTCGTCGACACCGACGTTTCGACCGCCAACGCCACGGCCGACGACGACTATTTTGCCTGCGCCGCCGACGTCACCAGCCAGATTGGCGATCGCGCCCTGTCGGGCCGCTATGTCGTCGGCGACGCCGCCTTCGAGACCCGCGGCGCGCGTTATTGCAGCAACGGCGACAACAACGGCAGCACCGACTTCGACGGCGTGGGCGGCCTCTGCCAATACGACCCCGCCGATCCCGAGCAGCTCGCCCTGGCCACCGACGCCAACGGGGTCTTCGAAGCGCGCAACGTCTTCGTCGACAACATCTATGCGGGCGGCTGGGCCCTGCTGCTGGTGTTCAACGACGGCGAGGACACCACGCCCCGCGTCATCAAGATCGCCCGCGGCATGGTCGCCCAGCAGAGCATCTCCTTGGACGACGTCGTCGCGGTGGGGGGCATCGAGTTGGCGCCCGCTGGCGGCAAGCTCACCCATGTGGCCATTGGCGGCGATGCCTTCCGCTTCAGCAACGGGGACAACGAGTTCCTCGATTTGTGCCGCGGGCCCTGCAACAGCGGCAACGCCGTCGACGCCCACGACGCGCTCGGAGCTGTCATCGTCGGCGCGTCGGTCATCGACAGCCCCCAATCGCCGGCAGGTTTCTTGTACAACGAGAGCATCTCCTCGGAGTTCGGCAACACCATCAGCGACGTCGACGAATCCGCTGGCCTCGACATCGACACCTACGATCTCTCGCCGGCCTTCGATCCCCTCAATCGCAACAACAACCGCTTCGTCGGCGCCGGCAACACGCTCAACGTCGCGGCGTCGACGGGCATCGATGCCACGGGACACGTGCTGGTGGTCTTTGAGGTCGCCGATCTCGACAACGACGGCGATGGCGTCTCGAACCTCGAGGAAGACAAGAACCAAGACGGCGACATCGACGTGGGCGAGACCGATCCCGATCTCGCCGACAGCGACGGCGACGGATTGTGCGACGGCCAGGTCTCGGTGGGCGCCTGCTTCGGCGGCGAAGACAGCGACCGCGATCGCATCATCGACGTGGGCGAGACCGATCCCCTCGACGCCGACTCCGACGACGATGGACTCTGTGACGGACCCACCACCGTCGTCGGCGTTTGCCTCGGCGGCGAAAATGGCGACGGCGCCGGACGCCAGGGCAACGAGACCGATCCCCTCGATCCCGACAGCGACGACGACGGCCTCTGTGACGGACCCAACGACGTCGCCGGCGTGTGCGCGGGCGGCGAGAACATCAACGGCGGGGCCATCGACGCCGATGAGACCAACCCCCTGCTGCCCGACACCGACTTCGACACCTTCTGCGACGGCGCCGTCGACGTGAACGACCTCATCTTGGGACCCTGCACGGGCGGCGAAGACCTGAACCTCAACGGCGTCGTCGACGGGGAAGAGACTGATCCTCGCAAGGCAGATACCGACGGCGACGGCCTCAGCGACACCATCGAGGTGCTCAGCGGCTCCTACGCCGGCCCCGTCGACGCCGACCTCGTCCGTGCCGGCTTTCAGACCAGCCCCGTCAACACCGACACCGACGGCGACGGAGTCTGCGACGGCAACGGCAGCTCCGATCCCACCTTTGGTGTGTGCGCCGGCGGCGAGGACAAAAACGTGGACGGCAACCGCGACGCCAACGAGAGCGATCCCACCCGCACTGACACCGACAGCGACGGCCTCCTCGACGGCGTCGAGGTCAATCTGGGCTCCTACGACGGCGACACCGACGCGAATGCGGGGGTGCTCGGCGCCCAGACCAGCCCCACCGACACCGACAGCGACGATGACGGCCTGTGCGACGGCGACGGCACCTCCGACGTGGCTTTTGGCAGCTGCGCAGGAGGCGAAGACCTCAACGTCGACGGCGACCTCGACGACGGCGAAACCGATCCCACCGACACGGACAACATTCCAGCGGGCGAAGGCGAAGGCGAAGGCGAAGGCGAAGGAGAGGGCGATCCCAACGACACCGACGGCGACGGCTTGCTCAACCTCACCGAAGACGCCGACGGCGACGGCGAGGTCGATCTGGGGGAGACCGATCCCAACGATCCCGACAGCGACGACGACGGCGTTGTCGACGGACTCGAAGACGGCGACCACAACGCCATCGTCGACGACGGCGAGAGCGATCCCACCAGCCCCGACTCCGACGCCGACGGCTTGTGCGACGGCAACATCGCCGTGGCTGGCACTTGTGCGGCCGGCGAGGACGACGACGCCGACGGCAGCGTCGACCCTGGCGAGACCGATCCGGCAAACCCCGACTCCGACGGCGACGGACTGTGCGACGGCGATCGCGTCGTCGTCGGCCGCTGCATCGGCGGCGAGGACAAAGATGCCGACGGCGTCGACGACGAAGACGAAACCGATCCAGCAAACCCGGACTCCGACGACGACGGCCTCTGTGACGGTCCCAACTCGGTCGGCGCCTGCACCGGCGGCGAAGACGTCGACGGCAACGGCTTCGACGCCGGCAGCGAGACCGATCCGTTGAACAGGGACACGGACGGCGACGGCATGAGCGACGGCGAAGAGGTGCTCAGCAATTACGACGGCACCCCCGCCGGAGCACCCACCGACGCCGACGACGCCCGCGAAGGGCGGCAGACCGATCCCCTCGATCCCGACAGCGACGACGACGGCCGCTGCGACGGCGACCAGTCCGTCACCGACGTGTGCGAGGCCGGTGAAGACATCGACCACGACGGCGACGTCGATGAAGGCGAGACCGATCCCACCGATCCCGGCTCCACGGGCGAGGCCAACTGCGCACCCGGCGACGAGGGCTTTCCCTTCTGCTCCGCGGCGTTGAACGCTGGCGAAGGCGAGGGCGAAGGCGAGGTGCAGCAGGGCATCATCTCGGGATCTGCCGGCTTTTATGCCTGCAGCTCATCGACCAACCCGGCCGGGCTGCTCCCCTTCGTCGCCTTGCTGCTGGGACTGCGCGGTCGTCGACGTCCGACCATCGCTACACCCCCGCTGTGATCTCTTCCTCGCCCACCGTTGCCCCTGCTCCGCAGGGGCCCCCCAGGACGCTTGGCTCATGATCAAGCCGCAGGCAGGTGCAGCCCTCATCGTGCGGCGCCGCGACGGACAGGTGCTCACAGGGATTCGCACGGCCCAGGCCCGCTCCTGGGTGGGCACCGTTGCCTTCCCCGGCGGCAGCGTCGACGACGACGACCACGAGATCCCCTTGGTGACCCAAACATCGGGGCCCGAGGGCATTCGGCGGGCGGGAGCTTTGCGCGAGGCCCTCGAAGAAGCCGGTGTGGTGCGGCTGTGCTCTCCCGGCGGCGACGTCGTCGACAGCGCGGCGGTGGTCGCTTTGGTGCGAGCTGGACGGCCGCTGAAGCAGGCTTTGCGCGAGGTCGGCGCCGTGCTCGACGACCGATCGCTGGTGCCGCTGGGCAGCTGGGTCACCGCCGAGGGCACCTTCGAGGTCACCCGCTTCTTGTTGAGCTGCGACGACGTCACGCGCGTGGCCCCGTTGGTCGAGGAGCTCAGTGACGTCGCCTTTCGCTCCCCGCGCGCGCTGGTGCAGGCCTGGAGCCGCGGTGCTGTCTACCTGCTCCCGCCCATTCGCACGGTGCTGCACCGCCTGGCCGATCACGAAGATGCGGTCGACGTCGACGCCCTGGCTGCCCTGACCCACGCGCTGTCGCAGCCACCCACCGAACCCCAGCGCCGCCGCCGCGATCTCATCGAGGGCGTCGTCGTCGTCGACACCCGCACGCCGACCCTGCCCCCCGCCACCCACACCAACTGCGTGGTTCTGGGCACCAGGGACGTGCTGCTGGTGGATCCAGCGACGCCCTATGCCGACGAGCAAGAGCGCTTCGACGACGTGCTGCAGACCCTGCTCGAGGGCCGTGGGGTGCGCGGGGTGTTCCTGACCCACCATCACATCGACCACATGGGCGACGCCGCCCGTCTCGCGCGCAAACACCGTTGCCCCGTCTTTGCCCACGCCCAAACCGCCGAGCGCATCGAACTGGGTGCCGACGTCGACGTCGTCGTCGTCGATGATGGCCACGAATTTGCGTTGGGGCAGCGGCGTTTTCGCTGTGTGCACACTCCCGGTCACGCTCCTGGCCACCTCTGTCTCTTCGACGCCGACGCCCGCATGTTGATCGCCGGGGACATGATCGCCGGCGTGGGATCGATCCTCATCGATCCCCCCGAGGGCCACATGGCGACCTATCTGGGCTCCCTCGATCGCTTGGTCGCCTTACAGCCGCAGGCGTTGATCCCCGCGCACGGACCGCTGATCGTCGACGCTACGGCCCGCTTGATCGAGCAAAAGCACCACCGCTTGCGACGCGAAGCCAGCGTGCGCGCCGCCATCGCCGCCGGCGCAGCCGACGTCGACGCCGTCGTGGCCGCCGTCTATGGCCTCGATACCCCACCGGGCATGTTCGCTTTTGCGGCGCGATCGGTGGCCGCCATCGTCGGCAAGCTCGAGGAAGACGGCGTCGTCGTCGACACCGCGGGACGCTGGCAGCTGGCGGGTTGAGGCCGCGCTGATGGTTGAGCCCTGCCCAGACGCGTCGACGTCGTCTCGGCACCACAGTGTTGATCCGTCGCGCAGGGTGGGTTCTCTGTGACGGCCCGCTCCGGCATCAACGAGAAGCGACCCCAAGCGCCCAATGGATGAGAACGAGGGCGCGTGCCATACAGGCAGCAGGCGCTCCACTGCGCCATTCGAGGTTGGAAACGATGCTCGCCGCGCTCTTGATCACCACCGCTCTGGCAGCGCCCGCCACCTTGACCGATCGAAAAGCGCTGGAGCGCCCCGTCTTTGTCGAAAAGACCGCCGACAAAGCTGTCGTCCTCGCCCAGGCCAGCCTCGCGGCCGATCCCAACGCCGCCGGCCACGAGCCGACCTTCCTCGAGCAGTATCTGACCTACCAGCTCTCGCCGGTGCCCTTGGCGCAGGTGAAGGACGGGCTCGTGATGTCTCACGTCATCGGCTACCTGCTCTATGGCTGCGCCGGCGGCCTGTGGGGGCCTGTCGTCTCGGTCAACGGCGCCGAGTTTTCGGGCGACGTCGCCTTGACCTGGTTTCTGTCCGGGTTGATTTGGTTCGGGATCGCCACCATCGCCACCGGCACGGGCATCGGCGCGCTGCTCTTTCTGGTGGTCCCCTACTTGACGACGACAGCGACCCTCAACGCCATCGATCGGCAGATGAAGGCCAAAGGCTTGAAGCCGCCTCCGAGCAAAGACAAGCCTCCAGAGCCGGGCACCACCACGCCGCCGCCGGACACGCCGCCGCCCTCCTACGCCTACTGATCCACTGGTCGGTGCTTCTCGCTCAGGCGGAAGCGACCGCAAAGCTTCGGAGGTCAGCATGCAAGAGATCCCCCACGCCAACCTGTTGATCCCCATCGTCGCCGTCGCCGTCGTCCTCTTTGGCGTCATCGTAGGCGCGGTGTCCATGGCCAAGGCCAAGCGCGGCAAGAACGACGTCGTCCGCTGGGCGCGCGGCGCCTACTCGGTGTGGACCGGCGGCGAAGACTGCGGCACCTGGCCGAAGGAGCGGGCCAACGCCGCCCTGCGCGACTGGTACGGCGTCGACGGCGGCCCAGCCTTCTGGAAGCTCATCGCCAGCCTGAGCGGCACCCAGGGGGACAACGTCGCCTGGGACAGCATCCGCGCCCTCGACCTGCTGCGCATCGGCACCGCCGCCACCCACATCGACGACGACCAGTGTTGGATCGAGACGGCCAAGCTCGGCAAGGTCTTGCAGCAGCGCTACGCCGACTGGGACGCCCTGGCCAAGGACTTTGAGGTCGGCATGCAGGCGTGGCAGCGATCGCGCGGCGTCACCGACGACGCCCAGCTCGGTCGCGTACAGCGCAACCTCCCCAAGCTGCGGGGCGAAATCTGGCCCGCCATTGGCTTCAAAGCGCCCCTCGTCGCCGACTGATCCCCGATCTCGCTGAACTTCGACCGCGAAGCGGTCTCGTTCATCGCCGTCGGGGATGCTCTTCTGGGAGGTCTGGTGCAGACCTCCCCCCGCGCCGGCGGAGCCGGACGCGGGGCCCCCCACCAACTCCGCGTTCCGCGGGCGCGCTTCACGCGCATCATCCCCCCAAGGAGACCGCTCCGCGGGGATCATCCCGCGTCCGCTTGATGTTCGACCGCGTTCCGAGATGGGAAGGACGCGGCCCACAACTCCGCGTTCCGCGGGCGCGCATCGCAAGTCGAAGCGATCCCCAGCAGGGGCGCTACCAGCTCGCATGCAGCAGCACCTGCAACGCCGTCGTCGACGTCGATGTCGGGAGGCTGGGGCCAACGAAGCTGCCGTCGAACTCCCGCACCACGTGCATCACGCCGACGCGTGAGAACAAATGATCGGGAACGAGAGCCTGACTCCAATATAAATCAAATACTGTCCCTCTGACGCCAAGTTTATTGATCTTAGTGTCCGCCGGCGACGAAAATAAGGTGTTGTATCTTGTGCCGTGGTTGAGCTCGAAGCCCAAGCGCGGGGCGTAGGCCGCGGCTGCTGCCGGCAGCGGTACCGTGTAGCGGGCGCCGGCGTAGATCATGTGCGCGGTGTGCTCGTGTTCGTCGTCGAAAGAGGCGAGACCGGCGGGGAGCTCGAAGCCGTCGCCGAAGTCGTAGAGGATGGTGTCGCCGCTGGGTCCGAGCACCGTGAAGTTCCAGGCGATGAACAGATCGAGGTTGCTCTCGAACAGATCTTTTTGTTCAAATAAACTCGAAAACTGTACGAACCAACCGAGAGACTCTGGAAAGGGCGGTTCTGGGAAGGTTTGCAGGATGGGAAGGAAGCGGGGCTTGAACTCCGGCACCCACACGCCGCCGACCTGGATGAGGTTGTCGCCGAGGGCTTTGATGCCCGTTTCACCCAATAATCCAAAGGCCTGCATCGGCGCAATTCCGATGTCGATGAACTGGCTGTCTTCGGCGAAGGGGTCGACGTTGGTGGTTGCGTGAAACGGCAGATAGAAGGGGCGGACGTAGCTCTGTTTGAAGCCTGGGATCTGGGGCAGATACATGGTCATCATGACGCCGTCGAATTCAGCTTCCACCATCTGCACACCCCAGGTGGCCGAGCGGGTGGTGTTCTCCTTGAGCTCGGCGGGCGGGCCCTCGGGAGCGGCGATGCGGCCGGCGGTGAGCACCAGCCAATCGGTGATGAACCACTCGATGTAGGCCCGCTCCAGCCGCAGCACGGAATCGCGGGCGAGCCGCGTCTGCACCGAGTCGAAAAAGAGGGGTTTTTCGATGGTCTCGCCGAAGTTCTTGTAGAAAACGACCCGCCCATAAAAGCGCACGCGGTCGAGGACGTCGTACTGCATTCCCAGCCGCAAGCGGTGGCTCCACAGGTTGGGATAGGCGACGCCATCGTCGTCGGCCACGCTGCGATCGCTTTGGTGGAAGTTGTTCCAGATGACGCGGTAGTCGCCAGACCAGTGCAGGCGATCGCGCTCTTTGGCCTGGGCTTGGCGATCCAGCTCGCCGAGGACTTCGTCGAGGTCGTCTTCGAGGGCCGCGACGCGCCCCTTGAGCCCCTCGATCTCGGCGACGGCATCGGCGGGGCCGTCGACGGAGGCGGGGGAACCCACCTGGGCGAGCAAGAGCAATGCGACGACGACGACCATGGCGGGGCGCTAGTCCGCTGCTTCCGATCTCGAAAGTCGGTCTGCGGAAAACACGGTCGCCGACAGCGGCCTTGCCTTTCGGACTCTCGGCGCCCAAGAGCGAGAGCCATCCTGCGCCGCCGCTGAGGACCCATGCACGCCAACGGATCGCGCAACCGACTGACGCCCCGCCAGCTCGATCTCTATCTGGGCGACAACCTCTTCGCGCGGCTGGCGCGGACGGTCTGCAACGTGGGCGTTCTCCCCCGCAAAGAGCTGCACGAGGCCTGGGAGGTGGCCCGGCGGGTGCGTCGTCGCTTCCGCGGGGGGCGTGTCGTCGACCTGTGCTGCGGACACGGTTTGCTCGCCCACGTGATGCTGCTGCTCGACGACACCGCCCCCACCGCCCTCGCCGTCGACACCCGCTTGACCCTGAATCACCGGGCCTTGTCCGAGGCCATCGTGGCCGCGTGGCCTCGGCTGCAGGGGCGCGTGACTTTCGTGCAAGCGGCGCTCAAAGAAGTGGAGCTGCACAAAGACGACGTCGTCGTTTCGGCTCATGCCTGCGGATCGCTCACCGACGACATCCTGCAGCGGGCCCAGGCGGCGGGCGCGCGGGTGGCGGTGTTGCCCTGCTGCCAGGCCTTGCGCGAACGCGGGGCCCTCGATGGCTGGATGGATGGCGCCCTGGCAGTCGACGTCGAACGCGCCACCCAGCTGCGCGCGGCGGGCTACCAGATCTGGACACAGACCATTCCCGCGGAAATCTCGCCCAAAAACCGGCTGCTGCTCGGCGCCCCGGTGCACCGGCCCCAAAGCCAGGGGCCTTGAGGCCTCGGTCGACAGGAGGATGCCGGCGCCGCGTGGGTCACCTACGTCCAGGCCATGCGCGCTCTTTGGGTCGTCGTCGTCGTTGCTGCGGGACCTGGCTGCCAATGTGGACTCGAGCCCCTGCACGAGCCACCGGGATCGGTGACCGGGCTGGCCTGCGATGAAGAGACCGGCAAGGCGCGTCCCCGCAGCCACATCAGCATCGAATACGGGACCCAGGGCGACGAAGTCGACGCCGACGACGAGGGCCGCTACCGCTTCGACGAGGTGCCCGCTGGTGAGGCCGTCGTCGTGCTGCCTGGGCGCCGGCGCCTGCAGGTCGACGTGGCTTCGGGCAGAAACAGCGTGGTGAAAGACGAAGCCTGCCGCGGGGTGCCGGGCGACGACCGCGGCTCCATCGACGGCAACGTCTGCAACGCCCACATCGGCGACGTCGTCGTCGACGCCGACGTCGTCATCACCCTGCCCGATGGATCCTTGATCGAAGATCGCACCGACGCCGCTGGACACTTCAGGCTCGCCGATGTCCCCGTGGGTGATCACGTGCTGCGCGTGACCGCGCCTGGCTTTGGCAAGAGCGAGCTGGTCACAGTGACCGCAGGCGAAGTCGTCGTCGTCGACGTCGGCGGCCGCTGTGCCTTGCCTGCGCCGGGCTCCTTTGGCGGCGTGCGCGGGCGGGTGTGCTCCCCCGATGGCGGGACCTGGTTGGTCGACGCCTCGGCCACCATCACCCCCGAGGGCGACAGCCCCATCGTCGACCACACCGACGTCGACGGCCGCTATTTGCTCGAGGACGTGCCCGCTGGTGAGCAGGTCCTGGTCATCGAAAAAGGCAGCTTCCGCACCGAGCTGCCGGTGGTGATTCCGGCCGGCGCCATCTTGGAGATCGCCGAGGAGGAGTGCGCCCTGCAGACCTCCGACCTGCGCATCGCGGTGGTGCGCGGGAGCCAGTACGACCACGTCGAAAACGTGCTGAACAACATTGGCGTTGACATCGCCACCATCGACGTCTTCGATGGCAGCTGGGCCGAGGAGCTGCTCGGCGACGACGAGCGTGTGCGCGACTACGGCATCCTCTTTCTGAACTGTCGCTCCGCCGAGCCCACCTACCTGGCCTCGAGTCTGATGCAAGATCGCCTGCGGTCCTTCGTCGCCGACGGCGGCAGCTTGCATGCGTCAGATCAGGCCTACGACCTCATCGAGGCGACCTTCCCCGACAAGATCGACTTCCTCGGCGACGACTTGGTGCGCGGCGCCGCCGATCGTGGGGCCATCGCCGACGTCACCGCCGACGTCGTCGACGAAGTCCTCGCCGCCGGCCTCGGACGCACCACCGCCAGCCTGCACTACGCGCTCGAGACCTGGAGCACCATGATCAGCGTCGCCAGCGACGTCGACGTCTACTTGCGGGCCGACAGCCCCCTGCTCGACGGCACCACCCTGGAAGACGTCCCGCAGATCGTGGGCTTCGAGCACGGAGCCGGCCACGTCGTCTACTCGTCGTTCCACCAAGAGCCCGGCAGCCACCCCGACCAGGTGCGCTTGCTCGAGCTGCTGATGTTCGAGCTGTGATGGCGACGATCAGCAACGATTGCGCGTCGAAGAACGACTTCTGGCCGGCGCGCGATCTCGCAACGAATGCAGCGCGTAGCCACGCTCGGCCCCATAGGTGAAGGGATCCTCGGTCTCGTAGAGGCTGTAGGACGCGTGCGGTTCCCAAACCAGGTGGCCGTCGTCGAGCCGTCGCACCTGATCGTCGGCGCGCCGGGTCCCACCGCCGCGACGCTCGTGCTCCGTCGGCGCTTCTTTGCCCTCCGGCGGGGCGCCCAAATCCTCGTCGTCGTCGACCCAACCGTGCTCGCGGGTCGTGCGGGTGTCGTGGCTTTCGTCTCTGAGCCCCATTTCTGGGTTGGGAAAAATTCCTGGTGTTTCGGAGGATGGGTACTGCATGACTTGCTCCAACCACGGGGCAGCTGCAGGCGCAGATGCCCGTGACCCAGCCCAGAATGCAGGGTCGGTGCCAGCAGGGCCTTGCATGCGGGAGCGAAAGCACCGGGAGCCGCTGGGGAGAAACGCCACGCTGGGGCAGAATGCACCGCCGCCAGGCGATGAACCTGTGGACAATTCATCGCCGCCAGGCGATGAACCTGTAGACAATTCACCGACACGCGAAGCACCTGTCGGTGAATTCCCACACAATGCGCCGACGACGACGACGCCGACGGCACCCAGCAGACCTGCTGCTGAACGACGCCGGCGGCAGCGTCCCTACTGCTTGGACTTGCGATCCACGCGGGCGGCGTCGTCAGCGACGCGCTCGGCGGAGCCATTCCGGCCTCGACCAGGTTCAGTGATCGCCTTTACACGCAAGTGATTGTTTATTTCATGTACTCCAAATACACGATCACAACACTGTTCGATGGTGTATTTCATCATGCGCTCCGGCACCGAACCGCTGAGCATGACTTCGCCGTCTTTGACGTCGACCTCGACGTTGCTGGCGTCGATGTCGAGGGAGGCGATGCGGTCGCAGACATCCTCTTTGATGCGCTCGTCGGAGCGTTTGTAGCCCTTGGGTCCCCGTCCCATCCGAGGGCGCGTGCCGACGCCACGAGCTGCCTCGAAGCGGCTGGGCTCGAAGCGTCCGAGGTCGAAGGGGGCGAGCTCGCCGCGCCCGAGTTGCTCAAAGGGGGCTTCAAAACGCCCCTCGTCGAAGCGACCCATGGCGTAGCCGAAATTCTCTGCCCTCAGGCCGCGCGGCCAATGGGCCGCCCGGCCTGAGGGCAGAGAATGCCCCGACTCGAAGCGGGGCTGTTCGAAGCGACCCTGGTCCATGCGCCGATCGTAGGCGGTGCTCTGGTCGTAGCCCATGGACCCCTCGGGTCGGCTTTCATAGCCCAGGCGACCCTCGAAACGGCCCTGGTCGTAGCCTGAACGACCCTCGAAGCGACCCGGCTCGTCGCCGGGGCGACCCTCGAAGCGGCCTTGGTCGTAGCGACCCTCAAAGCGCCCTCCGTCGGGGCGACCCCAGAAACGGGGCACGCGCGGTCGGGCCATCTCGGGTCGCATCTCGACCTCCGGCATCTCATCAGCGGTAAAGCGCTGCGAGCCCATCATCGGGCGGCGGTAGGCGCCGCGTTCGTCACTTGGCAGGTTCGAGCCTTCGTAGTCGCGGGCTTCGCGATCCCCGCCACCCTCGTCCATCCAGCCTCGATCGCGGCTGCTGCGGCTGTCTTGTTCGCTGCCGAGTGGAAGCGGATCATTGCGGAAATGGCGGTTGGTCTCGTAGTGACGTTGTTGCATGAAATCACTCCGGTTCTGGGTGTATTTTTGAGTCAGCGATGTCGGCGACTCCTCGAATCCGACGGCTAAGCAGTGCATGTGCCATCGCCGCTGGCGTGGCCCCGAAGCGGCGACAGCCGCGCGATGCCTTCGGCAGCGCCAGTGCAGCAACGCGCGCCGTGCAACCCCGGAGCGTCGTCGTCGACAAAAGCGGCACAGTGCGTCGGAAGAGTTGTGACGCGGGCGCACACCCTCATCGATCAGCGCGCCCACATCGGGCAGGGCGCCGTCAAACTCGACTTGGGGCGTCCTGAGGGGACACCCCAATCCGGCCAATGAGGGACACCTGAAAAGCGGCCATAGCTGAGGCCGGGACGTTGACGCGACCGCGGGGACTCTGTCCGCCGGCGCATGAGTAACGTCATGAGCA
>JAHFED010000033.1 GCA_023248635.1 Myxococcales bacterium
AGCCGCTTCGCGGCCGCCGCCTCCTCGCTGGAGGGCGTTCGGAGCCATTGCATTGGCTCCGTAGATCACCGCCGGACGACGACGTCGATCCCCCCGTTGCCTATGCGGATCGGCTCTCTAACAGGCTGCTGAAAAACGAAGTTTTCAGGCAGACGCGTCCTTGGGAGGGAGGCTCGTCGAGGCTTCGCCTCGACGAGGGAGGGTCTGGGACAGACCCTCCGGAAGTACAGCAGGGTGCGAAAAACGGAGTTTTTCCGCACCCTGCTAGCCTGGGCGATGTCCTTGCGACCCTTTCAGCAGCTGCCCTTTGCCGAGATCCCGGCGCTCCCGCGCATCCCCCACCCCTACTTCTCCGTGCCCACGCGGGAGGTGCAGGTCGACGTCGACGGCGTCGGCGTTTCCACCCATGTGAAGGTGCACGGCCAGGGACCACCACTGCTGCTGGTGCATGGGTTGATGACGTCGTCGTATTCCTTTCGCTACGTCGTCGAGCCGCTGGGGCAGCACTTCACTTGCTATGTGCCCGACCTGCCCGGCGCCGGCCAGACCGAGGCCGTCGACGTCCCTTACACGCCGGCCTTCTTGGGTCGCTTCCTGCTCGCTCTCACGGGCGCCCTCGGCATCGGGGGTTGCGCCTGCGTCGCCAACTCCATGGGCGGATACGTCGCCATGATCGCCGTCCTCGACGCCGACGCGGCTTCCTTTTCTCGCCTGGTGGTGCTGCATGCCCCGGCCGTTGCACTGCGGCGCCACCGCTTGTTGGGCCTTGCCATTCGCTTGCCGGGATCGGCGCATCTGCTCGACGCCTTAGTGCGCAGAAACCCCCAGAAGTGGGCCCACCAAAAGGTCCACTACCAAGACGAGACCCTCAAGAGCCAAGAAGAAGCGAAGGCCTACGGCGCACCTTTGTCGACGTCGCAGGGACGCAAGGCCTTCTGGCGTTATCTGCACGACACCATGGACGAACGCGTGCTGCAGAAGTTCGAGCGCGACCTGCAAGCCCGGCGCGATCGGGGCCAGCCTTTCCCCATCCCGCTGCAGCTGCAGTATGTCGCCTACGATCCCATGGTCCCCGCAATCACCGGACCGCGCCTGCGCAGCTACCTCCCCGACGCCGACTACGTGGAATTGTCCCAGGGCTCGCACTTCGCCCACGTCGACGCCGTTGGTGCTTTCTTGGCACCGACCTTGGAGTTCCTGAGACGCTGAGCGCTGGGCGCTTCGGATGCCTTCTCGCTGACGCGGAGCGGGCGGTCGCGCGCCAACGGGCCACCCGGACTGAGGGCAGAGACGGCGGTGAATTCACCGGCAGCGCTGCGCGTGTCGGTGAATTGTCTACAGGTTCATCGCCTGGCGGCGACGAATTCACGCTGGCGTTTGGCGATCACCTGCACAAAAGTCCAGGTCCCTTCGGAGGAACAGGAGCATGACCGCGCCATCCCTCGTTCCTTCCTTGCCCGCCTTGGCGGCGGCGTCGACGTCGGTGCTGTTGAGGCAGCTGCTGGCCGAGCGCTTCGGCTTCAGCGCCTTTCGCCCCCACCAAGAGGCCGTGTGCGAAGCCGCCGCCGACGGACGCGACGCCTTGGTGGTCATGCCCACCGGGGCCGGCAAATCCCTCTGCTACCAGCTGCCCGGACTCTTGCGCCGCAAGCGGGGCGTTCCCACCGGCGTCGGGGGCTGCGTCGTCGTCGTCAGTCCCTTGATTGCCCTCATGGAGGACCAGGTCTCAAAGATGCTCGAGAAGGGCTTCGCTGCCGAGCGCATCCACTCGGGTTGCGAGCGCGAGGCGTCGCGGGAATCGTGCCGGCGCTACTTGCGCGGCGAGCTCGACTTCTTGTTCTTCGCGCCCGAGCGGCTGGCCATCCGCGGTTTTCCCGAGATGCTCGCCAAGCGCACGCCGGCGCTGGTCGCCATCGACGAAGCCCACTGCATTTCTCATTGGGGTCACGATTTCCGTCCCGAGTACCGCATGCTCGGCGAGCGCCTGCCCCTGCTGCGGCCCGCGCCCATCCTCGCGCTGACGGCGACGGCGACGCCGGTGGTGCAAGACGACATCGTCGAACAGCTGCGCTTGGGATCGGCAGGCGGTGGACAAGGCGAGGCCCGACGCTTCATCCATGGTTTCCGACGGGAGAACATCGCCCTCGAGGTCGTCGACTGTGCCCCCACCCAACGACGCGCACTGGCAGCCAAAGCCGTCGCCGACGCCTCGTGCCGCCCGGCCATCCTCTATGCACCCACGCGCAAAGACGCCGAAGAAATCGCCGCCGAATTCGCCAGCGAAGGCCTGCCCGTCGCTGCCTACCACGCGGGCTTGCCACCCCGGCAGCGCGAGGCCGTGCAAAATGCCTTCGGCAAGGGCGCCATCGACGTCGTCGTCGCCACCATCGCTTTTGGCATGGGGGTCGACAAAGCCGATGTGCGCACGGTGGTGCACCTGGCCTTGCCGCAGTCCCTCGAGTCCTACTCCCAAGAGGTGGGGCGCGCGGGACGCGATGGACAGCCCAGCCGCGCCTTGCTGCTCGGGTCCTTGGTCGACGCCCGCATGCACGGCTTCTTTCTCGAGCGCGACTATCCCTCGTCGTCGACGCTGGGACGCTTGTGGCGCGCCTTGCCCGAGCACGAGCCTGAAGGCGAAGAGCAGATCCGCCGACGTTGCGGCCTCGACGACGACGCCTTTGCCAAGTGCCTCGAGAAGCTGTGGATCCACGGGGGAGCTGTGGGCGTCGGCGCTTCTTGGCAGAGGGGCCACGATGCTTGGGAGCGGCCTTATCTGGCCCAAAAGAGGCACAAGGAGCAGCAGATCGCGGGCATGTCGCGCTTTCTCGACGAGAAGGCCTGTCGGCAGCTGGCCTTGCTGAGGCACTTCGGCGACGACGACAACCAGGGGGCCTGTGGCATCTGCGATGCCTGCGATCCCACGGGCTGTCGGCTGCGGCTGACCCGCGCGGTCACCGACGACGAAGACCGGATGATCAAGGCCATCGAGACCCGCTTGGCCACGGCCGGGCAGCGCGGGCTCGGGACCGGCAAGCTCTTCAGCGAATCCCTCGAGGTGCAAGGGGTCGATCGCCGCTCCTTCGAGCACCTGCTGGGTGCGCTGGTGCGGGCCGGACGCGTGCACATCGAGGAGCGCAGCTTCGTCAACGAGCAGGGCGCCACGGTGAAGTACCAGTGCGCCACCCTCGACCCCCGCGCCGGCGGCGCCTCCCTGGCGCTCTTCGTCTCGGCCCGGGCCGAAGGGAGCGCGGGCAAGAAGGGCACAAGGAAAAAGGCAGCGCCCCCCCGCAAAAGAGCGGGAGCGAGCGGCCGCAGCGATCGTACCCCCGACGTGCAATGGGCCGAAGCACCCGCCGATGTCGTCGCCCGCTTGCGCGCCTGGAGGCTCAAAGAGGCACAGGCCAAGAAGGCGCCGGCCTTCACGGTGTTTTCCGATCGGGTGTTGTTGGGCATCGCCACGGCGCGACCCCGCACGGCCGAAGACCTGATGCGCATTCCGGGCATCCCCAAACGCCTCCTGGCCAGCAAGACCAACGAGCTCTTGGCCCTCGTCGACAGCTCTGGCTCCGTCGGCGATGGGGACTTCTCCGCCGTGATCGACGGCTAACCTCTTGGATTGTGCGAGCCTGCACCCATGCCTCGTTACGACGACGTCAGAGCCTCGCTGCTCAAAGATCCCCGCACTTGGGTGGTCACCGGTGCTGCGGGCTTCATCGGCAGCCATCTCGTCGAAGAGTTGCTCGGGCTCCAACAGCGCGTGATCGGTTTGGATAATTTTTCGACGGGCAAGCGCGAGAACATCAGCGACGTCGCCCGCGGCCACCCCGCCTTCACCTTCTACGAGGGAGACATCAACGATCGGGGCCTCGTCGACGTCGCTGTCGTCGGCGCCGACTTCGTGCTGCACCAGGCAGCGCTCGGATCGGTGCCCCGCTCCATCAAAGATCCCCAAGCAGCCCACCACGCCAACGTTGACGGCTTCTTCACCACGGCCCTCGCGGCCAAAGACGCGCGCATCAAGAGATTCGTCTATGCGTCGTCCTCTTCAGTGTATGGTGATAATCCCGACCTTCCCAAAATCGAAGACACAATCGGACAGCCGTTGTCGCCGTATGCTGCCACCAAGCGCATCGACGAAATCTATGCTCATTCCTTGCAGGTCTCATACGGATTAGAGTTCATTGGATTGCGCTACTTCAATGTCTTCGGACCCCGCCAAGACAAAGACTCCGCCTACGCCGCTGTCATCCCGGTCTGGGTCGGCGCGCTCTTGCAGGGCACGCCCTGCGTGATCAACGGCGACGGCGAAACCAGCCGCGACTTCTGCTTCGTGAAAAACGCGGTACAAGCCAACATCCTCGCCGCCACCGCGCCCGACTCGGCCAGCGACGAGGTCTACAACGTCGCCTGCGGGACCCGCACGACGCTGGCCACCCTCTACGCCCTCTTGCGCGCAGGGCTGGTGCGCATGCACGTCGATGCGCCAGCGACGGCGGGGCCTACCTTCGGACCCTTCCGCGCGGGCGATGTGCGTCACTCCCTGGCCGACATCAGCAAAGCCCAAAAGCAGCTCGGCTACGCACCCACCCACGACGTCGAACAAGGTCTGGCCGAAGCCCTGGCCTGGTACGTCAGCTCCCACACCCTGCCGCAGAGGAAGCCGGGATGAGCGCGGCCGTCGTCGTCGTCGTCGTCCACCTCCTGCTGGGTGCTGACGCTGCTCCCTGCGCCAGCCCCCGCCAGGCCGCAGCCACCATCCTCGGCAATCTGAACGCGGCCGGCGGCAAGGCGAGCGGGCCCGAGGTCAGGCGCGCTCTGCGTTGCGTCGACGTTCCCACCGGCATGAGCGCGCTCACCCTCGCCGAGCGCTTGGCGACTCTGCAAGACGCCCTCGACTCCGCGGGCATCGTGGTCCGGCCCCAGGACATCCCCGATGATGCCCACCATCTCGATCCGCGCAGCTTCTTGCCCGAGTTCGTGCTGACGCCCTCATTGCCGCGCGTCCGCCTGGTGCAGAACGACGAGGGCGAGTGGAAACTGCCCGCCGACGTGCTGCGCGACGCCGACGCCATCCACAACGACGTCGTCGCCATCGACCTGCAACGCCTCAGCAAGAAGCTCGGACCCAGCTGGCACCAAAAAGCCCTCGGCATCGAAGCCTGGCAAGCCGCCGGCTTCGTCGTCGTCGTCGTCGCCGCCGTGCTCTTGCGCCTGCTCTTGGCGCTGTTGCTGCTGCGCCAGCTCACGCTGCTCTTGAAGGCGGTGGGCCTCGAGGTGGAGTTCCAAGAGCTCAAGGCAGCGGCCCGACCCGTGGGCTTCATCCTCGGCTGCGTGGTCGTCGGCGTCTTCGCTCCGACCTTGGCGTTGCCCGCTGCGGTGACGGCTTTGGTGCTCGGGGGCACCCGCCTGATCGCCGCAGTGTCTTTGGTGTGGCTCGCGTTTCGCCTCGTCGACATCGCCGCGCGCCATTTCGCCAAGCGCGCCACGGGCACCCACACGCGCATGGACGATCACCTCGTGCCCCTGCTCTCGCGCATGGCCAAGCTCGTGGTCCTGGTGCTCGGCGCGGTGCTCGGTCTGCAGCTCGTTGGCATCGATGTGGGCTCGCTGGTCGCTGGCCTCGGCATCGGCGGGCTCGCGGTGGCCTTGGCGGCGAAAGACACCATTGGCAATCTATTCGGATCAATTGCAATATTTTTGGACAGACCATTTCAGATCGGAGATTGGGTCATCTTGAATCACGGCGCCGTCGAAGGCACCGTCGAGAACGTTGGATTTCGCAGCACCCAAATTCGCACCATTCGAGACACGGTCATTAGCGTGCCAAATGCGAAATTAGCCGACGCTGAAGTCGACAACGCCGGCGCCCGCCGCTACCGCCGCCTGCATTTCCTGGTGTCGTTCACGCTCGACGCTTCGGCTGCCCAGCTCGAGGCCTTCGCCCGCGCCGCCCGCGGCTGCCTCTTGCGGCGGGAGCGGGTGCAAAAGAGCGGCATCGAGGTGCACGTCCACGAGCTCACGGCCGGAGTGGTGCAAGTCCTGGTGCACTGCTATGTCGTCGAGGCCACCTGGTCGGCGGAGCTGCACAGCCGCCAGGAGGTGCTGCTCGATCTCTTGCGCATCGCCGCCGACCTGGGCCTGCAGCTGGCTTCGGCCCGCACCCTGCACATCGCAGCCGAAAACCCAGCCGCGCTCTCGTCGTCGGAGCTGGAGGCCCGCGTGGCCCGCTGGTCGGCAGCGCCGAGTCCGGAAACCCCAGCGCGTCCGAACAGTCCAGCCTCAGAAGCGTCGTCGTGAGGCCCCGCACGCCCGCCGGCGAAAAGCCGCTGACCCAGAGGTCGCTCGCGCGCAGCGCCCTGTGGCACCTCGGACGCCGGGCTTTGACGACGGCGGAGTTGCGCGCTCGCTTGCAGAAAAAGGCCGCCCGCCACCCCCCGCACCCCGAGTCGACGGCCTGGATCGAAGCGCTGGTGGTGCGTTTGTCATCGAGTCTGATCCTCGACGATGCCCGGGTGGTCCACGGTCGCATCGAGAGCGCCCGCGCCCGGGGTTGGTCGCGGTGCCGCATCGAGCAGAAGCTCCGCGGCGTCGACAGCGACGTCAAGGATCAAGCCTTCGCCGCCGTCGACGCTCCTTCCTTGCAGGCCGAGCTCGACGCCGCCCTGATCTACGCCCAGAAAAAACGCCTCGCGCAGAAGGAGCCGCGCAAGGCTTTGGCGGCCTTGGCCCGGCAGGGCTTCTCCTTCTCGACGGCCCAAGCCGCCCTCAAAGCGGGGTCTTGAAGTTTGGATGTTCAAGATGCAGCGAGAGAAAGATCGGGCACGCCGAAGCGCTGCTCGATCTTGCTCAGCAAGAAGCGCCACACGGGGCCGTCGACGAGGCGGGCGTCGACGAAGACGTGGAAGTTGGCACGCTGCGTTTCTTCGAAGGCCGCGCGCTCGAGGCGACGCATCATCTCCAGCCCCTCACGGCGGGCGGCTTCACTGGGCGCGTAGCGGGTCGTGATCGCGAGGCAGTACTTGAGGTGGCGCTCCTCATCGGCGGCGACGGCGGCGAACACGGCCACGGTCTCGTCGTCGCCCACGCTGGCAAAGGCATCCATCATGCGGCCGAACTGGCGCAAGGCACGCTCCTCGAGCACCTGCAAGAGCAGGTAGGCCTCGAAGACGCCGTGGCGGTCCCGCACCGGGCGGCGCTGAAAAGCGATCTGCCGGTCGAGGTGGGCCATGAGGTCCGTCGCCGGCGGCGTCATCAAGGGCGCCTCTCCCTGGGCCTTGGCGCGAGCCAAGAAGAGCTGCTCGTGGCGGTGCTCGTCACTTTGGTGCACGCGCACGAGCTTTTTGACTTCGTCGTCGTCGACGGAGGCCAAGATGTGCTCGAACACCCCCGTCTCGCCGTCGGTGCCCTCGGAGCGAGCGACCTGCATCAGCAGCGTGGCCCGCCCCCGCGGCGTCGACACCAGCTGGCGCAGGAATTGTTTCTCGAAGAGGGAGGCGATGGGCGAGGGCAAGAGCGACACGGGAGACTCCTGTTTCTTGGGAGGGAACTTCTGACTTGATGACCGTTTTGGTATTTCGGTCACTCCCAGACCTGCAAATCATTGGCGCTCCGGGAGCACGCCAGCGACGACGACGACGGCTACGCCTTGGTGGGGGGAGCGTGAAGGGTGAGGCCGCGCAGCACAAGGTCGAAGGCCGACTTGGTGCGCCGGGCGAGGCGGAGGGGATCGCTCACGCGGCCCACCACGAACATCACGGTGGCGGTGTGGAGATCGAGGAGGATGCGAGCGACTTCGTCGACGTCGAGGTCGGGCCGAAACCGCCCCTGTTCGATGCCGATCTCCAGCACTTCGACGATGGGCTTCATGCCGATGCTGCGCAGCTCGTCGAAGCGGTCCTTGAGCTCGGGGAGCACCTCGTGGTGGCCGCCCATCAAGAGCTCGCGCACCAGCGGTCGCTCGTCCATGGTCGCCAACGACGACAGCGCCAGCTCGGTCAGCAGCTGATCAGCCGGACGCCGGGGGTCGATGCGCTTTTGCAGGGACGCATTCCAGTCGCGCACCTCGCGCAGCAACACCTCGTAAAAGAGGTCCTTCTTCGACGCCGCCGCGAGGTAGACCGTGCCTTTGCCGACGCCGGCGCGCCGAGCGATGTCGTCGACGCTGGCCTTTTGGAAGCCCAGCTTTGCGAAGCACTTGCAGGCCTCGCTCAAAATCGACTCGCGCTTGGCGGCTTCCACGACGGCTCCGGCAGTGAACTGACTATTTTTCGATTCTGGTCACCGCCGCGCCTGAAGTCAAGCCGGCGATCCCCGGACGGGCCGCCCGGCCTGAGGGCAGAGAATTGTCTACAGGTTCATCGCCTGGCGGCGATGAATTCACCGACAGCGCTGCGCGTGTCGGTGAATTGTCTACAGGTTCATCGCCTGGCGGCGATGAATTTTGCCCCAGTGGGCATTTGTGCCCCGGTCCTGCCGCTGCCGATCGCGCTGCACTCCCGCCAGGAGTTGGCCTGGCGCTTGAGACGTTCCCTTGGTCCGGCGGCACGTGGCCGCCCGGCCTCAGGGCGCAGCATTTCCACGGGAGTCCCTATGGCCAAAGCCACGCTCGTCATCGTCGCGTTCCCGCCGTCTCTCGGCCGACGCCTGCACGACGACGGCTCCCTCGACTCCGGCGATCCGCGGCTGCGTGCGGGGCAGGCGCAGCTCTCGCTCTTTCGCTTGGCCGACGAAGGACGACTGGTGGTGCAAGACGCCGTGCTCGTGACCCGCACCGACGGCGCGCTGCCCTTCGTCGAAGACATCGTCGACGACCATGGTGCCGATCCCGCCGCCCGACTGGGAACACCGTTTTGGTGCGCCTTCTTCGGTGCTGCCCTGCACAAGCCCGGCGACGCCGACTTTGGAGAGCTCAAGAGCGCCGTCGGTCCTGACTCCACCAGCCTGGCGCTGTTGGCCAGCGAGCTCGATCCTCAGGTGGAGCTGCTCTCGTTGGCGGGCGAATTGGTCCCGGGCGCGCGGGTCGTGATTCTGGACTTCGTCCGCTGCGTCGACGTCGTGCGCAGCTCTTTGCAGACCGCCCCCGATCCCACCGCAGGCTTTGCGCAGATGTACGCCTGAGTTGGTGCCGGGCCAGCCCGGGGCGTCAGCTGTTCGAACGATGAGACCCGGCCACCCCGGCGCCGCCCTTTCCTGGACCGTGCGCGGGCTCTCATCAGTCAGCGGGGGCGCAGGCGCGACAGGGCGCGTTTGGCGTCCTTGAGCTTCTCGGCCTTGGGGTAGGAACTCACCACCTCGTCGTAGAGGGCTTCGGCGAGGGCGGGCTCACCCAAGGCTTCGTGGGATTGGGCCATGCCGAACAGCCCGTCGGCGATCTTTGGGCTGCGGGGAAAGCGCGCGGGCAACTTTTGCCAGGCGTCGATGGCTAAGCGGTGGTCGCCCTTTTGTTGGTGGCACCAGCCGATCCAATACAGGGCGTTGTCGGCGAGGTCGTGGGTCGGGAAGCGGCCGACGACGTCTTCGAAGGCGGCGATGGCCTCTTGGTGGCGGCCCTCTTTGAGGCGGGCTTGTCCCCAGGCGTAGAGGTCCGATGCCGACGACAGGGCAGCCAGGGGGTCGGCGTCGTCGGCCTCCACCGTGCCGCGCTGGTCCCCGCTCATGCGCAGGGTGACCGCACCCTCGTCGCTGTCGTCGACGATGTCGGCAACCACCTCGGGTGTAGGTGCACCGCGCTCGATGTCGATGCTGGCCTGCCGATCGGGCTCGAGGTCAATGGGCTGTTGCTCGCCGCGCGGCATGTCGAAGCGCAAGGGACGGGGCCGCGGCGGGCCGGCCGGCGCGGTGTCTGCGCGGGCGACCAAGAGAGCGAGCTTGCTGTCGACGTCGACGATCTTCTTTTCGAGCCGGGCCACCCGATCGCGCAAGAGCACGACCTCCGGATCAGGAGCCGCCGTCGTCGTCGTCGTCGGGGCCGCCGCGGTCGGCGTGAAGCAGGCGCCGGTGAGAAGGACGAGGGCGGCACCAAGGGTGTGGCTGAAGCCTGGAGGGCGCCCCCCACCGTGCCCGCCAGCGGCCGACGTGTGGTCACATCTCCCCCGGCCCCTGGGGGGAGATGGCTTGCTTTGAGCATCGAGAAAGGACGGATCGCCAGCCGTTGCGGGAGAGGGTCGCCGCTGCGGCGGGGTGAGGGGACCGTTGGACGAGCTCGAGTGGTGACGGGACATGCCAGGCTAGGGTGCTCCGCGCCGACATCTCGCGCAAATTCAGTGCTCTGCCGGTCGGCCACAATACCAGCGGATGTGCGCTGACCCAGGCTGCCCGCGGTCGACGTCGCAGGCGTCGTCGGACTAGCTTCGCCGCGATGCGCGACTGGCTCCTCGATGCGCTGCAGATCCGCGAAGGAGAGCTTCGTCGGGTGTCGAGCCTCGCGCTCTATCTCGTGCTCGCCGTCTCGACCTTCATCACCGGCCGCATCGCGCGCGACGCACTCTTTCTGACGGCCTTTCAGAAGGAAGACCTCGCATACATGTACATTTCGGTTGCCATCATGGTGCCGATTCCAGCCTATCTTTTTGCGCGCATCGCCGATCGGTTTCGGCGGGACAAGATGCTGGTCGTCACGTTGATGGCGACGGTCGTCTTCATGGGCGTCGTGCGCGGCTTGCTCCTTTCGAAGCAGCCCTGGGTCTACATACTACTGTACAACTTCGTCGAAATCTACGGCACTTTCCTGATCCTTCAATTCTGGACATTCGCCGGCGATTTGTTTTCCTCGCGCGAAGCCAAGCGCCTATTTCCCATCGTCTCAGCCGGCAGCGTCGTCGCCGGCATCGTCTGCGGTCTGGCGGTCTCGGGACTGGTGCGGGCCATTGGCACCGACAACTTGCTGCTGGTGCAGATGGGCCTGCTCTCCCTCGCTGCCGTCGTCATCGCGCGCCTGGGGCATGCCGAGCGTGGGCGCCTGCGCGAAGCCGTCGTCAAACAACATGTGGGGCCGCGGCGAAAGACCAAGCCCGAGTTTCACGTGCGCGTCGAGACCAAGGGCGTCTTTCAGAGCAAGCACCTGCGCATCATCGCCGCGATGACAGTGGCCACCTTCGTGACGGTGCCGCTCATCGACTACCAGTTCAAGGTGTTGGTGAAGGAACACTTCACCGCGGCCGCAGCTGCCGGCGGCCCTGGCGTCGTCGACACCGACGCCATGAGCGCGTTCATGGGGCTGTTCTCCGCCGTCACGGGCGTCATCGCCGCCGTCATGCAGCTCGGGTTCACGGGCCGCATCCTCGAGCGTTTCGGCGTGGTGTTTTCGCTGCTGCTCTTGCCCTTCACCCTGCTCGCGGGCCTGTTGTCGATGCTCGGGGGATTGCTGCAGGCCTTCGCCGCCGCCGTATTCACCAAGGGCGCCGAGAACTCATTTCGCTACAGCATTTATGATGCGACCATGCAGGTTCTATACACTCCAGTGCCATCAAATGTGCGCGGGCGCGCCAAGACCGTGATCGACGGGATCATCAAGCCCGTCGCCGGAGGATTCGCTGGAGCTGTCATGGTGCTGCTGGTGGGTCCGATGCATGTGCCCGTCACCAGCCTTGGTGCTGTTGCTGTTGCTTTGGTCTTGTGCTGGGTCGCGCTGATTTTTCGCATGCGAGGGGAGTACGTCAAGGAGCTCTTGGCCACGCTGCGCAAGCGCAAGCTCGACTTCACCGACAGGAACCTGGTCATCAACGACGTCGCGGCTGTCAACGTCTTGCGCCAGCGCTTGAGCTCTCCCGAGGATGGCGAGGTGAGAAATGCCATCGAGCTCTGCCGCCGGGTGCAGGGCCACGATCTCTCGCCTGAGCTCGCGCGCTTGCTCGAGCACAAGAATCCAGAGCTGCGCATCGGTGCCCTGGAGATCCTCGGCACCCGGCATCTGGCCGTGGACCTGGAGCTGATCGAGGCCCGTTTCAACGACGACAACGACGACGTCCGCGCTGCCGCCATTCGGGCTTTTTGCGCGCTGGTGGGCGAGCCGGCCGTCGCCATCGTCGAGCCTCATTTGCGCAGTGCCTCGCCCGCGGTGCGCGGGGCAGCCGTGGCCAGCATCATCCGCCACGGCGGCCTCGAGGGCATTCTCCACGCCGCCGACGACCTCAAGGCCATGCTGTCCTCTCAGGATGAGAGCGTTCGCTATGCCTGCGCCCAGGTGCTGCAAGAGGTCGGCTTTCAGCGCTTCTATGCACCCGCCCAGAAGCTGCTTGCCGACGAGAGCCCGCGGGTGCGCACCGCCGCTATCGCTGCCGCCGGCGCCATGCGCGCTCCTGAGCTCGTGCCCACCCTCATCTACAAGTTGCGCCACAGAGACACCCTGCGGGCCGCGCAGATCGCCCTCGCTCAATACGGTGACGAGGTCATCGAGACCCTCGATCGTGTGCTGGCGCAGCCCAAAGAAGACCCGACCTTGCGCCGGCAGATCCCGCGCATCCTCGAGCGCATTGGCAGCAAGCGCGCCCTCGAGATCTTGATGCAGCACCTCGACGTCGACGACGGCGAGACCCGCAAAGAAGTCGCGCGGGCCACCTCGCGCCTGCGGGAGCGCCTCGGAGCCACCATCGACGAAGCCCGCGTCAAGAGGCTCGTCGTCGTCGAAGTGCAGCGTCACTACCAGCTGCTGGCCATGGTCTTTGACCTGCGCGAGCTCGCCGACGACCCCCGCGATCTGCTGCGCGATGCTCTCGACGAACGCCAACGCAAGAGCCTCGACCGCATCTTCCGCCTGCTCGCCACCGTGCACCCACCCAAGGCCATCGAGACCATCTGGGGCAACCTGACGTCGTCGGCGCCGGCCCTGCGGGCCAACGCCGTCGAAGTGCTCGACAACCTGCTCGACGCCGACGACAAGCGCCGCCTCTTGCCCATCGTCGAAGCCGCTGGTGAGCGCAGCCTCGACAACGCCGCCGCCAACCGGGCTCTGGAGCGCGTGCTCGAGCGCGGCACCGAGCTGTACACCCTAGAGCGCAAGAAGCCCGAAGAGTGGTTGCAGGAGCTCTTGCGCGGCGACGACGAATGGCTGTGCGTCTGCGCTCTGCACGTGGTGAAGCAGTTGAGCCAGCGGCGCCTCATCGACGACGTCGCCGTGCATGTGCGCGCCCGCTCGCCGCTCGTCCGCGAGACTGCCTTCCTGTCATTGGGCGTGCTCGATCAGCCGCACCATTTCTTGAAGCGCTGCGCGGGGATCGAAGACGAAGACGTTCGGGTGCAACGGGCTTTGGTGCACCTGCGCGCCGAGGCCGAGAAGGCGTTGGCGGCGGCGTAGCGCAGGGGGATCAGGCCGGTCGTGCTTGCCCGCCTGGGTTGGTGAACAGTGGCAACAAGGTGACCATCGCCGACGTCAGCGCTCCCACCAGAGCGGCGGCGATGGCGATGACGAAGACGCCCACGAAGGTCGGCGGGTGGGCGCCATTTTCCAGCATCAACGCGTAGATGGTGCCGGCGATGACGATGAAGACCGCCGGAAACGCAGACTTGCGGGGGATGCCCCGTTGCAACACCAGTTGGAGCAAGAGCAACAGGGCAGCGGCACCGGCGACGATGATCATGGGGGGGTCGGCGGGACGCACCAAGATGTGCAGCGGCCCCACCAGCGCGCCGCTCTCGGTGCTCAGCTTGAGGTGAAGGGGGTGACCCTGGGCCTGAGCGGGCAATCCGTGGCCACGTTCCATCTGGGCGACGACGACCTGCGCGTGTCCCCGCCGGCCCATGCGGCGACTCTCGAGGTGTTGCTCGAAGCGGCCGGCGATGGGGGGCAGCGTTTCACCGTCGGCGTCGACGTCGATGACGTAATCCCCGCTGGCGGCGCCTTGTTGCTGAGGATCGAAGGCACCCGAGACGACGACGACGGCGGCCTGGTTGATGGCCGGCACGTCGAGCGTGCCGAGCCGGGGCAGCTCACCGCTGGCCAGCGCTGCGCCCGGAGCAGCGACGTCGAGGCCGATGATCGCGGCCCCCACGCTGGTGGCCAGGGCGACCCCAGCGACGAGGGCCCGACGTTGTTGACGACCACTGAGGACGGTGCGGGCGACCAACAAGCCGGCCAACGCAGGCAGCACGACGGCGACGGCGGCGACGATGTTCATGGGCACTCCGTTTCTGGTGCTCGGACAAGCACCTCCGCCCGTCAAGCGCCCGCCTCGATGTTCGGGGGCAGACACAAGCGAACGTCACAGAAAGTGCCGGGATCAGGTGTTCGGGGTGCGGGCGGCGCTGATCCCCGCGGGGAAACCCGCATGCCCGCCATCGTCCATGAACTGCCATTGCGCGCGGTTGTGGGCGTTGGGCCCCGAGCCGTAGCGGCGATAGCTGCTGCCATCGCTGCCGGTTTCCATGGGGTTCTCGTTTGCCCGCGGCCCGCCGACGTCGACGTGTCGGAAGCGGCTGCCGAAGACGCTGGCGTCGCCGAAGTGGGCATCGCGGCCGGCGTCGTTGGTGCCGCGGAAGAAAGCGACGTCCTGGGCTGCTCGGCCGTTGTCGGTGTCGGCCCAGCCACGAATGGCGCTCTCTTGGCCGTAGAGGCAGTCGAGCAGCTCGAGGCGATCGGCGCGCAAGCCGGCGCCGTCGGGCTGGTGCCGCAGAGCCGAGGCAAGGGCCTGACCTCCGGCGGAGTGGGCAGAGACGACCTGGGTGCCGACGTTGCTGATGCCGGCGCTGGCGAGGGCGCTGTCGGTGGTGGCGGCCTGCGAGCTCACGTTGCCCCAGTCCGTGTGGTATTGGCGGCGCGAGGCATTGTCGCGCGTCGACAACATCAAGCGCGTGTTGCTGCACTCCGGCAGCACGAAGACGGTCTGCGGATCGGCGGCTTGCACCTCTTGGATGCGCACGGTGCCGCCGCCGGCGCTGCCGCGGGGCTCGGCAACGGTCCCGTTCCACCCGTGATAGTGGGTGTGCACGCGGGCGGGCTGAGCAGGGTTGAAGCCTGGGGGAACGACGGTGAGCACAGGCTGGCCACCGTTGCCCTCGGGATTGCTCACCACCAAGCGTCCGCCACGCGTCAGCGTGTCTCCAAAGTTGGTGCGCGCGTTTTCGATGGTGTTGGCCGTCCGTTGACCCGTGGAGCCGCTGGCGCGCAGGTCGGCGAGCTGCTGGGGCGTGACGGTGGCGACGTCGTAGCCGTTGCTGACCGTGGTGGCAGGGCCGGTGGGGCCGATGGCAGGGGCGGTGGGGGTTGGCGTCGTCGGGTTCGGCGTCGGCGCGGCGGGCAAAGGCGGGTCTCCCCGGCGGGCGGGCGGATTCCCCACGGCAGTGGCGGCTTGGGGTGAAGGCGACGCAGGCGTGCGTCGCAGCTCGCGCAGGGTCTCGGGGCCAACGATGCCGTCGCGGGCGATGTGCTGGCGCGTCTGGAAGGCGAAGACGGCGTCGTGGGTGGCGCGATCGAAGCGTCCCGTCACGGGTAGGTTCAACTGCGACTGCAGCTCCGAGACTGCCTCGCCCCTGCTGCCTTCGTGCAGCCAGCCCGCGCGCCCACTCTGGATCTGCCGATCGAGGGCCCCCGGCGTCGACGCAGCCGGCGCCGTCGGCGTCGGGTCTTTGCTGTGCGAGCTGGCAGGGACACCGCCGGGGCGAACGCTGAGGGGGTCGGTCATGTTGGCTCCTGGGCCTGGGTTATCGCCCGGGCGCTCGCAGGGTGCTCGATCCTCGGCGTGGGTCGTCCCGATGGCTGATGAGCGCTGCCCCTACACGTCAGCGTCGAGGCGTTGCTGGGTCAGCGGCCAGCAAGGGCCCAGGCGAGGCCCGGCGCGCACGAGAGCACGATGACGGCGAACAAAAGCAGACCGGTGGCCGTCAGCGCGCCGAAGGTGCTCTGGCTGCGGGTCTCGCTCGCCTGCGCGAAGAGATCGGGCAGCAGGCGCAGGTAGTAGACGATGCCCAAGACGCCGCCGACGGCCGCAATCGACGTCGCTGCTGCGCCCCAACTGCTCCAGGCTGCTTGCAGGATGGCCAGCTTGGTCCAAAAGCCGGGAAAGGGCGGCACACCGGCCAGCGAGAGCAGGGCGACGATGAGGCCGATGGCGCGCGCGGGTCCGAGCTGCACGCTGCCGCCCGGCTTGAAGGCCGACAGGGGCAAGGCGCCAGTGCCCGTGCCGGCGAGACAAGCAAAAGCCAGCAGAGCCGCAGCGCCGTAGCCGACGACGTAGAAGGCCACCGTTTGGGTGCTACCTCCCAGTGCGCTGCTGCCGCTGGCGACACCGAGGGCAAGGAAGCCCGCGTGGGCGACGGCGGAGTAGGCCAGCAGGCGGCGCAGGTCGGTCTGGGCGAAGGAGGCGACGACGGCGAAGGAGATGGTGACCAGTCCGATGCCCAGCATCGGCACCGTGAGGACCTCTCCCGCTCCCGAGACCACGCGGGCCAGCGCGATGGCCGCACCCAGCTTCGAGACCACCATGATGAAGCCGACGAACGACGACGGACCCGCGGTGTAGGCGTCGAGGGCGCCGAAGTGCACCGGCACCACCGCGAGCTTGAAGCACAAGCCCACCGCAAAGAGGCCGACGCCGACGACGGCGAAGGGTCGCATGCCGGCTGCTACGGCTCCCAGGGCGGGGACGTCGAGCGAGCCTGTGGCCAAAAAGCACAAGGACATGCCGAACAAGAGGGTCGCGAAGGTCACGGCGGTGAGCACGAAGTACTTGAAGCCGGCCTCGAGCGGACGTTGTCCCTGGCCCAAGGACACCAGCGCGGCGCCAGAGAGAGAGAGCATCTCGACGCCCAGCGCGAGCTCAAGCAGGTTCTTGCCGTCGACGAGGACGACGGCGCCGATGCCCCCGACCAAGAGCAGGGCGGCTGCCTCGGGGGTCTGCCGACGTTCAAAGAGCTCCGCCGACGACAAGAGCAACATGCCGATGACGAGGACGCCGCCGGTGGCCACCAGGCCGAGACGCGCCAACCCGGCCTCTTGCATGCCCAAAAGGATGGCGGCGACGGCGACGCCGATGCCGATGCCGGCGGGAATCACGCGCGAGCGATCGATGCGCGGCGCGAGACCGAGCACCAACAAGCAGCCGACGACGAGGACGACTTCGGCGGCGTGGGTCAGCGACATCATCGTGCCCGGGAGCCAGGGCAGGGGAACACCGTTCATGGCTGGGCTCCCGGCTCAGGGCGTGGCTTTTGGGGTCGGGGCGGGCCGTCGACGGGTGCGCCAAAGGGCGACGTCGGACGAATGCGCGGTTGTTTCTTGACCCCTTCGCGAATGCGGGGCGCAATGTCTTTGGCGCCACGTTCCTTCTTCGGACGCGGTGGGGCCTCACCCGCGCGCTGGGGCAGAGCGGCGGAGGGAGTGCGCAAGGTCAGGCCGCCGACGACGGCGACGCCCAACATGGTGATGAGCAGGTAACGTCCCACGCGCCCCGAGTGGATGGCAGCCACGCCCTGGGGCAGCACCTTGAGCTCGGACACCAGAGTGCCCGCGAGCAGCCCTCCTGGCACCGGCAGCCCCTTTTCGGGTCGCTGCGCCAACCAGCGACCGACGACGACGAAGCCTGCGGCTCCCAGGGCAAAGGCACCGAGTCCCAGGGCCGTCGGCATGATGTGGACTTCGGCGCCGGCCTCGGCAGCGTGCAGCACTGACTTGCCCACGAGGGTGGAGAGCAGGTGCGTGCCCGCCTCGAAATAGCCGAGCACGACGGCGCCGACGGCCAGAGGGATGAGGGGAAGATCGAAGCCGCCCAGATGCCCCGCGTGCTCATGGGCATGCTTGCTGGCCGAGCCTTCGACGCCGTGGAAGAGCCCGAAATAGAGGCGGCCGGCGTAGGCCCCCGTGACAAGCGCCCCCACCATCAGGGCCCAAGACACCCAGGGCGCGCCGTGGTGCTGTGCAGCTTCGAGGATGGCGTCTTTGGAGAACGACCCCGAGAGAAAGGGCGTGCCGATCAAGCACAGCGATCCAATCAGAAAGAACGCGTGCGCGCCCTTCAAGTGCTTGCGGAGTCCGCCCATCTTGCGGATGTCTTCTTCATGGTGGGCGGCGTGGATGATGGTGCCCGCCGACAAGAAGAGCATGGCCTTGAAGGCCGCGTGGGTGACGAGGTGAAAGAAGGCGGCAAAGGGAGCGCCGACGCCGACGGCGACGAACATCCAACCCAGCTGCGACGCCGTCGAATAAGCGATGCCGCGCTTGAAATTGGTCTGCCACAGCGAAGCCAATCCGCCCAAGAGCGCGGTGCTCAGGCCCGTGACGACGACGACCGTCATGATTTCGGGGGTGAGGGCCAGCAGGGGCGACACGCGCACCAGCAAATACACGCCGGCAGCGACCATGGTGGCGGCGTGAATGAGAGCAGACACTGGCGTCGGACCGGCCATGGCCGCGGGCAACCAGAACCACAGGGGTCCCTGGGCGCTCTTGGCGCAGGCGGCGATGACGAGGCACAGCGCGATCAAGGTCGCGCCTCCGGTGGCATGGGGCGCAGTCGTGGCCAGGCTGTCGAGGGCGCCGGCGCCGACGGGCATGGCGACCGCCGCCACCAGCAGAGCCGCGTCGCCGATGGCGTTGGCGCCCAGGGCGAGGAAGCCGGCCTGCAGCGGTTCACCGCGCTGCCACCAAAAGGAGATCAACAAGAACGAAGCGATGCCGACGGCGGTCCACCCAGCCAACAAGACCGTGAGGTTGCCGGCGACGACGAGCAAGCACATGGCGGCGACGAAGAAGTCGAGGAAGGCGAAGAAGCGGTGGGCCCGCTCGTCCTCCTTCATGTACGCGATGGCATAGACGAACACGCAGGAGGCAACGCCGCCGACGACGGCCAACATCACTGCTGCCAAGCCGTCGACGCTCAAGCGAAAGGCGCTGTCGGGAAGAAAAGGGATCCAACCCTCGTGCACGACAGAGACGGTCTGGCGGTCGCCGAGCAACCACACCAAGGCGGCAGCCAAGATCGCCAGCGGTCCGACGAAGCTTGCGGCCCCTGGCTTCTTGGGAAAGCCGAAGACGTTCAGCACCAAAAAGGGCAGCGGAAAGAGAAAGCACCACGGCAGCAGAGTGGTCATCCGGCGATCTCCGCGGGGGCGTCGACGTCGACGCGGTTGCGACCCCGGAACACGGCCAGGGCCAAGGCCAAACCGACGACGACTTCGGCGGCCCCCAGCACCAGCACCAGCAGACCCGCAGCCTGGCCCTCGGGCTGGTTGTGCATGCGGCTGCCGAGGATCAAAAGCAGGATCGAGGCGTTGATCATCAGCTCGATGCTCATGAGCACAGCCACGGGATTCTTGCGGTAGACGACGCCCAAAGTCCCACAGGCAAAGACGAAGAAGGCGCAGCAGACGACGACGAGCTCGGGAGTCATGCCACACCTCCGGGGCGCGGCTTTTCTTGGCGCCGCCACAAGGCAATGGCCGCAACGATGGCAGCCAGGAGCAGGGGGGCCGTGAGCTCGAAGGGCACCATCAAGCTCGCAAAGAGTGGCCGACCGACCTCTTTGACCGACGGTCCCTCACCTTTGAGCGCGAGCAGCTCGCCGCCGGCCGCGGAAAAGGCCGAGAGCGCACCGCCAAAGACGGCGAGCACGGAGAGGGCCGCGAGCACGGCGAAGAACAGGCCGCCGCCCGAGAGCTTCTCTTGGCCGCCCTCGGGGAGCAGGGTGACGACGATGAGGAAGAGCACGACGATGGCGCCGGAGTAGATGAGCATCTGGGCGACGGCCATCAACTGCGCCGACAGAGCGAAGTAGAGGGCGGCCATCGACAGCGAGTGCCCCAGAAGTGCGACCGCGGTGTGCACGGGCTTCTTCAAGAGCACCACCGCGAGGGCGCTGAGCGCAGCAAGCGCGCAGCCGACGGCGACGATGGGGAGCGTCAACATGCCCGCGCAGTAGCGGTTTTTCATGGACCCCTGCAAGGCAGGACAGAGTCAAGAGGTCTGGGCGAAGCAGCGGCTTGGTCCCTGTCCCTCTCGACACTCGCGAGCCATCTCCCGCCATCCCTCGTCCGCGGGCGCGGCTTTGACGTCGTCAGCCTCTTCGAGCACCTCTTCCGCAGCGTCGATTCGCTCTTTCCTGCTGGTCGACCGCGCCCGCGGAAGAGGGGCCCGGGGCGATGGCGGCTGTCGAGGGCGGCAAAAGAGCGGACGCGCTGCCCGGCTTGAGGGCAGAGAATTCATCGCCGCCAGGCGATGAACCGGTAGACAATTCGCCGACACGCGAAGCGCTGTCGGTGAATTCATCGCCGCCAGGCGATGAACCGGTAGACAATTGCCGACACGCGAAGCGCTGTCGGTGAATTCATCGCCGCCAGGCGATGAACCGGTAGACAATTCGCCGACACGCGAAGCGCTGTCGGTGAATTCACTGGCATGCGGAGCGCTGTCGGTGAATTTCCAGATCGCGCGCGCTGCGAACTGGATAGCGTCCGCTCGATGTCCGCAGAGGATCCCTACGTCGGCACCGTCTTTGGTGGTCGCTTTCGCATCGAAAGCCTGCTGGCCGCCGGCGGCATGGGCACCGTCTACGTCGCCGAGCAGCAGCCCTCGGGACGCAAGGTCGCGCTCAAGCTGATCAAGGGCAAGGGCGCCGTCGACGCCGGCCTGGTCGCGCGTTTTCAGCGGGAGATCGGCGTGATGTCGGGGCTCAACCACCCCAACGTCGTGACCATGTTCGACAGCGGCGTCGACAACGGCAATTTCTTCCTGGTCATGGAGCTGCTCGAGGGGCGCTCGCTGCGCGACGAGCTCTCCGCGCTGAGCGCCCAAAGACAGGTTCGAGTTCCGTGGCCCCGCGCGCTGCGCATCACCCATCATGTGGCGCGCGGTTTGGCTGCCGTGCACGAGATCGGCGTGGTGCACCGGGACCTCAAGCCGGAAAACATCTTCCTGACGACGTCGACGGGGCTGCGCGACTTCGCCAAGCTGCTGGACTTCGGCATCGTGCGCCGCCAGACCACGCCCGAACCCCAGCGCCTGACCGAAACCGGCAACATCGTCGGTACGCCTGGCTATCTTTCGCCGGAGCAGCTGACCGGCGAGGCGGCGTCGGCGCGCTCGGACCTCTATGCTTTGGGCGTCGTTCTCTACGAGATGGTGACCGGCGAGTTTCCCTTCGCCGCGCCCACCTTGCAGGCCATGGCCCTTCGACAGCTCGTCGATCCGCTCACCTCGCCGGGCCGGCTGGCCCCAGACCTCCCCGAGCACGTCGTGGATCTGGTCTTGGCCCTCATGGCGCGCGAGCCGGCGCAGCGGCCCAGCACCGAAGCGCTCTTGTTGCAGCTCGAAGACCTGCTCTCCGAGACCTCGGGACCGGTGCAACGGCCGCCGTCGCGCCCCCGCACCGCCTTGGCAGCCTTCGCCGACGACAACGCCGCCGTGCGCCGCGCGCAGGCCGCCTTCGCCGAGAAACGGGCACCGCCCGGGGCGACTCTGCCGACGCGGCCGCTGCACGCGCCGCGGATCATCGTGAAAGGGGCGCCGCCGACGCCGACGATGCCCATGGCCGGCGACGGCGCCACGCAGAATTTTGGGCCCCCTGGTCCAATGCCGGCTGCGCTGTCGGCTCCAGCAGCCCCGGCCGTCGCACCCGCATCCGTGCAAGAGGCGAAGGCTCTGGCGCCGCCGCCGCCGGCCGTCCCACCGGCTGGACCCCCGGCGCCCGCCGATGTGCCACCGCCCCAAACGCCTTCGCTGCCGTCCACCGCTCGCCTCACCGAGCCCACGGGAAGCAATTCGATCTTCGTGCTGCCGACGTCGACGAAGCCCCGCTTCTTGCTCGCGATGGGTGCGGGCGGGCTGCTTTGCGCGGGCTTGCTTGCCGTCGGAGTGGCGGTCTCGGCCGAGGCTCCCGACGATCCGGCGGCGACGACGACGCTGCAGACGCAGGCTCTCGCCGGCGCTGCACCCGCGATGCGCCTCTGTGCCGCCACGGTGAAGGACGCCGCTGACGTGACGGTGCGCCTGAGGGTGCTTGGCACTGGCCGCATCGGCGACGTGTTTCTCAACGGCGCCGACGGCGACTTCGGAGCTTGCCTGCGCAAACAGCTGGCGCTCTTGACCGTCACCGCGCCGGGCACCGTCGTCGACGTCGAATTTCCTCTGCGCGCGCCCACAGGAGCCGCCGAGCCCGCCCAATAGATCGAGAGTGGTGGTCGATCAGATGTAGCCCTGCTGCTGCAGGCGAAAGAGCGCCGCATAGCGCCCACCGCGGGCCAGGAGCTCATCGTGATTGCCTTCTTCGATCAGGCGTCCGCCCTCGAGCACGCAGATGCGATCGCAGGCGCGCACGGTCGCGAAGCGATGAGAGATGACGAGGACGGCGCGCTCCTTGGCGAGAGCGAAGAGCTCCTCAAAGACGGCGGCTTCGGCGGCGGGGTCGAGGTTGGCGGTGGGTTCGTCGAGGATCCACACGTCGGCGTCGCGGTAGACGAGCCGGGCCAGCGCGAGGCGTTGCCATTGGCCCCCGGACAAATCGTGGCCGCCCTCGAGCACGCGACCGGCGACACCGCTCAGTCCACCGAGGTCGTCGACGACGCCCTCGGCTTTGGCCGATTGGATCGCGCGTTGGGCACGGGCTTCGTCGAGGGGTTCTGTGGCGCGCCCGAAGCGCAGGCCCTCACCCACGGGGAGCTGAAAGCGCTCGTACTCTTGAAAGAGCACGCCGACGCGCGCCCGCAACGCCACGGGATCGACCTCTTTGACGTCGACGCCGTCGACAACGACGCGTCCTTCTTGGGGATCGAAGAAGCGCAGCAGCAGCTTGACCAGAGTGGATTTGCCGGCGCCGTTTTCGCCGACCAGCGCGACCTTCTCGCCGCGCTTGAGCCGCAGGTTGACGCCGTCGAGGACGGGAGCGCTCGATGAGGGATAGCAGAAGCGCACCCCCTCGAGGGCCAAGGTGTCGATGCGATCGTTCAGCAGGGCTGGCGTCGTCGTCACGGGCAGCGCGGGTGCTTTGTCAAAGAGGGAGTAGAGCTCGAGCAAGAAGGGCGCGTGTTGGTCGACGGTGAGCAGCGCTCCCAGCATGGCGGCGAGGTGGCCCGTCAAGGATGCAAAGGCCGCCAACGACGCCGCCACCTGTCCCACGCTCAGGGTCCCCATCGCGCCGCGTTCGATCAAGAAAGCGTAGGCCACCAGGAGCACGAGGGCGGCGACGCCGGCGCCGACGACGTCTTTGCGGTTGGCTTCGCTGTAGAGGCGCCGCTTGTCGCTGAGCCTCGACGTCGACAACGCTCGCACCCGCGCGATCAAGGTCGACGAGAGACCGAAGGCCTTCTGCTCGGCGTGAAAGGGCGGATGAGCGGTCAAGTGGTAGAGGTAGTTGTGCTCGCGCTCGCGGGCCGTCGCCTTCCAAAACGTCAGAAAGATCTTTTCGTTGATGCCAGCGCGCACCACGAGGGTGGGCAACACCGACAAGATCGCCAGCACCATCAAGAGCGGGTGCAGCAGCGCCAAGGCCGAGAACAAGGCCAGCAGCGTCGTCGTCGACGAAAACATGTGGATGCAGGTCAGGGTCAGCGCGTGGGGCCGCCACGTCGCATCGCTGGTCGAGCGCACCAGGGTGTCGAAGAATTTCGGATCCTCGATGACGGCGGCGTCGGCGTTGGCCACGGCTTGCAGCGTCTTGACCTTGATCTCGAGGTGAACGGCGTCGGCAAAGATCTCCCACTGCCGATCGAGCAAGCGATCGAGGGCGCGCTGGGCGAAGGCGGCGAGGGTGAGCAATGCCAGCGGCCCCCAGAGGCGGGCATCCGAGAAGAGTGACAGCTCCTCCCGTTGCGCGAGGGCGACGCCGTCGATGAGCCGGCCGGTCGCGAGGATGACCAGCGGCGAGACAAAAGCGGCGACAAAGGTGCCGGCGGCGACGACGGCGAAGGTGGTGGGGCTTGCCTGGCGGGCCAGCCCCAAGGTGCGCAACGCGGCGCGGGCGGCGCGGTGCAGACGTCGCTGTTCCGCTGGTTTGGTGTTCACAAGATCGGCGGGGGCTCGCGCACGGGAACGCCCCGGCTGCGCAAGAAAGCGGCGGTATCGCGCCAGCAGCGTCGGGCCTCGGGCCGCCAGACGAAGGCTTCGAAGGCATGGGGCTCGTTGCCGTACACGGGGGCTTCGACGTCGACGCCGTAGCTGCGCAGGGCCCGCTCAAGCCGGGCGTGATCGTCTTTCACGATGTCGCCGCCGCCGACGGGCAGAAACATCGGTGGCACTTTCTTCACCGGCGCGCGGCGCTCGACCAGCAACAGGGGACTGGCCAATTCGTCGTCGTGGGGTTGGCCATCGCGCCGGGGCAGGTAGTCGACGACCTCGTGGGCGCGATCGTTGATGAGCCAGGGCACCGAGGGATCGGCGCGGCGGAAGCGTCCGGGATCGCCCACTTGAAAGAGCCCGCAGGCCGCGACGACGGCTTTGATCTCGATGCCCTGCAGCGGCTGCAGGTGGGGCTCTTTGCGATCCCAGGCTTGGCCCACGGTGAGCCCGACGGCGAGGTTGGCCCCGGCACTCTCGCCGGCGACCACGACGCAATCGGGATCGGCGTGCCAGCGTTGGGCGTTGTCGATGGCGTGGCGCAGGGCGAGGGCAGTGTCGGTGACGGCGGCGGGATAGGGGTGCGCCGGCGCGAGCCGGTAGTTGGGCAACACCACACACAGGCCGCGGCGGGCAAAGGCCAGCGCCATGATCCAATGGGTGTCCTTGGACAGAATCCGGAACGCCCCACCGTGGACGTAAAAGACGAGCGGCAGGGGCTCGGGGCCGGCATCCTTCGGACGCCATACGTCGTAGGTGTGGGCGACGAGACCTGAGCCCGTGTAGGGCACGTTGCGGATGACCTCGAGACCATGGTCGCCGGGTCGCGCCAGCGGCAGATCGCGGAAGGCGCGGGAGCTGCCCTCGAACAACGAGCGCAGCAGCAGCGCACCAGCACGCTTGCGGACCCGCTCAAGAGAAGAAGCGACCAACGACATGCAGCCATGCAAGCGCCGACGCCGTCGTTTGACAAGGGCTCCCTTCCGCCCACGTTGGGATATGCAAGGGGCATGAGCAACGTCGACGTCGCCGTCCTGCCCGATCTCTACCGCGCACATCTGGCGGAGCTGTCTCGGCGCACCGACGGTGTCTGCGCGCAGCAGGGGCTCGATGGCCTCGTGGTCCACTCGGGCACGGCGCAAAAAAAGACCTCCTTCGACGACCAATTCTGGCCGCTGGTCACCACCCCCCTGTTTCGCCACTGGTTGCCCCTGGCCGTCGAAGGCTGTGCGCTCTTGGTGGTGCCCGGTCAAAAGCCCACGCTGTTCTTGAATGTGGAACGCGGCTTCTGGGATGGACCACCCGCGCCAGAATCACCGCATTTCTGGCCCTTCTATGATGTCGTCGAGATCCGCAGTCCGGCCGACATCCGCCGGGCCTTGCGGGGCAAGGTGGGGGGCTTGGCCGGCGTCGGCGACGACCGCGCTTTTCTGGGAGCGCTGGGCTTGGCCGACGACCGCACCCAGCCCCGGGATCTGCTCGTCGCTCTCGACGCGACGCGGGTGACCAAGACCGCCTACGAGATCTTCTGTCTGCGCGCGGCCAACCGCCGGGCCTGCCGCGGGCACGCCGCCGTGTTGGAGGCGTTCGCCGCCGGCGACCACTCCGAGCTCGATCTCCACCTGCTCTACCTGAAAGAAACGGCGCAGGACGATCCAGAAACGCCATATAAGAATATTGTGGCGATCAACGAGCACGCTGCGACGTTGCACCATGTGTCATACGGGAAGAATAAGATTGCAGCTCAAAGTCTGCTGCTCGACGCCGGCGCCACCTTCTTGGGCTACGACTCCGACATCACCCGCACGGCGGTCAAAGGAAGCGGGGCGGCCGCCGACGTCTTTCGCCAGCTGGTCGTCGGTGTCGATCGCTTGCAACAGCAGCTGTGCCTGCAGGCAAAGCGGGGCTTGAGCTACGAGGCGCTTCACGACGAGAGCCACCGCCTGTTGGCCCTCACGCTGCAAGAGACGGGCATCGCGAAGAAGACAGCGTCGTCGTCGGCGTTGGTCGACGCCGGCGTCACCCGCAAGCTCTTTCCCCACGGCCTGGGGCATTCGCTCGGGCTGGTGACCCACGACGTCGGCTGTCGTCAGATCGCTCCGCGGGCGGACAATCCCTTCTTGCGCAACACCAGTGTGATCGAGCGCGATCAGGTCCTCACCATCGAGCCCGGCTGCTATTTCATCGACTCGCTGCTGGCCGAGCTGCGCGCTTCAGCCGCCGCCGAACACCTCGATTGGACCCTCGTCGACGCCCTGGTGCCCTTTGGTGGCGTGCGCATCGAAGACGACCTGCTGGTGACCGACGACGTCGTCGACAACTTCACCCGGGCCTTTCTGCCCTGACCGGCGACCGCTATCATGAGATGAACCTCGGGGAGGGTGCGATGACGACGACGACGGTGGTTGGAAGTCTCGCGGCGGCCTACTGCTCTTTCTGGCTGATCTCGGGCCTGGCCGGGCGCCGTGTTCCCGACAACCTGATGAGAATGATCGGCAACGACGACGAACGCTTCCGCGTCATGCTCGGCGCCTACGCCGTCGGACTCATGGTGAGCGCGGTGGCGATCGCCGCGGGTGTTTGCTCGCCCTAGCTTAGCTAGAGAGCCGCGGCCGAGGCGCCTCGAGCGGGACAGGAGCGATCGGCCCGCCCGGAGCTCGCTACTCGGCGTCCTCGCGTTTGGCGACGACGGCGGGCGGACGCAGCACCGGCATCGAGGCCTGGGGCACGAAGTCGAGGAACTTGCGGGCGGTCTCGAGCAGGCCCTTGCCTTCGACGGCGGCCAGCTCGCCAAAGTTCTCCGCCAACGACGACAAGAGCTGGGCATCGCCGAGCCGCTGCAAGGACGCGGTCAGATCGGGGCTGAAGGCCTGAGCCTGGGTCACGCGGGCCGTCGTCTGCGCCGCCAGCAGAGCCAGATCGAGCCCCTGCCTTTGGGTGCGCTCGAGTTGGTCGGCCGCGGATTCCTTAGCGCCGATGACCAAGCGCTTCTCGCGCAAGGTGGCATCGGTGTCGGCGCTGGCGAGGTCGGTCTTTGCCTTCAGCTCCGCGAGCAAGGCGCGGTGGTCGACGCGGGTGCGCTCGAGCAGCAGGGTGCGTTCTTCTCTCTCGAGCTCGAGGGTGCGAGAGAGCAAGAAGGTCTCTTGCTGCTCTTTGAGCAACTGGCGATCGATGTCCTCGATGCGCTTGCGATCGGCCAGGCCCGACTCTTTTTCGGCGACCTGGATGGTGGACTTCACCGCCAGCACCTGGGCTTCGACCAACAAAGCTCCGACGTCGGCGTCGGCGACGGCGATGTCCAACACTTCGACGTCGGTGACCCTCATGCCGTTGTCGGCGAAGGCCAGGCCCACGCGGCCGGTCGGCGTCTTTGGTCCCAAGATGGCGTCGCGCACGAGGTCGGCGCCGCTTTGCTTGAGCATGCGGATGGGGGTTTTGCGCGCGGCTCCTTTGAGCATCGAGCCCGCGTGATCGCACAAGAGCTTCACGTAGTTGTCGACGCGGAACCAACGCTCGGCGTCGTCGGCGGCTCCGCTGGTCTCGAAGGAGACGCGATAGGCCAGGCGCACATGGGCCCGCACCAAGTCAGAGGAGTGAACTTCGACGATGTCGCTGACCTGGTTGCCCGCGGTCTTGAGAAACACCGTCGACAACAAGCGGTTGGTGGTCTTCGGCGTCGCCGTCGACAGGTTGAGGGCTTCGAGCGTTTCGTCCCAGGCGAGCAGTGCCGTCTGCGGTCCGCGCACCACGCGCCTTTCGCCGCTGCGATCCTTCACGCAGATGGCGAAGCCGCTCCAGACGTCGACGCCGACGGCACCTTCGTATTTGGTGTCGAGCATCATGGTCTTTGGGGCCACGAACTTGCGCGAGAAGGAGTCGGATCCTTCGAGTCCAGCGGGGGGCGGGGCCTCGGCTTTTTTCGTCGCCGCGGCCTCAGCACGGGCCGCCGTCGTCGGAGCGCCCCGCAGGGCCCGGTTCACCTGCAGCGCTTCATCGTTGCCGGGGTAGTAGAGGAAGCACTCGCGATCCGAGAGCACGCGGCGGGCGATGACCTCGCGGCGGGGATCGGGCAGGAACATGCGCGGTCCGGTGACGACGCCGATGGCGCCGGTCTTTCGATCGAGCACATAGCGCCCCTCACCTTTGGGGATGGCGACGGCGTGGTGCACGTCTTCGCCGTTTTGCCCCTTGATGATCGCGTGCTCTTCGCGCGGGAAATAGATGCGGCTGCCTCCGGTGAGAAAGAGCTCGTCGCCCTCTTTGCGGGGAGTGCCGTCGTCGTCGAGGTAGGGTGCTATCACCTTGACGTGCAGACCGGTGACTTCAGAGAGCTCGATGCCCTTGAACTTGCGGCGTCCGCTCTCTTCGAAGAAGCGCTCGTTGGGTTCGGGAAAGACCACTGCTTCGCCGCGCAGGGTGCGCTTCTTCCCGTTTTCGCCGACCAGCACGCAGTACTCGAGCCGCTGCAGGGTCACCGCATCGCGCGCATGGCGGCCGTCGTCGTCGGCCACGACTTCGACGCCGTTGGGCGGCATGTAGAAGCTGACGTCGTTGCCGCGGATGATGAGCTTCTGGCCCACCTCGAAGGTGACCACGGCGCCCTCGGCAACCGCGCGACCCAAGACCTCAGACGGCCGGGCGCTGGCTTCGGCGGCGTCGTACACCCGCACCACCAGATATTGGTTGGACTGCAGCCGGTGACCGGCGATCACGCGCGCCATCTGTCCGGGCCAGAGTGCGAAGCTCTGCGGGCCGTGCACGATGATCTTGCGCCCGACTTTGAGGTCCACCGACGACGACGCCATGCCGGGTCGGGGGTGGGCGTTGTCTTGGGCTGGGTTCTTCAAGACCAGATACCAATTCGCCGGAGCAGTCGCGAGCAACTGTACAGCAGTCGCCAGGTCGTCGGCGTGGGTGAAGCGCTTTGTGACCTCGTCGAAGTAGACGGGCTGATCTGTTTGGGCCAGCGAGGTTTTGTTGGGTCCCACATAGCAGTTGATGTGGCCCTTGGTGGTGTCGAGCACATAGGCGTACTCGTTGGGGGCCAGGACGAGCTCACGTTCGCGGGCGGGGCGGCGCTCTTCAACCATGGGGATCTCCTCGTCTGAGTGCATCGTTGGGCTTCGGTAGCACGGAGCACGCCGGCTCTTCACGCTCTGGTTGCTGCGCCGACGATGTTGGCGCGCAGGGTCGCTGGCTTGACCACGGCGGCCGATCAGCCTGCCGATCCCTGGTTGGCAATGGGCGATTCTGGCAGGAACCAGAGGCCGAAGGCGCTGAGGGCAATGGCGCCGACGCCGGTCCACAACGCCGGTGACCATGAACCAGCGTGCTCCTTCCAGGCGCCCATGGCGAAGATGAAGACCACCGAAGCTTGGCCCACGAGGGCAAAGACGCCGTTGCTGGTGCCGACGGGCGTGGGAGCGGTGACCTCGGCCCCGTATTGATAGGCGACCGGCGCAGCGCCGATGGTGCAGAAGCCGACGCAGAAAAACGCCGCGCCCAAAGATGCAAACGACGACGACAGCGGCACTGCCGCCAGGCTGGGGACCGCCAAGCCAAAGGCGGTTAACAACAAGGGTCTGCGGCGCTGGATGCGATCGGAGATCGCCGGCAGCACGATGGCGCCGACCACACCCCCGATGAGCATCAGGGCCGCGAGGTCGCCAGCGCTGGTGGCAGCGATGCCGCGTTCGACGACGACACCCTCGACCCAGGTGGAAACGCCATTCATCACGCCGTTGGCGATGAACAGGGAAAAGGACAGCAGCCACATGTCGCGGCGCCTGAGCATGGAGCTGAGGCCGCCGACGACGAGCGCGCGTTCGTCATCGTTGTGGTCGTCATGTTTGCTGCGCGCGGGTTCCCGGGCAACAACGATGAAGAAGAGGGCGGAGGCGGCGGCAGCAGCGGCGTAGATCCTCTGCATGCCGGCGACGCCGTGGGCGACGACGAGATCGGGGGTGAGGGCTTCGCCGATCGCGATGCCGACGAAAGTTGCCAGGAAAGCGACGCCCGTCATGGTGGCGCGGTGTTTGGGCGTGAACCACAACGCCGCGAGCTTGGTGAAAGCATTCAGCAAGAAGGGCTGTGACAGGGCGAGACCCACAGTGCAGGCGACAGCGGCGGCGTAGCTGTCGACGAATGCGCGCCCGATGCTGAAGACGCCGAGCAGGAGGGCCCCGAAGGACACGGCCTTGCGAAAGCCGAAGACGTCGATGGCCCAGGCTGCGGGCATCGACGCCGGCACGTAGATGAACATGTAGAGCATCGCCAGGGTCCCGATGGCGAGCTCGTCTCGGCCGTAGAAATCCTGCGCGGCCTTTGTCACGGGGGCAAAGCAGATCCAGAGCATCTGCGTGGTCACGTTGATCGCGAGGAAGGCGACGACAGTCAGGGCACGAGCAGGGCCAGTGGACATGAACACTGCGGTAGCATGATCGGCCACTCGGACGTCGTCGGTTCACTCTCCGCTCGGTCTCCTTCTCAGCGTCGTCGCCATTCAGGGACGGCTCGCGCTCAGCCGTGCACACCCAGCGCACAGGTTGTCGACATCCCACGGGGCCGAGCTGGGGGCGAGGCCTTCCCTCACGAACGAACTCAACAGCGACGCCGTCGCGGCGTTGCATCCCCTGGCACGGTAACGGCTGCGGCGCGCTTGCACCGCGGGATCCTTCAACAGCGGGCACACCTCGAGCGTCGCTGTCTGCACGGCTTCGGCTTCGCGATCGGCGAAGGCGTTGGTGGCGAAGCTCTCGTCCCAGCAGGGGTCGACCCAGGCCGCCAGCGAGAACCAACCCGAGAGGGACCAGCCGCCGTCGTCGTCGTGGACCAGGCCTCCGCCGCACAAGGCGTCGAAGAAGCGCATCCCGGCCGAGGCCGCGTGGAGGTCGGCGTAGGAAAAGATGCCGTCGATGCCGAGCCCCAGCCAGCCCTTCTCCTCGTCGACGCCGTAGAGCAGGGCCGCGCGCAGGGCTTCGTCGACGTCGGCGCCGGCCGCCCGTGCGTCGAGGGCGCGCTCCCAGGATCGGAAACCGTTGGTGAAGAAGTGGCCGATCTTGTCGGGTCCCAGGAGCACGCCGTCGACGCTCAGGGTGGGATCGAGGGGCACCAGGTGGCCGAAGGGAAAGAGGGGCGTGCTGCGGTAGATGCTGCGCCGGTCGAATTCGCTGCCCCGGGGGCGGGCCGCCAACTCCTTGCCCTCGGGCCAATCGCTCCAGGGCGTGCGTTCGATGGGACGACGGGGAGAGCGGTCCACCGGCCAGCGCCGCACCGCGCTGCGAAAGAAGTGATCCGAGGTGATGTGCAGCGGTGCTGTGAGCAGGCGCGCGGCCTCGCGACAGGTAGCTGGCCGGCGGGCGTTGACGTCGGCGAGACCGCGCACGAGCTCGCGGTTGATGGCCCGATCCAGACCCTCGGTGGCGTCGTCGGGCGGCTGGCGCCAGGCCCAATAGGGGTCGGACTCCGCCCCCGCTGCCGAGAGAGACAAGAGAGCGCTGGCGACCAGCAGGGTCGGACGAAGCCGCACCTCGGTGGTCTAGGAACCTGGGCTCCGGCGACGTCGGCCCGGGCTCTCCTGGCGGGCGAGGCAGCTTGCCGCGAGGGCTGCGGAAACACCTTGGCGCACCGCAGAAGGTGCACTAGGAGGGCAGCGACGACGACGACGATGAGTGCCGATCAGGCTGGCACAAGTACTGATGGTTTGTGCCCTGGGCACGGCCAAGTTTTGATGGTTGTGCCGTTGGCACGGCACAAAAAGAGGAGACCTCCATGTCCGCAGAAGCGCTGCTCGAAGGCAAGATCACCCAGGTCATCGGCCCCGTCGTCGACGTCGAATTCCCGCCGGGTGGTCTGCCCAAGATGTTGACCGCGCTGCGGGTGACAAACCCCGGCATCGATCCCCGGGAGTGGAACCTCGTGGTCGAAGTGGCCCAGCACCTCGGCGAAAACACCGTGCGCTGCATCGCCATGGATGCCACCGAAGGCCTGCACCGCGGTCAGAAGGTCAAGAACACCGGCATCCCCATCGCCATGCCCGTTGGCAAAGGCGTGCTCGGTCGCATCATGAACGTCATCGGTGAGCCCATCGACGAGCAGGGCCCGATCAAGTTCGACACCACCTCGCCGATCCACCGCGCTCCGCCGAAGTTCACCGATCAGTCGACGGCGGTGTCGATGCTCGAGACCGGCATCAAGGTCATCGACCTGCTGGCTCCCTACTCCAAGGGCGGCAAGATCGGTCTCTTCGGCGGCGCCGGCGTCGGCAAGACCGTCACGATCATGGAGCTCATCAACAACATCGCCAAAGGCCACGGCGGCTTGTCGGTGTTCGCCGGGGTCGGCGAGCGCACGCGCGAAGGCCGGGATCTCTACAACGAGATGCAAGAGGGCAAGAAAGACGACAACGACCCCGACATCATCCGCGGCGTCATCGTCAAGAACCACAAGACCGGCAAAGTCATCACCGAGGACTCCAAGGTCGCTCTCATCTACGGCCAGATGAACGAACCGCCCGGCGCCCGCGCCCGCGTTGCCCTCTCGGGCCTCACCGTCGCCGAGTACTTCCGCGACGAGTTCAACCAAGACGTGTTGCTCTTCGTCGACAACATCTTCCGCTTCACCCAGGCGGGTTCCGAAGTGTCGGCGCTGCTCGGCCGCATTCCTTCCGCCGTCGGCTACCAACCCACGCTGGCCACCGAGATGGGACAGCTGCAAGAGCGCATCACGACGACGAACAAGGGCTCGATCACCTCGGTGCAAGCCATCTATGTGCCCGCCGACGACCTCACCGATCCCGCGCCGGCCACGGCCTTCGCCCACCTCGATGCCACCACGGTGCTCAACCGCGCGCTGACCGACTTGGGCATCTACCCCGCCGTCGATCCCCTCGACTCCACCAGCCGCATCTTGTCCCCCGACGTCGTCGGCCTCGAGCACTACAACACCGCCCGCCGCGTGCAGCAGGTGTTGCAGAAGTACAAAGATCTGCAGGACATCATCGCCATCCTCGGCATGGACGAGCTCTCCGCCGACGACAAGCTGACGGTGGCCCGAGCCCGCAAGATCCAGAAGTTCCTCTCGCAGCCCTTCACGGTGGCCGAGGTCTTCACCGGTACCAAGGGCACCTACGTCAAGGTCGAAGACACGGTGAAGAGCTTCAAGAAGATCGTCGACGGCGAGTGCGACGACATTCCCGAGCAGGCCTTCTACATGAAGGGCGGCATCGAGCAGGTCTACGAAGCAGCCAAGAAGCTGGCCTGAGCCCACGACACCACCTCTGAGGCGAGGCCCCCATGCAGCTCGACATCGTGACCCCCGATCGCCGCGTCGTCGTCGCCAGCGCTGACGACGTCGTCATTCCAGCCCGCGAAGGCGAAATCGACATCCTGCCCGGCCACGCGGCCTATCTGGGCTTGCTGGGCACGGGCGTGTTGCGCTTCGTCGCCGAAGGCAAGGCGATCCAGCTCATGGTCTCGGGGGGCTTCATCGAAGTCGACAACGACCGCGTCGTCTTGATGTGCGAGAGCGCGGCGCTGTCGGGCGAGGTGGTCAAAGAAGAAGAGATGAAGAGCCTGCACGAGCTCGAGAAGCAGCTGGCCGGTCTCGGCGTGACCTCCGAAGGCGACGCCGGCTACCAGAAGCTCCGCGCCGAGGTCGATCGCTCCGCGGCCAAGCTCACCCTGCTGAAGTGAACCCAGCGTCTCGCTCGCGCCCATGAGCAGCGACGTCGAAGGCGTGTGCGTCGTCGACGACGACGTCGGCATCGACACTGAGGCGTTGCGCGCCGCCATCCACAAGAGCGCCTTGATCGGCGAGAGCCAGCTGGTCGGCGCCTTCGAGGCCACCCGCGGTTTCGGCATCGCTTGTCACCGCAGCGCCCTCCAAGAGGCCATCGCCCGCGCTCCCTGGTTGGCCCCGTTCGTCGACGTCGTGCTCGATGGCGAGCGCTTGCAGCGTCTCTTGCGCCTGTCGCTGGCCGAGCGGCTGCTCGGTGCCTTCCTCGGCGACATCAACGCCCTCTACTTGAACGTGCTGGTGGTTCCACCGGGGGGCGCGGTGGCCCTGCACGTCGACAGCACCCTCGGCGTCCACGGCGACGGCCCCGTGTTCGCGCCGCGGGCGGTGGGCGTCTTGTACGTCGACGTGCCCGCCGACCTGTGCGGGGGAGAGCTGCGCCTCTTCGCCGCGCATTCCCTCCAGGCCACAGTGACCCCCAAGGTCGGGCGTCTGGTCTTGTTCCGGGGATCCCTCGGGCACGAAGTGACGACGACGACGACGACGGCCCCGCGGGTGAGCTGTGTGGCCGAGCTCTACGCCCTGCCCCGGGCGCGCTTGGCCCTCTTGCCGCGGGTGCGGGTGCAAAGCCGCGGCTTCGACGACGTCTTGGCCCGACTGCGCCGCTGAGCCCCGGCTGCCGTGTGGCGCCGACGTTGACCTCTGCAGGAACGCCACACTTTGACCGCCGCGAGAGGCGCGGCGGATCGCGTCCCAGCGCACACCACCCGCATGGCACGGGCATCGCACGCGCGGGGCCGACGGCGCAGCCACGCGCCGCTGGAGGATTTGATGCGGAAGCTCTTTTTCGTCGTCGTCGTCGTCGTTGCCGCCGCCGCCTGTCAGCCCCCTGAGGACAAGGCTGCGCTGCGCTCCGAGGTCGAGCGCCGCGCCGAAGTGCAGGAGCCAAAGGCGATGCCTCCCCAGGATCCCCGCATCGACGGTGCCGCAACCCCGGTGGCCCCCCTGCCCCCCCAACAGCGCGCCGAGCTCAACGCCGAGCGCGCGGCCTTCCAGCAGAAGTCTCTGGAGCGCCTCAACACCGCCGAGACCCAGGCCCAAGCCGTGATCACCAAAGCGGGTACGTCGTCGAAGGAGCCAGCGATCACCAACGCCGTCGTCCAAGATGCGGGCCTGGTGCAGAGCAACATTCAAAGCATGAGAGACAAGCTGCCCGACCTGCTGCACACGACGTCGGATGCCACTTGGATGATGACGGAGAAGTCCATCGACGCGCAGATCGCCGAGATCGAAAAGAGGATCAGCGCGCTGGAACACCGCCTCTGACGGTGTGGTGGCGCGCTCAAACCAGCGAGCGCGCCACGATCTCTTTCATGATCTCGGTGGTGCCGGCGTAGATGCGCTGCACCCGAGCATCGAGCCAAGCGCGGGCGATCGGGTACTCGTGCATGTAGCCGTAGCCCCCGTGCAGCTGCAGGCATTCGTCGACGACGCGGCCGAGCATTTCGCTGGTCCAATACTTCGCCATCGACGCCTTCGCCGGCGTGAGCTCACCGGCGTTCAACTCGACGATGCAGCGGTCGACGAAGGCCTGCCCGAGCTCGCACTCGGTGGCCATCTCGGCGAGCTTGAAACGTGTGTTCTGTTGTTTTGACAGTGGTTTGCCAAAGGCTTTGCGATCTTTGACATAATCAATCGTCAGGTTGAGCGCGGCCTGGGCGCCGGCGACGCACCCGACCGCGACGACCATGCGTTCTCTCGCCAATTCCTGCATCAGATAAACAAAGCCCTGACCTCGCTCACCCAAGAGATTCTCTTTGGGTACGCGGCAGTCCTCGAAGTGCATCTCGGTCGTGTCTTGGGCCATGAGCCCAAGCTTCTTCAGCCGTCGGCCGCGCACGAAACCGGGGGCGTCTTTTTCGACGACGATGAGGCTCATGCTCTGCCAGCCGGCGCCGTCGTTTTCGGTGTTGGCAGCGACGATGACGAGGTCACACAGCAGCCCGTTGGAGATGAAGGTCTTGCTGCCGTTGATCACCCAGGAGTCGCCGTCGTCGACGGCGCGGGTGGAGATCGCTTGCAGATCGCTGCCGGTGCCGGGCTCGGTCATGGCGATGGCGCCGATGATCTCGCCGCTGGCCATCTTGGGCAGCCACTTCTTCTTCTGCTCTTCGGTGGCGTTGTGCTCGATGTAAGGCGCAACGATGTCGCTGTGCAGAGGAAAGAACACATCCGAGCTCTGCGATGACGCCAGCTCCTCGCTGACGACGGCGGAGTAGCGAAAGTCGAGGCCCAGTCCGCCGTAGTCGGCGCTGGTCGTCATGCACAAGAAGCCCTGGGCACCGGCCTTCGTGTAGACCTCGCGGTCGACGATGCCGTTTTGCAAGAAGCGCTCGTAATGAGGGGTGATCTCGGCCTGGACGAACTTCTGGAATGAGGTCCGGAAAGCCCGCAATTCGTCGTCGTGAAGCTTGTCGTGCATGCCCCACCCTTCCTGTGATTGACATTGATGTCAACTCCGCTGCCCAGGGGTGGAGCAAGGGGTCAGAAGATCGACGAGGCCTCGACGCCGTTGGTATGGTCGACGACGGCGTGAGGTCACGATGAAGTTCTGCTGCGAGCGTTGCCAGACCCGATATTCGATCGGCGACGAAAAAGTGAAGGGCAAGGTCCTCAAGATCCGCTGCAAGACCTGCGGCAACATCATCGTCGTGCGCGAGCAGATGGCCCAGGGAGAGGCCGTGCCCCAGGCTCTCGCTGCCGGCGGCGGTGGGAGTCCGGCACCCTCTCGTCCCGAGCCCACACAGGCCTCACCCAATCCCTTGGCAACGGCCCCTGCGGCCCAATCCGCTGGCACGGCGTCCAGCGAGCTCGAGTGGTTCGTCGCCATCAAAGGCAAGCAGCACGGACCCGCCCGCGCCGACGACATTGGTCGCCTCTACCGCGAGGGCAAAATCACCGAGCGCACCTATCTCTGGCACGACCAGCTGCCGTCGTGGACGCGGTTGAAAGACCTGCCCGAATTCGCCTCGGTGATCGCTGAAGGGCCCGCCCCGCGTCGACCGCCGCCGCCGCCGCCCTCGGAAGATGGCGCCGAGATCGTGAACTTCGAGGCCGCCCGCGCCCAACGCCAGGGCCAACAGCCACCGCAGCCGGCCGCGCCGCCGCCCGGTCCTGTCACCCAAGATCCCTTCGCCTCCATCGCCGCCGCGCCGGGCGGTGCAGTGGCCGAGGCGCCGCGTGAGTCCACGCGCGTGTTCATCATGCAGGCAGGCCTGCACAACCGCAGCAAGAAGCAGCGCATCTACGCCGGCGTTGCGCTGCTCGTCACCCTCGCCTTCGTCTTGCTCTGCGTCGTCGACTACCAGCTCGACATCTTCGGCTTGAAGAAGGCCCTCGACGCCGTCGCCGTCAGCGCCGGCATCAAAGAGAGTCCCGAGGAGCCCGGCGCGGAGTGGGACGACAGCGAGGTCGATCCCGCCCTGAAGTGCCGACTCAATCCCAACCCGGCCGAGTGCGAGAAAAAAGAGAAAGAGCGCATCGTCGCCAAGCGCAAACAGCGCGCCGTCAAAGCCGTGGGTGGCGGCACAGCCCTGTCAGGCGACGACCTCGCGGGCGCTTTCGGCGCGGGTGGCGAGGGCAGTGGCAAGGTCGCGCACGCCGCCATCGACGAAGGCGGCATGATCGCCGTCGGCGGCGGTCCCTCTGCCGAGGAGATCAAAAAGGCGCTCGGCGGCGGCAAGGCCGGACCCAGCGGTCCCAAGGCGCACATCGAGACCCCCAGCGTCGCCGGCACCACCATCGACGCCGAAAACGCGAGCAAGGTCGTGCGCGATGGTCAGGCGGGCATTCAGATCTGCGTCGACGACGCCATGAAGCAGGGGGAGAGCATTCCCAAGCGGGCCACGCTGGTCATCGCCATCACGCTCAAGGGGACCGTCGATCTCGCCAAGATCAGCGAAGCCGTCGTCAACGCGACCAGCCTCGGCTCGTGCCTGGCAAAGACGGCGAAGAAGTGGAAGTTCGCGCCGCCGACGGAGCCCGCCGACCTCGAGATCCCTCTCGTGCTCCAGTAACCAACCGTGCCCCAGCGCGTCCGCATCGTTGGAGCCTCGAGCCCCTTCCCGCCCGCCAAGCTCGAGGCTGGGGTGGCCCGCCTGCGCGCTGCCGGCTTCGACGTCGACGACCGCGACGTCTTGCAGGGCACACACGCGTACTTGAACGGCGACGACGCCACCCGCGCTCGACTGCTGGAGCAGGCCCTGCACAGCGACGTCGACGTCGTCTGGCTGGCCCGCGGCGGCTACGGTCTCACCCGCATCGCGCAGCGCCTGGTCCTGCCCGCGCGCCTGCCGGTGGTGGTGGGCTTCTCCGATGTGACCGCGCTCTTTGCGCGCTTGCACAAGGAAGGGCGGCTGCGGGGCGCCATCCATGGTCCGCTGGCCACCTCGGTGGCGGGGGAGCCCGACCAGAGCCTGGCCCATCTGGTCGACGTCGTCGCCGGCGGCCCGGGTCTGCCCCTGCCCGAGCTGCGGGTGTTGCAGGGTGGCGGTGACGTCACAGCCCCTCTCTTTGCCGCGAACCTCTGCGTGCTCAGCGCCCTGTGCGGAACACCGCTGCAGCCCGATCTGCGCGGCCAGCTGCTGGTGCTCGAGGAGATCTCCGAGCGTCCCTACCGCCTCGACCGCATGCTCACCCAGCTGATCCACAGCGGTACCCTGCAGGGCGTCGCCGCCGTCGTCGTCGGCCATCTCAGCGGCTGCGTGGAGCCGGTGGTCAAAAACGCCACGCGCGATGCAGCCCCCGGGCCCGAGCAGGTCTTCGTCGAGCGCCTGGGCTCCCTCGCGGTGCCCATCGTCGCCGGTTTGCCGGTGGGCCACGAAGCCCCCAACCGCGCGCTCCCCCTGGGCCGCCCCTGCCGGCTGCACATCGACGCTGTGCGAGCGACGCTGAGCTGGTCGTGAACCCAGCGCCAGCGCGAAGAGCGGCAGTGCAAGCCGTGCTCGACGACGTCGTCGCCCGCGGGCTCACCCCCGGCGTCGCCGCTGCCGTCGTTGCTGCCGATGGACACTCTGAACGCTTCTTCAGCGGGCACAAGCACGACAGCGACAGCGACGCCGTCGACGCCGACACCATCTACGACCTCGCGAGCCTCACCAAGCTGCTGTGCACCACCGTGCTCATGGCCCGGGCCGTCGACGACGAGGTCATTGCTCTCGACGAGCAGCCCTTCGCGCGCTGGCCTGGGGTCACGGTCGCTCATCTGCTGCAGCACCGCTCCGGTCTCTGCGCCCACCGACCCCTGCACGAGCTCGCGATCCGGGCCCGGGCCACGGGACAGCAGCAGGGCCGCGACCTCGTCGTCGACGCAGTCTTGGGCACGCTGCCCGAGGCTGCTCCGGGCGTGCGCACTCTCTACTCGGACCTGGGCTTCATCGCTCTGGGTGCGCTGCTCGAGCGCAGGCGCGAGCAACCCCTCGATCAGCTCTTCGCGTCGTCGTCGTCGTCGGGACTGCGCTTCGTTTGCTTGGGGCGCGAGGGTTACCATCCTTGCGTTTCGCAGGTCGCCCCGACCGAACGCTGCCTGTGGCGACGTCGCGCAGTGCACGGCCAGGTCCACGACGAAAACGCCTTCGCCATGGGGGGGATCGCGGGCCACGCGGGGCTCTTTGGCAGCCTCGTCGACGTCGAAGGCGCCGCCCTGGCTTTGCTGGGTTCGATCCAACAAGACACGACCCTGCGCGCCTTTGCCCGCGCACACGGCGAGCGCGGCCTCGGCTTCGACAAGGCCACGCCGGGGGGGAGCACGGGCGAGGCCCTCGGTCCAGCGAGCGTCGGGCACCTGGGCTTCACGGGCACCAGCCTCTGGCTCGATCCGGACTTCGTCGTCGATGACCACGCTCCGCCGGGCGCGGCCTTTGTGCTGTTGGCCAACACCCTCTTTCCCACGCGCGAGGGCGTGCTCGCCCGCAACAAGGAGCTGCGCCGCGCGTTCCACCGCGCCGCCGCCGGCCTCGACTGAGGTTTGGATCAGCCCACGACGCGCAACAGGGCGATGGCGACGAAGGCGGCCACGGCTGCCACGCGCAGCAGCTGGGCGCGCGGCTGGTCACGTTGGTCGATGGCCACCGAGCGCACGAACGAGAGAAAGCAGACCAGGGCGGCCAGCGGCACCACGCCGAAGCCGACGACGGCGAGGTCGAGGTCGCGGGCGACGCCACCGCAGGCGGCGACAACGACGGCGACGAGGGCCAGCAGCGGTCCCAGAGCCGTGGGGCGGTGCCGTCGCTTCATGTCCATGGCGTAGGCGCCCAGGGCGAAGGCGCCGCGGTCCACGAGGAGCGCGGCCAGCACAGGGGCAGCGATCATCGACGCCGTCAGCACTTGCATCTGGGCTTCTCCGATGGCGGGGCCCCCACAGGCCAACGCCGGAGCAGCCACCAAGAGCCCGAGGGAGGGCAGCGCGAGCTTTTTGGTCATGGGCCGATCGTATCGACGTCGTCGACGCGGTGCTGGGGGCGGCGGCGCTGAGACAGACCTACATGCGGTGAGGAATGGGCCCGGCTGGATTCGAACCAGCGCACGGTCGGTTATGAGCCGAATGCTCTACCGCTGAGCTACGGGCCCCACGGTTGGTTGTCCCCCGCCGACGTCGACGGCGCAACGGCTTCCCGGCTGCTCGGCTCGGGTCAGGGGAGCTGCTCGACGGTGGCCCGGGCCTCAGCCTCTTCGTCATCAGACAGAGAAGCCGGCTCGACATCGTTTGATTTGATGTACGATGCAAGCTCACCAATGGCGTAGGCCAGGCCGATGCGGGCGGTCTCGAGATCGAGGCGGGCCCGGGTGGCGTCGACGGAGGCGGCGAAGGCTCCCAAGCGGGCATCGCTGACGTCGCTTTGGGTGATGGCTCCTTCGGCGTAGAGACTGTCGGCTTGGGCTGCGGTCTGGTTTGCCAGCTGCGCCAGCTCCGCGGTCGTCGTCATGTTTTCCTTTTTCAGCGCGAGGTCGTCGAGGGTGCCCCGCAGCTCGCGCTCGATGCTCTCTTCGAGTTGGTGGGTGCGCAGCAGCTCTTGGGTGAGTCGAGCGTTGGCGCTGTCGATGGCGCCGATGGTCTGACCGCCGTCGTAGAGGGGCAGCGTGCCCTGCACGATGACCGCACCTGTAAAGGGTTGGGATGCAAAACCAGCAGTATTTGATGTATAGCGACCCTGCGCGACCAGTTGAAAGCTCGGCAAGAAGCGCATCCAAGCGTCTTGTTTGGCGCGATCGGCGAGGGCGAGCATTTCTTTTTGCACCCGCAGGTCGACGCGGGCGTCGCGGGCCCGTTGCAGCAGCGTGTCGAAGGGCACCGATTCGTTGAGCGCTTCTACCGCTGGGGGAGCTTCGACGTCGAAGTCGTCGATGACGCCGAGGAGGCCGGCGAGCCCCGCCTTGGCAGTGCGCAAGCCGCCGCGGGCCTGGCGCTCTTGGTGTTCGGCCTTTTTGACCTCGAGCAAGGCCCGGTCAACGGCGAGATCGGTGACGTAGCCCAGCTCATGGCGCGACGTCGTCGTCGTCAAGTGGCGCTTGGTGCTCTCGACCTGCTCGCTGGCGGTGTGCACCAGCTCTTGGGTGGCGGCGAGCAAGTAGTAGGTGCGGGCCACGCCCCAGAGCACGCTGGCCTTGGCTTGCTGCGAGGAGAGGCGCGTGATTTCGACGGCGCCGTAGGCGTTTTGCAGCAGGGGCAGGGCGCGGCCGTTGAAGAGGGGCATGGCGAGGGTGACGTTACCGGCGACGGTGTGGGCCGGCGAGATCACGAAGCTGGGGACTTCGGCTGCGCGCAGATCTTTGGCGGTGGCGCGCAGGGCCGCGGCTTGTTCGGCGGCGGCGCGGCGGGCGATGGGATCGGGGTTCTGGGCGGCGCCGGCGTCGGTGATGTTGGCGATGGAGTCAAAGAGCAGGGCCTGCTGGGCGAATTGGTCGGGGCTGCCGAGCTCGGCCTCCTGTTCGGGGAAGCTGTAGGTGTAGTCGGCGTGCAGGCTGATGTTGGGCAGGATCACGGCCCAAGCTTTGGTGACGTTGGCCTTGCTCTCGTCGAGACGGGCCTGGGTGATGCGCAGATCGGTGGAGCGCTCGGAGGCCCGGCGAAAGGCGTCGTCGAGCGTGATCAGCTGCGGGTGCTCGACGGGGCGCAGGCCGGCGTAGCCTGTGGTGCCAGCAGGGGGGCCCGAGGTCGGACCCGCGGGGGCGTCTTGGGCCAGGGCCGGCAGCGCACCCAGCAGCAAGGCGACGACGACGACGAAGGGCAGGGGGCGCGCGCTCATGGTGGGGTCTTTTCGGCGAAGGCGTCGGCGATGCGGCCCATGAGCCGCACGAAGGTTTCGCGGTCGTCGGGCTCGAGGGCTTGGAGCACGCGACCCATGCGCTCGCTCATGTGCTCGTCGAGGATGGCGAAGGCCTGGTGTCCAGTCTCTGTGAGGTGCAGGCGGACCAGGCGGCGGTCGTCGTCGTCGCGCTCGCGCTTCACCAGTCCCTGCTTTTCCAAGCGATCGACCAGCCCAGTGAGGGTGGGACCCGAAGCACACATGCGCTGCGCCAACGCCGTCGTCGGCAGGCCTTCAGGGGCCGTGGCCAGGCAGGCGATGAGATGGATTTGCGGGCCGGTGAGATCGGGGTGGGCGGCGTGCAGCGGGTCGCGAAGGGCGCGGTGGGTCAGCAGCCGGCGAAACACCGACTTGATCTCCAGCACTTGTTGGTTCACATCGCGAACAGTTGCCACGGGAAATATTTAGCGCTATGAAGTTTCCGCGTCAAGGCAGCTTGGCACTGGAAGGGCGCCCCACCGTGCCCGACCGACCGTACCGAATCGTGGGATCGGAAAGAGAAGTTTGGCAATGCACGGCGTCAGCTCCCCCCTTCTTGCTCTGGCCTTGTTGCTCCCCCTCGCGGCTTGTTCGTCGCCCAACCTCGTCGTCGAAGTGCTGCCTCCGCGCACCTCGATCACCTGTGCGGCGCCGTCGCGGACCGATCCGGCGCTCGGCCGCGGCCTCCTCGATGTCAGCGCCACCCTGGGCACCCACGGCAGCTACATCGCCGACCTGCGCTTGAGCCTGCAGGGACAAGACGCCCGCCTCACTGGAGTCAGCGTCGCCTACGAGTTGCCCGCCGGCGCGCCTGCCAAGGTGCAACAGACCGCCAACGACGTCGCCGGCGACGTGGTGGTGGGCGACGTGTTGCTGGCCGGCGCCGACGACGATCTGCGCAGTGCCGTGCTCGAAAACGTCGAGCTGGTGCCCCGCGACCTCGCGCTGGAGTTTCAAGCCGACACCGATCTCGGTCTCTCCGACGTCGAATTCGCGCGCCTGGGGGTCACCATCACCCCCCTCCTCGACGGCGACACGGCCACGGCCACTTCGTCGGGCTTCGCCATCGATCTCTGCAAGGGTTGCCTGGTGACGCCGCCGTCGGTCTGTGCCGAAGACGGGGAATTCACTTTGAACCCCGCGGTGTGCCGTCCGGGGCAAGACACGCCCCTGTTCTTTTGCACGGTCGCGCCATGAAGAAGCTCCTCCCCGTCGTCGTCGTCGTCGTCGTCTTGGTGGCGCTCTTTGCGGTGCGCATCGCCCAGTCCAAGGAGAAGGCCGCCATCGCCAAAGCAGACACGGGCAAAGAAGTGGTGATGGCGGTGAAGACCGCGCTCGTCGCTGAGAAGGACCTGCCGCAGGTCTTGCAGATCACCGGCTCGGTGCGCGCAACCAATGAAGTGCAAGTGCTCCCCAAGATGCCCGGACGTGTGACCAGCGTGCGCGTCGACGTCGGCAGCGTGGTCAAAGCCGGCGACGTCCTCGCCGTCGTCGAAGCCATCGACATGTCCTTGCGGGTCAAGCTCGCCGAGGCCCAATTGCAGGGTGCCAAGGCCGGCCTCGAGCAGGCGAAGGTGCAACAGGCCCAGGTCCACCGCGGCTTGCAGCGGGCGACGGCGCTCAAAGACAAAGGCGCCCTCAGCCTCACCGACTTCGAGCAGGCCGAGCTGGGCAGCAAGCTCGCCGACGTCGGCATCCTCGGCGCCGAAGCCCAGGTGGCCCTCGCCGACGCCAACCTGGCCATCGCGCAGAAGGCTTTTGATGACACACGAATCACCACGCCGGTCGCTGGTGTGATCACCAAGAAAAACACCAATATCGGCGCCATGGCCAACCCGATGATGCCGGCCTTCGCCGTGCAAGACCAAAGTGCCCTCAAGCTCGAGGGCTCGGTGCCCGCGGGCTATGTCGCCACGCTCAAGGTGGGCGCCGTCGTCACCGTTCTCGTCGACGAATTGCCCGGCCGCTCCTTTCCGGGCACCGTCTCGCGCGTGGCCCCGAGCCTCGACGCCGACACCCGCCGCGGCGCCATCGAGGTCAGCCTCGCGCCGGCGCCAGACCTGCTTCCTTATATGTTTGGTCGTGCGCAAATCTCGTTTGGAAATACCGCAGACGTCGTCGTCGTTCCTTCTTCCGCTGTGTTGTCTGTGGGTGGGCAGCCATCGGTCTACGTCGTGAAGCACGACAAGGCGACCCTGGTGCACCCCAAGCTCGGCGCCAAACACCTCGATGACGTCGTCGTCGAAGCCGGGCTGGTGGCTGGCGACGCCGTGGTCATCTCGGGAGACGCGGGTCTCGCCGATGGGGCCTCAGTCTCGGTGCAGGGAACCTGACGACGTCGTCCGTCACAGCAGGAAGGTTTCGACATGAAGGTCTCAGACGTCGCCATCGACCGTCCGGTGTTCACCACCATGTGCGTCGTGGCCACGCTGGTGATGGGCGCGCTCGGGCTCACCAAGCTCGGCATCGATCTCTTTCCCGACGTCAGCTTTCCCGTCGTCGCCATCACCACGGCCTATCCCGGTGCCGGGCCCGAAGAGATCGAGCAGCAGGTCACGCGGCGCATCGAAGACGCGGTGTCGACCATCAACGGCGTCGACACCGTGCGCAGTTACTCGCGCGATTCGGTCTCTGTCGTCGTCGTCATGTTCAAGCTCAGCGCTCCCGAGCTGCAGGCCAGCAACGACGTGCGCGATCGCATCCAGCAGGTGAAGGCCCTGCTGCCCACCGACGCCCAAGATCCGATCATGCAGCGCTTCGATCCTTCGGCGGCGCCGATCATGACCTACGCCGTGCGCGCCGAAGGCAAGACGCCGCAGCAGACCACGCGCCTCATCAACGATGTCTTTCGCCCCGCCCTCGAGTCCGTCGACGGCGTCGGCTCCGTCGTCATCAAGGGCGGTCAGGAGCGCGAGCTGCGGGTCGAGCTCAACCAGAGCAAGTTGCAGGGCCTCGGCCTCTCCGTCGGCCTCGTCAGCCAGCTCTTGCGCCTCGAGAGCCTCGACCTGCCGGGCGGCCGCCTCACCAGCAACGGCCGCGAGTTTTCCGTGCGGGCCACCGGACGTTTCAAGAGCGCCGACGACGTCGAAAACGTGGTGCTCTCGAGTAAGCCCGACGGCACCCAGATTCGCGTCAAAGACGTCGGCGTCGTGAAAGACGACATCGCCGAAGTCCGTGTCATCACCCGCGTCAATGGCGAGCCGGCGGTGTTCTTCGACGTCCAGAAGCAGTCGGGCTCGAACACCGTCGCGGTCTCAGACGGCGTCGCTACCGCGCTGGAACGGCTGCAATTGCGCCTCGATAAAGGGGTCAAGATGACCCTGCTCAATGAGCAGGCGAAATACATCAGAAACAACATTCATCGCCTGCGCGAGCACCTCATCATCGGCGGTATCCTCGCCATCATGGTGATCTTTTTCTTCATGTTGGATGTGCGCTCGACGCTGATTTCGGCTGCTGCATTGCCGACCTCGATCATCGCGACGTTCTTTGTGCTCTGGCAGCTGGGCTTCAGCCTGAACCTCATGTCGATGCTGGCGATGACGCTGTCGATCGGCCTGCTCATCGATGACAGCGTCGTCGTACGCGAGAACATCTTTCGGCATCTCGAGCTGGGTGCTGACCCCGTCACCGCGGCCCGCAAGGGCACGTCGGAAATCGCCCTCGCGGTCTTTGCGACGACGATGACCATCGTGGCCGTGTTTCTGCCGGTGGCCTTCATGGACGGCATCATCGGCCAGTTCTTCAAGCAGTTTGGCCTGACGTTGACGGCGGCGGTGCTGGTCTCGCTCGCCGTCAGCTTCACTCTCGACCCGATGTTGTCGGCGCGCATCGCCCAGCGCATCGATCCCGATCGCCACGAGAAGATGAAGATTCACTGGTTCTACGGTCCGCCGACGCGGCTGTTTTCTTGGATGGACCGCAGCTACCGCGACATCCTGCGCTTGGCTCTGCGCTTCAAAAAGACCGTCGTCGCCGGCGCTGCTTTGATGTTCGTGGCGTCGTTGGTGCTGACCCAGTTCATGGGCACCGAGTTCATGGCCCGCGGCGATCAAGGCAAGTTCAAGATCAGCTTCGAAGGACCGCCGGGCGTCGCGCTGGCCGCCAATGACGCGCGCGCCAAGCAGGCTGAACAGATCGTGATGGCGGTTCCCGAGGTGAAAAACGTCATCACCACCGTCGGCGTCGACCGCGATGCCAGCAAGTTCGAGATGATCGTGTTGATCTCGCCCAAGGAGGGGCGCGCCATCACCATCGAGCAGATGATGGAGGAGGCGCGCACCAAGCTCGCCGTCGTCGCTGGCATCACCTACAAATTCTCCATCCCCGGCGCGGTCGAAAACGGCCAGCAGCCCGCGCCCATTCAGCTCACGATTTCGGGACCAGACTTCAAAGAGCTCGAGCGCCTGGGTCAGGCCACGGTGAACCTGGTGAAGTCGACGCCCGGCACGCGCGACGTCGGCACCGACCTCAAACCCGGCTCACCCGAGCAACGCTTCGTCGTCAACCGCTCTCGCGCTGCCGACAAAGGCGTCAGCTTCATCGCCGCGGCCCAGGCCCTGCGCTTCTCGGTCGAGGGCGACATCGTCAGCACCATCGCCGACGGCAGCGACGACGTCGACGTGCGCGTGCGCCTGCGCGACGAAGACCGCGTCGACGTCGAACGCTTGAAGCAGATCGTGGTTGGCGCTCGTCCAGGACCGATGGGACAAAGCCAGCTCGTGCACCTCGACGAAATCGTCGACGTCGTCGAAGCCCCGACTCCTGCCAGCATCACCCGCAGCAACCGCCTGCGCGCGCTCACCGTCAGCTCGAACATGAAGAACCGCTCGCTGGGCGAGATCACCGGCGACGTCAAAAAGGGCATCGAGGCTTTGCACGCGCCCCCCGGCTACATCTTCAAGTGGGAGGGCGAAGCCGAGAACATGCGCGACACCATGACGAATATGTTGATTGCGCTTGGTCTTGCGGTTATTTTTATCTACTTGATCCTGGCGTCGCAGTTCGAATCCTTCGTGCATCCTTTCACCATCATGCTGGCCCTCCCGCTGGCCATCATCGGGGCGCTGGCGGCCTTGTTCCTGGCCAACATCTCCATCGGCATGCCGGCGATGATCGGCATCATCTTGCTGATGGGTCTGGTGGTGAAAAACGGCATCTTGCTCGTCGACTACACAAACCAGGTGCGCGAACGCACGGGCAAGGGCCCGAACGAAGCCCTGCTCGAGGCTGCTCCGGTGCGCTTGCGGCCCATCTTGATGACCTCGTCGGCCATCGTGCTCGGCGAAGTGCCGACGGCGCTGTCGAGGGCGGAGGGCTCGGAGTTCAACGTGCCCATGGCAGTGGCTGTGATCGGCGGGGTCATCACGTCGACGCTGCTGACGCTGGTGGTGGTGCCGGTCGTTTACACTTGGATCGATCGGTTCAGCATCAAGAAGTATCATCAATCGACGACGCCGCCGCCGGCGACACCAGCTCATATTTCGACGCCGGCAGAATAGGCAGTCAGCGCGCGTCGCGCCACAGCGACAGGGCTTCGGCGAAGGCGAGGTCGGTGGCGCCGGGGTCGTAGCGGGGGCCGATGTCGCGGGCGAAGGCGTGGTCGGCGTCGTAGAGGCGGGGTTCCCAGCGGACGCCGGCGTCGTCGAGGGCGCGGTGGATCTTGGCGCGGCCCGGGGCGGGGATGTGGGGATCGTTGCGTCCCCAGACCATGAGCAAGCTGCCTTTGATGTCTTTGGCGCGGGCCAGGCTGTCGACGTCGCCGCCGCCCAATTTGTCGGCATGGATGCCGGTGCCGTAGCAGCAGACCGTGGCTTTGACGTCTGGGTCGAGGGCCGCTCGGAAGGCCAGGTGACCGCCGTAGCAGAAGCCGCTGGCGACGACGACGTCGCTGACATGGGGCAGGCTCTTGCAGTGCTCGATGACAGCGCGGCGGTCGGCGTCGGCGGCGGCTCCGTCTCCCTTGGCTTGGGCGTCGAGGGCGCCTTGGCGGTCTTTGTCGAAGTCGAGCACCGTGCCCGTCGGCAGAAAGCGTGCCCAGGGCTCGGGGCTGACGACGACGTAACCGTGGCCGGCAAAGCGGCGCATCACGCGCAGGTGGGGCTCGGTGTTGCCGAAGATGTCGCCAAAGCAGAGCAGCAGCGGGAATTTGCCGGTGGCCGTTGGTCGCGCGACGGCACAACGCACCACGGTCTTGGGTCCGGCGACGTCGACGAATTCGTTTTGGATCAGCATCAAGAGGCTCCGCGCAACAGAGGGATCAAGCGATCGAGGAAGGGGACCTGGTCGACGTGCAGCAGCTTGCGGGCGGCGTCGACGGGAACGAGCTCGCAGCGATCGATCTCCCACGAGGCGCAGCGCGGCTCTTGATCGGCGGGCAGCTCGGCGGCGAAGGCCGTCACCCGCTTCTTGCTTTTCTGGTAGTCGATGTGGCCCAAGGGACGGACAGGCCCTGTGACGACGACGCCGACCTCCTCTTGCACTTCGCGCCGCGCGCTCTGCTCGAGGGTTTCGAAGGCATCGGGTTCGCCCTTGGGCAGGCTCCAAGCCGCGTTCTTGTTGTAGGCGCCCGAGGGGTGCACGACGAGCACACAGAGTCCTGAGGGCGTCAGGCGGTAGAGCAGCAGCCCGGCGGACTGCTTCACGCTGTGCTCATGTTCACGCCGCGGGCGCCGCCTGAGAAGCGCACGCTGCAGCGGCCGACGCCGTGGACGTCGACGTCGATGACATCACCGACTTCGACGGGCACCACCGGACACAGGGCTCCCGACAAGACGACGTCGCCGGCGCGCAGCGGGGTTCCTCTTTGGGCCAGGGTGCGTGCGAGCCAGACCACGGCGTTCACGGGATTGCCCAGACAGGCGGCCCCCGCACCCGACGACGCCACCCGCCCGTTCTTGCGCAGCGCGCAGCCCACCAGGGGCAGATCGAGCCCGCGCAACGAGGTCTTCGTCGACGACATCACGAAGCGTGCGGAGCTGGCGTTGTCGGCGACCGTGTCTGCCAGCGTGAGCTTCCAGTCTTTCACGCGCGAGTCGATGATCTCGATGCTGGCACCAATCCAGGCGGTGGCGCTGACGACGTCGACGGCGGTGCAGCGGGGCAGGTCGAGGTCCCGCTCGAGCACGAAGGCGATCTCGCCTTCGACCCGCGGTTGCAGCAGAGCCGAGCGCTCGCAGGTGCCGCCGTCGTCGACGATCATGTCGTCGAGCAAGGCGCCGAAATCGGGCTCGCTGACCTTGAGCCAGTCCATCACGGCTTTGCTGGTGATGCCGATCTTGCGGCCCACCAAGCGCGCGCCGCGGGCCAGCCGTCGCTGCACATTCAATTGCTGAATGGCATAGGCGTCGTCGACGGAGAGACTGCATTGGTCGCTGGGCTTGTCGATGGCGCAGCGCTGCCGTTCGGCATCGAAGAGAGCGTCGGCGACGTCGTGCAGGCTCATGGGCGCCTCGCGATCAGCGCGGTGGCTTTCATCTCGACCAGCAGGTTGGGGTGGGGCAGCTGGTGCACAGCCACCGTCGTGCGCGCTGGGGCGCTGGCTTTGTCTGCGAAGCGCGCGTTCCACTCTTCGTTCATGCCGGCGTAGTCCGCCATGTCGACCAGAAACACAGTGATGTCGACGACGTCGGCGAGGGTGGCGCCGGCCGCCTGCAGGATCACGTCGATGTTGGTCAGCACCGCGCGGGTTTGGACGCGAATGTCTTTGTCGACGCTGCCGTCGGCGTGGAGGGTGACGCCCTCGTGCGTGTTGTCGGGTCGACGCGCGGAAATGCCCGAGACGAAGACGAAGGCGCCGTCGTTTCCGGCGGCGACGACGCGGGCGTGGGGGTAGCGGGCCAGGGCGGCGGCGCGATCGGGCAGGAGGATGGGATCGTTTTGCATGGCCCTCTCGTCGTGCTGTGCGGCTAGCACGAGTTGCCCGGGGCGATCAGCGGGTCTCAGCCAAAGACACGGGCGACGTCGTCGTCTTTGAAGCCGACCAGCACGGCTTGGCCCGCGCGTTCGATGATGGGTCGCTTGATCAGCATGGGATCGGCGGCGAAGGCCTCAATCCACCGGGCATCGCTCCAGCGGTCTTTGTCGTCGGGGAGGGCGCGGTACGAGCCACCCGAGGTGTTGCGGAGGGCTTTGGTGCCGAAAGCCTCCACCCAGACGCCGATGGTCGATGACGACGGCGGCGTGCTGCGCAGATCGGCGAAACGGTGGGCCAAGCCCCGTGCGGTCAAAAAAGCGCGGGCCTTTTTCACCGTGCTGCAACTTGGGATGCCCCAGACCACCAGTTCGCTCATGCACACTCCAGGAACGACGATGACGAAATCGAATGGGCTTTCTAGGCTCGTCGCATGCTGGATCTCAAAGCCAAGCTCCTCGCCGCTGGCGTCGTCACTGCCGCGCAGGTCAAGAAGGTCGAAGACGAAGAGGCCAGCAAGAAGGCCCGTCAGCAGCAGCGGCGCGAGCCCCGCCCGGAGCCTCGGGTCGCCAAGAAAGACGAGGACGACGACGACGAAAAGCGCGCCCGCCGCGAGCACGAATGGAACGAGTCCCAGCGCTGGCGCAAGCGGCTCGATCAGTTGAAGTTGGCTGGCAAGAGCGAGCAATACGAGGCCGTGCGCGGCTGGGTGATGAAGGACCGGCTCGACAACAAACAGATCACCGAAGCCGCCGTGCGCTTCCACTACGTCAAAGACGACGGCGCCGTCGCCCACCTCACCGTCGAGCCCGAGGTGCAACTGCAGCTCACCCAGGGCAGCGCCGCCCTCGTGGCCTTCATGGGCTACAACGGCATCGAGCACGCCGTGGTTCCCAAAGACGTGGCCGACGACGTGCGCGTGGTGCGACCCGACTGGTTGCGCCTTCTGGTCGGCGTCACCGATCTCGAGCCGCCGACGTCGACGCTGACGCCCGAAGCTCCTCAGGAAGTGCCGCCCACGTGATCGCCTTCTTCTTCAGTCTCGCACTGCAAGCCGGTGACCCGCCGCCCCCCGCCGCGCCCCGCCCCGTCGAGGAGCCCGACGCCGAAGCACAGGACGACGACGACGGCGCCGCCGCCGAGAGCGATGAGAGCGACGAGGGCGAAGACCAGGACGAAGAAAAAAGCCCGCGGCCACGACGTCGACCGCGGGCGCGACTGCCGGGTCCCGATGCCCTCGACGACGACACCTTCACGCCGGTGTTTTGGGGGGCGAACACGGGCTGTGCGCTGGGTGGGGTGTTGCCGGCCACGGGCGCCACCTTCGGCCTCGGCTTGTTCTACGGAGCGGGCGCCTGTGGCGACGTCGCTGGGGCCGTCGGCGGGCTCAGCGGTGCGCTCATCGCCATTCCCTCGCTGCTGGTGTTGGGTCCCTGTGCCGCGGGGGGCGCCACTCTCGGGGCCTCGATGGGCGCTGTGCTCTCCGCGCAGGATCCCGTCACCGCCGCTCTGTGGACCCTGCCGGGCATCGGCATGGGCGTGGCCGGTGGAGCGGTGGCCACCGCCGGCGTGCTGGTGACGTCGACGACGGATCCTGAGTTGCGTCAGGTCGCCCTCCCCTTGGGAACGACGCTGGTGATCATCGGCAGTGCTGCAGCCTTGGCGGCGGGACCTCTGGCCGTCGCCGGCGCGACCATCACCCAAGAGCCCTGGGAGTTCGACGTCGACGCCGCTGACACCCAGCGCCTGCGGGACGGCGGCGTCGAAGCGCGTCATTTCAGCGCACCAGCGACGCCCACAGCGATGGCGTTTTAGGCGTCCAAGGTTTGTGGCGGGATCAACGTTGGATGCCGTTGAGGCAATCGACGGCACAGAGGGTGGCGTCGTCGAAGGTGCTGCGCGGCTCGCAGGATTCTCCTTTGTCGGCCTCGCAGAGAAAGCCCAGGGTGCAGTCGAAGAATTGACCCGTGGGCTGACGGTTGTTGTCGAGAACGGGGCAGCTGATTTCCTTGAGGCAGTCGACGTCGCTCAGGCAACGCTCGACCCCGCAGCGGGCCTTGGCGGCGTACTCGGCGCAGATGTTTTCGCAGGAGAAGGAGTCGAAGGCCTCTTCGCAGGTCTCGGTCTTGCCATCGCAGCGAAAGGCGACGTCGCAGTCGAGGCGGTTGTCGGTGATCTCGTTGAGGCACTCGCAGCTGCGGATGCAATTGGCAGCCTTTTCACAAGGGCGCTTGCAGCCCACCGACCACAGGCACAGCGCGACGACGACGATGACGACAGCGTTTGAGCGCATGGGGGCGTCGTGCCATGGCGAGGGCATGGAGACAACGCGGGCCCGGGCACTGCTGGGGTTGGTGGTCGGCGCCGTCGTCGTCGGACTCCTGCTGTCTTGGCCTCGATCGGGAGCCGTGCCGGCAGCCTGCGCGCATCCGGGCCTGCGGGCGGGGATACTGGTGTGCGGCACAGGCGAACCCTTGGGCGACCGGGCGTGGCTCTTGGGCCAAAAGATCGATCTGAACCACGCCGACGCCCGCGCCCTCGAGCGCATCTCGGGGATTGGACCCGCCCTGGCTGCCAAGATCATCGCCGAGCGCGACCGGCGGGGTGGTTTTGCCAGCATCAAAGACGTGGACGACGTCGACGGCGTGGGTCCCAAGCTGCTCGAGAAGCTGAGCGCGGTGGTCGAGGTCGCCTCGCCTCAGTGAGAGGATTGGGCGCGGGCGTTCCACACGCGCAGGCACAGCGCCAGGCCGATGACAGCGACGGGGACCATGGCGATGGGCCAGTTGATCCAGTTGGCGGGATCCTTGGCGGCGTCGCCCTCCGGCAGCACGCTGCCGACGATGAGCGATTGCAGGCCGGTGCCCAAATAGACGAAGCCGTCGATGACGCCGACGGCGACGCCGGTGTTCTTGCGGCCGCCGAAGTCCGCGCTGGCGGTGCCCGACAGCATGCCGTGCACCCCGACGTAGTTCAGCGCCATGAACACCAGGATGAGGCCGACCCAGGGCATCTCGAGGCAGAAGAACATGCCCACCGCTCCGACGGTGATGCCAGCGTAGAGCACCGTTGCCACCGGTCCGCGTCGAGAGTGAAAGACCTTGTCCGAGATGATGCCGGCGAACATGCCGCCGACGATCCCAAAGACGCACAACAACATGCCCCAGTTGTCAGAGACGAAGCCGCCAATGGTGAGGTCGGCGTCGGGTGCACTGAGCAGTCCTGTTGCTTTGGCAAATTTTGGATACCAGGACATCACGCCGTTGCGCAGAAAGCCGGTGCAAAATTCGATAGCGACGATGGTCATGATCACTGGATTTTTCAGCATCTTGACGAAGACGTCGACGGCGGAGGGGGGCCGGGTATCCGCGGGCTCATGGGACGAAGCGTCGCCGACGTCGAAGTCAGCATGGCCCGCGTCTTTGGGGGAGTCGCGCACGGTGAGAAAGCCCACCACGCAGATGCCGAGGAGCACCGCCGCCGGCACAAAGAAAGCAAGCCACGGCGACGACGGCGCCGCCTTCACGATCATCTTGCTCCAGTCGTAGCCGAAGTAGATGCCGAGGCTGATCAGAATACCGAAGACGCCGCCCTGCACGCCCCGCTCGCGCACATGAAACCAGGCCGCGTTGACCTTGACGATCGACACCGCGCCGAAGCTCTGGAAGTACATGTTGACGCCATAAAGCACCGACATCCACAGCACGAGGCCGCCGGGGGGACGAAAGCCGTCGTCGACGACGGCCCAGGCCAAGATCCCCAGCAAGATGTTGGCGACGGCCGATCCGGCGGTGGCCAGCAAGATGGTGAAACGTCCGCCCAGCTTGTCGGTGAGGGGGCCGTTGATCAAAAAGGACACGCCATAAGACCAGGCGCCGACGGCGAAGATCGTTCCGAAGGCGGCGTTGTCGACGAGCTTGCCGAGCGCCGTTGTTGCTTCGTTGATGTTGTAGCGACCAAAATACAAGAATGCGTACATCAATCCGAGAGGAAACCAATTCAAGAAACGACGTTTCTTGAAGGATTCAGAATGGCCGATGTCGACCTTGGGCATGCGCCACAAGACGAAGCCGACGACGACGAGCAGCATGAAGATCGGCGTTGCCTTGTCGATCGATACGGACATCCAAAGGGGCATGGGATCTTTCGCTCAGGTCAGGTCGTCGACGGCGACGATGGCGGGGTGCAGCGGCGGCGGGTTGGGCGCGTGCTGGGTGTTGACGAAGACGTGCACGGCGGTGGGCCAGCGCTCTTGAAAGGCGTTGCTGTTGGCGGGCTCGTTGTCGAAGGTGCCGACGACTGTGCCGAGGGTGTCGATGAAGTCGAAGGCGGACTTCTTGAAGGCCAGATCGTCATCGTGGAAGTTGGGTTTGAGCACCACCGCGGTGCGCGCCAGGCCCACCGGAAAACCGTGGGCCCGCAGGCTCTGGCACACGCCGATGAGCATGTTCGGCACATCGCGGCCCGAGAGGTACACGACGGTGGCGCCGGCGTCGTAGCAGCACTGGGCCAAGGCCAGCGCTCCCTGGATGGGGACGTCGTGCTGCTGATCGTCGTCGCTGAAGAAGCGGCTCTTCCAATAAGCAGCGGCGCTCTCGACGACGGCGGCATCTGTGACGCTGAGCCGGGCCAGAGTCTCTGTGAGCATGTAGGGCAAGCGCTGGCGTGGCGCAGTGTCGAGGGCGCTGCGGAGGGCGTGGTGTCCGTGGCGCTCAGCGAAGTCCACCAGGATCCGCCAAGTGCGCGGCCCGTTGTCGAAGAGGGTGCCGTCGAGGTCAAAGACCAGCACCGGCCGCGGGGTCGGGTTGCCAGGGCCCGCCTGGCCAGAGGGCATGGACCTGACCCGGGCAACGATGTCGCTCACGACGGACATGGGTCTGCCTTTGCACGACGACACGACTGGTCAACTCGGTCGTCGTTTGGTCCATCTGCGGGTCTCATCCCGCGTCCGATTGATGTTCGACCACGTTCTGAGATGGGAAAGACGCGGGATGATGCGCGTGGAGCGTGCCCGCGGAACGCGGAGTTGGTGGGGGGCCCCGCGTCCGGCTCCGCCGGCGCGGGGGCGCGGGGGGAGGTCTGCACCAGACCTCCCAGAAGGGCATCCCCGACGGCTCTGAACGAGACCGCTCCGCGGTCGAAGTTCAGAGAGATCGGGGATCAGTTCCGCAGGGGCTTGTTGGTCTCGAGCATGTGCGCAATGCGCGCCAGACTCTTCTCTTCACCACACAGTGAAAGAAAGGCTTCGCGCTCAAGATCCAGCAGGTGCTGCTCGCTCACCTTCTGCCGCGGCGAGCAATCTCCACCAGTCATGACGTGGGCGACCTTCATCGCGATCTTCAGATCGTGATCCGAGATGAAATGACCATCCCTCATCGAGCCGAGGGCCATTTCGAAGGTGGCGTAGGCGCTGCGACCCGGCAGCCGGAAGGTGCGGCGGCGCGGAGGCGTGAACCCAGCGCGAGCCATGCCCAGCGCCTCGGCCTTGGCCGCCGCCAACACGTGTCGACGGTTGAGCGTCACGCCGTCGGCAGATCCAAGATACAACAATTCCTTGGCTTCTTCGGCCGACGTCGCCACCTTGGCCATGGCCACGGTCTCCAAAGCGCGGCGCAAGAGCTGCTCGACGGGATAGTTGGCATCGTCGATGGCGCCCTCGAGCGAGCGGGCCAGCATCTCGATGTTGCCGCCGCCGCCGGGGATGAGGCCAACGCCGACTTCGACCAGGCCCATGTACAGCTCGGCGTGGGCACGAATGCGGTTGCACCACAGCGCCATCTCTGCACCGCCACCGAGGGTGAGATCGAAGGGTGCAGCCACCGTAGGGATGGAGCTGTATTTCAGGCGCACGCAGACGTCCTGGAACGCCTTGACCATGGTGTTGATGGTGTCCCACTGCTGCTCGCGGGCGGCGAGGGCCAGCAAGAGGATGTTGGCGCCGGCGGAGAAGTTGCGGCCGTCGTTGGCCAACACCAAAGCCTCGAACTTGCCGCTCTCGCACAGGTCGAGGGCCTTGTTCAGCCCGTTGACGATCTCGTCGTCGACGGCGTTGAGCTTGGTGTGGAACTCACAGGCCAGCACACCCTGGCCCAGATCGACCAGGGTGGTGCCGTAGGCGTCGTCGACGACGCAGGTCTTGTTGGCCTTCAGCAGCGTGAAGCTCAGCACCCGGCGACCTTCGTCGATGGCCACCGCCTTTTTGGCGCGGGGATCCCAGCAGCTCCTCTGCCCTTGGACGCTGACGTCGTAGAAAGACGCGCGACCGGCGGCGAGCATCTCGTCGACCCAGGCCGGCACGGGACGACCCTCCTTCTTCATGCGTTCGACGACGGCTGCCACGCCGATGGCGTCCCACATCTCGAAGGGACCCATCTCGTGCATGAAGCCCCACTTCATGGCGTTGTCGATGCTCGGGATGTCGTCGGCGATCTCGCCCAGGCGATTCGCTGAATAAATCAGCGTCGCCGCGGTGACCTTCCAGAACAAATTGACCGCGCGGTCATCGAAGGTCATCAGTGTCTTGAGCTTCTCCGCTGTGGTCTCGAGATTGCGGACCGCACCGAGGGACTCGAAGCGCACCTTGGCTTTGGCGCGGTACTCCATCGTGGTGTACTCAAGGGTCAAGATATCGTCGCCGACCTTCTTGTAAAATCCACCCTTGGTCTTACGACCCAGCCACTTGTTTTCTACCATCTTCTTCAAGAAGGCCGGGACCTCAAACACGGCATGGCTCTCGTCGCTCTGCAGGTTGTCCCAGCAATTCTGGGCCACGTGCACGAAGGTATCGAGACCCACGACGTCGGCGGTGCCAAAGACCGCGGACTTGGCCCGACCGGTGGGAGCGCCAAAGACGGCGTCGACCTCTTCGACGTTGTACTTGTCCTCGAGCATGACCCGGATGGTCTCCATGATGCCGAAGATGCCGATGCGGTTGGCGACGAAGTTGGGCGTGTCTTTGCCCCGCACGATGCCCTTGCCCAGCACGCGCTCACCAAAGGAGCAGAGGCGTTCGACGACGGCGGCGTCTGTCTTCTTGCCGGCCACGATCTCGAGCAGGGCCATGTAGCGCACGGGGTTGAAGAAGTGCGTGACGGCGAAGTTTTTCTGGAAGGCTTCGGAACGGCCCTGCGTCATGCCCTCGATGGAGAGCCCTGAGGTGTTGGAGGTGACGATGGTGCCGGGCTTGATGAGCCCCTCGAGCCGGGCAAAGAGCTTCTGCTTGATGTCGAGGCGTTCGACGACGACCTCGACGACCAGGTCGCACTCCGAGACCCGGGCGATGTCGTCGTCGAGGTTGCCGATCTCGATCAAATCCGCGTCGCGCTTGGTGAAGAGCAGCGCGGGCTTGGATTTGAGCACCCCCTCTTTGCCGGCGGCGGCGAACTTGTTGCGGAACGCCTTGGTATCGACGTCGAGGCCGGCCTTCTTGTCGTCGTCGCCCAGCGAAGGCGGCACGATGTCGAGCAGCAGCACCGGGATGCGGGCGTTGGCGACGTGGGCCGCGATGCCTTGTCCCATCACACCGGCGCCGATGACACACACTTTTCGAAACGACGACATCGTTGGCTCCCTGGGAGGACCTCGCTCCCGCCGCGCCTCGTACCAAGCCCGCTCCCCGTCGACGAGGGTGAAAAAACCCGAGCGGAAAAAAGAACGGCGCACGTCGCGCCGCTCCTCTTTGGGGTGAGGGGAGGCCCTAGGCCGGAGTCCGACGACGCGTGCCCCGCTGCAGCAGCTGGGCGGCCGCAATCACCACGACGGCGCCGACCAGGGAGACGACGACGCCGTACACGGAAATGCCTTCGTTGATGTTCGCACCCGAGAAACCCAGGGCCCGGAACAAGAACCCACCCACGAACGCGCCGACGATGCCGACGGCGATGTTGAGGATGGTGCCCTGGCTGCTGTCGGTCTTCATCAACAGGCTCGCCAGCCACCCGACCACGGCACCCATCACGATCCAAACCAGAAAGGAAATCATGTCGTCCTCCAAGTGAGAGCTCGGTCTGCACGACGAGAAGCAGGAGGCATGCCTCCCGAGAGAAAGACAGCCATCGTCGACGTCGTTTCACCGGGCTGGGCCAGCGGCTGGATCGTAGACGCAGTCGTCGTCGTCGACGACGCTGCCAACCCGTCCCACTCCGCAGGGGTGCCCCAGCGTTTCTGACGCCTGAGCTGGTCCTGGCGGAGCGATCGTCGACGTCGTGGCGGCCCTGGAAACCCTGCGGCTGGCTGCTGCTTTGCATTTGGGAAAACCGTCTGGAGGACAACATGCGGAGCAACGGTAGCAGCGACACCCGCGTCCCCCCGCCCGTGGCAGCAGCCCTCACCGCGGCAGTGCGCGTGCGCACCCTCGCAAAACGGCACCCTTGGGCCTTCGTCGCTGGCGTCGCCGTCACTGGCTTCGTGCTCGGTCGTCTTCTGGCGCGCCTGTGGAGATCCCGCTGAACGCTGCACTTCCTCCGGTCCCCGCACGCGCGACGTCGTCGAGGGCTGGCCTGACCACGTCGAACCTGACGCCTACGGAGAGCCCCATGAACGCCCCCAATGTCGACGCCCTCTTTCACCGCTTTGGCTACGCCCCTTTGCGCAGCACCCAAAGCGAGCTGGTGCGCGCTCTTGGTTTCGTCGCCCTTGGCGCCGTGGCTGGCGCCGTCGTCGTCGCCCTCGTCACGCCCAAGAGCGGCCCCCAGTTGCGCTCCTCTTTGGCCGAGGGCGCCGGCCAGCTGAAGGACCGCGCCGGATCCATGAGGGCCCGCATCGCGGCCAAGGGCAAAGACGCCGTCGACCTGCGCGAGCCCTCCGACGAGCAGCTGGGCCGCCTCTGATCAGGCGCGCAGGGTCGCTTCTCGGGAGTGCGCCTTCCGCGACACCAAGACGGATCGATGACGAGCACAAGCTCGGTGGCGCGCTTCTTTGTGGCGTAATAGAGGGTGAGGGCGTCGTCGGACCACGACGACGGCGGCCCTTTGCCTGAGGTCATGATGGCGGCGACGACAAGCTCAGCGCAGGAGCCCCCCAGCTTCGAGGCGGCCCTGGCCCAGTTGGAATCCGTCGTCGTGCGCCTCGAGCGCGGCGAGCTCTCCCTCGAGGACAGTCTCACGGCTTACGAGGAGGGCGTGCGCCTGGTGCAGGCCGCCAAGGCCCGCCTCGATGGCATGCAATCGAGGCTCGAGCAGCTGCTGCACGACGGCAAGACCGGTCCGCTGTCGACGTCGGCAGCGGCGTCCTCGCCGGACGAGGCCAAGACAGACAAGACGAGCCGCAGCCCGTGACCCTTCCGCCGGTGGACCTCGCTGAGCTTGCAAGTTGGCGCGCCCTGATCGAGCGGGCCCTGCAAGAATTCGTCGATGACCACTGCGACGTCGATGGCACCCGACCTCCCGGGCGCTTGCGGGACGCCATGGCCCACGCCCTGCTCGGGGGGGGCAAGAGGCTGAGGCCCCTGGTGTGCTTGAGCGTCGCTGGCGTGCTGGGCGAAGGCGACGACGTGAGTTGCGCCCTGCCCGCGGCGGTGGCGTTGGAGCTCGTTCACACCTACTCGTTGGTACACGACGACTTGCCGGCCCTCGACGACGATGACCTGCGGCGCGGCCGTCCCACCCTGCACAAGGCCTTCGACGAGGCCACCGCGGTGCTCGCCGGCGATGGGCTGCTCACCGACGCCTTCGCCGTGCTCGCGGGGGCTCGACACCACGCCGCGCGGCAGATCGAGGAGCTCGCGCGCGCAGCCGGCAGCGCCGGCATGGTCGGCGGCCAGCACGATGACATGCGCAACGAAGGACGGTCGTTGTCGTCGTCAGAGCCTTCTTTGCGCGAAGTGCACCGCCGCAAGACCGGGCGCTTGTTCGCTGCCGCCGCAGCCACTGGGGCCCTGGCCGTCGATCGCTTGGCGGTCGTCGACGACGCCCGGCGTTTCGGCCAGCTGCTCGGCTTTGCCTTCCAGGTGCAAGACGATGTGCTCGATGTCGAGGGCGACGTCGAAAAGAGCGGCAAGGTGCGGGGCCGGGATCAAAAGCACGACAAGCTCACCTACGTGCGCACCTTGGGCCTAGCGGGAGCCAAGGCCCTGGCCCTGCAAGCCGGCGAAGAAGCCGCCGCCGCCGCCGTCGTCGTCGGCGAAAAAGCGCAGCGCGATCCTGCCTTGCTGCTGCGCCTCGCCCGCTTCGCCGCCAGCCGCACCCACTAGCCATGCTCGCCGTCGTCGTCATCGCTCTCGTCGGGGCCACCCTCAGCGCGCACAACGCCAGCCAAGGCACCAGCGCATTCCTGGTGCATAACAACGGCAAGATCGACATCGAAGTCGAGGTGCTCGAGACCGACCTCCCCGAGCTCTGCGACGTCGAGATCAACCTCGCCGATCGGATGCGACGCCTGGCCGCCGAACAGAAGCTCGAAGAGTGCATCGCCCTGGGAATGCCCCGGTGGCTGCGCCTGCGCGTCGACGACGTCGGCTGCCGGGTCCTCGCTGGCCGTTATCGCCACGGAGCGGGCCTACAGATCGTGCTCGAGGCCGACGCCCTCTGCGACGCGCCCGCCGGCCACACCCTCACGCTGGATTGGGGCCTGTTCCAGACCTCCTATCTCGATCACCAATCGACCTCGACGCTGACCCTGCCCGACGGCACCCAGCGGCGCGCTCTGCTCAGCAAGCGCAAGAACAAGCTGAGCATCGAGATCCGCGATCCCCGCGCCTTGGCCGCCAAAGCGGCAGCAGCGACAGCCGCCGCCGTAGTCGCCGTCGTCGTGGCCCTGGGCCTGTGGCGTCGTCGCCGTCATCGTCTGCGTGCCTGAGTGACGTCTGGCCGCTACAGCAAGCGCAAGCCCGAGGCCGCGCCCAGCAGCGATCGCACTGCCGTCGACGTTCCCACGGCCTTGATCTCGCCATGGCCAAACCACTGACCCGCCGTCGATGGCGACGACGACGACGTCACCACCGTGATCTCGAAGCGCAGCTCGCGATGGGTGAGCGAACGCTCGACGACGATGGGTGCGGGAAACGACGATGGCACCGCCATGCCCCGATCGCTGAGGGCCTGCCGCCACCCTCCTTCGACGTCGCTGGTGGCTTCAATGACGACCCCCGGCGGCTCCCACAGTCCGCCGAACAAACCACCGCTCTGGCGCCGCTCCAGCCACACCCGACCCCCCTCGTCGCGCAACACCACGCAGGCGACGCGCACGTGCTTGCGCGGCTGCTTCTTGGCCTTGACCGGCAAGAGGTGGGCACGGGCCCGCCCCGCGCAGGAGGTCGCCCACGGGCAGGCCCCACACGAGGGCGACTTCGGCGTGCACACCAGAGCGCCGAGCTCCATCAGGCCCTCGTTGATGGCGGCCGACGACGGATGGGCATCGACCAGCTGCTGTGCTGTCTGGGTGAAGCGCTGCTTGCCGACCGGTGTGTCGATGGGCGTGTCGTCGTCGCAGAGGCGCGCGAGCACCCGGGCGACGTTGCCGTCGAGCACCGCCACCCGCTCACCAAAGGCCAAGGACGCGACCGCCGCTGCCGTGTAGCTGCCGATGCCGGGCAAGCCCAGCAGCTCCGCGCTCGTCGACGGAAACACCCCCCCGTGGTCCCGGGCCACAGCTTGGGCTGCCTTGTGCATGTTGCGCCCACGCGCGTAGTAGCCAAGGCCCGACCACAGCGAGAGCACCTCGTCTTCGCTGGCGGCGGCCAGGTCTTTGACGTCGGGGAAGCGCGCGACGAAGCGGAGGAAATAGTCGCTGACGACGGCGACTCGAGTTTGCTGCAACATCACTTCGGCGAGCCAGACGCGATAGGCGGTGCGGTTCGTTCGCCAGGGCAGATCTCGACGTCGCGCGTCGAACCAAGCCACCAAGCGCGCACAGAGCAGGGCGGCGGGAGCGGGACACACTGGGGGCGCCGCGGCGAGAGGAACAGAAAGCATGAGCCGTGGTATCGAAGGCGCGATGGCGACGACAGAGGGAGCAACAGCGGGGCACCTGGTCGACGAGGCGATGCAAGCCCTCGACGACCTCGCCGACAGGGTGCGGGGGTTGCAAGGCCTCAGAGAGACCCTGGCTGCCCTCGTCGCCGACAACACCAGGCTCAAGAACGACAACGTGCGCATGGCGCGGGCCCTGAGCGAAGGCAAGGGCAGCGAGGGCTCCGACGTCCCCGCGGCGCAGGAGCAGGCGCGGGCTCACCAGCATCAGGCGCACGAGCTCGTGGAACAGCAAACCGAGCTCGAGAGCCGCCTCTTGGAGCTCGAAGAGCTGAATTCGTCGATGATGAGCCTGTACGTCAGCTCCTTTCAGCTGCACGCCACCCTCGATCTGGGCGATGTCATTCGCGTCATCGAGGACATCCTCGTGAACTTCGTCGGCGCCCGCACCTACGCGATCTTGCTCGCCGACGACGACGGCAGCCTCCGGGTGGCCGCCGAGAGCGGTCTCGATGGACGGCTGCCCTTGGTCGGCGCGCGGCCCCACGGCGTTTTGGCCGAGGTGCTGCAATCGCAGAGCGCCTATGTGCACAGCTCGTCGCAGACCGCTCGCGAGGGCATTTTGGCCGCCGTGCCGCTGATGACGGGCAGCAACGTCGTCGGCGCCCTGCTGGTGTTTTCTCTCTTCGCCCAAAAAGATCGCTTCTGGAAAAACGACGTCGACCTCTTCTCGCTGCTGGGGGGGCACGCGGCCTCGGCCCTGGTTTCCGCCAAGCTCTATGCTCGCGCCGATCGCAAAGTGAAGACGCTGCAGGCCATGCTGACCCTCTTGGACGAGCCCGAAGCCGAGGGCTGAGCTTGGAGCCAAGGTCGCTTCGGGTCGCCTCTCGCTTGGCGCGGGCCGTCACAGAGAGGCGACCTGCGCGAGGGATCGACGGCGAGGCTACATGCGGGCGAGCAGCTCATCGGTCTTGCGTAAGCGGCGCGAGAGCTCGCGGGCGATGTTCATGACGAGCAACATCGCGCACTTCTGATCGGCGCGGTAGCGCTCGTGGATCGACGAATAGGTCCAGAACCACAAGGTCGACGGTTGTGTCGCTCGCACGGTGGCCGAACGGGGCTGCATGTCGATGAAGCTCATTTCGCCGAAGCACTCGCCCGCTCCGATGGGCGCGAGGTGCACCTCACCGGCCGGCGCACAGCCATCAGGACCCGCCAGGCGGCGCTTGACGACCTCGAGCGCACCCGACCGCAGGACATAGATGGACCGGGCGGGGTCACCCTCGTTGAAGACGACGGCGCCGGCGTCGACGTCGACGCTTTCGGCCCTCTCGGAGAAGCGCTGCAAGGCATCGGTGGGCACGCCACCAAACAGAGGGAGCGCGCCGAGGTCTTCGCTCGTCGGACGCAACATGGTTTCGGTATAGCGTTCGACATGCGCGCGGTCATGTCCGAACAACTTCGCCAAGAACGGGTCCTGCTGCGCCTGGTCTCGTGTTGCGAGGATTGCGAGCACTTCGTGGATGAGACCGAGGCCTGCGACTTGATCTACCCAACGGTGCCGCACCGGCGCGCCGTCTGGGACCAGGCCAAAGACGGCGACGAAATGTCCTTCTGCAAGATGTTCGAAGCCCGCTGACCTTTGCGCCGTGCCAACGGCGCAAAGCAGGAAGCCCTTTGCGCCGTGCCAACGGCGCAAAGCAGGAAGCCCTTTGCGCCGTGCCAACGGCGCAAAGCAGGAAGCCCTTTGCGCCGTGCCAA
>JAHFED010000034.1 GCA_023248635.1 Myxococcales bacterium
CGTGACCCAGACCCTGCGCCGCCAAGGGGCTCGCCTGCTGGGCTTCCTCGTCGACAGCCTTCAAGCTTGCCTCGTGCCTTCAGCAGCGCCGCGACTTCTTCCAAGCCGCTGAACGGTTACCCAGAATTCCCGGGCGGGGTCTCCACTGTCACTTTGGTCGATGGAGGGGCGACAGGCCCGTGAGCCCCGAGCGCAGGTCCCTGCGCACCCATAGTCTTCTTCGTGGTCTTGGCCTTCTGTGGCTGCGCTGGGAAAGCGGCGGCAAGGGCGACCTGGAGACCGTCAAGGTGCTGGCGCACAGCGTCGGGCGCTTCTTTGAGCTTCGGCGTCCAGCCGTCGATGGCCGTCTTGAAACGGCGCAAAGAGGTCATTTGGTCTATTTGGGCGGCGGGCTTCACCTCTGGGCGGGCGGCACGTCGAAAGCGCTTGATTTGGCTTTCCGAGTATCTGAACAATTTCGCGAAGAACGGGATCGCAGGTTCGGTGCCCTTCTTTTGACGACCCCGCTTCGGCACGAGACCGGCGCCGATCATCTGCTCCATGATCTTCTTGACGTCAGCCGGTTTCATCTCATGTCGTCCACGGCAGTCGGCTATGGCGTCTGAAAAGGCGCGCAACGGATCTTCGGCAGCGTTGTAGGGGCGGCGGGTGATCCAAAGGCCCTGGGGAAACTGGCGCTGCAGAAGAGCGGCGTCTGTGGCGTGAAGTCTGCGACAGGCCTCCTGTTGATCGGATTGGCCGAGGACGGTCGTGCCTACGGCGTCGGTGACCAGGGGCGTGAGGAGCATGCGCTCTGGCAGGTCCATGAAGTAGGCGACGATGCCCTCGTCGATCAGTGGATCAGTGAACAGCGGCTTGAGTCGGAGGACGGCGTCGATCGGCATGTACTCGGACAAATCTGTTGGCGCCGAGTTGGCCATGGGCTCCACTGTGTCTTTGCTAGCACCTGCTGACACGGTGGCCGTGCCGTCATTGGGAGCGCTGGTCGCCTGTTTGGTTGGACCGCCAAGCTGTGCGTCACGGCCGGCTCCTTGGCCAGCATCGCGGTCGATGTGTTGTTCCTGTGCCAGCGCACCAGCGAAGTCCTCGCAGGCCGTCTTGGCCTTCAACTGGGGTGCGCCATCGTCATCGTCACCGCCAGGATCGGATCCACTATCGTTGTGGCGGGAGCGGTCGAAATCTAGCGCGCGACCGTTGGTTTCTTCGCTTTCCTTGAGTCTATCGTCGACGTCTGCGCCCGCTTCCTGGCCTGCGCCTCCTCGACGCGAAGATTTTACTTCCGGTTCTTTATGCGCACTTAGATTGCTACTCATGGCTGATTGTAACCTCACGGATATTCCTAATTGGTTGATTGAATTGCCCGGCACTGACAGTGTTATTGCGGTGCATCGTGCGGCTGTGCTCGTTTTTTTGCCATCTATTACATCTGCCGCTTCAGCGGTCTCATTTCAAAGCTCGGATCGACGCTGCCCGGTCGGCAGCCGTTGCCGTCGACGGTGGCTTTGGCGGCCGCTGTCGACGCGCCCTTGTGGAGGTGGCGCCCGCCAGGAACGCGTCGACGCTGCTCGCCAGAACGAGCGTTTGTTTGCCGGCCGCTTGTGCTTGTTCGATCGTGCCGACCTTGATGAGGCCGAAAAGCGCTGTGCGTCCGCAGCGAAGGACCGCGCAGGCCTCTTCGATGGTCAACGCCGCTTGATGCCCAGGCGTCGGCGTACTTGGACCGGCCGGCAGAATTGTAGCCATCAGCCTCGTCAAGCAGGCCAGCTGGGCCTTCAGCGTGACGATCTCAGCAAGGCCCTGAGCAATTCTCGGGTCGAGTTGTGCAGCGTCGGTGATGCCCGTGCCGCTTCCTTCTTGAGGTGCGAATTCGGCGCAAGCAGACTGATTGAGTTTGGTGGGGAGACCCGTGGAACGCACGCCAACATCCAGCGCCGGCCATTGGCCAGCCTCGTCTGATGTTAGCGGCCCGCACGGCTATCGCCGCCGACCGGTGCAATTCTAGCCACTCCCCCTTGGGGTTGTGAGTTCGTCCCACACGGAGATGGTGCTGTCAAGCCTGCGACACTGCGACAAGGGGTTCATGAGATCCGCTGCCGGCGACGACACAAAGACTGCACGTGTCGGATGCGAGGCCCCAACCCAAGAGGGCTTAGGCTGCGGTCGGCGGAGCGACCTAAAATATCATGGGGAGCTTGATCAGCTGTGGGACCTCGGTGCCGTCGTAGAAGCGTTTCGTGGTTCGCTGGTCCTTGTGCCCGATCGTTTCGGACACCGTTTTCAAGGACACGCCGCCTTCGAGCGGCTTCACGACGGTGCCCCGGTTCTTCGCCCATTCAACGAAGCTGTGCCGTAGTTCACCCAGTCGAATGGTCTCTTCACCGACAGCTCTGGCGGCCTTGTCCAAGGCGGTGTTGATCTGTTTGTCGTGGGGAATTTTCCCGTGGGCCACCAACCGCATCAGGGCATCAAGGGTTTCGGCGTCGACGCTCTGAATGTGCGTGTCACCGCTCTTGTGCAGCACCGTCAGGGTCCCTGCGATCTCGGTGTGACCGTCGACAGGAGCGACGCGGCCACGCCCGGCAACCAGGCGGCGCAACTCACTCCCATGCAACCCGGTCTTGGCACGCACCACGAGGACATCCCGGATGACCTTGTCGCCGAGCCCACCGAAGAGCCGCTGCACGTGTTCCATGCTGTAGCCCTTCTTTCTAAAATTCTTCTCGGGCTTCGACTGGGGGACCTTCAAGTCCAGCGTGGCGTCCTCAGCCCGCTTGAGAACGCCCTCCTCCTCGCGGAGGAAGGAACAGAAGCTCTTGATGGCGGCAATGCGCTGTTGGCGAGCCCCGGCCATGGCCTTGAGGGCACTCTGGAAGTCCTTCAGCTCCTGCCGGCGTAAATCCTTGTCGCCCAGCGCCTCGGCCCATGAGGCCAGGTACCGCTTGGTGTCATCGATGTACTTCTCGCTGCACTCGGCGCTCCGCAGGTGCTTCAAGAACCGGCCGACAAGCTTGTCGTCGATGAGAAGCTTGTTGTGCTCAACCTCGGCCCTGACCGCTGACTTCGTCTGGTAGGAGCTGGGGTCTCGGAGGAAGAGAGCAAGCTCAGCGTCGGCGTCGCGCTCGCTTGTCACGTCCATGGAGATTGTGTACCGCTGCCCCGCCACCATGCGTTCGAGGACGTAGACGGGCTCACCGCCGACGCCGATGGCCACGCGGCCGCCCTTCCATTTCCTCGACCACTTGGTTCGCATGTGCCTCTTGACCGTTACGTACCAATTACGTACAAAGAGGCTACTCCCGCGATGAACGCCGAGGCAACCCGGCAGAAATCGTGAGTGTAAACGGGTGGTTACCGGAGACGCCGACATAGCTCAGTTGGTAGAGCAGCTGATTCGTAATCAGCAGGTCCGCGGTTCAAGTCCGCGTGTCGGCTCCAAAAAAATCAAGAGGTAATAGCCGATCGCAAGACGGACTTTCCCTCGTGATTCAGCAAGAATAATCACGGCGGGGACGCGACGCGGGGCGCACCCGTCGGATGAGTCGACGGAGATTGGATCTCGCCAAGCGAAGCGGCAAAGCTCGCCTGATGAAGTCGCGGAGCGCTGTCGTCGTCGTCCTTTTCAGCATGTTTGGTGGGTGCCCGAGCACAAACATCGCCGCAGGGGAGGGAGAGGGGGAGGGAGAAGGAGAGCTGGATTCGGATCAAGACGGGCTGGCAGACGCCCTGGAGGATCGCGACGGCGACGGGGTCGTCGACGCTGGCGAGACCGATCCCTTCGACGCCGACTCCGACGACGACGGCATCGACGACGGGGTCGAAGACGCCGACCACGACGGCATCGTCGACGCGGGCGAGACCGATCCGCGCGACGTCGACTCGGATGACGACGGCATTGGTGACGGTGACGAGCCCGGAGAAGGAGAAGGAGAAGGAGAAGGCGAGGGAGAAGGCGAGGGAGAAGGCAAGGGAGAAGGCGAGGGAGAGGGCGAAGGAGAAGGGGAAGGGGAAGGGGAAGGGGAAGGGGAAGGGGAAGGGGAAGGCGAAGCGGATCCCTGCGCTGACCTCGACGCCACCGGCGCGTGCACCTCAGAGACCACCGGCCACTTTTGCGATGAAGAGGGCCTGCACGAGTTTGACTGCGCCACCGACCTCGACGTGACTGCGGTGTGCGCCGAGGTCAACCCGACTATTGGCGTCGGCTGCGCGCTTCCCCCTGGGGGCAGCTGTTTCAACGGCGGAGAGCCGCTTCTTTGCGCGGGGCGCGAACCGGCCTGCCAATTGACGGGGACAACGGCGGGCATCTGTCAGGAGAACCAGGGCACCTGCGCCGCCGTCGACGTTGGCACCTGCACGGGTACGGTTTTCATGCTCGACTGCGTCGGCATCGTCGGCGGCGAGCAGAGCGACGGTCAGCCGGTGGTGATCGACTGCGGGGGTTTTGCGGGCTCGACCTGCCTGGCGGCCGCTGCGGATCGGGCGGGTGGCTGCCTCCACGCACCGGGAACCCCATGCACCGCTGGAATCACTTTGTGCGGCACCTCAGCCGACAACGCCAGCGTCTGCGCTGATGCCACGTGCCCGATCGTGTGCGGCGACGGCACCGCCGATGGCGACGAAGAGTGCGACGGCGCCGATCTCGACGGCCGGGGCTGCAGCGACGTCGCCTTCGATACCGGTACCCTCACCTGCACCGAAGGCTGCTTCTTCGATACGAGCGCGTGCGCCTCCTGCGGCGACAACGAGACCGGACCCGGCGAGACCTGCGACGGCACCAACACTGGCGCCGCCACGTGTGCGGACTTCGGCTTCTCGGGCACGCTCGGGTGCCTCGGTGATTGCTCCGACTTCGACGCGAGCACCTGCGCCCAGGATTTCTTCCTGGCCGGCGACCTCGTCAGCAACCCGGCAGGGACTTTCACGAACGTGGCCAGCGGGGACCTCAACGGCGACGGCCGGGCCGACCTCGCGGTCGTGAACCAGCCCGCCGCCGCCGTCGCGATTTTCGTCAACACCAGCGCGCCCGGGGCCACGCGAGCGACCTTTCGAACCGTGGCCGGTTTGTCCACCGCGACCCAGCCCAATTCGGTCGCCATCGGCGACCTGAACGGCGACGGCAAACTCGACCTCGTCGTGACGACCGCCGACGGCTCGGTCAACGTCTCCGTCTTCATCAACACCACCGAGCCGGGCGCTGCGGAACCGACTTTCGTGCCCACCGTCGGCTTTCTGCCAGCTGGAGGTGCGGGGTTTGTCACCATCGCCGATCTGAACGGGGACCGCAGGCCCGACCTCCTGGTGACAACCGCCGTGAAAACCGTCTCGATCTTTGCGAACACCACCGCGCCGGGCTCGCTCATTCCGACCTTCGCGAGGGCCGACGTCGCCACGGACCCGCGTCCTGTTGGACCCGTGGTGGTCGGCGACCTCAACGGCGACGGCAAGCCTGATCTGGCGTTCGCGCTTTTCGCAAACTTCGTCTCGGTCCTCTTCAACACGACCGAGCCCGGGGGGAGCCCGACCTTTGGTCCCAACACTTTCTTCGGAACCGGAACGGCCTCTACTGCCGTTGCGATCGGCGACCTCAACGGGGACGGCAAGCCCGACCTGGCGGCGCGAAACGGCTTGGGGGGGACTTTCTCCGTGCTCATCAACGAGACTGCGCCAGGCGCTGCGACCGCAAGCTTCGCGGCCAAGGTCGATGTGGCATCGAATTCCGGGTTCCCCGCCATCGATGACCTCAACGGCGATGGCAAGCCGGACCTGGCGCTCGCCAACGGAAACAACGTCTCGGTGCACTTCAACACCACGGTACCCGGCGCCCCGACCCCAACTTTCCTGGCCGGGGTCGAGCATCCGGCGCTCGGGGTTGTCGTTGTCGTCGACGATTTCAACGGCGACGGCAAGCCCGACCTCGCTACTCCAGTGTCGACGCTGATCAACGCCACGCTTCGCAACAGCGGGCCACCGCGTCTCGAAGCTGAGCTGCAGTTCGAGACCGGGGTCGCAACCGAAGCACAATCCGTCGCCGTCTCCGACCTCAACGGCGACGGCCGGGCCGACCTGGCGGTGGCGAATGGCTCAAGCCTTTCGGTGCTCTTCAACACCAAAGCCCCGGGAGTTGGCCCGCTGACCTTTGCGACGGCGGTGCAGTTCCCGACGGGAGAAAGGTCGGATTCCGTCGCCAATGCCGACCTCAACGGCGATGGCAGGCCGGACCTGGCGGTCGTCGACGGAAACTCGAACCTCGTTTTCGTCCTCATCAACAGCACCGCGGCGGGTGCGGCGTCGCCGACCTTTGAACCGGCCGTCGAATTCTCCACCGCGGGCGGCCCGCGGAAGGTCGCGATCGGCGACTTCAACGGAGATGGTCGGCCCGACCTCGCCGTTGCCAGCTTCATCGACGGGGCGGTCTCGGTGCTGTTCAACACGACGGAGGCGGGTGCTGGGACCCCGACCTTCGCGGATCGGGTCGACTTCCCCGCGGGTGCTGGCGCCAAGTTCGTCGCCGTCGGCGACCTGAACCGCGACGGCCAGCTCGACCTCGCCGTGGCGAACTTTGCCGCCGCCAGCGTCTCGGTGCTCCTCAACACCGCAGCGATCGGAGCTGCGATCGCGGAGTTCGCGCCCGCGGTCGCGTTCGCGACGGCGGGCCACGAGGGCGCACTGGAAGTCGCCATCAGTGACCTCAACGGCGATGGGGCCCCAGATCTCGCGCTAGCGGCGGATCCGGTTTGCATCCTGTTCAACACCAGTGCCCCAGGGGCGCCGACGCCGACCTTTGTGACGAGCACGTTCTCGACGGGAGATAGCCCGATCTCGCTCGCCCTCGCTGACCTCAACGGCGACGGCCGCTCAGACTTGGCGGTGATGAACTTCAACGGCACCGGCCCCTTCTTCCTCACGAACCTGACGCCACCGGGAGCGACAACCCCGATCTTCGCCGGCCAGCTCGCTGTCGTGCTGGAGTCGGCCCCCAATGCCGTGCAGGTCGGCGACGTCGACGGCGATGGTCTGCCCGACCTGGTGGTGGCGAGCCGACTCCCCACCAACCGCGTCTCCGTCTTTCTGACTGCCTCCGACGGCTTTTGAGTTCACCACGATCCACCCGCCTCCTCACCGCCCTGTCGATCATTGCGCGCGCTCAAGGAGCGCGCAGCGCTCATCCCGCGTCCGCTTGATGTTCGACCGCGTTCCGAGATGGGAAGACGCGGGATGATGCGCGTGAAGCGCGCCCGCGGAACGCGGAGTTGGTGGGGGGCCCCGCGTCCGGCTCCGCCGGCGCGGGGGGAGGTACTGCACCAGACCTCCCAGAAGGGCATCCCCGACGGAGATGAACGAGACCGGTCCGCGGTCGAAGTCCAACGAGATCGGGGATCAGTGGATTCACCGACAGCGCTGCGGCTGTCTACTCGAACTCGCCCTTCTTCAGCTTCTCGAACACCGCATTGCCATGGAGGTTTTTCATGTCGCTGTCATTGCTGAGCGTGTTGAGATCGATGTATCCATTCATCACGGCAAGCTTGAGATACTCCAAAGCATCATCGATCTTGTTCTGCACGGCATAGATGCAAGCCATGTTGTAGTAGACGTCTCGATTGGAGGGGTCGGCCTCGAGCGCTAGCTTGTATTGTTCGAATGTCTCATCATATCGATCACGCAAGAAAAAGCTGATGCCGATGCAAGTATAGCCCTGAGAAAATCCCGGATCGATCTTGACAGCCTCCTGACATTTTTTACGCGCTTCTTCGGCCTCGCCGGCGTTGAGCAGCGGTTGGGCCTCTTTGGCCAGTGCTTCGGCCCTGCCGCGATCTCGAACCGGCGGCGGCGGCGGCGGCGGCTTGAGACCCGCCTTGCGCAGTGTGACGGCGTCGCCGGTGATGGGCGTCTTGCAGCCTTTGCTGTCGAGGTGGACAGTGCCCGACATCAGCGCCCCGCCCTTGGTGACCAACAAGATGGTGTCGCCGTCGAGGGTGCCGGCGAAGCAGGAGCCGCTGATCAGCCGACAAGCCTTGAAGGTGCCGGCGACGCTCTCATCGAGGCGCGCACCGCTGAGCACCGTGGTGCCCTTGGGAAAGCTGCACACATTCTTGGGATCGGTGATGGTGCCGGTGACGGTGCCGTCGGCGGTCTCTTTCACATTGAGCATGCCGAGCGGTGAGCTGAAGGAGCCAGACAGAGGAGCGGCGGCGACTGCGGGGGAGAGCAGAGCACACACGACAAAGGCCCGGAGCATGAGCACCTCGAAGAGCAGACGGCGTCGGTGCGCCTTGTGTTCACGAAAACGCGGCGAGAATTCGATTGCAAGATCAGGCTAGCGCGTCTCGATACCACCCGCCGACATCGCTTGTTCGACGTCGCCAGTCTGGACTACGGTGGCCTCCCTCGTCGAGGTTCGGCAACCGCCCGGGGAGGGCAAGAAGCACAGTGGTGAAGCGGCGCGTCGATGTCACCGTCATGGGCTTGCCGCTCTCGGTCCGCACCGAGCGCGACGACGCCTGGGTGCATGGACTGGCAGCCCAAGTGGGGCGCCGCCTCGAAGAGCTGCGCCGCGGCGCGAAAAACGCCACCACCCAGCAGCTCGCGGTCTTGGTCGCCCTCAACCTCGCCGAAGAGCTGGCCGAGGAGCGCGAAAAGACCGCCGAGCTCACCGAGGTCGCCCAAGCCACGCTCGTGCGGGTGCGTGCGGCTCTCGAAGCCCTGAGCGCCGAAGACGTCGACGAGGCCGAGGAAGATGTCGTCGTCGCCGAGGCCTGAGGGGGCTCAAGCGTCGGGCGTCAGCAGCACTTCGACGACCTCGCCCAGCAGCGGCAGGTGGATCCAAGTAGCGCTCACCGTCTTGCCAGTCCCGGCGCTGACGGCGGCGGCGTAGGCCCGCAACTGACCGGCATAGCCCTCGACGGCGGCGTCCAAGGTCGTCTTGTGGTCGACGATGACGAAGGCGTCGTTGTGTCCAATCAGCAGATCGATTTGGCCCCGCACCAGGCTCCCCGAGGTCAAGGCATGCAGCAGGGGTACCTCCGTGCGCCGCCGGTGTCCGGGCAGCTTGTCGTCGAGAAAAGTCCACAACCGTCGGCCCATCTCGACCAGTCCGGCGTTGTTGAGCAGGGCCTCGACCTCGAAACGCTGGCGCACGCGGGCTCCCAGACCGTGGCGGTGAGCGTCGTTGTCGGCGTCGCTGAAGGCGTCGACGGCGAGGAAGGCGTGCACGGCTTGTCCGAGGTGGTTCAGCTCTTCGTAACGCAGCGCCGTCGTCGAGATGGGAGCCCCGAGCGGGTGGCGCGATCCCGCGCGGCCCGTGCCTGCTTGGGCCGAGGGCTGCTGGAACATGGGGGCGCGGGTCGGCTGCGGGCGGTCGTCGACCGGAGGCAGCATCGAGCTCACCGTGCTCAGCCGCGCCCGGGCATGGGTCGAGGGAGCATGCACCGCGACGTCGACGTCGACGCCGGCCCAGCGTGCACTGCCTTGCTGACCGGGGGGATCGCAGCACAAGACTCGGTCGTCGACGACGAGGGCGCTCATCATGCCCCGGGACCAGACGGCGCTGTCGCCGACGACGACGATCCTGTCCTTGGCCCGCGTGAAGCCCACGTAGAGCAAGCGCAGCGACTCCTGCGTGGCCCCGCGTTTTTGGCGCACCATCTGCGGGGAGTCCTTGAGGTGATCGACCAAGCCGCCGCGGGCCCCGTCGCTGTAGGGCGACGGCCACACCCTCAGTCGTCGCCCCAGCAGCGGGTGATCGAGACGGCCGGCCAGCGAGAGGGTGTTTTCGACGACGACGTCGAAAGGCCGCACCCACGGCGATCGCCACAGTCCCGTGAGCACGACCACGGGCCACTCGCGCCCCTTGGACTTGTGCCAGGTGAGCACGCTGACCGCGTCGATGCCAGCGACGTCGCCGCGTTCGTCGTCGGGGTCGTCGTCGTCGTCGCGCAGTCCGCGCAGCTCGGCCAGACGCGCGAGCACACCGGCCACCGTCGGTCCTCGCCCCCCGGCCACGGCGTCGTCGACGAAACGTACGCACAGGGCCCGGAGCGCAGAGAGATCGGCGAGGCGTTGGGCCCCATCTCCGCTCTTGCCCACCGTGTTGCCCAGGAGGGGGAGACGATCGCGCAAGCGCAAAACGTCGACGATGCGATCGAAAGCAGCGATAACGCCGGCATGGCGATCAAGAGCGGCGGCATCGACGACAGCGACCACCAGCGGGTGATCGAGAAAGGCGCGGTGGGGCTCGGCGGCCACGATGCGCGCCAGGAACTCAGCCCCCTCTTTGTCGTCGTCGTCGCTGGCTGAGAGCATGCGCACCAACGAGGACGCCGCCAAGGAATCACGACCGTCGAGCCAGAGCGCCAAGGCGGCGGCCACCACCCGAGCCTCGAAGGTTTCGCCAAGACCTCGGCGACGCAGCAAGGCGGGCACGCCCCGCGCAGCCAGTGCGGCCGCGATCTGCCGACACGCGAGGTTGGTGCGGCAGAGAATGGCGATGTCTTTGGCTTGGGCCGGGCGCACGCCCGAGGGAGAGGCGCGCACCAGCGCTTCGCGCGTCGAGAGCATCTCGGCGACACCGGCCGCCGCGAGGTCTGTGTCTTCGCGCTTATCGTCGTTCAGGCCCTGGGGCTCTTGCCCCCACCTTTCGACGAGCACACCGAGCAGCTTGTCGTTGCCCTCGTCGTCGTCGGCGGGAACCAGCTTGACCGTCTCTTCGTCGAGCCCGGCTTTTGCGAAGGCCTTGGCGAACACCGCAGACACCGCGCGCACCAGACCAGGCCGGGAGCGATAAGAGGTTCCCAAGCGGTCCGTCGACGACGCCCGCTCGGCGAAGCGCGCAAAGAGCTGCGGACTGGCGTCGCGGAAGCCGAAGATCGATTGCTTCTCGTCGCCGACGACGATGGTGCGCTGGGCCACGCTCGAGAGCGCGTCGAACAAGGCGAACTGCAGCGGGCTCGTGTCTTGGAATTCATCGACGAGCAGCAACTGCACGCTTTGCTGCAGCTGGGCTCGGGTCTCATCTCTGGCCAGCAATGAGAGCGCGAGCTTTTCTTGATCGATGAAGTCGACGACGCCGGCTTGGCGCTTGTCTTCGGCGAAGCGGGCCATGGCGCGTCGCGCGGTGCCAAAGACGAGGTCGATGAGGGCGCAGAGGTCGGCGCGCAGCCGGGGGTGCTGCACGTGGGTCTGAGCGAGCTTCTTCACCCGGCTGTCCTCGAGGCCGAGCCAGGCGCTCCACGACAAGGGCTCGCCGCGCATGAGGGTGTCTCGGGCCCGGCTCAAGCGGGCGTGTTCGTCGCGGGCGTGGGCCGAGGCATGGTCGCGGAGCGAAAAGCGTTGCAGCACGTCGTCGAGCCCCACGCGCAAAGCGAGCTCGAGCTCGCCTTCGTTGGCTGCCGGCGGCAGGTTGGCGACCAGGGCGTCGCGGCTCTCACAGCGGCTGCGTTCCAGGGCGTCGTCGTCGAGGTCGTTGCTGCGGGCGCGATCGGCCACTTCTTTGCAGAGCTGCTCAAAAGGCACGCTGCAGCGTTGCTCCAGAGCATCGAGCTGCAGGCGTTCGTCGTTGGTGATGACGGCCTGCAGAGCGTCGTCGAAGAGGGAGGCTGCCGCTCGTTCGCCGACGGTGCGGATCTCGGGGGGCATGCCGAGGGCGAAGGCGTGTTCCTCGACGAGACGCGCACACACGCTGTGCACGGTGCCGATGCGCGCAGCGGCAAGGCGTTGGGCCAAGGAAAGGTGGCCGCGCTCGATCAGGGCTTGGCGCACGCGCGCTTCGAGCTCCGCCGCCGCCGCTCGGGTGTAGGTGACGGCGACGACGCCCTCGGGTTCGATCTCTTCACCAGGCTTGTGGTTCAAGAGCGCGCTCACCAGCTCCTCGGCGAGGCGGTGGGTTTTGCCGGTGCCGGCGCCCGCGGAGATGACGCGAATGTCGCTCATGACGCCGAACCCCCGCGCGAGAAAGGCGTGCGCCCACACAACACGTCGGCGGGGCAGCGGGCACAGGGCGGAGCCAGACGCAGCCGACCCTGTTCGACGACGGCGACGGCCCCCGGGGCGCTGCCGTCTGCGCCCGGTGCTTCGATCTCGCCAGCTGCCAGGGCGGCGAAGGCGCGGGTGCGAGCGGCGTCGATGAGCTCCCAGGCGTCCTTCTGGCGGGGACCGACGACGACCTCGGCGCCCACGATGCGGGCATCGGTGGTGATCAGGCGGCGTGAGCGCAGTTGGAAATACGCCGCCTGGGGCCAGGCCTTGCCCTTGTCACCCGCCATGACCGTGTAGTCGACGAGCTGCACTGCTCCACCCGTGGCGAGCAGCTCCCGCCGTCCCCGATCGTTGCCGGTCTTGTGATCGATGATGAGGCGGCCCAACGGTCCGTCGACGACGATGTCGGGGGTGCCTCGCAGCTTGCGCGTGGCTCCGGGCCCGGCGGGAAGCTCGCGCTCGATCTCGGCTTCGACGGCGCTGATGACGTAGGCGTTGTCGCCAAGGATCTGCACCAGGGCCGCTGCTGCCCGCGCCGCCCTTTCGCGCACGCGCAGCCGCGTCTGCTCCCGCCCCGGCCGAAACCAGGCCCCGGCGCTCTCGAGCGTGACCTCGTCAAAGCAGGCCCGGACCAGGGCCGCGGCGTCGTCGGCGCCCGCTTTCTCGCCCCTCGCCTGCACCGCCGCGATCTGGGTCAACACCCGGGCGAGCACGGCATGCACGACCTGACCCTCGAGCTGGCTGCCGCGCGGCAGATGCAAGGGCCGCGGCCGCACCCCGCGCTCGAAGAGCACCGCCCGAAAAGAGCACGAGAGCAGCCGCTCCTCCGACGACGGCGACGTCACCTCGCTGGGCCGCACGCTACCGGCGGGGATGCGCCAAGACGCGCGGTGCTGGGGCAACGACGTCGAGGCTGCGCTGGTGGGCGTCACCCGGGGCACCAGCCCGCGGCGACCTTCTTCGGGGCGCGTCAGCGCGCGCGCGGCACTCTTGCGCTCGGCCTTGGGCAAGCGGGCCATCAACTCGTCCCACAGGGGATGGGGGTGCAGCTCGCGACCATCATCGGCGCGGCGCGGACAACAGAGGATCAAGCGCACAGCGGTATGATCGAGCGGACGGCGTTGGCTGCGCGCGTGTTCCGCCGCCCGCAGCGACGTCGACGGCGACACAAATCCCGCCCCGGCCAGCGCCCGCGTCTCATCGGGAGCAAAGGGGCTGCGGGGCAAGCGCGCGCTTTCGCTGTCAAAGCCCCACCAGACGACGACGTCGGCGGGGCCGCACAGGCTCTGGGGTCGGTCGAGCTTGCGGTGGCCCGCTTGGGCGTCGCGCCGGGGCAGGGGACGCGTGCCCTCGGTGGCGCTTTGCAAGAGGCGCAGCAGCTGGGGCGGCGTCAACGCCGGCACGTCGAGGGCGATCAAGAGCCGTCGACCGAGGGTCACTTGGCGGATGGCTGCGCGGTAGGGTGTGCGCTCCTCGTCCTGCCACTCGCGGCTCTGCCGTGCCTGCAACCAGCCCAAGAGCGCCGCCAAGCGATCGAGCAACACCGACGTCGACAGCGCCGACGTCGACGCCCCCACGGCCGCGCACTCCGCGTTCCAAGCGGGCACCAACTCGATGAGGCGTGTGCGCAAGCTCTGCACCCGCGCGGCCGCAGCGACGTCGCCGACCTCGGCGGTGATGCGGCCGAGCAAGCGCTCCAGCCCGGCCTGAAAGCCTCCGCGCACGACTTGGGCCCGCGCGCTCGGCGCTTTCAGCAGCGTGCGTCGCACCAGCAGGGCGACGTCGCGCGGCACAGGGCTCAAGGGCAGGGCGCACAGCTCGAAGAGGCGCTCGGGATCGGGATGCTCCGCACCCACGGCGATGATCAAGGGGAGCAGGGCCAGCAGCGCGTCGTCGCCGGCGTCCCCCGCGATGCCCAGGGTGCCGGCCCCCCGACGGTGCAGCGCTTCGTCGAGGCCGGCGTCGGCGCCGATCACCAGCGCACGTTGTCCGACCAAGAAGGCCGCCACCTCGTCGGCAGCATCGACGGCGGCGTCGGGCCTCAGCAGCAGCAGGGAACCGTCGCCGGTGAAGGCTCCCCCGAGTCCCTGCCCGGCCTCAGGCGAGAGAAGCCCTCGTCGGGCCCGCGACAAATCGCTGTCGTCGTCCTCCACCCCGCGGGGCACCCAGGGGCACTGGGCCGCGCCGCCCTGCTCGAGCGCCCTCAACAGACGCCGCGTCAGGGGCGAGAAAGTGGCTTGGTCGCCGACCACAGCGACGACGTCGATGCGGGATTGGGCTCCGCCTTCGAGGGCGTCGATCACCGCGCGGGTGCGATCGAGATTGCCGGCCAGCGATTCGCGCGTGGCTGCATGCACGGCCGCGAGCCGCGGGGGCAGCCGAGCGGGTGCTGTGCCGTCGTCGACGCCGAGGTCCAAGAGGGCATCGCGGGTCCGCAACAACGATCGCGCAGTGGCCAGTGGATCGACGGTGAGCGAGCGCGCCCAAGGAGCGTTGTCGTCGCCGCCAAGGCGCAAGCGGCGCGCAAGATCGGCGGCGCGCTCGGCTGCCCGCGGTGGGTCGAGAGACAAGAGACCCAGCCGCACCTCGAGAACATCGGTGAGCCCGCGCGCCCCGACCCAGACCTCATCGAGCACAGCCGCCCGGCCCGCGCCGACGTCGCCCAGGGGCCCCGGCCACGCTCCCTCGTCAAAGGCCTCACCGAACACGACGCGCACGCTGCGCCTGTAGCAGCCGATGCTCGCAACGAGAACCGCGGCGAGGTCCAACTGATGACCAGACCATGACCGAAGATCGCGTTGACGACGTCGCCGGGAGCGGCGATGTCAGGCTCGTGTATCGCCACGTCCGCATCGAAGCGCTCGCGCACACCGTTCCCCCGCATCGGGTGGGATCCGCCGCTCTCGAAGCCGAGCTCCAAGAGACCTACGCCCGCATCGGCATCCCTCCCACCTATCTCGAGACCCTGGTGGGCGTGAAGGCGCGTCGTTTTTGGGACGAGGGGGCAGCCATCGACGTCCTCGCCGCCGACGTCGCCCGCAAGGTGGTGGCCCAGCGTCCCGATCTGAGCATCGGCATGTGTGTGTCGGCGTCGGTGTGCAAGGACTACATCGAGCCCTCCGTCGCCGCGCTGGTGGCGGGCCACCTCGGGCTCAGCCCCGAATGCCAGACCTTCGACGTCGCCAACGCTTGCTTGGGCTTTCTCACCGCCATGGACCTGTGCGCGCGTCGCATCGAGAGCGGCGAGATCGATGCCGCCGTCGTCGTCGCCGCCGAGAGCTCGCGGCACGTCGTCACCAACACGGTGAACCGGCTCAAGCAGCCCGACATCACGCTGGAGGACTTCCGCGAGTCGCTCCCCACGCTCACGCTGGGGTCGGCGTCGGTGGCCCTGCTGCTGGTGAACGAAAAGGTGGCGACGACGACGCACCGCCTCAACGGTGTGGTGACCCGCGCCGATCCCGCCAGCAGCCGCATCTGCATCGGCACGGCCGAGTGGATGAAGACCGACGGCCAAGCGCTGCTGAAAAACGGCATCGAGTTGGCGGCGCGCACCTGGGCCGTGGCCAGCGAGCGCTTCTCGTGGACAGTGCCCACCATCGCGCAGTTTCTCTGCCACCAGGTCGGCGCGCGCCACCTCGCGTCCTTGTGCAAGAGGCTCGAACTTCCCGTCGACAAAGCCTTCCTCACCTACCCCGAGCTGGGCAACACGGGATCGGCGGCGGTGCCGATGGCGTTGTCGTTGGCCGTGTCTGGTTGGGAGCACGCGCCGGCGGCCGTGAAAGAGGGCGATCGCCTCGCGCTCATGGGCATCGGCTCGGGCCTGGCGGTCTCGATGATGGATGTGAGCTGGTAGAGTTCTGGATGCGCTCTAGAACGCCGAACAGGTTGAATCGAGCATCACGCCGCCACCGTTCGATTCTGATTGCTCAGGTGCTGAAGGCCGCGTGCATGGAACGCGCAGCGCGAACGCCGTCGGCCGCAGCGTTCACGATCTCTTTGCCGCCGTTGACGCAGTCGCCGCCGGCCCAGACTTTTTCCCTGGAGGTTTTGCGGTTCTCGTCGACCACCAGGCGGCCTTTGTCGTCGACGTCGAGGCCGAAGCCCTTCAGCGCTGCGCTGCGCTTTTCCTGACCGATGGCCTTGATGATGAGCCCCGCAGGCAGATGGGTCGCGTTGCCGTCGTCGTCTTTCACCAGCAGCCCAGTCGCTGCGCCGCTGCCGGTGACCTCGATGGGCGAGGACCAAAACACGAAGGAGCAGCCGTCGTTGCGCGCCAGCTCCATCTCGTAGGCGTAGGCCGACACGTCCTCGGGACCGCGGCGGTAGACGAAGGTGACCTCGCGGGCCCCCAAGCGGCGGGCCTGGGTTGCGGCGTCGACGGCGGTGTTGCCCGCGCCGATGACCAGCACCTGATCGGGCACATTGAATTGCCCGTAGGGTTTCTCTTTCAAGTGCTCAATGAAAGTCAGAGCATCGACGACGCCGGCGTTGTCCTCCCCCTTGATGCCCAGGCGGTTGGTGCCGCCGAGGCCGAAGCCGACGAATACGCCATCGTAGCCCTGGACGACGTCGTCGAATGAGATGTCTTTTCCGATGACAATATTGGTCTTCAATGTGACACCAAGCTTGAGGATGGTGTCGGCTTCGGCGAGGGCGGTCCGGGGCGTCAGCTTGTATTGGGCGATGCCGTAGGTGTTGAGACCGCCGGGCTTGGGCTTGGCCTCGAAGACAACGACGTCGTGGCCGTAGCGGCGCAGCTCTTGGGCACAAGAGAGCCCCGCGGGTCCTGCACCCAGCACGGCGACTTTCTTCCCCGTCGACGGCGGCGGTGTGAAGAGGAGGAAGGAGTGGTCGAGCAAAGCATCGGTGGCGTGGCGCTGCAGGCGGGCGATTTGAATCGGCTTGCTGCCCTGGCCGTGCATCACGCAGGAGCCCTCGCACAGCACTTCGACCGGACAAGCGCGAGCGCAGGAGTGGCCCATGGGGTTGGCGTCGAGGATCACCCGCGCCGAGCCGCGCAGGTTGTCGCTTTGGATCTTCTTGATGAAGCCCGGCACGTCGATGTGCGTGGGGCAGGCGATGGTACAGGGCGCGTCGTAGCAAAAGAGGCAGCGACCGCTCTCGGCGAAGGCTTCGGCCTTGGTCATCGCTGGATCGAGATCGGCGAAGTTGGCGGCGACGTCGTCGGCGTCGAGCCTGAGGTGGGGAGGGGCCACGCGGATGCCGCTCTTGGGCCGGGCCGATGGCTCAGACATCGGAACTGTGGGTTTGTCGGTGCCGTGCGCGTGCGTCATGGCTGCTTTCTCCCTGGCTCGGTCTGACGTGGGAAGGGCTGAAGCGTGATGGCACGCCGCATGACCACAGTCGCCGGGGCGCACGGGCGGGTGGAGGGTCGTCGACGAGAGCCGCTCAGGTCAACCCCCGACCGACTGGCCGGCGGATTGGCACTCGGCGCTCTGCTTGTGGTTGAATCGGCCCGTGAGCAGCGGCGACGTCGAATCCACCACGGACCCCGGGAGCACCGGCTATGTCCTTGTGCACCATGTCCCCGCTTCCGACGGCGAAGGGGGTGGTGAGCTCTTTGCGCCGTTGAGGATCATGAATCCCGTCACCTACCTGGGCCGGCTCCCGGGCAACGACGTCGTCCTGGCCAGCACCAACGTCTCCCGGCGCCACGCCAAGCTGATCGTCACCGACCTCGGCGTCACCGTGCACGACCTCGACTCCCACAACGGCGTCTTCCTCAACGGCAAAAAGGTGCGCAGCACGCCCGTGGCGCCCGGCGACCTCCTCTACATCGGCGACGTCTGCGTCGAGCTCCGGCGCAGCGGCGACAGCGCAGCCTACGACGGCGGCTCGCTCACCGCCGTGGTGCACGACGACATCTCCGACGAAGACGACCCCCGGGCCCGGGGCTTCGCTGCCCTCTTGCGGGTGAGCGAGCTCTGCTCTTTGGGCGGCGAAGAGAGTTGGAGCCGCGAGGTTCTGCAGATCTGCCGCGAGCTCGTCGACGCCACCGTCGCTGTCCTCGTCGAAGTCCACCACGATGGCGACCTGGCGACGCCCGTGGTCTTGCAGCCCGAGGCCAGCCGCAACGGACCAACGCCGGTGGTGTGGGAGGTGGTGCAAAAGGCCATCAGCACCCTGCAGCCCCAGTTCGCCCGCGACTTGGCCGAGGCCAACCTGGTCGACGCGGTGAAGGAAGGGGATGCGCGGGCGGTGATGGCGGTCCCCATCATGGTCAGCGACGTCGACGTCGGCGCCGTCGTTTTCTTGTCGCGGCCCCAAGCCGGCATGCAGTTTTCGTCGTTCGGGCTCGACGCCATGATGGGCATCGCGCGCTTGATGGGTTTGAGGCTCGAGCGCAGCGCGCGACCGGCGGAGATCACCAGCGTCGGCGACGAAAACGACGAGCTCGCCGCCGCCCACGCCCGCCTGATGGGTGCCGAGGAGCAGCTCGCAGCGGAGCAGGCCGAGGTCGAGCGCCTCACGACGCGCAGCCACGCCCTCGAGGGCGAGAACCTGAAGCTGCGCCAACAGTCCGACCTGGACCGACAGGCACTGCAGAAGCAGCAGACCGAGAAAGAGCGCGAGCTGGTGGCTGCCCACGCCGAGCAGAAGAAGCAGGCGCAAAAAGAGCACGCGGCTCTGCAAAAGGAGGTCGAGCGTCAGAAGCTCGAGGTCGAAAAACACCGTGAGGCCGCGCGGGCCGCCGAAGAACACCGACGCAACCGCGCCAACGACGTCGAGTTTCTGGCCTTGCAGGCGGCCCAACAACAGCAAGCCCAGCGCGCCGCCGCCGCCGAACGGGCTTTGGGCGAGGCCCAGGCAGCCCAGGACAACACCGAGGCCCGGCTGGCCGAAGTCGAGACCTCGCTGGTGGTCGCCCGTGGGTTGCTGGACGCCGCCCGCGACCACGAGGCCGTGCAGGCCCAAAACGCCGTCGCCGCCGAACAATCCGATCAGGCCGCGACCCTGCTGCGGACGGCGCTGCGAGCCAGCGTGCTGCCGATGCTGGTCGATCACGTCGAAGCGGTGGCGGCCGGCGAAGCGGTGACGACGTCGGCCCAAGCGCGACAGCTCACCGTGCTCTACCTGGCCCTCGCGGACTTCGACGGATTTTGCGAAAAGGCAAGCGTCGACGACGTCAAACAGCGCCTCGATCGCTTTTGCGCTGCGATCTCGGCCCGGGGTCCCGCCAACGGGGGCCGCATCGATCAGGTGATCGGCCACGGTCACTTGCTGGTGTTCGCCGCCGATCCCGCCAGCGTGCTTGCCGCCGTGCGCTGCGCCATCGAAGTCAGCGCCCTCGTCGACGCTGACGCTCCGCCGGCTGCGGGCCTCCCCAATCCCGCCGTGGTCGCTGGGGTCCACACGGGCCTGGCCATCGCGGGCTTCTTCGGCGGCGACGACGGCGTCTCTTACGTCGAGGCCGGGCTGCCCTTGGTCGTAGCCCGCGCGGCGGTGGAGCAGGCCCCCCCGGGCAAAGACGGGGCCGCTCGCGGCGTCGTCGTCAGCGAGACGGTGCGGCTCATCGTCGCCACCGACCCGCGCTTTCGGGTGACCCGCTTGGGTCCGGCCTGGGTCAAGGGCGTGAACGCGCCGGTGCCCCTGGCTCTGGTCGAGTTCGACGATGAGAACGCTCGATGAGCGACAAGCCCGCCACCGACGCGCTGCCGCGCAGCTTCGGCACCTACAGCTTGCTCAAGCTCCTGGCCCGCGGTGGCATGGGCGAGATCTATCTGGCGCGCACCCAGGGCATCACCGGCTTCGAGAAGTACTACGCCGTCAAGAAGCTGCTGAAGAAGTTCACCCACGACCACGACGTCGGCGGCCGCTTCGTCGACGAAGCCAAGCTCGGGGCGCGACTGCAGCATCCCAACATCGTGCAGGTCTACGACCTCGGACGTGTCAGCGAAGAGCTGTACATGGCCACCGAATTCGTCGACGGCTTCGATCTGCGTCGGGTGCTGCGCTTTTGCCACGAGAAAAAGAAGCGCATCCCTCTCGACATCGCCCTCTTCATCGTGCGCGAGGTGCTCTCGGGGCTGGCCTATGCCCACCGCCAGCTCGACGCCGAGGGACAGTCGATCAACCTCATCCACCGCGACATCTCGCCGCAAAACGTGTTGGTGAGCTTCGAGGGCGAGGTGAAGATCATCGACTTCGGCCTCGCCAAGTCGACGCAGCGCTCGCAGGAGACGCAGGCCAACGTGCTGCTCGGGAACTTCGGCTACATGAGCCCAGAGCAGGCGCGGGGGCAGCTCCTTGACGTGCGCACCGACATCTACTCTTGCGGCATCGTCTTGTTCGAGCTGGTCACCGGCACCAAGCGCTTCGTCGAAGAGAATCCTCTCAAGCTCCTCGAAATGGTGGCCCGCCCGACACCGATCATGCCCTCGGATCGCGTGCCCTCTGCGCCCAAGGCCCTCGACAAGATCTACGCCATCGCCACCGCGCACGACAAAGAGCAGCGCTACGTCACCGCCGAAGCCTTTCGCGACGACGTCACCACCGCGCTGCATCGCCTGAATCCACGCGCCAGCCGCGAGAACCTCGCCCAGTTCCTGAACCACCTCTTCCTCGGCGGCCAGGCCCCGCCCTCCGTCGACAACGACGTGCTCAACAAATCGGTGGTGCTGGTCGCGCGGGATCTGCACGTCGGCGTCGATGCCCTCTCCTCGGGGTCCGCCGCCGACGACCTCAAGAACCGCGAGCTGGGCCAGGGCTTCGCCGAAGACGCCCCGCAGACGGCGTCCCATCCCCTGCTGCGCTCGGCTCGGGTCGGCGACGTCTTGAGCCACGAGGCCATCACCGGCGCTCCGGTGCTCTTGCCCCTCGACCCCGCCACGCTCTTGTCCGAGGCCGGACCCGCGGTGCTGGATCTCTCCGACGCAGTCTCTGGTGAGGGATCGGCCTTCGACACCATCGGGCTCACCGCGCAGATCAAAAACGCGGTGGGCAGCAGCGTGTCGGCGTCGTCGTTGGACGAGTCCGTCGTATCCGCCGAAGAAGTGACCCTCACGCCGAGCCGGGTGGTCTACGAATCGCCCTCGTGGGTGGCGGGCCCCTCGACCCAGGATGCCGACGACGTCGAGGCCCTGCGGGAGGTGCAGCGGCAGTTGGAGCTGCAGCGACAGCTCGACGCCCAGATGCAGGCGCGGTTGGCTGCTGAAGCCGCTGCCCAGCAGGCGAGTCAACGGCAGGCCCAGCTCGAGGCCCAGCGCCTGGCCGTGCAGCAGGCCCAAGCGGCCGAAGAACAGGCGCGTCAAGCAGCGATCCAGCGGCAGCTCGAGCAGCAGCGGCTGCTCGCGTTCGAGCAGCAGCAGGCCGAGGCGGCTGCCCTTTCCCACGGCGTGCGCACGCCCAGCGGTCGCATCAAGGCCTTGTTGCCGACGGAGAGCGCCATCCAAAGCCCCGTCGCCGCCGCACCGCCAGCACCGCCGTCGCCGTCGCCGTCGCCGTCGCCGTCGACGTCATCGTCTTCGGTGTCTTCGGTGCCGACAGGCTCGTTTCGCAAGCCGCGATCGACGACACCTTCGATCGTCATCTCCGCCGATCTGGAGCCCCTCGAGGAGCTGGCCACCACGCGCAACCCGCGCGCCAGCGGTGTCCCCAGCCCCGGGCCGGGGGGCTTCCTCGAGAGCAGCACCAGCGACAGCTTGATCATCGACCTCGCCAGCAGCGAGTCCGGTCCCGCCGAAGAAGAAGAGATCCCCGTCGTCGAAGGCACGCCCTCGCCCATTCGCCCGGCCGCCCGCCCGATGGGCAAGGCCGTGTCGGTGGTCTCGGCGAGGCCCCGCCGCGCCTCGGACGAAGGGCCGCCGTCGACGATGCCACCGCCGACGCGCCGACGCTGAGCGGGCGACGCCCTGGCCAACGCGCAGCGAGCGGGCAACGCCCAGGGACGACGCCGACGGGCACTGCCTTGCGTCTGAGCGCCCGCCGACACATGCCCCCGGTATGAAGTACCGAGATCCAGCCTCCGTCGTCACGAGCGCGCTCTGTTCCTTGCTCATCGTGGGGTGCTCCGCCGCGAAGCCCGTCGCCCCAGCGCCGCCGCCGCCGCCGCCGCCCTCGCCTGCGGTGTCCAGTGCCCCCCTGCCGGCCGGCCTCGAAGAGACGGCGCTCGATCGCAAAGCCAACCCCTGCGACGACTTCTACCGCTACGCCTGTGGCAACTGGATGGACACCACCGAGATCCCCGCGGACCGATCGTCGACGTCGCGGGGCTTTGTGTCCATCGCCGATCGCAACGAGCTGGTGCTGCGCGAGATCCTCGAACGCGCCGCGGCGGGCAAGGTCGCCGGCGAGAACGGCAAGAAGCTCGGGCACCACTGGTCGACGTGCATGGACGAGCCCAAGCTCGAAGCCAGCCTCCCCCTCGTGCAGAAAGAGGCCAAGGCCTTCGCCGCCGTCAAAGATGGCAAGGCGCTGGCCAAGGTCACCGCCGCTCTGCACGCCAAAGGGGTCAACGCCCTCTTCGACTTCAGCTCCATGCAGGATCTCAAGGACTCCACCCTCGTGGTCGGCGGCTTGTCCGAGGCAGGCCTTGGGTTGCCGGACCGCGACTACTACCTGCTCGACGACGACAAGACGAAGCAGGTGCGCGACGCCTATCTCGAGCACGTGGAAAAAATGTTGGTGCTCGCTGGCGACAAGCCCGAAGCAGCCAAGACCAAGCGCGACGCGATCTTTGCTCTTGAGAAGCGTCTGGCGACGGCGACGCGCACCAAGGTCGAGAAGCGGGACATCGAAAAGACCTATCATCGGCTCGAGCGGGTCGGCGTGAAGAAGACGACGCCGGCCTTTGACTGGGATGGCTATTTTAAGATTCTTGGTGCCGATAAGCTGACGACGATCAACGTCTCTCATCCGAGCTTCTTCGAGGAGCTGAACAATGTTGTGAAAGAGACCAAACCCGAGGTGTGGAACGCCTATCTCGGCTGGGCGTTGCTGCGGGCCAATGTGCCAGCCCTGCCCAAAGCGATGCAAGACGAGCGCTTCCGCTACGAGTCCGCGGCGCTGACGGGAGCCAAAGAAGATCGCCCGCGCTGGAAGAAGTGCGTCGCCCTCGCCGACGGCCAATTGGGTGAAGCGCTCGGGCAGGTCTTCGTCGACGAACAGTTCGGCAAAGATGGCAAGGCCCGCACCCTGGCCATGGTGGTCGCCGTCGAAGCCGCCTTCGATAAGAACCTGGATTCGCTGTCGTGGATGGACGAGCCCACCCGCGCCGAGGCCCGGGCCAAGGCCATGAAGATGACGAACAAGATCGGCTTCCCCGACCTGTGGCGCGACTACTCCGTCTACACGACGACGCCGGATTCATTCTTGGTGAATTATCAGAATGGCGTCCAATTTCTTGTAAAGCGAGATCTTGCGAAGATTGGCAAGCCAGTCGACAAGAATGAGTGGTACATGTCTCCACCAACCGTCAATGCTTACAATGACGGACAAATGAACGAGATCGTGTTCCCGGCGGGCATTCTGCAGCCACCCTTCTTCAACAAGGATGCCCCCGACGCCGTCAACTTCGGCGCCATGGGGATGGTGGTGGGCCACGAGATCACGCACGGCTTCGACGACGAGGGCCGCAAGCTCGACAAGAACGGCAACCTGAAGGATTGGTGGAGCCCCGACGCCGGCAAGCTCTTCGAAGAAAAGACCGGCTGCGTCGTCAAGCAGTTCGACGACAGCGTCGCCCTCGAAGACATCCACGTGAACGGCAAGCTCACGCTCGGCGAGAACACCGCCGACCTCGGCGGCCTCAAGGTGTCGCTCCAGGCCTTGAAGGCATGGCAGAACGCGCATGCAGCCGAAGGTGTGGCGCCGACGTCGTCGCCGTACACGCCCGAGCAGCTCTTCTTTTTGGGCTACGGGCAGTCGTGGTGCAGCAAATACCGCCCCGAGCAGGCGCGTCTGCGAGCCGCTACCGATCCCCACGCCCCGCCCTTTCTGCGCGTGAACAACCCCCTGCAAAACCTGCCCGAGTTCGCTGCCGCCTTTGGCTGCAAGGCCGGCGACAAGATGGTGCGCGCCGCGCGCTGCGAGGTGTGGTGAAGCTCGTCGTCGTCGTCGTCGCTGCCGTTCTTGGCCTCGCGGCTTGCCCCGTCTCGCCAGTCCAAGGGGAAGGCGAAGGTGAGGAAGGCGAAGAAGGCGAAGGCGAAGGCGAAGGCGAAGCAGCGGCCGTCGACTTCGGCTTCGTCTTCGTCGTCAGCGAGCCCGATCTCGGCTTTGCGCAGGCCGGCGCGGTCTTCCGACGTGAGCTGCCGCGGGCCTTCGACTGCGCAGAGACTGAAATCGCCGGCTGCGTCGTGCTCGAGTGCGGGGCCGTTCCCCTGGCCTTCGATGCGCTGAGCGCGGGTGCCATCGACGTCGACGGCGCCCTCGATCCCATCTCCCTGGCCTTCGACAACGGCTACCCCAGCCTGAGCCCAGACGCTGGCGCTCCGCTCTTTGGCGGCGGCGAGACACTGACTGCCAGCGCCGCTGGCGACGTCGTCCCCGCGTTTTCGCTGCAGGTCACCGCCCCCGAGGTGGTCACCATCGATGTTCCGGTGTGGCCGGCGGAGCAAGACGATCTGGCAGTGACCCGATCCGCCGGCTTGCACCTGGAATGGAGCGGAGCCAGCGCCGGCGACGTCGTCGTCATCTTCAACACGCAGGACCAAGCCACCGAAGTGAGTTGCGCCTTTCCCGCCGCCGCCGGCACAGCCGATGTCCCCGCGGCTGCGCTGCAAGCGCTGCCCGTGGGCGCGGTCTTTCTCGACGTCGAGCAGCGCGGCGCCGCCTTCGCGCGCATCGACACCTGGGACATTCGCCTGCAGGCCGCTACCCACGCCCTCGGTGGTGACCAGGGGCCCGCCATCGCCTCGGTGGAGCTCGACTGAATCCCCGATCTCGCTGAACTTCGACCGCGGAGCGGTCTCGTTCATCGCCGTCGGGGATGCTCTTCTGGGAGGTCTGGTGCAGACCTCCCCCCGCCCCGGCGGAGCCGGACGCGGGGCCCCCCACCAACTCCGCGTTCCGCGGGCGCTTCACGCGCATCCCGCGTCTTTCCCATCTCGGAACGCGGTCGAACATCAAGCGGACGCGGGATGAATCATCGGTCGCTTCGGGTCGCTCTTGGTGAGACGGAAGCGGGCAGTCACAGAGAAGCGAGCCTGCGACTGATCGCTCGTGCTAGCCCGGCCCATGGCGCGCGAGGTTTATGTCTCCACCGACATCGAAAGCGACGGACCCATCCCCGGTCCCCACTCGATGCTCTCCTTTGGATCGGTGGCCTTCGACGACGAGGGGACCGAGCTCGACACCTTCTCGCGCAACCTGACCACCCTCGAAGGGGCACAGGGCCATCCCGAGACGATGAAGTGGTGGGCGACGCAGCCGGCGGCATGGGAGGCCTGTCGCACCAATCCCGAAGCCCCCGAGACCGCGCTCCCGGCCTACGTCACCTGGGTGAACGGGTTGCCCGGCAAGCCCGTCTTCGTCGGCTACCCCGTCGTCTTCGATTTTCTCTTTGTGCATTGGTACCTGCACCGTTTCACGGGCGGCAGCCCCTTCTCCCACTCGGCTCTCGACATGAAAACGTTGGCAATGGCACTGCTCGGTGAGCCTTTCCGCTACCGGGACGCGACCAAGCGCAACATGCCGCGCCGCTGGTTTCCGAGTTCGAGCCACAACCACGTCGCCGTCGACGACGCCCGGGAGCAGGGCTTGTTGTTCGTGGCCATGCTCCAGCAGCTGCGCGCCTCGAAGGCGCCTCCGGCTACTTGATCTTGTCGCAGTTGTCGGTGAGGCGGGCGATGGCCACCCAGGCGACCTCCGCGTCGCGGCGGATGTCGGCCAGCAAATCGGCCTCGACGACCATGGTCCCGCTTGCCCGCGCTTTGAGGCGCTCGATCTCCATCTGCAGGCGACCCACCAGGCGCTGGGCGTCGGCGGCGGCTTCGACCTCGTTGCGGAGGCGATCGTTTTCAGCGTTGAGCAGGCCGATGCGACGACGCAACTCGTCGAGCTCGCGATCGCGGCCGCTCAGCGCGGGGCGCATGGCGCGGGTGGGTTCGACGTCGCCGTCGACGTCGGGGTCGAGCTCGAGCACCAAGCGACGCAGGGCCAGATTCGTGCGGGGGCTGATGCCCTCGAAGCGCACCGCGATGCCCGCACGCTTGTTGGCGTCGACGACGACGCCGGTGACACGCAGCTCTTCGTTGTCGGGGCGCAGCAGGCCCATTTCGACGAAGGCGCCGACGGGAATGGGGTTCTCGGTGCGCGCGAACAGCCCGCCGACCGAAATGTCTTCGACCTTGGCCACGAGCAGGCCGTTGCCGACGCGCACGCGCACCAGCAGCTGATCGGCTTTGGCGCGCTTGTGCTGGCGGTGGCCGGGGCGCGCGGGGGAGCTCGCCTCGATGGCGCGGCTGGTGAGGTGCAGCGCGACCAGAGCCATGGAGGAGACCTCCGCCGGCTTCTCGCGCGACAGTGCTTTTTCCTGGTCGATCATCAAATCCTGCATCTTTCCCTCGAACGATCGTTCTTTTGCCAACGCCCCGGCGGCAGGTCAACAAAACGCACGGTGCCCAACTCACGCCGCATGCCAGGTCGACTTCGGCCTTGGCTCCTGCTGGACGGCATCGCTGCGGCGCCAATCTGCTGGCGGCTGGGTGGGCCCGACATCCATTTGACGGAACCGGCTTCCTCGCTCCCGCGGAAAACACACGACACGGAAGTCACAGTCTGGGCGTGAGCCCGGCCAATTGTGGGGCCACCCGACCGATGCCAGCGCGCGGTGTGCGCACTATGGTGCTGTGTTGTCGTGGAGGCCGCATGCGCCTGCTCTCCGTCCTCGTCGTCGTGACAGCGACGGGTGTTCTGCCCTCCGCGTTGTTTGCACCGGCCGCGCTCGCCAAGCCTGTGGGGCCCCGGCTGGCCTGCGCGCACTATCCCGATGCCCCCATGTGTCGCGGCGCCGTCGTCGCTTGCACCCAATGCCACACCGCGCCCCCTGAGCTGAATTCCTACGGCTCCGACGTGTTCGCCGCCCTCGAAGCCGGCAACCTCGTGTACGAAGATGACCTCGGCACGGCGCTGCTGAACGTCGAGGGCGACGACAGCGACGGCGACGGCCTCACCAATCTCGAGGAGATCTTGCTCGGCACCCGGCCCGGGGATGCCTCGAGCTTCTTTTCGGCTCCCGCACCCCCCAGCGGCGCGCCCAACCCCGGCTTCGACGTCGGCACCTACGACGAGGCCTTCGCCTTCCGCCGCCTGTTGATCGACTATTGCGGTCGATCTCCCACCTTCGAAGAGCGCGAGGCCTTCGCCGCCGCCATCGACCAACGAGCCTTGCGCCACGCCGCCCTCGATGCTTGTTTGACGTCGTCGTATTGGACCGGCGAAGGGCTGCCGCGCCTCGCTGACAAGCGCATCCGCCCCCTGCAGGCCATCAACATCGACGGCGTGATTCCGCTGGCGGACTACGGCTGGGATTACCGCTTGTTCGTGCACGCCCTCACCGGCGATCGCGATGCGCGGGACCTGCTGCTGGCGACCTACCACATCGATGCCGCGGGTCTGGTCGTCGAAGGCGTGATCACCGGCGATGGCGACGACCAGGTGGGTGGACAGCCAGCGCTGGTGGACAAACGGGCCGGCATGATTACGACACAGTGGTTCCTCATGGTTCACACCATGTTCAGTGAGTTGCCGCGCACCACGGCCGCCCAGGCCTACCGGGCGTATCTGGGCCAGGACATCGCGCGCTCCGAAGGCCTGCTTCCCGTCGAGGGGGAGCCCAAGGACATCGACGACAAAGGCGTCGACGACCAAGAGACCTGCATCTACTGCCACGCCACGCTCGACCCCCTCAGCTACGCATTTGCCCACTACAATGGCATCGGCGACTCGGGGGGAATTGGTGCATACAACGCCAACCGACCGTCGTGGCAACCCTCCGAGGTCGAGGCCGTGTTGCTGGATGTGCCGCTGGGCGACACCGCGGCCGCCGGAGTGACGCAGTGGGCGCAGATCGCCGCCAACTCTCCGCAGTTCCGCCAGAACTTGGCATCGATGTTTCTGACCCACGCCTTGGGCCGCGCGCCCCTCCCCGACGAGCTCGACGACCTGCAGGCCTTGGCCGAGGGCTTCGACGACGTCGACGACCACCGGGCTGTGCGCCTGCTGCACCGCTTGATCGACACCAATGCCTTCGGGGTGCCCTGATGAGCGCGCGCAGGATCTCGGTGCTGGTTGTGGCGCTGGCTGCGGCGGGCTGCCCGGAGCTGAGCCCCGCGGGCGACGTCGACAGCGGCGTACCCGATGACGTCATCGACAGCGGGGTCGCCGACGAGGTTGATGCTGGCCCTCCTCCGCCGCCTTTTGCCATCAGCACCCGCAACCGCCTCGCTTGGAAGAGGCAACGGGCCCTGGAGAACGATCTGCTGATCGCTTTGGCCTTGGAGAAGGCCGACCTGTGCAACGAGCTAGGCCTCTACTCCTGCATCGACTTCGTGCACCTGGTGCCCCTCGGCGGCAACGAGCCCTTCTCGCGTTCCCAATACGAGCCGCTGCCCTCGCCGACGGTGACCACGCCCATCGCCCTTGATCGCGTGGCCCTCTCGGCCTGTCGCGCACGCGTCGATCAGGACGTCGCTGGCGTGCCCGTGGTCTTTGCTTCCCTCGATTTCGATGCTGCCGCCGTCGACGCCGAAGCCGCCGCCGCTGCCATCGACGGCCTCGGCAAGCGCCTGCTGGGCCGCGCGCTGACCCCCGGCGAGGTGGAAGAATTCGCGGCCCTCACCATCGACGACGACGGCGCTGCGGTGTCGCCCCGCGATTTCGCTGTGCTCTCATGCTTTGCCATCGCCACCATGAGTGAGACGATTTTCTACTGATCTTTCACTGCCGATACGCAAGGCATTGCAACGTATTGAATGTTGAAGGGCGACAATGAAGCGAATTCTAAAAAGCTCCCGGCGTTCGCTGCTGCAGGGTATGGGCTCGGCCCTGGCTGTGGCTGGGGCGTCGTCGTTGATCTCAACGCGTGCGGCCCGCGCCCAAGTTCCGGTCGATCGGAAATTTCTCTTTGTGATTGCGGCCACCGGCGGCGGATCCATCATCGATTCCTTCCTGCCCATCGTCGACAGCGAATCGCCCAATGGGGCCACCATTGTGGCCTTTCCCAACCAACTGGTCGCCCAGCCCAACGGCTCGAACCTGCGCTGCGTGCACTCGCCTTTTCCCATCGAGCTGGGGGGCTTCAACATCGTCGGACACCTGCTGCCCTTCTTGCAGCGTCACGGCAGCGACGTCGCCGTGATGACCCAGGAATGCACGAGCGTGAACCATCTGATCGCCCAGAAGCGATCCCTCACCGGTGCCGGCATCAACGGCGGCCGCACCTTGCTCGAGGCGGCGGCCATGGCGCACGGCAATGGCCTGCTGATGCCCGCCGTCAACATGTGCGAGTCCGGCTACCTGGAGCCCGGTGACGACGTCAGCGTGCCCGACAGCGCCAGGGCGGTCGCCGTCGCCGATGCCTTGCTCTTTGCCTTCGCCACCGATGGCGTGCGCGGATTGCAGAACCTGCCCCAGCGATCGCTGATCGATCGCGCCCGGCGGATCCGCAACCGCGTCGACGACGACAGCGTCTTCGGCATCACCTTTCGCGATGCGCCCTTGCGCCGCAGCTTCATCGACGCCCGCACGCGCCTCGCGCCCACCATGGAGGCCAACGATCTGATCACCAAGCTCACCATGGTCGCCAACGTGCCCGGGTCCATCCCTCTCGACGACTTCGATTTGTCGTCCTCACCCGACGGCGAAAAAGTGCGGGCGGCCTTTCCTTCGCTCACCAGCGATCCCTTCGAAGCCCAGGGAGCGCTGGCCTTCCTGCTGGCGCGCCATGGCGTGTCCTGTGCGGTGGCCTTGTCGCCCTCGTTCAATCCCCTCCTCGACGACGGCCTGAAGAACACCCCGCTGGCCTTCGACTTCAGCCACACCAACCACACCCTGACGCAGTACGCGATGTGGAGCCGCGTGCTCCGCTGCGCCGACGGCCTCATCACCCTGCTCAAGGGCCAAGACGTCGACGACGACGATCCCGCGCAAGGCAAGATGTGGAACCGCAGCCTCGTGTACATCGCGACCGACTTCGGACGGGACAAGACGCGTCCGGCCAACTCCTTCGAATTTGGATCGGGCCATCACCTCAACAATGGCAATATCCTGATTTCACCACTGCTGAACGGAAATCGTGTCTACGGCGGCGTCGATGTCAACACGGCCCTCACCTTCGGATTCGATCCGGTCACGGGCATCGCAGCGCCGGGGAGCTTGATGCGCGAAGGCGAGGTCTACTCCGCCGTGGCTCACGCCCTCGGGATCGACTTCGACGGCCGCGTCGACATGCCTTGTATGGTAAAGAACGCCTGATCTTGCTCGATTCGATCGTCTTTATTTAGACTGTTGTCCGGCCTCACCTGAGGGCAGTGGCGGGGAGATCAGGGTTGACTCAGATGCGCGCTTCACAGCCGGCCAGACAGATGCCGGCGCAGCGAACTCGGGGTACTCTCAGCCATGCGCTTGGTGATTGCTCATGTCGTCGTCGTCTTGGCGTTGAGCGGCTGCAAACCAGCAGAGCCCGAGAAAGACCGCACTGCGCCCCGCGTCATCGCCGTCGAACCCAGCGATCCCGTGGTGCCCGTCGACGTCGCCTTCGTCATCACGGTGAGCGAGGATCTGCTGGCCACCACGGTGGACGCCGATCCCACCTCGCAGACGGTGACCGTCGTGCTGGTGCCGCGGGCGGCCACGCTCGATGCGCTCATCACCGACTTCAACTCTCCACCACTGGCCGACAGCCGCCAGGACGAGCCCGTGCCGGTCGACGTCGACGCCGACGGCGCCGCCCTCGTGATCACGCCCCTCGCTCCTTTGGAGCCGCGCACGGCGTATGTGCTGCTCCTGGGCAGTGACATCACCGACGCCGCCAGCAATCCCCTCGTCGACGGCAGCGGGCTCAAGGCCTTGTTTCGCTACGACTTCGAGACCGATGGCGGCCAGCCGACGGTCACCGATGTCGACGTCGATGGTCCCGGTTTGGTTGCCCCAAACCGCCGCCGGCTCGTCATCACCTTCAACCAGCCCGTGCAAAATGTCGGCAACGACACGCTCACGCTGACGCCGGCAGCACCCATCGACGCCATCCTCGCCAACGAAGCGCGCACCGAGGTCACGGTGCTCATCGGGGCCGGTGAGGGCTGCAATCGCCTCGCGCCGTCGACGACGTACACGCTGGCCGTCAGCGCTGCTGTGGTGGGCGATACCGGGCAGGCTCTTGCTCCTTTCAGCGCGGACTTCACGACGGGTGCGGCCTGCGACGCGGCCCCGAACCTGATCGTCGACGGGCCTGATGCCATCCCCGGCGAGGTGGCGGCGTCGGTGCGCTTCGAAACGACGAAGGCGTCGACGACGGAAGTGCGTTTTGGTCTGAGCGGCGGCCCCCTGGATTGCCTGGGTGCAGCCTGTCCGGTGTTGGGCACGCCAGCCCGCGCGGCCATCGCGGGGTCGAGCCCGCCGCGCTTTTTGCACAGCGTGGAGCTGGCGGGGCTCGCCCTCGATTCCTCCTACGACGTCGTCGTCAGCGCCGAAGACGACGTCGGCAACACCGCCACCGCGCCGGTCTCCTTCATCACTGCTCCGCTGCCCAAGGTCGCCATCAACGAGGTGATGGCCAATCCATCGACGTCGTCGGAGGCCACGGGCGAATACGTCGAGCTGGTGAACTTCGGGGACGTCGTCGTCGACATCTCGGGTTGGCTCCTGCTGGTCGACGGGGGCGATGAGGGCGGCGGGTGCACGGCCGAGCTGCCCGAGGCCATTGGCCTGGCTCCGGGCGCCTTCCTCGTCGTTGCTGGAGTCAATTTCGACGAGGAGCACTACGCCCTGGGCGGCGACGTGGCGGTGGTGCAGCTGGCATCGCAATCGGGGGCCAACGCCATGTGCGGGCTGGTGAACGATCCCAAGCCCTTTCTGCTCGCCGACAGCGACGGGAGGCCGGTGTCGACGGTTTCGAGCCACGCGAGCACCGATCCCAAGGAAAACGGCCTGTCGGTGGAGCGCATCGCGCCAGACGCCGCCGACGTCGACGAGAGCTTCTGCCTCTGCAAGGCCTCCATCGGCCCCACCCCCGGGCGCGCCAACAGCGTCACCATCGGTGGCTGCGACTGACAGGCAGCTGCTCAAGAAAATGGCGCGGGATTTCTGAGGACTTTCTGCTCCCTGGCCTTGGGCTGCGCCCCTCGAGGCCGGCACGGGTCGTGGACAGGAGGTCGTGAGCGTCGACGTCTCGAGGTTCTGAGGGTTCAAGACGCTGGCGCGTCTTGAAGTTCTGAGGGTTCAAGACACTGGCGCGTCTTGAAGTTCGGTCGGTTCAAGACGCTGGCGCGTCTCGAATATGGCCCCAACCGGAGTCCCCATGAAGAGCTTTGCTTGCGCCCCCCTCTTTCTCGCGGCCCTCGTCGTCGTCCCGGCGTCGGCGGCCGTCGCCGAGTCTGAAGCCCTGGCGCGTGCCCAGGGCTTTGTCCCTGCCATCCCGGCCAGCGGCGCCGTCGACGTGCCGACCAACGCGCTCATCTTCGTGCGGGACGAGTTCTTTACCGAGCTGAGGCTCGTCGACGACGGCGGCGCCATCGCTGAGGTCACCATCTCGACGGCCGTGGGTCACTTCTCGTCGTTGCTGCGGCTGAGCTTGAACGAGCCCCTGCGGCCCCGCACCACCTACCGCCTCATCGACGTCGTCGGCAACGAAGAAGCCAGCGAGCTCACCTCCTTCACCACCGGCGACGGCGGCGACGACGACCCACCCACTGCGCCGCTGCTCGAGGATCGGGGCGCCATCGGCGGCGGTGGCTCGCTGGGCATCGTGAGCAACGAGCCCGTCGAAGTCGTGAGCGTGAGCCGCGGTGGCACCACCTACTTCGACGTCGTCGACACCGGCGGCGTCATTGTCGAAGGTCAGGGCGAGACGGTGGTCTCGATCATCGCCTTCGATCGCGCGGGCAACCCCTCGGAGCCCGTGAGCATCGACCTCCTGCTGGGTTTGCCCGACGGCTTGTCGACCCTGTGCTGCTTCGGGTCGCCGACGAGCTCGCCGACGGCTGCGGCTCCCTTCGGTCTGGCGCTGGTCGCGCTGCGTCGTCGACAGAGGACCCGGGCTCGACGCTGAGCTACACCGACCTTCCATGAAGGTCTGGGTCGGTCCTCGCGGAACGCGCGATTTTTTGCGCGACGCCGTCAGCGCCGGTGGCGGGGTCGTCGTCGACGGAGCCGATGACGTCGTCGCTGCTGAGGCGGTGGTCTGGACGGCGCCCCGCGATCCCGAGGGGTTGCGGGCGGTGTTGGGCAAGCACCCCCAGGTTCCGTGGGTGCAGCTGCCCTGGGCTGGCATCGAGCACTACCGACCCGTGCTCGACCACCAGCGCCTCTGGACGGCAGGGCAGGGGATCTACGCCAAAGACGTCGCCGAACACGTCCTCGCGCTCACGCTGGCCGGGCTGCGGGACCTCAAGCGCCGAGCACAGGCGACGTCGTGGCAACCCCCCTCGGGCCTTTCGCTGCACGGCGCGTCGGTCACCATCTTGGGGGCCGGCGGCATCGCCTGCGAGCTGGTCAAGCTCTTAAAACCCTTCGACGTGAAGCTCTGCATCGTGCGTCGGCGCGTCGACGATGCCCTTGATCACAGCCTGGCGGGCGCGCGCGTCGTCGCCTTCGAAGGGCGCATCGAGGCCCTGCGCGAGGCCGACGTCGTCGTCGTCGCCCTGGCCCTCACGCCTGTGACCACCGGGTGCGTGGGTGTGCCCGAGCTGGCGGCGATGAAAAAGACCGCCTGGCTCATCAACGTCGCCCGCGGTGCCCACGTCGACACCAACGCCTTGGTCGCTGCGCTGCAGGCCAAGAGCATCGGCGGTGCCGCCGTCGACGTCACCGATCCCGAGCCCCTGCCCGCGGGCCATGCACTCTTCACCCTCGACAACGCCATCGTCACACCCCACTGCGCCAACACCCCTGAGATGGCGGTGCCGGTGCTGAGCGAACGCGTGCGGGAGAACGTGCGGCGTCGGATCGCTGGCGAGCCGTTGCTGGGCGTCGTCGACGTCGACCACGGCTACTGATTCAGCTCGCGGATGGTGCCCAGCGGTCTCCTCGGCCAAGACGCCTGCGCGACCGGAGCGGCTACTTCGCAACGCGGGCGGCGGCCCGTGCCCAGCAAGAGAGGGGGTGCTGGCTGGCTTCGACGTAGAGTGGTCGTGCCCAGGTCTCGTCGACGATCTCGGGCAGGTCTTCGGTGCACGCGCCCGCCGCGATCTTCGTGAGGGCGGCGCGTGCCTTGGCGCCGTGAACGCGCGACAGGCCCAAGAGGGCGTGGGTGTGCATGTGGATGCAGGCCGACTCGCAGGCACCGGCGCAGGGTGTGGGGTCGGTTGCGGCGCGCACCAAGGCGTTCTCCGCGGCCGGCGAGGCAACCCCGCCTTGTTGCACCAGGCGCATCAGCGCCCAGGCGAGGTCGCCGCGTCCGTCGTCCCCTGCACCGCAGGTGGGGTCGCCGAGGCGTTTGAGGAGCGCCGCCGCCACTGCATCTTCGGCCGAAGCGAGGGGGCCCGGTCCGAGCTCGGCCAGGGCGTTGGCGGCGTCTTCCCACACCATGCGGCAGTCCCGTCCTTCGCCGGTGCAGGCATCGGCGGTGAGGATGGCCGTGAGCATCGTTTGCGTCTTGGCCGAGGCGTTGTGTCGAGCCGTCGTCACGGCCAGCAGCTCATCGGAGACCTCGCTCAACACGTTGAGGTTGCCGTGATCTGGCTTGTTCACCAGCGCCATCTCGTTGGCCAAGATCTCGGCCAGCGCCTCGTGAGAGTTGAGGTCGCGCTGCGCACCCAAGACCTTCGCTGCCCACTTGAGCTGCGAGACCCGATCGCGTCCGCTTCCATTGGCCAGCGCAGCGTCGATGAGCGCTTGCTGCACGGCGGGGTCGCTCTTCACCTCCTCCTGCAAGCAAGCGACGTCGGGGACGATGGGCCAAGGGGCGCCCGAGCGGGCCAGGCGCGCCATGGCAAGGACAAGCGCCCGATCGGTGCGATGAGCGCAGGCGTAGTCAAGGGCCGCCGACAGCTCGTTGTTCGTCACCGACAGCTCACTGCCGTGGTGCGACGTCGGCGACAGCGGCGGATCGCCGCCGGCGAGGATGTCGACCAGCAGATCGTGGGTCGTCGGCGCCTGGGCCCAGGGATCGCCATCGACGCTCGCCCCACCGAAGCTCCAATGGGGACAGTGCAGCGAGGCGGTCCCCGGCGCGTCGACGTCGAGGCCGACGTAGCGAAAGCCGGTGCCGCCAGCGGGAAAAAGCGCGAGGGCGTGGCCATCGGGGGCAAAGCGCAGCGTGTACGTCGTGTCGTCGGCGCCCTCGAGATCGAAGGTCGTGTCCTGGGTGCCGTCGTTGAGGACCAAGACGATCGACGTCGACGTGCGCGTGCCGAAGTTCCGGCCACCGTAGGCACTTTCGTGCGTGACCCTCTCGATGTGCGCGCGCGTCCACTTCCCGCCCGGCGCCGGCTCGTCGGGGCTCAAGCGTGGCGACTCTTCGACGATGGAGCCGCCGCCGAAGCACCAGCAGGCCCCTCCTCCCGCGCCCACGAGGAGGAAAAGCGCAGCAAGCAAGAAAGACCAGCGCATGGGCATCCTCTCACCCCGAAGCACGGCTGTCTGCGGACGGCGGAACGGCTGGTGGGTCGTCGGCCCCTCCGACCTCAGTCGCAAGCAAGGCCGCCGACAAAGGTCGCAAGCTTTTGAGCATAGGCCTCGGCTCCGAGCACTGCCGGGACGTCGGGGATGTCGCCCTCTTTGCCGAGGAAATTGCCGTGGTCGGCGCCATCGACGCGGACGAGTTCTTTTTCGCTGCTGCCGGCGCCGTCGAACAGCTCTTCGCCGAGCTCGATGCGCACCGTTTGATCCTCGGTTCCGTGCAGGTGGAGGTAGGGCTTGGTGTAGGAGCGCATCTTGGTGATGTTGTCCCACGCACCCGTCGTCACGAAGGAGCCTGGGACGCCGATGAAGGTGCTGTCGTCGGCGAAGGCCTGCACGCTGGGCCAGGGGGCTTCGAGCACCATTGCGCACGAGGAGTCCGTCACGCCCATCTCGACTGCCGACAACGCCCCCGCCGAATAGCCCATCAGGACGACGGCCGACGACGACACGCCATGCTCTTGCAGGATCGCCGGCAGCCCTGCGCGCGCCCGCGAGGTGTCGCTGAGGAACTGGGCCTCGGTGGGCTCCGCCGTCGTCGAGGATTGGCCAAAGCCGCGGTAGTCGACGGCGTAGATGTTGGCGCCGGTCTCAAAGAGCAGGCCCACCCGGTTCAAATAGTGCTCGAGCCCACCGAAGTTGCCGTGGCTGAAGACGATGGTCACGTCGCTCAGCGCACCGCCGGCGGAGGCGACGAACCACGAATCATTGGTCTCGCCGTCCTCGAGCGCGATGGGGTGGCGGGTGACCTTTTCGACGGGAATGCCCACCTTCTCGAAGGGCAAGGGTTCGCCGCAGGGCGTGCACACGTTTTTTTCCGCGCACAGCTCATCACTGGGTGCGGAGCAGTGGCGCGGATTCCACACGAAGGAATCGAGATCGAAGCAGCCCGCCAGCGGCAGGACGACGACGACGACGGCGCCGAAGCAGCTGGACTTCATGGCTTCACCTTGTCGGCATCGCTGCCCAACAGGTCGATCAAGTCCGAGATCACCACGGCCACGCCAAGGTTGACGGCGACGCCCCCCTGATCAGCCGGGGCGATCCAATCGACGACGGCGAAGCGTTGGTTGACGTCGGGGGCGAGCCAGCGGGTCTCGAGCTGGATCCGCAGCCAATCGATGCCCGGGTGCACCTCGAGACCAAGAAAGGGCGCGAGGCGCAACGAGCGCGCGCCTTCGTCGAGGGGGAGGTAGGCAGTGGCGCCGGCGTAGAGCAGCTGCTGGTGGATTTTCCAGCTCGCTGTGAGGTCGGTCTGCGACATCGCGAAGGCGTCTTTGTGTCCTTTGCGACCGTCGAGCAGGTTGGTGAAGAAGAAGAAGCGCTGGCCCAGGGAGAGGGCGGGCGCGAGATCGCTTGGTTGTTCGAAGAGCAAAGCACTCGCACCCAGATGACCGCCAGCGACACCAAAGACCAGCGGCAGCACGTGCAGGCCGTAGTTGACGTCGAGGTGGTGGCCGACGCCGTGCCGCCCTTCGATGGTGAGGTTGGGCAGCGGGATGGGGCCCACCCCCGGCACATTGGTCAGCGGACCACCGAGGGTAACGCTGGCGGCGTGCTGTCCGAGCTCCAGCGGCCGCGCGTTGTTGAAGGTGGTGCAGGCCCCGCAGACGGCGGCGACGACGACGACGAAGCACTTTCTGGCGAGCACGATGCACGCTGGCGTGTCCGAGGGGCTTGCGCAAGCCCACCGGGGTCTCGCGCGCTGCCGTCGTCGCTGACGTCGCAAGAAAGCATCGCAGTGGCGATGCAGCAGTGAAGCTCCCCAGGCGGGCTGTTCCGTGGGACGCTGCGAGGATCGATGCGACAGTCCATTTGCGTGCTGTGGGTCGTGCTGGGTTTGGGAGCGGGCTGCGGCCCAGGGCCCGCGCCCCAGGTCATCGACGGCGTCGCCGACTTGCGCTCGTGGGACTTCGATCGCAACGGCCCCATTGCTGTGGCGGGCAGCTGGGAGCTCGCCTACGGGCAGCTGCTGGTGGATGACGGCCACCCGCTGGCGCCAACGCCCGACCGGTTGGAGGTCCCCGGGAATTGGGGAGGGGAAACGAGCTCTGGCCCAGCGTCGGCGATGGGCTTTGGCACCCTTCGCGTGCGCGTGCTGCTCCCCAGCAGCGGACCCTTCTCGGTCTACCTGACCCATGCCGACACCGCCTACACGCTGCATGCTCTCGACGCGCGCAGCAGCGTTCCCTTGCGGCTGATGTCTGCCGGCGTGGTGGCGCGCGACGCAGCCCACAGCGTGCCCAGCGCGGTCCCAGCCATGGTCCAGCTGCCGACGTCGACGGAGCTAACGCTGTTGTTGCAGATCAGCAATTTCGAATACCCAAAGGGCGGCGCCGGCGGGACCTTGCGCCTGGGGCGATCCCCCCAGATGCAGCGCGAGCGCAACGAGGCCCGCCAACGGGAGTTCGCCATCATCGGGGCGCTGGTGATTGTGGGGCTCTACCACTTGGCCTTGTTCCTCTTGCGCCCCTCCGATCGCGCGCCCCTGTGGTTCGCCGTCTTTTGTTTTTCGATCGCGCTGCGCAACACCGAGCGGGGCTTTTTTCTGCCCGAGCTGTTGCCCGAGTGGGATTGGTGGCTGAGTGCAAAGCGCATCGAATTTGCCACTCTTGATCTCGCCGTACCAATGTTCTGTCTCTACAGTAAAAATGTGCTTCCTCGCTTCATCCAAGACGCTTTTATTCGCGGCATCGTGATGATAAATGTGTGCTTTGCGATCGTGGTCGTTGTAACGCCAGCCGCGGTTTTTGCCTGGACAGCAGTTCCACTGGAGATTACCAGTCTCGGCGGCATTGCATGGCTGCTTTTGATGTTTGTCAGGGCCAGTATCATACCTAAGGCATGGGATGCACGCGTAATTCTTCTCGGCATGATAATCATTGCGATCGGGGCCGTAAATGATACCCTGGTAAGTTACTTCGTGCTGTCGACGCCCTTTCTGTTGGGCGCGGCACTGGCCTGCTTCGTCTTGTGCCAGGCGGTGGTGCTGGCGATGGGTGCTGCCCGCGCCCGCCACACCGCCGAGGAGCTGGCAGTACGACTGCTCCACCTCGACAAGCTGAAAAACGAGTTCCTCGCCAACACTTCTCATGAGCTGCGAACGCCCCTGAACGCCATCATCAACATTCCCCACGCCTTGCTCGCGGAGATCGAGGAGCGATCGGTGCTCGTCTGCCAGAGCTGCGGTGCGTTGTACGAGGTCGACGACGACAGCGATCCCAAAATGGCCTGCGGCGAATGCCAGCGAACCACCCTGGTCGTCGAGCGCCGGCGCTTCCCTCCCGACGACGCTGACGCCATGGCCCGTCACCTGGGGTCGATCATCGGCTCGGGCCAGCACCTGTTGGGGCTGGTCAACGACATCCTGGATCACAGCAAGCTCGCGGCGGGGCGCTTCCAGATCACGCGCGTTCCGACGGCGGTCGACGACGTTGTCACCCAGGCGGTGCAAAGCATGGCTGCCCTCGCCCGCGTGGGCGGAGTCGAGCTGATCTCGACGGTTGCGCCGGCGCTGCGGGTCGATGGTGATCAGCAGCGCATGGTGCAGGTGCTCGTCAACTTGATCGCCAACGCCGTGAAGTTCTCTCCGCGCGGCGGCACCGTCGAGGTCGTCGCCGCCGTCGATGGTGCCTTTGTGTTGCTGCAGGTGATCGATCACGGCATCGGCATTTCCCCCGAGCACCACGAGATGATTTTCGATTCGTTTCAGCAGGTCGAGGGCGGCCATACCCGTTCCCACGGGGGGACCGGCCTCGGGCTGGCCATCGTTCGCCAGCTCGTCGAGCTGCACGATGGGACCGTCGGGGTCCGCAGCGCCCTCGGCGCCGGCGCCACCTTTGAGGTTCGCTTGCCCGCCCTCCTCCCTTGAACCCGTGAGCCGGCCGCGACGAGGTGGGGTCCTCGCCCGGACTTCGGGCGCGCCAGCGCCTCCAGCTTGAGAGCCGTCGTCGTCGTGTGCGACGGTGGGAACATGTGCTGGGTCATCGTTGTCGTCGCTGCCGCCGTCGCTGCCGACGCGAGCCCGGGCATGCCCGGGTTCGACGCAGCACTCGAGCAGGTGGTGTTCGACGGGCACGCCGCCGACGCCGCCCACCAAGCGGAAAGCACCGTGGGTGTGCGCGGTGACTTCGCCATCGTCGACGCTGGTGTTGCAGGCGCTGGTCCGGGGCTCGTCGTGCGCGCGCCCTCGGCGTGGGGCGAGACGTCCTTGCTCTTCAATGCTCCCTTTGGCGACGGCCTGGTGCGCGCGCGCTTTCGCGTGGGCGACAACCTCGATCACGCCCTGGTCTTTCGCGCGCGCCTCGAATCAGCCGCCGACGCCAGCGCCGAAGTCGACGGCGGCTACGGCTTGACCCTCGAGCACGGCCTCGCGCGCCTGGTACGTTGGGAGCACCGCATCCCCCGCTTCTTGGGGAGCGAACAGAAGCTCGAGCCCGTACCCAAAGCCGGTGACGTCGTCGAGGTCGTCGTCACCGCCGGGGGTCCCTGGTTGCAGGCCACGGTGTTCGCCGGCGCCACCATGACGCGGCTGGCCCATCTCGCCGTCGTCGACCGCGGCTTCGACGCCGGCCAAGTCGGCTGGCGCGTGGGACGCAACGATCGCGGGTCGTCTTTGCTCTTTTTGTCCGTGGCCAACACCAGCCCGCCCGCTGTTCCCAGCGTCCGCGATCTCACCTGGGACGGCGAGGTCAGCGGCGCCGGCGTCGATCGTTTGCTCACCCTCCACGACGTCGACGTCGACCGCTTGCCCTTGGACCTGCAGAAAAAAGTCACCGTGCGCGAAGGGGGGCTGGCCTTCGTCGCCACCGATCCCATCGGTGTGGAGCGTGTGCGACGCGCGGGCATCGAGATCGTGGCCCACAAGACGCAGATGCCCTGGCGCCACGTCGACGCCATCTTGCGCACGCGGCTGGGCAAGCCGCCGACCAAGACCTCCGCTGGGTTCCGCGTCGACGAGAGCTACAAAGACGAGACCATGGTCGCCGATCTGCTGACGGCCTACGCCGAACGCTTTCCGAAGATCACGCGCCTGGTGGAGCTGGGTCGCTCCGGAGAGGGACGCCGCATCCTCGCGCTGGTGATCTCGAAGAATGCCAACGAAGCGCCGATCCCCGGTGTGCGCGACACGGTCGTCCACCGTCCCGCGGTGCTGCTGGATGCCGCCCACCACGGTGGCGAGCTGCTCTCACCGGAGTTCGTGCTCGACGCGATCCAGCAGCTGACCGAGCGCTACGGCCGCGACAAAGACATCACCCACTTTGTCGACGGTGCCGCCATCTGGTGCGTGCCTATGGTCAACGTCGACGGCAACCACCGCTACATCTGGGAGACCCGCGACTACGACCGAAAGAACGCCCGCGACGTCGACGGCAACGGCCGCGTCGATGGCTGGGACGGCGTCGACCTCTATCGCAACTACCTGAGCGGCTGGGGGGGGCTGGGCGAGATCGGCTCGCGCAGTTGGCCCTACCACTACCGCTACCGCGGTCCCGAACCGGGCTCGGAGCCCGAGATCCAGGCCATGATCAGCTTGGCGGCGCGCGAGCATTTCGTCGCATCCATTGACTATCATACGAACGCCACGAAAATTCTTGTGCCATACACAGATCCATCAATGGAGAATCCGGATGTCAACGAAGGCTGGGTGATTGCCGAGGAGATTGCGGCGACGTTGCCGATTCAGGTTAACAAAAAAATGTATGAAGTCGCGCGAAATTTATACCCAGTAGATGGCACGGCTCAGGATTATTTCCGCTCCACCTTCGGCACCGTGGCCTTGCTGGTCGAGGGCCCGCAGAACAACCCCTTGCCCTACGATCGCACGCGCAACGCCAACGTCATCCCGGGCCGCGGCATCTGGCAGGGCTTGTTGCGCCGCGTGATCGAGGGACCCTCGATCCGCGGGACCGTCGTCGACGCCGCCGGCAGCCCCATCGAAGCCAACGTCATCGTGTCCGAGCAGGCTCCCAAGCGCGGTGAGCAGTGGACGGCCCGGCCCCGCGATGGCTTTTTCCAACGGCTGGTGCCCGCGCCCGGCCGCTACACGCTGATCGTGAAATCAGCGGGCAACAAAGACGTGATCAAGAACGTCGACGTCGGCGCCGGCCCCCTGCGCGTGGATGTGGTGATCCGCTGAGCCACCCACCCCCACCCGCGCGTGGTCCCCTCTCGAGGGGATCGTGGACAACGCGATTCGTCACAGCGGTGTGAAGGTGCAGGCCTCGCGGAGCAAACGTCCCAGGCCGTGCAGCATCGCCACGCCGTCGGCGGTCAGGGGCGGAGCGAAGGCGTCGCGCTGGGTCCGCAGCAGCTCTTCGACGGTCAGCGACAGACTCTTGCGCCCGTTGCCGCGGATGCCTTCGACGACGCCGAGCAAGACATGGCGGACCGGACCCTGGCGGGCCATGGCTTCGTCGAGCGAAGTCTTCGTCATCGGCAAGGGCCGGGCGCCGAGGTGCGCGAGCACGAACAAGACCGGGCCCTGGTGCCGCCACAGGTCCATGAGGGAGCGCAGGCTGCGCTTGGTGCCGCGCATCTGCTCGAATGCCCCGGCGAGCACCGACAAAGCCACCAACAACGAGGGCAAGGCCCGCCGCGCCGGCATGAGCCCATCGCTGCCGCAAGGTGTGAGCCGGAGGGTGCCGGTCAGCGCAACCAGCTCGCGCACGCCCTCCGGCGACAAGGACTCAGTGACGGCGAGAAAGCGGCGGATGTCGTGTTCCATGACCGCCATGGCTGAGGGGCGGCTTTCGGCGCCGCTCAACGCGCAGGTGAGCTGGTGCTGGAGATCGGCGAAGGCCCCATACCCTGGTTCGCCGGGCGGGCGGGATGGGTCGGTTGGCACCGACGACGCCAGCATCTCGGCGGCTTCGTCGACGATGTGACGTTCCAGGGGCACGGCCTCATCCCAGGGCAGGTCGGGGGGAGCTGGCAAGGTGGGATGCCCGGCGCGCGGTACCTGCGTCTCTTTGAGCTCCCAGGTCAGCGCATCGTGGGAAGAAAGCTCCGACGACGACGACGTCAGCGTGACCGGGCACAGGAAATCGGGCAAGACCGCCAGCGCTTCGCCGACGCTGACGATGGTGGAGAAGGGAAAGAGGCGGCAGCCGCTGGGTTTGGCATCGCGCCCGAGCACGTGCTCGAGCCGACACCGCTGCTTGCGATCGAGGAACCAGCACTTGTCGCGGGGCGGCAGGAGCGAGAGCAGAGGACCACCGCGAAACCCAGGGCTGGCAAACAGGGTCGCCCGCGGTTGGGCCTGCTGAATGGTGACGAGCTCTCGCGAGCGCCCGATGCCGAGGGGCTGTCCTTTGCAGCAGGGGGCGTCGCAGGTCGCGCATTCGTAGGTCAGGGACCCCGAAACAAAGGGGAAGAACACGGGCCGGCCTTGCACCAGGTGCACGAGGGCTCGGGTGCTCACGACCCCCTCACTGGCGCGGTTCAGCCTGGGGCCGACCGGCGGCCATTGCAGTTTGTCGTCGTGGATCATGGGTCTTTGGCGTCGGGCCGGCCCTTGAGATCGAGGTGGTGCTTCTTCGCCAAGGTGTAGAGGTGCTTGCGATCGATGCCGGCGGCGCGGGCCATCGCTGAGGCATTGCCATCGGAATGGGCCACCAGCCGTCGAAAGTAGGCGGCTTCGAAGCGCTCGAGCAGCTGCTCTTTGGCTTCCTTGAACGGCAGGGTGCAGTCGGCCTCGAGGGGGACCCGGCTGTCGTTGGCGCCGCCGGCACCGCGGAAGGACAGCGGCTGCGTCGGCGTGTCTGGCGGCAGCGCGAGTGAGGGCAGAGTTGGTGTTGGCGAAGCGCTCGTCGGCGGAAAGGACGGCGTCGCGGGGAACAACGACGACGTCAGCATCTCGTTGGGATCGCTGTCGAGGGTCACCGCCCGTTCGACGACGTTGCGCAGCTCGCGCACATTGCCGGGGAAGGGGTGGTTCATCAGCCTGTCGAACACCGCGGGGCCAAAGCGGGCGAGCAGACGGTCGCCGCCGCCGGCCACCAGGGTGGGTGAACGGGCGAAGGCGGTGGCGAGCAGGGGGATGTCCTCTTTGCGCTCGCGCAGGGAGGGCAGGGGCAGGGTGAAGACCGCCAGCCGAAAGTAGAGGTCTTCGCGGAAGCGCTTCTCCTGTACCTCTCGCCAGAGATCGAAGCGCGAGGCGGCGATGATGCGCACGTCGAGCTTGAGGGCCGCGTTGCCGCCGACGCGTCTCACCTCGCGCTCTTCCAACACGCGCAAGAGGCGGGGTTGCAGATCGAGCCGCAGGTCGACGAGCTCGTCGACGAAGAGTGTGCCGCCCTGGGCGCGCTCGAGGGCACCTTGCCGCATGCGATCGGCGCCGGTGAACGCCCCCTTCTCGTGTCCAAAGAGCTCGCTTTCGATCAAGTTCTCGGCGATGGCGCCACAGTCGACGGTGACGAAAGGACCGTTCTTTCGCGACGATGACTCGTGGATGGCCTGGGCCACGGCGCTCTTGCCGGTGCCGGTCTCGCCAAAGATGACGACGGTGGCTTCGGTCTTGGCCACCCTTTCGAGCAGGGTGAAGATCTGGCGCATGCGCACGCTGCGGCCTACCAGCGAGCCAAAGCGCTCCGTCGTCGCCGGCGCCAGATCGAGGGGCTTGAACACCGGCTCGAAGCGCAGTTGGGCCTGGCCGGCGCGCAACACGGTGCCCGGGCGCAGCCAGGCCTCCTTGATGCGAAATTCTGTGCCTTGCAGGCGGCCGGACGAGTGATCGATCCAGGTGCCGTTGGTGCTGCCCAGGTCGCGGATGACGACGGCGCCGTCGTCGCTCTCGATGCTGAAATGGGTGCGGCTGACGGTGGGCTCGCTCAGCACCAGATCGCATTCCTCACCCTTGCCGACGACGAAGGGGAGCTTGGCGACGTCGACGACGCGGCCCACCTCGGGCCCGCTCAGCACGACCAGCTGCGAGCGGCGCTCGGTAAAGCCCAGATCGCGCACCACCGAGATGAGGTCGGGGTGAACCTGGGTCTTGGGCTGGGCAGAAAAGGGCTCCGAGGGCACGGAGCAAGCTACCCACTTTCCGCCTGGCAGGCGACGCGAGGGGGGCTTCTCTGTGACTGCCCGCTTCCGCGTCAGCGAGGAGGCACCCGCAGCGACCAGGGAACGGCATCCAAGGGCGCTGCGGCCTCCGGCCCCCAAGCTGCATCCTCCGGCCTGCGCGCCGAATCCACTGGCGCTCCGGCCTCCGCCCCCAAGCTGCATCCTCCAGCCTGAGCGCGCCGAATCCACTGGCGCTCCGGCCTCCGGCCCCAAGCTGCATCCTGCGGCCTGAGCGCCGGATCCACTGGCGCTGCGGCCTCCGGCCCCCAAGCTGCATCCTGCGGCCTGCGCGCCGAATCCACTGGCGCTCCGGCCTCCGCCCCCCAAGCTGCATCTTGCGGCCTGCGCGCCGAATCCACTGGCGCTCCGGCCTCCGCCCCCAAGCTGCATCTTGCGGCTGCGCGCCGAGTCCATCCGGTCATCGACGTCGTCGGGCGACGGGCCCAGCTTTCGGCTACGGTGCGCACGCGGCCCGTGTGGCCCGGAGGAATCACATCATGACGTGGAAATCTCAGGTGCTCGGACTCTTGTTGTTGCCCCTCGCTCTCCCTCTGGGGGCCGCGAATTGCCTCACCATCCAGGCCGAAGGCGAAGGCGAAGAGGGCGAAGGAGAAGAGGGCGAAGGAGAAGAGGGCGAAGGAGAAGAAGGCGAGGGCGAAGGCGATCCCAGCGCCGCGGAATTGGCCGACGCCTTCTCGACCTTCCTGAGCGAGTGCGACGACGCCAACCCCTTCAGCGCCCTCTTGCGCATCGAGCCGGCCCTCTTTGCCAACAACTTCGACACCGAGGAGATCCGCGACCACCTCGACCAACTCTTCGCCAACCCAGAGATCACGGTGAACGAAGAGGCCTATGCCGCCTGCCTCACGGACCTCGAGAGTTGCGCCTCGTCCGCGTTTGATCAGGACTCGGTGTGCAACCGGGTCTTTGAAGGCACCCGCGCCGTCGACGACGGCTGCGCCGACAAGAACGTGTGCCAGCCCGGTCTGCAGTGCACGTCCAGCACCCTGGAGTGCGGAACCTGCGTGGCGAACCCCGCGCTCGGAGGGAGCTGTCAAGCCGACAACGGCGCCGAGCTCGACTGCGGCGACAACGTTTGTGATCAGGGGGTGGAGGACACCTGCGTCGCTCGCGACCTCGCCCCGGGCGTGGTGTGTGACTTCGACCCCGACCGGTGTGCCGAGGGCACCCATTGCAACTTCGCCAACAACGACGACGTGGATCCGACCTGCGTTGCCGAGGCCCCCGCCCCCGAGGTCGACGACCCCTGCACCGACGACTGCGGCGGCACCTTCAGCGGTCTGGCTTGCGTGGCCGAGCGCTGCGTGCTGGTCACCCCGGTTCAGCCCGACGGGGGCGCGTGCGACTCAGCGGCTGCCGTCCAAGTCGTGCTCTACTGCGTCAACCAGATCGCCGGGCTGAACGCCTGCATCGACGCCGACGGCGACGGCGACGGCGTTTGCACCGCCCTCCCCACCAGCGGCCCTTGTGCCGACGGCCGCTGCGCTTCAGGCAACGTTTGCAACGAAGCGGACAATTGCGTGGCGCTGCCCGGGGCTGGCCAGCCCTGCATTGAGGGCGATTGCGCCGAGGATCTCCAGTGCAACGACCAGGATCGCTGCGAGGATCTGTTCCCCGACCTTGTCTGCCCGGCTTGATTTCACCGACGCCGCCGAAGCGCCCTGTGGGTGCTTCGGCGTTTCAGGCGGTGCGCGACTTGAGGTTCAAGACATGCCAGCCAACGCTCAAAGTACTTCCTGCTTTGCGCCGTTGGCACGGCTCAAAGTGCCGATGTTTGAGCCGTTGGCACGGCTCAAAGTGCCGATGTTTGAGCCGTTGGCACGGCTCAAAGTGCCGATGTTTGAGCCGTTGGCACGGCTCAAAGTGCTTCCTGCTTTGCGCCGTTGGCACGGCGCAAAGTGCTTCGTTGGCACGGCTCAACGTGCTTCCTGGTTTGCGCCGTTGGCACGGCGCAAAGTGCTTCCTGGTTTGCGCCGTTGGCACGGCGCAAAGTGCTTCCTGGTTTGCGCCGTTGGCACGGCGCAAAGTGCTTCCTGGTTTGCGCCGTTGGCACGGCGCAAAGTGTCGATGGTTTGAGCGGTTGGCACGGCTCAAAGTGCTTCCGGTGTTGCGCCGTTGGCACGCGCAACGGCGGCAGCTGGTTGTTTTCCGATCGACGTTGACAGCAGCGATGCGGGGTGATGTTGCGGTCCTTGGAAGTAGGGCCGACGCGTGTCCACGTTGCTTCTCAGCATCCCCGTGTTGCTCGTCGGCGCTGCGCTCTCCATCGCGCTGCGGTCGAACCGGGGCAGCGCGCTGGTGGCTCTGCTCAGCCAGGCGATAGCCACCGTGTTGGTGCTGGTCGCCGTGGTGCCGCTGCTGCGGGGGGGCAGGGCCCTGTCGGCGTCGTGGGCGTGGTCGGCGCCGGTCGATTCCATCACCTTTCGCGTCGACGGACTGAGCGCCTTTTTTCTGGCCTGGTCGCTGCCCATGACGCTGCTCGGCACCGGGTACGCCGCAGGCTACCTGCGCTCCTACTTCGATGCTGGCCGCCGCGGCGGTTCGCATTTCGCGCTGCTGAACCTGGTCTCGTTGTCCTTCGTCCTCATCTACACAGTGCAAAACGCGCTGGTGTTCTTGCTCGGCTGGGAGATCGCCGCCGTCGCTGCCTGGCTGCTGGTCATCTGGGACTATCCGAACCAGAAGATCCGCTTCGCGGGCTTCAACTATCTGGTCTCGACCCACGTCGGGCTCTTTGTCCTCGTCGCTGCGTTCATGCTCTTGCACAGCCGCACCGACTCGATGGACTTCGGCGCCTTCGGGGCGTTCTTGGGCAAAGCAGGTTCCACGCGGGCCACGGTCTTTCTCTTGCTCGGCCTCTCCTTCGCGCTCAAGTCGGCGTTTTTCCCCTTCCACACCTGGCTGCCCAGAGCCCACGCCGCCGCACCCGCGCATGTCTCGGCCCTGATGTCGGGCGTCATCCACAAGGCGGGGCTGTTTGGGCTGCTGCGCTTCCTCCTGCTCATGGGCCGTCCCGACGAATGGATGGGCTGGACCATCCTCTGTTTTGGCGCGCTCTCGGCCTTCTTCGGCGTCATGTACACGTCGACGCAGCGGGATCTGAAACGGCTGCTCGGCTATTCGTCGACGGAGAACGTCGGCATCGTGGCCATGGGCTTCGGCGTCGGCTGCTTGGGCTGGACTTGGAACCTCCCCGTCTTGTCGGCCTGCGGATTTTCAGCGGGCCTGCTGCACCTCTTCAACCACGCTCTGTTCAAGTGTCTGCTCTTTTACGCCGCCGGTTCTGTGTACCGCGCCACCCACAGCGTCGACGTCGAACGGCTGGGTGGATTGGCCAAGCGCTTGCCGGCGACGGCCTTCTTCTTCTTGGTGGGGGGCCTCGCGATCTCGGCGCTGCCACCCCTCAATGGCTTCGTAAGCGAGCTCCTGCTCTACGCGGGCCTGCTCTCGGGGAACGCACCCTCGAGCCAGGAAAACGTCGTGCTGGTGACGGCGGCGGCGCTGTTGGCCTTCGTCGGCGGCGTCAGCGCGCTGGCCATGACGCGAGCCTTCGGCCTGACGTTCTTGGGCAACGCTCGCGAACCCCACCGGCCCGTGGGCCCCGAAGCCCCGGTATCGATGATGGTGCCTATGGTCCTGCACGTCGTCGGCGTCGTCGTCGTCGGCCTCGCGCCCCAGGTTGGCCTGGGGCTCTCCCGCGCCGCGCTCCAGCTCTTTCCGGTGGCAGCCGGCTCCGTCGACGACGTTCTGCTGCCCCTGGGGCCGGTGTTTTTGGCCAGCCGGGTGCTCGCGCTGGGGCTCTTGATGACGGGTCTTCTGGCGTGGTGGCGAGGTCGGCACGCGCGCCGGAGTGTGACCTGGGGCTGCGGCTACACGGCTGCGACCCCGCGCATGCAGTACACGGGCAGCTCGTTTTCGGCTCCCTTCGCTCTCCTCTTTGCGTCGGTGTTGCCGGCTCTTCGCCGTGAGAGCTTGCCCAGCGAGCTCTTGCCCCGCGCTCCGGGACACCTCGCGACCCACCACCCCGACGCCGTCGAAAAGCGCATGTTCGAAGTGCTTGGCCAGGGCGAAGACTTCGTGGTGCAAGCCTCGGAGCGCATCCCGGAGCAACCGCGGGTCGCCTTCGCCGCCGGCCTGGTGGCCCTGGTGATCATCGGCGCGCTCCTGCTCGGAGCCGGGCGATGATCACGATGATCAAGGTCGCCGACGTCGTCGTTCTGCTCGTGATGCCCTTCGTGCTCACGGGCGTGATCAACCGCGTGAAGGCCTTGTGGTCGGGCCGCAAAGGGCCCCCGATCTTGCAGTCGGCCTTCGACGTCGTGCGCCTGCTACGCAAGTCGTCGGTCTACAGCACGACGACGACGCCGCTCTTTCGCATGGCACCTTGGGTGCTCCTGGTGACATCCCTGGCATCTGCCGTCGTCGCTCCGCTGCTGGGATCGGAACCCCTGGCCTCCTTCGCCTTCGATTTCGTCTGGTTCGCCTACGTCTGGGGCCTGGGCCGCGTGTTCATCATGTTGGCGGCCCTCGACACCGGCAGCTCCTTCGAGGGCATGGGCGCTGCGCGCGAGGCGACCTTTTCCACGCTACTCGAGCCCAGCTGGTTCCTCGTCGCCGGCGCTCTCTCTCTGATCACGCACACCCCCACCCTGCACGAAGCCCTGGCGCTGCGCGTCGACAGCGCTGCCGCCGCCTTCGTCTGGACTGCGGCTGTGGCTGCGCTCTTGATCGTCTTGCAGGTCGAGACGGCGCGCATGCCCATCGACGATCCGACCACCCACCTCGAGCTCACCATGGTTCACGAGGTCATGGTGCTCGATCACAGCGGCCCCGATCTCGCTGCCATCCAAGTGGGTTCAGCGCTCAAGCTCTTGGTGGGCTCCTCCCTCATCGCCACCCTGCTCAATCCCTGGGCCGGCGAGAGCAGCCTGCGGGCGGCGTCGTCGAACCTCGCTTTGGTCGTCGTCGTCGCCGTCGTCGTCGGCACCTTCGAGTCGCTGATGGCCCGCTTCAAGCTGAAAGTCGTTCCCCTCTACATCTTCGTGGCCCTGGGCGCGGGCGCCCTGGCACTGCTGGCCACCACCGGCCAGATGGGATCGGGGCGATGAGCCCGCTGCTGATCGCCTTGCTCGGCGTGATGTTGGTGCCGCTGTTCGTGGCGACGTGGCGCACGAGCTTGCTCGGGCTTGCTTGCCAAGGGCTGCTGCTGGCCTGGCTCGCGTATGACGTGTTGATGTTCAAGCCGCTGGCGGGGCTTGAAGTTTGGATGTTCAAGACGCTGGCGCGTCTTGAAACGATGCCGGACCTCGCCACAGCCAGCCAGGCCGGTGCCTGGCTGACCCTCTTCGACCTCGCGGTGATCCGCGGCCTCGTGGCGCCGGCCGCTCTGTACGCGGTGCTGCGGGCGCGCGCCCAGCCCTCCCGCGACGACGTGCTGCCCCCCAACCTGCTCACCTGGACGCTGGCCCTCGGCATCGTGTTGGTCGCCTTCACGGTGTCGGAGTCGTTGGTGGCCGCGGCCGGCCAGCAGCAGACCCTCGTCTTCGTCGCCGTCGCAGGCCTGCTCTTGGGCTTCTTGGTGCTCTCAACCCAATCGAGCCCGCTGAGCCAGATGATCGGCCTGCTGCGAATCGAAAACGCCATCGCCCTCTTCGAGCTCGGTGGCGAGCCCGAGCCCGCCCTGGGCATCCAACTCGCCCAGGTCGCCGTCGTCGTCGCCACCATCGCTTTGTTTCGCTGGTACTTGAAGAGCGTGAGCAGTGCTTCAGGCATCTCGGCGGCTGAGGCAGTCGCTGACGGTGCTGGCGCTGGCGACGCGCTGGTCGAAGGTCCAACGCTGTGAACCCGGCGCGCTTTCTTCCTGCCCTGCTGATGGCCTGGCCAGTGCTCGCGAGCCTCGCCCTCGCGAACCCCAAAGTGAGGGCCCGAGCCGCCCACCTGCTGGTCGTCGTCGGAGTCGTAGCCACGGTGCTGGCGATCTGGGTGGCCGTGCCGGGAGCTGCCGGGAGGACCGGCGACGAGTGGGGGCTCGCCGATCTGGTGCGCGTCGACGCCACCGCCCGCCTCTTCCTCGTCGTCATCAACCCCATTTTCTTCGGCGTGTCCGTCTATGTGTGGAACCGCGTGCAGACGACGCCAGAGCTCGACGCGGGTCTGCCCCGGACCGTCGGCCTCGCCTCCCTCTTTCTCACCGCCGCCAACGTGGCCCTGCTCGCCAACCACCTGATGATCCTCTGGCTGGCGCTGGAGGCGACGTCGCTGCTGGCGGCGCCCTTGATCGTGCGGGCGGGGGTGCCCTCTTCGCGACGGGCGTCGTGGCGCTTCCTGCTCTTTTCCGCCGTCGCTCTCTCCTTGGTGCTGCTCGGCTTTCACTGCCTCGCCCGGGGCATGCCTGGGGCTCCGACCTTCTTCATCGACGAGTTGAGCGAGCTGGCGCCCCGCGTCGAGCACACCTGGCGCAAGGTCGGGCTCGCGCTGATCTTGCTGGGCCTCGGCACCAAGCTCGGCCTGGCTCCCATGTTCAGCTGGCTGCCCGAGGCCTACGACGAAGCCCCACCCTCGGTCACCGCCCTGCTCGCCGCTGTACAGTTCAACTGTGCATTGGTCGCGCTCTTTCGCGTCGTGCAGGTGTTCCGACCGGGGAACGAGGCCCTGTTCGCCGGGATGCTCTTGAGCATGGGTGTGTTGTCGATGGTGGTGTCGACGGTCAGCATCATCGCGACCCGCAACATGAAGAGGCTCATCGCTTACGCCTCGATGAACCACGCCGGCGTCATCGCCATCGGCATGGGGCTCTCGAAGGGTGCCTCCTTCGGTTTGCTGCTTTATGTGATCAGCAATGCCTTCATCAAGGCGATCCTATTTTTGACGGCTGGAAAGATCAAAGCCCACTACCGGACCAAGGACACCCGACGCATCTCGAGCCTCATCCGCGACCTGCCTTACAGCGGTGTGTTCTTGATGGTCGGCACCTTCGCTCTTTTGGGCTTTCCCCCCTTCGGCAGCTTCGTCGGCGAGCTGTTGATCTTGTCGGCGCTGGTGAGCTCGGGGCAGCTGCTGGTCTTCGGAGCTTTTTGCCTGCTCATCACCATGACCTTCGTTGCGACAGGCCGCACCATCTTCCCGATGATCTGGGGAGCACCGCAGGCGCAGCACACCTGGCCTCGCCAGACCTTCGTGTCGGCGGCGCCCAAGATGACCTTCCTGGTCGCGCTGTTGGTGCTGGGCATCTACATCCCGCCCGTCGTCAGCGAGATGATCCAGCAAGTGGCGTCGTCGTTGGAGGCGCCGTGAGCTCGGTGGTTGTGCACCAGCAGCCCCTCGCCTTGGTACCGACCCTCGGGCCGGCAGCGTGGCGCGCTGACATCGTGGCCCATCTCGGCGCTGGCAAACGGATTCACACCCTGTACGCAAGGCGTGGCTCCGGTCAACAGGTGCTGTTGACCGCGGTGCTCGAAGACGACGGCGGCAGCTCGAGGTTTAGGCGCACCCAGCTTGGCCCCCACGACGTCTACCACGAGCTGAGCAGCCAATTCCCGGCCCTGCATTGCTTCGAGCGGGAGATTCACGAGCAGACCGGACTGCCGATGCCCGGACATCCCTGGCTCAAACCCCTGCGATATGAGGGACAAGATCAATCGGCCATGAATCGCCATTCCTTCTATAAGATAGAGGGAAGGGAATTGCACGAGGTCGCCGTCGGCCCGATCCACGCCGGCGTCATCGAGCCCGGATCCTTCCGCTTCATGTGCTTGGGCGAGGAGGTCCACCACCTGGAGATTCAGCTGGGCTACCAACACCGCGGCGTCGAGCAGCGCCTGTGCCAGATCGATCCCCGGCGGGCGGGGCCCCTCGTCGAGACTGTCGCTGGCGACACCAGCGTGGCCTGGGCCTGGGCCTGGGCCGCCGCCGTCGAAGCCCTCGGAGGCTGCACCCTGCCCATCGACGTCGAGGTTGCCCGCGCTGTGGCCCTGGAGCTCGAGAGAGTGGCCATGCACCTGGCCGGCTTGGCCGGGCTGGCCGCCGACATCGGCTTTCTCCAGGGGGCATCGAGCTACGGCCGGCTGCGCACCACGGCCATCAACACCAGCATGCGTTTGTGCGGCAGCCGCTTTGGTCGCGGCGCCGTGCGTGTGGGCGGCATCGGCATGCAGCTGCCCGCCGACTTGCTCGCCGACGTCGTCGCCAACATCGCGCTGCTGCGCACCGATCTCGCCATCATCAACGAGCATTTCCTGACCGCACACACCGTCGTGCACCGCTTGCAGGGGGCTGGCGTGTTGAGCACAGCCCAAGCACGCGAGCTCGGCGTCGTGGGCATGGCCGCCCGCTCTGCCGGAGTCGCCATCGACGGGCGCCAAGGTCGCGATCAGGGCGCGTGGCACGTGTTGCCGTTGGCGGCGTCCACCCTCGTCGGCGGCGACTGCTGGGACCGCGCTCGTTTGCGCATCCTCGAGATGGAGGCCTCGTTGGCCTGGTCCCACGACGCGCTCCAGCTCCACCCGCGCTGGGGGTCTGCGCGACAGACCGTCGGACCCCTGCAGCCTCAGACCCTCGTCACCGCCGTCGTCGAAGGCTGGCGCGGAGAGGTCGTGCATTGTCTCGAGACCGGAGCGGGGGGCGAGCTCGTGCATTGCAAAGTGCAAGATCCCTCGCTGCGCAATTGGATGGGCCTCGCCATTGCCCTGCGCGGCAACGAGATCTCGGACTTTCCCATCTGCAACAAGAGCTTCGATCTCTCCTATTGCGGGAACGACCTATGACCCTTCTGAGCGCGCTGCGGGTGCGGGCTTCGCAAGGGACGCAGTACATCGCCGACGTGCGGCGAGCTCGGCCCAAGGGCTTCGTCGGATTGCCCATCATCGCGGCCGGCAGCTGTGGTGCGTGCGGCGCCTGCAAAGACGCCTGCCCGACGACGGCCATCCGCACCGACGACGACGACGTCATCAGCCTCGATCTCGGTCGCTGCACCTTCTGCACGGCCTGCGTCGATGCCTGCCCTTCCAACAAGATCGCGTTCACAGCCGAGCCCAAGATGGCGGGCGTGCGGCGCGAAGATCTCGTGGTGCGCGCTGGAGCAGCCCAGGCCCAGATCAAGGCGTCGTCGACCTTCTCATCGATCTTCGGCCGCTCGTTGAAGATGAGGCAGGTCTCTGCTGGCGGCTGCAACGCCTGCGAACTCGAGCTCAACGCCACCGCCAACGTCAACTTCGACGTGCAACGTTTTGGCATCGAGTGGGTCGCCTCTCCCCGTCACGCCGATGCCCTCGTCGTCACCGGCCCGCTGACCCGCAACATGAAAGACGCGGTGCGCCTGGCCTGGGACGCGATGCCCGACCCTCGTTTCGTCGTCGCTGTCGGCGCCTGCGCCATCTCCGGCGGTCTCTACGAGGGCGCGGCGGGCGTCGATCGCGCTTTCTTCGACACTGTGGGGCCGGCCCTCTACGTGCCGGGCTGCCCGCCCCATCCGCTCACCTTCGTCAACGCCATCCTCGACTTGCTGGCCGTGCGCTGAGCGCTACTTGACGATGCGTTCGGCGTCGCCGCTGCTCGCCGACTGCTCGTGCAAGGACCAGAAGGTCTCGGCGATGGCGGCGGGATCGAGAGCCCCGCCCCCGGGCTTGACGACGCCGTCGACGGTGACGGTGGCGACGCGGATGCCGCTCTCCTTGAGCTCTTTGTGCAGCGAGAGCGCGAGGTTCTTGATGCCGGCCTTGCCGATGGCCAACGACGCCATGGCCGGCCAAGGATCGAGGGCCAGGCCGCCGCCGGTGAACAAGATCGTGCCCTTTCGACGCGCCTTCATCGCGGGCACGACCTGCTGCGCGCACACCAGGGCGCCGCCAACGTTGACGCGGAATTCGCGCACCAGTCGCTCTACGCCGATGTCGAAGGGCGAGCCGCGCTTTACGACAGCGGCGTTGTAGATGAGGACGTCGACGGCGCCGAGCTCGTTGTGGATGCGAGTGAGGGCGTCGACCAACGAGGGCGCGTGCTCGGCATCGGCGGGGAAGGCGTCGGCGGTGAGGCCCGTCGCCTTCATGCCCTCGACGAAGCCGTCGAGGCTCTCTTTGCGGCGCGCGATGAGACCCAGGGCATAGCCCGCGCGAGCGAAGCGCTTGGCCACCGCCTGGCCGATGCCGGGTCCGGTGCCGACGACGACGCACACGCCAGCTGGTGAAGCACTCATGACGTTCCTTGAAGTTTGGATGTTCCAGCCGCTGGCGCGGCTTCAAGGCTACTTGAGGGCGACGACATAGCACAGCCACGCAGGGTCGGCGTGACCCCGGAGGGCGCGGCGGTAGTTGCCTGAAGGGTTGCCGTCTTTGTCGTCGGTCTCCCAGTAGACATGGCGGGCCGAGAAGCCGGCTTCGTCGAGGAGCTCGAGCAACTCGGGCAGGGTCCACAGCCGCCAATCGTAGGTGAAGGCCTTCTCGATGGCCGAACCATCTGGGAATCGAAAATGGATGTGAAAGAGGGCGTCGGCGCTGACGGGGTCGAAGGACTCTTGGTGCCAGACGTAGCGGAACGGCGGATTGTCGAGCTTGTCTTGGGCTGTGGGCCGTGCGACCTGCCGTCCCTCGACGACGTCGTCGGCATACATGGCGCCCCCCCCCATCATGTCGAAGACGAAGATGCCTTCGTCGGCCAGTGAGCGGTGCACCTGCCTGAAGTAGCGCAGCACCTCGGCCCGACGCTTGAAAATATAGAACGAATAATTCTGGGCAGCGATGATCTCCGCAGTCGTCGTCGTCGTCATCACGTCTTGCTTCAGCAGGGTCACGCGCTGCTGCTGCTCGGCGCTGAGCTTGTTCAGGTAGTGGGTGCGCCCATAAGACAGAGGTTCGTCGTCGAGGTCGACGCCAATGGCCCGGCGCTCTTTGCTGGTCTTCACCCACTCGCAGCACACCGCGAAGGCCGCGCAGAAGTCCTCGCGCAGCGACGTCGCCTCCCGTCCAAAGGCGTCCTTGTAGAAACGGCGGAACATCGAGACCTCGTGCTCGGGGTCCTGCACGCTCAGCCGGTAGAGGGCATATTTGTCAGCGCCGTCGGCGAGGGAGGGCCTGGTTTTGGTCTTTTTCGAGGAGCTGGTCTTCGCCATGGGCGGGCCCTCTCAAATTCACGGGGCGCCGACAACCCGTCAGCGGTCAACGCCGTCGCTCGCGGAGCGGCCTGAACCCCGTGGCCGGAGTTGGTCGCCCGGCCTGGGCAGAGCATTCTCGATGGCGGCCAGGCGCGCCCCTCTCTGGCTCCACCGACGATGCAGCAGCGCCCCCGTCGAACAGACCAAGCCAGGCGACTATCAACCTTTTCGATCACGGGGTTAGTGTGCCGCCCGTGACCGAGGCGAAGCAGACCACGACGACGTTTGGCCGCTACGAGCTGGTGGAGCTGCTGGCCACCGGGGGCATGGCCGAGATCTTCATGGCCCGCACCCGCATGGGGGGCATCGCCAAGACCTGCGTCATCAAGCGCATTCTCCCCGAGTTTTCGAACAACCGGCAGTTCGTGTCGATGTTCATCGACGAAGCCCGCATCACCATCAACCTCGACCACGACAACGTCGTCAAGCTGCTGGATTTCGGCCAGGTCGATAGCGCCTATTTCATGGCCATCGATTACGTCGACGGCTTCGACCTCGTCGATCTGCTGCGAGCGGTCAAAGCCCGCGGCGAAGGCGTCCCCCCTTTGGTCGCGGCTCACATTGCCCGCTGCATGGCGCGAGGTCTGGCCGCCGCCCACGACGCCAAGGACCACAAGGGTCGTCCCATGGGCGTCGTGCACCGAGACGTGAGCCCCCAAAACGTCTTCGTCGGCTGGGACGGCTCGGTGAAGATCGGCGACTTCGGCATCGCCAGCGCCCGCAACAAGCTGACCCGCACCACGCCGGGGACGGTGAAGGGCAAGTTTGGCTACATGTCGCCGGAGCAGGCCCAGGGGGGGGCTGTCGATCACCGCACCGACGTGTGGGCAGTCGGCGTAGTGCTCTGGGAAATGCTCGTGGGCGCCCGACTCTTCGCCACCGACACCCCCATCGAGACCCTCGCCCGCGTCATGGAGATGCCCATCCCGCCGCCGTCGGAGGAGAGGCCCGCTGTGCCTCAGGAGCTCGATCGAGTGGTGCTGCGCTCTCTATGTCGCCCCTTGAGTCTGCGGCTCGAGTCCGCCGCCGCCCTCGCTGCCGCCCTCGACGCGGTCATCGCTGGCGCCTTCGGAACGGCCGATCTCGAGAGCGCGCTGCCGACGCTGGGGCTGTCGCGGGCGGGTCAGGAGTCAGACCCGGTCCCCACACCCCCGCCCCGCGAACGTACGCGCACTCTCGATCCCATCGACGAACGCCTGCGCTTCCTGCACGAAGAGCTGCGCAAGAACCAGAACCTGTGGATCCTCGTCGACATCGGCGAGCGCCACGCCACCCTCGGGCACCGTGGCGAAGCGATGTCGGCGATCCGCACCGCCAGCGCCGTCTTCGCCCACCGCGGGTTGCTGGTGCAGGCCCTGTGCGCGGTTCACCTGCTCAAGCCCCTGATCGACGCTGCCGCCTTCGAGGGCGAGCTGCAGGCGCTGGCGCATCTGCGAGGCCACGACCGCGACCGCCTCCTGGAGGCCGTCGAGCGTCTCGAGCACAAAGACTTCTGGTCCCTCGTGCAAGAGGCGGATCCCACCGGTCTGGGTCTCGAGCAGACCGAGCTGACCCTGGTGCGCCACGCCGCACCGCTGCTGGGTTCGGTGACGCCGTCCGACTTCGTGCGCCTGGGCAAGCTCGCGCGGGTCGAGAAGAAGGCCCAGGGATCGACCGTGGTGCGCGAAGGCGACAAGGGCGACGCGCTCTATGCCGTGGGCCGGGGCCGCGTCGTCGTTCACACTGCCACCCACAACCACGAGCCCACCACCACCAACCGGGCGCGCGTGTACCTGGGGGCCCTCACCGAAGGCGACTTCTTCGGCGAGTTCTCATTCCTGACCCAATCACCGCGCAGCGCCACCGTCGAAGCCGCCGCCGACTGCTTGTTCTTGCGCCTCGATCGGGTCGCCGTCGACGAGCTGGTGGCCAGCGACGCGTCGTTTCGCGAGCCCTTGCTCGAGTTCTACAAAGAGCGGGTCGCCGAACTCATCCTCGCCAAGAACCCCATCTTGGGAGCGCTGCCCCCCGAGGCACGCCGCGGACTCATCAAGCACGCCAGCGTCGACAAATTCCTCGACGGCACCTCCATCGTCTCCGAGGGCGACGACGCCGATGAGCTCTTCTTCATCATCTCGGGCGAGGTCGAAGTCTATCGCCGCGAAGCCGGGATGTACGTGTTCATCAACAAGCTGCACGAAGGACAGTTCTTCGGCGAGATGGCAGCGCTGCAGCGCACGCCGCGGCGGGCCAGCGTGCGGGCCATGGGTGACGTCGAGGTCATGGTGGTCTCGCGCGAAGAGATCGAGCGCATTCTCGACGTCGCCGAAGATGTGCGCGTGCTCTTCGACAAGGCGATGAGCGCGCGGCAACACGAGAGCGAAGAGCGAGTCAGAGAGAGCACGCGCATCTTCGAAGGCATCTGACGTCGAGCGCGATGGATCGGCTTCACCTCTTGCACCGCCTGCTGAATCTCGTCTTCGGATGACGGTGGACGTTGAAGTGTTCATGGTTCAAGACGCTGGCGCGTCTTGAAGTGTTGATGGTTCAAGACGCTGGCGCGTCTTGAAGTGTTGATGGTTCAAGACGCTGGCGCGTCTTGAGGTTTTGATGGTTCAAGACGCTGGCGCGTCTTGAGGTTTTGATGGTTCAAGACGCTGGCGCGTCTTGAGGTTTTGATGGTTCAAGACGCTGGCGCGTCTTGAAGTGTTGATGGTTCAAGACGCTGGCGCGTCTTGAGGTTTTGATGGTTCAAGACGCTGGCGCGTCTGGACGTTTTGATGCTGGCGCGTCTTGACGTTTCACCACGACCTCAACGGGCCTGACCGGGCCCCTGCACCATCCCTACGACAGACCGATACATGCATTGTGCGCTCTGTCACATCGCAGGAAGCTGCCCGGCTCCAGCAGCGTCCGGATCACTCTCCCGGGACTCAACATGCACTCCCCTCATCGGACGACCCCGGTGCCCTCGACGCGGGCGGGCCGCGGCCGCAAGCGTGCCTTCACCTTGCTGGCGATCCTGATCATCGGGATCATCGTCGCCGCCGGCGCCGCAGCGCTCGTCCTTGGTGCGCGCGAGAGCGCCCACGCTGCCGCCGATGACAGCCGCAGCGGCGAGGCCTGGGGGGTGGCGATGGCGGGCTTGACGTGGGCCCAGCTCAACCTCAGCGGCGACACCGGCAAGGCCGCGTTGCGCGCCGCCGCTGGCGGGACCGCGACGACACTGGTGACGCCGAGTACGCCGACGGGGATCGCCATCCATCCCTTCGATGCCAACGACGCCTTCGCCGGTGTCGGCGTCGCCCCGCCGGCCCGCGGCCTCGACACCCTGGACTGGAGACACTTCGAAAACGGTCACTTCGCCCTGGTCGGCGCGCACGATCCCTTGTCCAGCTCTGCGCTCGTGGTTCGAGCGGTCGGGCGGGTGGGGGACACCCAGGTCGTACTCGAGACCAACTTGGTCGTCAGCGTTTTCACCGGCTTGCCAGCAGCGTTCACCGGCTGTTTTACCGGTCAACAACAGGTTTCATTCGGTGATGAAGAATCGCCCTATGATTATTACGGTAATATGCGCTTCGACGGCAACGGCGGTGTGCCCATCGGGATGAACTCTGATCACAATCGCATCAATGGCTTGACCAGGCTTCAATACCTGCCCTCTCCGAGCGCGCCGCCGCCGGACATCGGCCGGCTCGACCCCATCGACCAATATCCAACGAACCTGCACTGGCGCGGCACCCAGAGCTTGCGACCGCTGGGTGTGGTGTCGGCGGCGGCAGGCGGCGAACCGCTGGCGCTCGCCATCGCAGGCGTCTGTGCCGCCGTCAGCAACCCCGTGGGAGGCACGCCGGAGTTGAACATGAACGCCGCCGACGTCGCGGGGCTCGCTGGCTGGTCGGCCAATCCCTACCTGGGCAATGACCCGCGCCTCGTCTATTTCATGGACACGTCCAACGGACCCGACGTGGACAAAACCATGGGGCTGGGTCTCAACGCCGGCGGCTACGTCGACGGGGTCCAGCTGCGGAATGGGTGCCCAGCCGGCGTCGGCTGCGGGGACGCGAGGGTGCAGCGGGGTCTCCCCATCATCGCCTACCGAGGCACACCGAACATCGTCGACGACGCCTCCGGGGGCTTCCTGGGCGAAGAGGACTGGGTGCCGGCCGAGGCCGAGACCGGCAACTCGAGCTACGACAAGTTCGCCCGCCAAGCCTTCTACGCCTGCCCGAACATGGGTGGCGAGGACAGCACGTTCAACCGGGCGACGCGGTCCTGCGGCGCCGGCCAAGGCGACCTGTCCCGCAAGAACTCGTCGTGGACGAACTACGGCGTCAGGCACAGCGGGCGGGCCTGGGGTTTCGTCGAGTCGATCCTCCGTCATTGCTCGGGCAGCGGCGACTCCATCGATCCCAACAACGGGTCGCCGTGGCAGAGCGCGAGCAACCCCAATGGCATCAAGTGCGCATCGGCCTTCGCCTACCTTGAAAACGTCGCCGCTTGCCTGATCGTCCCCCGCAGCCTGACCCGCAACCCTGGGTTTCCGACGACGATTCGAGGCCGCAGCGCCTTGCGCCCCTCGGGAGAGCCAGGTCCAACCCCCCCCCGCGAAGCTGCGGGTGGGGACGGCTTGCAGAACGACTTCGCCGGTTGCCACCCGGGCTGTTTGATCGCCGCCAGCTTCGACAGCACCTTTCCCACGGCCGAGACGCCCTATCGCTCCACCTGCATCAACCTCGATGCCGAGCGCGTGAGCTCCTATGGGCCGGACATCCAAAAAGCCATGCGAACAGCGGCAACCAGCGGTCCCAACGCTTGGGATCCCCTGCTCCCCGCCGTCGCCGACACAGCGCCGATGGGGAATCTGGTGCCCACCTACGCGCTGAATTGGATGACCTACGCGGCGGGCACCCCGCGGGCGACGACTGAGTTTCCGGGCCTGGATCTCGCTGACGGGCTCGACTTTGGCGCTCCGCCCACATTTTTCAGCAGCGACACCGATGCCATGGTGGGGACCACCACCGGCGTCGACAAAGCGATGGACCGCTTCGGCAACGTCATCAACCAGCCCGGGTTGGTGAGTGAGCGAGGCAACCCCAGCCTGATCACGCGCTTGGACATGACCGACCGCGGACCGCTGGGCACCTGCCAACAGAATTGCCTCGGTTACGGCTTCGGCGAGGATCGCACCTACGGCGCCCACCGCGGCACATCCCAAGGGACCTTGGGTTCGACGGCGCGGCCCGACGCCTGTGTTGCGAGGGTGCCCAAGGAACCCAACGGCACCTTCGCCACGGTCCACTGCAACCTCGACTACGATCGCGACGGCATTTTCGACCGCAAGAGCTATGCGATCGCCTCGTCGTACCGCGAGGAGTGCGCTGACCCGCACGACGGCATCGCCTGGGCCCCCGCCTTCAACATCTCGTCGTCCAACACAGCGCTCCGCGGCGACGGGTGCGCAAATGCGCTGCCCAACGATGCATCCAGCGCGCCGACGGTGACGCTGACAGCCTTTTGCGATCAAAGTGCGCTCCAGACCGCGGTGCCTCGTCTCGGGGTGGGCGCGACGCCGCTGTCGAGGACGAATCTCGGGGTCAGGGGCGTTCTCAGAGACGGCCGCAACTGGTTTGGCGGCGCCAAGTGCCACATGGGCTCCAGCGTCACCAGCTTCCAGGACGCGGCCGGCGTCGCCGTCGCCTCCCCCGTCCACCCTCATACCGGCGCGTTGGCCAGCATCCCCAACACCGACCTCGATGCCTTTGGACATCCGGACTATTGGATCGAGGACGAGTGCCCCAACCCGGTGGTGGTCTCGCTGGGCCCCGAAGTACGACTCGACGTGGGCCACATCTGCGGCTGCGGTGTGCTTGTCCTCAAGGACACGGCCCTTTCTTTCGCTGCCGACAGCCACCTGCTCTGGCGCGGCCTCGTGACCTGGCAAAACGAAAACGACCCGCCTGGCGAGGACGAGCTGTCGGTCCTCGAAGACGGCGCGGCCACCTTCGTCATTGAAGGCGGCGTCCTTCTCACCGGCGACCGGGTGTTCCGCATGCACGTCAACGACAAGGGCGACCTCGACGGTGAGGACGTCACCAACAACGAAGGCCGCTTCTTCAAGCAGTCGTGGCGCCAGAACTCCGCGGCCCTGGGCGAGGTGTTCGCCAACCAGACGCGTGCATTGAAAGCGGTCCGGCGGGTGCGCTGACTGCTGCGAACAGTCGTGTGGGAACGCCTCAAAGCAGAGCATGCGCTACGCAGTCTTCGTGGGCTTTTGATAGAGAATTCATCGCCGCTAGTGCTGCGAGGCTGAAGTAACGACGCTTTTCTTCTGCGAACGCTTGGATCATGCCTCGGGGATGCCGCGCCATTCTCCGGTTATTGTTCTCCTGCCTCGTCAGCGGTCGATCCTCGA
>JAHFED010000035.1 GCA_023248635.1 Myxococcales bacterium
CGTGGCGAATGGCTGTGACCTGGTCCATCTGGAGCATCTCCCAGCGGAGCACCTGGCTCCGCGTTGGGGTGGCTCACTTTCAGACCGGCGATTGGCCCACTTTCAGACCGGCGCGTGCAATCGTCGCGTCTACGTCGACGGCCCTTGGTCACGAGAGCTTCGCGGTGCTCCGGCCGCTCGCCCTGCCCGTCGACGCCTGTACGCGCTTCTTGTTCATCGACCCGTGGTTTCGCTCGCCGCTTCCTTCACGCCGACCTTGGGGCTCGACGCTCTGCGGTCTGCTTCGTTCGCTGTGACCAACTCACGAGAGGACTTTCACCTCCAAGTCAGCACCCATGCCGGGCGCACGGGGCCCCGCGTCCGGCTCCGCCGGCGCGGGGGGAGGTCTGCACCAGACCTCCCAGAAGAGCATCCCCGACGGCGATGAACGAGACCGCTCCGCGGTCGAAGTTCAGAGAGATCGGGGATCAGACCTCCCAGAAGAGCATCCCCGACGGCGATGAACGAGACCGCTCCGCGGTCGAAGTTCAGCGAGATCGGGGATCATTGCTTCAAGCGCTGAGGCGCCTGAAGTCTTGAACATCAAGACTTCAAGACGCGCCAGCGTCTTGAACATCAAGACTTCAAGACGCGCCAGCGTCTTGAACATCAAGACTTCAAGACGCGCCAGCGTCTTGAACATCAAGACTTCAAGACGCGCCAGCGTCTTGAACATCAAGACTTCGAGTCGCGCCGACGTCTTGATCCATCAGAACTTCAAGACGCGCCAGCGTCTTGAACATCCAAACTTCAAGACGCGCCAGCGTCTTGAACATCAAGACTTCTCGAAGCATCGCGCCAACTCGCCCCCGAACAATGAAGGCGGGCTTCATCGCGAGCGAAGCGAGGCGGAACCCACGCCTCCCGCGAGGGCAAAGGATATCTTCCATGCGGATGCCGCAGTCGGCGCAGCCGACAAAAGCATCCGCATGGAAAATCAGACCTTGGTGACGATGATGCGGTCGCGCTCGAAGCGCACCGTGACCAGCCCGCCCTTCTTCACGCCCAGAGCCTCGAGAGGCAAACGGAGGAAGGGGCTGCCGGTGGCGAGCTTCTGGGCGCGGTAGGTGCGATCAGTGCCGACCAGAGGCGCCGAGCGACCACGGCGGCCTTGGCCGATGTGGGTCTTGACGAAGTCATCGAGAGTCGCAGCGGCCGCACCCTGCTGGCGGAGAGCGTCGAGTGCCTTGCGCACGGCACCGCGGGACGCTTTGCCATCTTTGAGCAAGCGCTCAACGGCAGCGACGCCGTCGGAGAGGTAGGCAATCTGAATGTCCTTGTACGAAAGACGCTTGCCCGAGCGGGGCGTGCCCTTCGACTTCTTGGAGGCTTTGGCCATCTGGAGATCCTTTCGAGTGAGAACAAGGATCAAAACGCGCGAGCGTCTTGAACGTCAATGCGGGTCCGATTGCTGCGGTCCGCGTGACGGCGCAGACGAGCTCTTTGGAGAGACAACGTCTGCGAAACCTTTTCTGCCTGCGCAGCAATCTGTGACACCAATAGCAAAGGTGCAGACCAGATTGGAAGCCTGAATCAACGGCAGGTTGCTTTTTTCTACGCCTCGACGACAACTCGATGCTGGAGTTATTGATGCCAGCGACTCTCTCGCCCGATCGCGTCCTTGCCGTCTTGGAAGACGCTGCTGGCCGCGCGTTGAAGGCCAAAGACGTCTCCCGCGCCCTCGGCATGGGCGCCGACGACCGCGCTGAAGTGCGTGAGGTGCTGCGGGCTCTCGTCGACGACGGCCGGGCCCAACAGCTCGAGGGCGGGCGCTTCGTCGTCGCCGGCAAGGGTGGCAGGGCGGCGGGCGTTGTGGGCGTCGTCCAGCGCAAGGCCTCGGGCGTGGGCTGGTTCGTGCCCGATGACAAGCGTTTCAAAGATGGCTTTCTGGCGCCCGCCGAGCTCAAGACCGTGGTCGATGGGGATCGCGTGCTCGCCCGGCTCGAAAAAGGACACCGCGGCAGCGTCGCCGTCGTCGTCGAAGTGCTGGAGCACGCCCGCACCTCGCTCACCGGCACCCTGCGCACCAGCAGCGACAAGAGGAGGAACCAGGGTCCGGCGGCCTTCCTCGAGGTCGACGACAACGTGCTCACCGGCCCCGTCCGCATCAGCGACCTCGGCAGCACGGGGGCCAAAGAAGGTGACGTCGTCGAAGTCGAGATCCTCGCATATCCGACCGCGGCCCAGCCCGCCTCGGGACGGGTGACTCGCCGCATCGGCGAGAAGGGCGCCCTCGACGTCGAGATCGAGCGCCTGATCGTGAGCGCGGGGGTCGTGCGCGCTTTTCCGCCCGCTGCCACAGCCCAAGCCGAAAGCCACGGCGAAGACCCCGACGACGACGACCTCAAGGGCCGCCTCGATCTGCGGCGTTTGCCCATCGTCACCATCGATGGCGAGACCGCCAAGGACTTCGACGACGCCGTCTACGCCGCCCCTGGCCAGCGCAAGGGCACCTGGGATGTCGTCGTCTGCGTTGCCGACGTCTCGCACTACGTCACCCTGGGCAGTCCCCTCGACGACGAAGCGCGGCGACGGGCCACCAGCATCTACTACCCAGGTCGCGTGATCCCGATGCTGCCCGAGGCCCTGAGCAACGGCCTGTGCTCGCTCAAGCCCAACGTGCCGCGCTTGTGCGCCACCGTGCAGTTCGTCGTCGACAGCAACGGCGGCGTCTCCGGCGAAGAATTCGCGTTTGGCGTGATGCAGTCGCGCGCCCGCCTCACCTACTCGTTGGTGCAGCGCTTCCTCGACGAGGACGAGGGCAAGGCCGATCTCTATGCGGTGCCCCCCCAACCCAGGGACGCCGTCGCCTCCACCGCTCGCCTCACCGAGGAGGTCAAGGTCTCGCTTCGACACCTGGCCGCCGCCGCCCGGGCCCTGCGGGCCGCCCGCAGCGCCCGCGGTGCCTTGGACTTCGAGCTTCCCGAGGTGGTCATCGACCTCGACGTGCGCAAGGAGCCCCTGGGCCTGCGTCACCTCGAGCGCGCCTTCAGCCATCGCCTGATCGAAGACCTGATGATCGCCGCCAACGAAGCCGCCGCCCGCTTCTTTCACGGCCAGAGCTTTCCCAGCGTCTACCGAATTCACGAGGTGCCCGACGACGAGAAGCTCGAGCGCTTCTTGAACCTGGCCCGACCGACGCTCTTGGCCACCGGCCAAAAACTGCCGAAGTCGATTCTCGACGACGCCGGCTCCTCGCAGGGCTTGATGGCCGTGCTCAACGCGCTCGGGGATCATCCGTCGCGCTCGGCTCTGGACATGCTGTTGCTGCGCTCCATGAAGCAGGCCCGCTACTCCGTCGACAACGTCGGCCATTACGGGCTGGGCTCCGAGGCCTACCTGCATTTCACGTCGCCCATTCGCCGCTATCCCGATTTGATCGTGCACCGACTGCTGCGCTCGCGCTTGGGCAAGGGCACCAAAAAGAAGAAAGCCGAAGGACACGACGACGGCCTGATCGCCGACCTCGAAGACATCGCGGCGACGTCGTCAGAGCGGGAGCGCAAGGCCTCCGATCTCGAGCGCGCGGTCTCTCAGCTCTACGCCTGCTGGCTGATGAAAGACCGCATCGGCGAAGTGCACCCCGGCGTCGTCACCGGCGTCTCCGAAGCCGGCGCCTTCGTGCGGCTCGAGGATCTCTTCGTCGAGGGCCTCGTGCGCATGCAGGACCTGGGCAACGAGTACTTCTCCTTCGACGACGAGCAGCTGACCCTAAGAGGCGAGCGGTCGCGCGACGTCATCTCCTTCGGCATTCGCTTCGAGGTCGAGCTCTTGGCCGTCGATCTGCAGCGGCGGCAGATGGGCTTTTTGCGCGCCGGGCCGCTGCTCAAGCCCGGCCACGGCGACGACGCTGCAACCGCCAAAGCGCGCCAGTGGCCCGAGCAGCAACACAGCAAGACGCCGGTGCATCTGCAGGCACCGGCAACGTCGTCACCGCCTCGCTCGGGGGGAAGGGCCGCCGCGGGTTGGGAGCCGCGCACCGACGCCCGACCGGGGCAGCGAGCCGCAGACGACGCCCGCCGATCTCCCGCACGCGGCGGCGGAACCAAGCAGCCAGCCGCCAAGCTCATTCGACGTCAGGCACGGGCCGATGAACGTCTCGACATCATCGCACCCGCCGGTGATCCCCGTGGTCGAGGTCGCGGCGAGAAGCAACGCGCGCGAATTTTCGAAGCCGCCATCCGCCACATCGAAGAGGGAACGGCGACGCCCGAAGAGCACATCCTCGTCGAGGAAAGGCGCGCCCAGGCCGACCGCGATCTCGAGGTGCAGGCCCGACCGCCCGCCGACGAGAAACGCCAGCGCCAAGCCGTGAAAAAAGAGCGCGACGAGCGCAGCCAGGAACGCCAGGGGCGCTACGAAGAGCAGCAGCAGATCCAAAAGAAGAAGCCCGAGCTGCCCGAGCTCCCCTTGAAGCTCAGTGGTCCCGAAGCCCTGCGCGAGCTCTTCGCGGCCCGTGGTGGAGCTACGAAGAAGAAGAAGAAGAAGAAGAAGGCTTCGCCGTCGTCGAAGAAGAAGCCCTCTCGATGAGCGCTGCCAGCGCTTCGAGCACGCTGCCATCGATACCGTGACCTCCAGCGAACTCGACGAAGTCCACGCTCAGGCCGGCATCGTCGAGGAGCCGGTGCAGGTGTTTGCCCCACGAGAATTGCAAGATGGGATCGTGGGTGCCGTGGGCCTGGAGCACGCGAAGTCCCGCACGCTGGGGCGCGAGCCTTTTCCACTCAGCCGCATTGACGGGTGCGCCCGAGAGGATGGCGAGGGCGGCCGGGGCCTCGTCGAGGCGCAGAACGACGTCGGTGGCCAACATCGCGCCCTGGGAAAAGCCGCCGACGACGACCCTCGACATGGGCACCTTGGCCTGCAGCAAGAGCGCGCCCAGCATCGCTCTCAGCGCCTTGCGAGCCTCGGGCAAGCCCGGCGGCGTTTCGTCGGCCATGAAGGGATCGGCGCCGTGGGCGATGGCCTCTTGGAGCCGGAGCATGTCCAGCGGCCACCAACAGCGCGCCGCCGACGCTCGACCGGCCCCGTCGACCTCGAGGGGCAAGAGGCCTTCGGGAAACACGAAGCGCACGCGCCCGACCAAGCCTGGACGCAGCTCGAAGCACTCCCGCGCCAACGAGATGAGGTCGGTGCCGGGCGCGCCGAAGCCGTGACAGAGCACCACCACGAGATCGGGTGGCCCCGCGCGGGCGTCGTCGTCGATGACCCGCACGGTCAGGGGCCCCAGCGGACCCGTGATGAGCTTGATGGTCATGGGGTGGGCGTCTCGACGGGGCGCGGCGCACCTTCGAAGGGGGCCTTGGCCTCGGGCGCGGGGACTGCGTCGGCGGGGGCGGCTTCGTCGCTGGCGTCGGGCAGCTCGGGAGCGTCGCCTTGGGGTCCGGCGTCGACGACGCGCTCTTCCAGCTCGTCGTTGAAGGCCCGCGCCGCCTTTCGATAGAGCGGCGTCGCGAAGGGCACCGACACCGCGGGCACGAGATAGGTGTAGGCGGCGGCGACGATGACGCCGAGGCTGATGCCGGCCAGAAAACCGCCGCTGGTCGCGAGGTAGAGCTGGCTCTGCTCGTCGGCGTCGATGCCGTCGGCGACGGTGGTGGGGACGAACCAGCTGATGGCACCTGCGACGAGGCCGATGCTCATGCCGCTGCCGATGATGACCACCTCCCCGGTGCCCGAATGCGCGAACTGATCGAAGCCCACGGCGGGGTGCTCGAGCACGGCGGCGGCGTCGTCTGACGTCGACAGATAATTGAAGGCATCATCGGACCAGGCCGGCGAAGACACGTCGTCGACGCGGGACACATGAATGTCGGCGGCGACGGCGGCGGGGTCGGCCCCTGGCCGGCGGATGAGACCGCGCTCGTAGACGACGCCGTAGGCCTGCATCAGCTCGGCCTGCGCGGCGTCGGAGCCGTCGTTTTGCAGCTCGACGTCGGCGGGGCCGCGGCCCAGAGCGCTGAAGGCACAGCCGCCGAAAAACGAGATCGACAACGAACCAGCCACGAACATCAGAATCGACCGCATTCACTCTCCCCAGAAACAACTCGAAAAAAAGTGCCGTCACCGCAGCTGGCGCTGGCGCAGCGCTCGTCGTCAACCACCGCGTTGGGTGCCGATGCTGGGGCGCCGGGGCCCGTCGGGGTTTTGCCCATCGCTGCGTTGGGCCCCAGCGGCTTCGGGGCGCACGGGGCGCTCTTCGCCTGGCGGAGCCCGGTTGCAGCGCCGAGCAAGGTCGACCTTGTCGACGGCGTTGGACAACGCTTCTTGGTAGTCGACGCGGCCGTCGTTCACGAGGGTGGCCAGGGCTTCGTTCAACATGGTGTTGCCGAGCGCTTTGCCAGTGGTCATCGCCGACGCAATCTGGTGGATCTTGCCTTCGCGTATCAAATTGGCCACGGCGAAGCTGACGACCAAGGTCTCTAGTGCCGCGCAGCGACCGCCACCGACTTTTTTACATAGGGTCTGAGCGACCACGCCTTTCAAAGTATCTGCGAGGACCGAGCGAACCTGGTTCTGCTGATCCGACGGGAAGAGATCGATGATGCGATCGATGGTCGAGATTGCCGTCGCAGTGTGCAAGGTACCGAAGACGAGGTGACCAGTGTTTGCTGTCTCGAGGGCCAGGCTCACGGTCTCGAGGTCGCGCATTTCACCGACGAGAACAATATCTGGATCTTCGCGAAGCGCTGACTTCAACGCCCTGTGAAAGCTCTTGGTGTGGGGGCCGATTTCTCTCTGGTTGATCAGGCACTTGATCGATTGGTGCACGAACTCGATGGGATCTTCGAGGGTGATGATGTGGTCGCTGCGGCTCTTGTTGATGAAGTCGATCATCGCCGCCAGCGTCGTCGACTTGCCCGAGCCTGTGGGGCCGGTCACCAGCACCAGCCCCTTGGGCAGCTCGCTGAGGCGCTGGCAGATGGGGGGCAGGTTCAGCTGCTCGAAGGTGAGGATCTTGGCGGGGATCACCCGCATCACCGACGACACCCCGCCTTTGTCGCGAAAGAGGTTCACGCGAAAGCGGGCGACGCCGACGATGGCGTAGGCGAAGTCGGCGTCGTTGTCGTCGGCGAAGGCCTTCTTGCTGCGCTCTTCCATCACGGGCTCGAGCAGGGCGTACACCTCGTCGGCGCCCAGGGGGCTGGTGTCGCCGATCTCTCTCATCTCGCCGTCGAGGCGCCAGCGCGGCTTTTGGCCCCCCGAGATGTGCAGGTCGGAGCCACCTTCGGCGACGAGCCGACGCAAGAGCGCATCCAAACGGGGGGTCTGGCCCGGTGCCGACGACGCCGGCGACGGCGACGACGACGCTGCCTGGTGTTGGGGATCGTTGCTCCAGCCCGAGACGCCAGCGACGCCAGACATCGCCCTTTCGAACAAGCTTGGGGTGATGCGCCGCGCGTTGAGCTCCATGCCCGGCAAGAGCTCGCGCGCCGCAGCCAACACCTTGGTGCTCGCGTCGTCGACGAAGCCCAGGATCAGCACGTTGCCCACCTGCTTGATGGGCACCACGCGGTGGCGGTTGATGAAGTCGATGGGAAGCAGCGAGAAGACTTCGTCGTCGAGCTGGGCGTCGTCGTCGAGGCCGGGCATGGGCAGCTGTCGCGACGACGACGCCAAGCGCGCCGCCAGGGCCCGGCTGATGCCAAAGCCAAAGCTCGGAATGCGCTCGTACATCACCTGAAAGGCCTGGCGCTCGAATTTCAGGAGCAAGGCCCGCCCCGCGGCGACGACGGTGGCGGAGCGCGGCGAGCCAGTGAGCAAGCCCATTTCGCCGACGCTGTCGGGGGGGTTGAGGCGGGCCAGCTCGACGAGGTCACCGGCGGGCAGGCGCGTGTTCACGCCGATTTCGCCCGCCAGCACGACGTAGAAAGAGTCCGAGGGCTCCCCTTTTTCCATGATGACGTCGCCAGTGTCGGCGGTGAAGAGCTGACCGCGCCCAGCCACCTGCGCGAGCACGTCGGGGGTGAGCTGACCAAACAGGGGCGACTGCCCGAGGGCCTGCACAACACGGGGGACGAGATCCCCCTCGAGCGGGAGCTGCTGCATGGGCGCACTCTTCCACATTCTCTGTCGGCCTTCGCGCGGAAGCACGCGCTTCGCGCGGGAGCGAAGCGCAGAGAACGCCTTCGGCGCAGAACGCCTTCGGCGCAGAACGCCTTCGGCGCGAACGCCTTCGGCGCAGAACGCCTCCGGCGGGGCCAAAGGGTCCAGGGCAACCCGCTTTGGAATCCCTGCCCTTTGGCGATCGCGTCCCTCCGGCAGTTGCCCCGAAGGCTGTCATGGTTCGGGCCGCCTCGTGGCAAGTGCTCGAGGGAACGACGGCTTCGATGCCCCATCGCTTTGCGTTTGGGGAACAGGACGCTGAAGTATTTGACGACATCGGCGTCCCGGCGATCGTCCGACGCTGATCCGGTTGTCATCGTGCTTTGGCCACGGCACACCCAGGGGAGCTGCTTGTCTCGGAGGGTTCAGATGCGCGTGCGCTTCATCCCCGTCGTCGTTGCCCTGGTTGCCACTGCCGGCTGCGATCGCTGCGGTACCGAGGTCATCAACCAGTTGCCGGCGGCGTTGGAGCAGCCTGATGTCTTCACGCAGAAGGGTGCGGCACAGGTCGACATCTTGTGGATGATCGACAACTCCGGATCGATGGCCGCCGAGCAAGAGAAGGTGGCGGAGCGCTTTAACCAGTTCTTTAATCAGCTCATTGTTTCGCAGGTCGACTACCACATCGGCGTCATCACCTCGGACCCCGACGAGGGCGGCGTGTTGCGACAGTACGGCGGGCCTGCGGTGCAGAACTGCGCGGCCTGCCGCTTCATCACCAAAGACGTGCCCTGCGACGACCCCAACGTCGACATCAGCGGTCTGGCCACCGAAGCCGAGATCGAAGCCGCCCTCGCCGCCGACTGCCCGGCCCAGCTCGTGTTTCGCAAGCTCATCAAGGTGGGCACCAGTGGCTCATCCTTCGAAGAGGGCTTCACCCAGGCCGCCACCGCGCTGGGCGCCCGCACCGTCGATCCCGTCACCGGCTTCCCCGACGGCGTCGCACCCACGGAGAACGACGGCTTCCAGCGCGAGGCGGCGTCGCTCTACATCGTCTTTGTGTCCGACGAAGAAGAAGGGGCCAAACAAGACGGCTCACCCGTGCGCTACTACCAACGCCTCTTCGAAGGCCTCAAGCAAGCCGGCAACGAAAACAACGTCGCCGTCGCCGCCATCACCGGCTACCCGACCGACAACCCGCCGGCGCCGCTCGAGGAGGTCTGCGACATCCTCTCCACCACCTTCGACAACAACCCCGGCAACGACGATCCCCGCGCCGCCGCCGTCAAAGAGGCCATGCGCAATTTCCGCAACGGTTGCGTCGACACCGAAGCCGGCCCCGACGACGACGCTGCCTTTGCTGAGCTGGGGGGCCGCTACATCGAGCTGGCCTGTCGCACCGGCGGCGTCGTCGCCAACATGTGCGAGGCCGATTACACCACCGCTCTCGACGCTCTGGGTGCCAACGCGGCCGGGCTGCTGCGCAAGTTCACCATCTCCCTGCCCGAGCGCCTCAACGACGGCGACGACTGCGTGCTCTTTGGAGACGCCGAAGACCTCAACGTCGACTGCAACGGCGACGGCAAACAAGACGGCGAGACCGATGGTCCGCTGTGTGTGAAGGCCCAGTGCATCGGCGAGAGCGAGCCCACCCTCCAGCCCCGCGGCTCGGTGTGGGAGTGGGAGGATTCGACGTCGTCGGTGCGCTTTGGTGGCTCGTGCATCCCCGCGCCCAACACCGAGGTCGTCATCACCTATGGGTTGCGCGCCGAAGGCAACAACCCCTGTGGTGGCTGAGCGTATGAATTCTGTCCTCGCCGGGCGCTGCCCCTGCTCCGTGTGCTCCCGCCGGGGCGCGCGGCTGCGGAAAATCATTCCACTCCGCGCTCTGCTGCTCCTCGTCGGCGTCATCTGCGGTGCTGCGGGCTGTCCCCAAGCTGTGCAGGAACGGGGCTGCGCCTCGGATCTTGATTGCTCCGCCGATCAACGCTGTGACGCCTCGCGCGGCCTGTGCCTCTGCATCGACGACAACGCCTGCGACGCCGCCGAATTCTGCAACCTCGCCGGCGCCTGCCAACCCAAGCTCGAATGCCTCAACAACGGCGACTGCGGCGGCGGCACCTCGATGTGCGACAGCACCACCGGCGCTTGCGTGACCTTGTCGGCGAGCCTGCAGTGCGTGCTCGACAGCCAGTGTCCCTTCGGCAGCTTCTGCGAGGGACAAGCCTGCCGCTCGGGCTGCCGCGAAGACGGCGACTGCGCGCTGGGCACCCCCTGTATCGCCGGGCAATGTGACGCAACCCCTGGAGCATGCAGCGGCAATTCCTTCTGCGAATTCGGGCAGTTGTGCAACGCACAAAACCGCTGCGTCGATCACGCGCTGCGCTCGACCTTGTGTGCGGAGTGCCAGTCCGGTGACTTCCTCAGCGATTGTCCCGAGGACTGTCTGATCGACCAAAGCGTCGCCCCCGACCCCTGCTCTACCAACGCCGATTGCGATCGCGGCGAGTGCCTCGCGGTCAATTGCCAAAGCAGCGCCGACTGCGCACCCGGCCAGACCTGCGACGACATCGACTTCTTCTTCGGCATCGGCACCTGCTCTCAGAAAATCTGCCAAGGCGGCTTTTGTGGAGGCACCGGCTGCGACGACGTCAGCAACCCCTGCCCCCGGGGCTATTTCTGCGCGGTGCTGCAGGTGGTGAGCAACAACCAATGCACCCTCGGCAGCGGCTCAAGTGAGTGTGGCGCCCCGCGCAATTGCAACGGCGGCGGCGAAAACGGCGCCGTCGGCTTCTGCTCTTGCGCCCAAGACTCGGACTGTCCGGCGGGGGCCAACGCCTCGTGCGTGAACCCCGGGCCCTTCGGTTCGTGCGTCATCGGCACCACCTGCGCCCCCGCCGACGGGTTGCTGTGCGAGGACCTTCGATGAGGCTGGCGGCCGTCCTTTCCCTCGTCGTCGTTGGGCTCTCATCGGCCTGCGAAGGCTGCGGGGCGCCGGCGCTGCAGCAGTGCAGCACCGACGCCCAATGCGACCCCAAGGGTGAAGGCTTTCTGCGTTGCGACGTCGACCTCGGCATCTGTCTGTGCACCGATGATCGGGGCTGCGATCCAGCGGAGATCTGCAACGCCCTCGGTCGCTGCCAGGCCGAGAGCGGCTGCAACAGCAACGCCGAGTGCCGCCCCGGCCTCTTTTGCGACGTGACCACCGCGCAGTGCCTGGCGGTCACCGAGTGCGGACCCCAAGACGGCGAAACCTGCTGCGTCCTCGACAGCCAATGCGGCTTCAACAACGTCTGCGACAGCCTGCGCAAGAAGTGCATCCCTGGGTGCCGCGACGAAGCCGACTGCATCTTGGGCCAGGCCTGCGTGCGCTCCCTCGGGCAACCGCTGGGCGTGTGCGCTGCCGGGGTGTGCAGCGGGGACAACCTCTGCGGCTTCGGCCAGGTCTGCAGCTCCGACGGCGAATGCGAAAACGACAACCGCGGGCCCTATTGCCTGGGTTGCAGCGGGGGCGTGGCCTCTGACGACTGCGGCGAACCGGGCAACTTCTGTCTCACCGACAGCGTCAACGGCGGCGAATTCTGCGGCGTCGATGCCGCCGACGGCCAAGCCTGTCCCTTCGGCTACGACGCCAGCGACGTCATCATCATCCCGCCGGCGGCACCGTTTTGCAACGCCGAGGTCTGCGTGGTGCCCGAGGGAGAGACCAGCGGCACCTGCTCGCAAAACGGCACCGGCTGCACCCTCAGCGAAGATTGCCCCATCGGATTTCCCGGCGGCGACTGCCCGCGCAATGCCGTGGGCAACTGCCGCATCGACCAGCTGCGCTCCTGCACCGACGACGCCGAGTGCGGCGAAGGCGACGCCTGCCTGAAGCAGGAATGCCGCTTCGGTGAAGGCGACGCCTTTGGCTATTGCTCGTGCACGCGCGACTCCGACTGCCCGCGCGATCGTTGCGTCGACATCAACCCCGCCAGCACCCTTGGACACTGTGAGCTGTCTGGTCACGACTGCTTCGCCGACGCCGACTGCGAGGCGATCATCCAGTGCATCGACGGCGGCTGCTTCATTGGTCGCAACTGCGCACCCGGCGACGGCCGCACCTGCCGCGACCTCGTCACGCCCATCGCTCCCGCGCCCTGAGCATTGATTTGGGGCTTCATCGCCAGCGGAACGCAGCGGAAGGCGTGCGCCCGAGGGCACAGAGTATTCCGGATTCCGGAGCCGCGAGATCGATCGCGAGCGGAGCGCAGCGGAAGAAGTGCGCTCATCTTCCGCCGACAAATCAGCCGGCTGCCGGATCGATCGCGAGCGGAGCGCAGCGGAAGAAGTGCGCCCGCAAGGGCAGAGAATATTCCGGAGCCGGGCGATGCAGTCGGCTGCGCCGACTGCATCGCCCGGCTCCGGAATCAGTCGAGGGCGCTGATCGACCTCTGATCACGGCTCGCCGGTGCGCCGCCATCGAAGTCCGAGCGACGAGACAGCAGGGCCCGCGCGGCCTGGTGGAAGGTGCCGCGGGCCAGGTGCACCACCACGAGCAGCGGCAAGAGCGGCAGCACCGGCGCAGCCAAAGCGAAGGCGCGGTCGACGAAGTCGAGCTTCACGGCGTAATAGAGCCCGCCGCCCAGGAAGGCGCAGGTCGCGCCAGCGAAGGCCAACGACGTCGACAACACCATGGTCGAGACGGCCCCCGGGCCCATGGCCAGCTCCGACAGGCTGGCGGCGTCGAAGAGGGGTTGCAGGGCGCCGCGAAAGACCGCGAGGCCCGCGATGCCCAGGGCGAGGGCCACGATCAAACCGGTGGACCACAGCACGCGCAACCAACCAAAATCGAGCACCAGCGCGCCGCCGACGGCGAGGAGCGCGGGAAAGCCGACGACGACGGGACAAGCTGCCAACCACTTGGCGAGCAGCAAACGCCGCGGAGCCAGGGGGGCGCCGTCGATGATCCAGATCGCGGGACCTTCGAGGCCGACCTGGGGGAAAGCGAAGCGCGCCGCAAGGCCGCCGGCGACGAAGCCGACGATGCCCGTGTGCATGGCCACCAAGACGACGCCGCCAAAGGCTCCCAGCCCGCGCAGCCCGTCGCCCAGCGCGCTGGCGTTGACGAGGTAGAGCACGCCGACGCCGGCGAGGAGCACGACCTGACCCCATTGTCCAGGGTCTCGCACGAAGGCCAGGAGATCTTTGCGCAGCATGGGCTGGAGATCACGGGGCGCCAGCGCCGTCGCCCCCCGCCAGAAGCGCTCGGCCATCGATCCCCGCAGCACGCCCGTGGGTGACTCGTCGACGGCCAGCTTGCGCGCCCGGTCGTAGAGAAACACATGGGCAGCGAAGGCGGCGGCGACGACGAGGGCGACGACGCCAGCGCCGGCGCAAAAGGCAAACCCGTCGGCGTCAACGACGAAGAGGGCCAATTGGCGAGAGGGCAGGAAGGACGGGCCGATGGCGCCGCTGTCTTTGGCGGCGCTGAGCAGCTGGTTGGCCCCCTCTTCCGTCAGCAAGCGCTCGACGCGGGCGCGGCGAAACCAGACCAAGGCGGCCGTGACGCCGATGCCCAGCAGCAAGAGGGAAATGCGACGCAACCGCCCCGCCGGCAACATGGCTCCGCCCACATGAGCGAGGCCGACGCCGACAGCCAAGGGCAAGGGAACGACGACGACGACGGCGACGACGGCGCGCAGCGCTCCCGCGAGGCCCAGGCCGCCGCCGAGGGCGAATCCTCCCAGCGCGGTGCTGCCCAGTGCCAGGGTCGGCGGCAGGGCGGCGAAGGCGGTCTCGGTGCAGCGATCGACGAAGCGGGCGGCGGCACCAGTGGGGGCGCTGTCCCACATCCAAAGGTCCTGGGACTGAAAGAAGGACTGGGCAGCGTGGCCGAGGGAGGAAAAGACCAGCGCGGCGGCCAAGCCGGTCAGTCCCGTGCTCGTCCCCGTCAACAAGAGCTCGGGCGCGTGCCGCCAGACCACGTAGTAGCCGCCGCCAAAACACGCGCCGAACACCACCAGGGCCAGACCGACGCCGAGGCCGGCCAAGCCGACCAAGCGCCCCTGCCCCCGCGCGGCTTCGGCCTGCAGACGACGACGCAGCCGCAGCCAGCGCACCCTTTGTCCGGCAGCGATGGCGTGCAGCTTCACGGCATCACATCTTCAGCGTCGCGTGGGCTCAGGCGCAGAGAGAGAGAACGCGAGCGCAGCACACCGGCGAGGCGCGCAAAGGGATCGCCCTGGCCCGGGGGAGGTGCGATCGCGAACAACTCATCGTCGACGCGCAGGCCGCCGTCGATCTCGAACTCGTTGGCGACGTTGGTGTCGCGCCCGACGATGGCCGGCTGCGGGTTGGTCACATGGGCGCCGTCGACCGCAACGAGGCAGCCCTCGAGCCGCGCCCGGGCGTTGTCGACCACGAGGGCATCGACGTCGGCGAGGGCGATCAACAACCCAGCGACGGGCCGCCCGCTCTCCCGCAAGCGAAAGGTGGTCGGCGGCTTCAGCTCCCGCTCGAGGTCGAAATCGGCGACGAGGCCGTCGATGTCGACGAGGTCACCCCGTGCGGGGCGCGCCTGCCCGGCGCCCGAAAAGACGAAGACGCAGCTGCCGTCATCACCCGCGAAGCCCGGCGACTCGGCTGCAAGGCGTACGGAGTAGCCATTGATGAAGACGCCAGTGACCTCCATGTCGACGAGGGTCACGGGTCGCTCGAAGGTCTGGGCCACATCCTTCACGGCGTAGACGCTGGCGAGGCAATGGTCGGGAGCCTCGGGCGCGGCGGCGCAATCGCAAGCGTCGCCGAAGCCGTCGCCGTCGCTGTCGGCTTGGTCCCGGTTGGCATTGGTGGCGCAGTTGTCCACCGGGTCAGGGACGCCGTCGTCGTCGACGTCGGCCGGCAAGGCCGCGCAGGCGCCGCGGTCGAAGGGGCAGGGATCGCAGGCGTCGCCAACGCCGTCGCCGTCGACGTCTGCTTGCGCGCCAACGTCCATGGGGCGCACCGGGTTGAACAGGCCCGGGCAGTCGTCAGAGACGTCGTCGACGCCGTCGCCATCGATGTCGCCGCCGCGGGGCACGCCGTCGTAACGAGAGGAGCCCGCGACGCTGTTCTCGGGCGCGGCACGCTGGGGCAGACAGCGCGGCTCCTCGGGAGGCTCCTCCCCGGGGCAGGTGAAGAGCGGGTAGGCGAGCGTGGGCACTTGCTCGACGGTGAAAGCGCTGAGCCCGAGACAGACGGAGCGCTCTTCGCCACACACCGACAAGGGCGCGCAGCCCGCGACCAGAGCATCGACGGCGTCCGGCAGGCCCACCAGGGGTTGGCCATGCACGAGCACGAGCAGCACATCATCGACGTCGGCGCCCACCACCGAGCTGTAGGGCCCCCGCTCGTCCTGGGCGTAGACGGCGATGTCGCCGAGGTGGCCCGGGACGAGGGAGCCCAGCCGCCCAGCGGGGTCGACGACGGCGACGTTCTCGGTGGCCATGCGCCACAGCTCCTGGCGCGAGAAGGTGTCGGCGAGGTAGGTGTCGTCGACTGCGTCGGCGCAGCGCAGCTCGCGCAGGAGGTTCATGGACCCGCTCACGATCCAGTCGGTGCCGATCAAGAGCGGCACGCCGAGGTTCTTCAACAGGCGCGCGGGTACGACGTCGCCGTAGAGGTCGAGGGACGAGCGCGGCGACCACACCACTGCCGCGCCCGTGCGCGCGATGCGGAAGGCCCCCAGGGCGTCGACGGCGACGAGCTCTTGTACCGCCATGCCAGGGGCGACGTAGTCGACGGCACCGCCCGTCAGGCAGTCCAGCTCGTTGGCAGCCTCGCCATCGATGCCCGGGGCGATGTGCGCGGCGGTCGGTGTCGTGATCGCCGCGGGCAGCGCGTCGTAGGCGCAGCCCGCGCTCAGGAGCTTCGGCACGGCGTCGTTCTGGTCACCGAGTGGAAAGACCTCGGCATCAATGCGCGTGAGACCGGCGAAGCCCGCATCGCCGCCGTCGTCGAGGTTGCGCAGCAGGCCTGTGCTCTGCGCGCCGCCGATCAGCGACGTCTCACCAGCGAGCGCATGGCGCAGCTCCGCCCCGGCGCGCAGGGCTGTCGAGCCGGACTGGAAGGTGAGGGGGGGGTGAGCACGCGTGCCTTTGCGCCAATCGTGGCGGTGTTCCCAGCGCTGCTCGTCGTCGACGGCATCGTTGGCCGGGTCTGCGCGCCACGGCACACCGGTGCTGAACGCGAGGTGTTCATGCGCGTTGATCAGGCCCGGCGAGATCACCGCGGCACCGCAGCGCACGTGGGGCGCCGTGCCCGTGGAGCAGCCGCAGCCGGCGCACACGATCAGACCATTGTTGTCGATGACGACGGTGCCGCCGACGACGATGCCATCGCCAAAGAGCAAGGTGCCCGACAGGGCCACGCTGTTGCCGTCGCGATCGCCCTCATCGACGTCGCAGCCGCGCGCGGGTCCGGGCGGCGCCCCGCTGCAGACCTCGATGGTGAAGTCGCCCTCGTTGCCCACTTCTCCTTCTCCCTCCCCTTCTCCTTCTCCCTCTCCTTCTCCCTCTCCTTCTCCCTCTCCTTCTCCTTCTCCTTCTCCCTCCCCTTCTCCCTCCCCTTCTCCCTCCCCTTCACCTTCTCCTTCTCCGACGTCGCCTTCGCCCTCGCCCTCGTCGCCCTCGCCCTCGTCGCCCTCGCCCTCGCCTACGTCGCCCTCGCCCTCGCCCTCGCCCTCGCCTTCTCCGACGTCGCCTTCACCCTCGCCGACGTCGCCTTCGCCTTCACCCTCGCCGACGTCGCCTTCGCCTTCCCCTGCTGCCTCGCCTTCTCCTTCTTCGCCCTCGGCAGGCTCACACACGCTTGCGCGGCAGCGCAGGAGCGGGCCGCAGTCGTCGTCGCTCACGCAGCTGCGACCCTCGAGCGTGAGGGGGGCGCGCGCGAGGAAGCACGACGTGAGCATGAGAGCGCCGAGAACGACGACGCGCATCACTCACTGGCCATCGCGGCAACACCGACGACGACGGCTCCCGCGGCCAGCGCGCCACCACCGATGTAGGCGGCCATGGCGACCGTGCCCCATGTGTCGCTGCCGACGTAGCGCTGGCGGGCGGCGGTGGCATCGAGGTTGAGATCGGCGTTGGCGTCGTGGGCGAGCGAAGTGCTCTCGAAGTCAGCGAAAGCCCCGAGGCCCGCGACGACGATGGCGCCTCCGGCGAGCGCGGCCGAGACGCTCCACAGCGCCACTGGCCGCCCCGCGGCTTGGGTCCGGACGTCGATGTCAAGGACGAGGACGCGGATGCTTGCGTCGCCAATGCGCGCTCGCGTCGCTTGCGCGAGCTGGGTCGCCAGCTGCTCGGCGACATGCGCGAGATCGCTGGGGGTGGCGGCGCGTCCGACGACGCGATCGAGACCCTGAGCGGCCTTGGCGTCGAACGCACTGAGTTGCAGCAACAGCTCGTCGCCGAGGACATCAACGCTGCCGTAGACGACCACGCGGGCATCGAGGGCGGCCGCGATCTCCGCGAGGCAGCTCGCGTCTGCGTCGCAGCCGCTGCCTTGCTTCTCTGCTTCGAGATCGATCGCGTGCCGGAAGTCGTCGCGCGTCAGCACGTCGACGCCGGACTGGGTGCTGAATGCAGCGCCGAGCAACCCGGCGACGAAGCGGACGTCGACGTCGGGCGCCGAGGCGAGCAGCAGGAGCAAGGGCGCGAGCACAGCAGCGATCGTCGGCCGACGCAGCCGACGTCGTCAATGGCCGTCGGCGTCCGAGGGTGCGGTCTCAATCTGACCCGCAGGCATCGCCATCGACGTCGTCCTCGCTGCCGTCTTCCTCATCGGCGGTGTCGACCCGCAAGGCGGCGAGGATGCGCTCGGCGAGGGCTGCGCCGATGCCGGGCACGGCGGCGACGACGGCGACATCAGCATCGGCCACGGCTCGGGCGCTGCCCAACACGCGCAACAGTGCTTTCCTCTTTTCAGGACCGATGCCGGGGATCTCGTCGAGCACGGAGCGCAGGGTGCGGCGTTTGCGGCGTCCGCGGTGGGCCGTGATGGCGAAGCGGTGGGCCTCGTCGCGGATCTGCTCGATGAGGAAACGATCCGCGGTGTGGGCGCGCAGCACCAAGGGGTCCTTGACCCCCGGCAGGAACAAGCGCTCAGGGCTCATCTGCAGATCGGCGTCGTCGACGGCGTCGGCTGCGGGGCCGAGGGCGCCGCGATCCTCGCGGGGGGTGTCGGGCCGAGGGCGCGTCTTGCCGGCCCTCTTGCCCTTGACGTTGAAGGAGCGCGCCTTGGCCACCGATGCCAACGCCAGCCTCGGCCCGGCGGCTGCGAGCTGCGGGGCCTGCCCCTCGCCCTGGTTGACGACGACGACTCCGTGGTCGCGGCACGCCGTGATGGCTACGTTGAGCTGTCCTTTGCCGCCGTCGACGATGAGCAGGTCGGGCAGGTCGTCGAGCTCGCGCCCTCGCCGCAGACGACGGCCGATGGCCTCGTAGAGCATCGCGAAGTCGTCGGTGCCTTCGACGGTCTTGATGTTGAAACGACGGTAGCGCGCTTTGTCGGCCGCGCCATCGACGAAGCACACCTGGCTGGCGACGGCGTCTTCGCCCTGGAAGAGCGAAATGTCGAAGCACTCGATCACCCGCGGTGACGACGACAGCCCCAGCCTTTCTTGGAGGGTGGCCAGGCCCTTTTCGCGCGTCTCTTTCTTGCGCAGCCTCTCTTCGATGGTGGTCACCGCGTTCTTGAGCGCGATCTCGACGAGCTTGCCGCCCTGCCCCCGCTGCGGAACCCGCACCTCGACCTTCTTGCCGCAGCGCTCGCTGATGACCTCCTGCAGGGCCACTTCGGCTCCGGCGAGGCCCTGGCTCAGCAACACTTCTTCGGGAATCGAGAGCAGGTCGATGTCGTCGTAGAGCTGATCGAGCCAGCTCGTCACCAGCTCCTCGGTGGGAAACTCGGCGCGGTCGAAGTCGAAGGTCTCGAGCCCCTGCATGCGACCATCGCGCACCACCACCCGCGCCAAGACCAGCAACGAACCGCGGCGCTCGATGCCGTAGATGTCCTGGTTGCGGCGGTGTTCGACGTCGGTGACGGCCTGGTCGTGCAGGGCGGCGACGATCTGGGTCAATTGATCGCGCACCCGGGCCGCACCTTCGAAGGCCTCTTGTTCGGCGAGCTCGGTCATACGGCCGCGCAGACGGTCGGCGAGCTCGGTGCGACGCCCAGACAAGAACAGCGCGGCATCTTGCACAGATTCAGTGTAGCTCTGAACCTCGTAGACGCACGGTGCCGGACAGCGGCCGATCTGGTGCTGCAGACAGGGGCGGGTGCGGTTTTCGAGCACCGAATCGCGGCAGGTGCGCAGCTGAAAGTGCCGGTTCAAGACCCTCAAGGTCGAGCGCGCCGACGTCGCCGAATGGTAGGGCCCAAAAGTGCGAGCGCCGAGCTCCCGCGCCGTCGACGTCGACTCGTCAGCGCGGGGGCCGCGCACCACCTCGACCCGCGGAAAGCGCGCGCGCAACGGCTGCCGGGGATCCGTCGACGGCTTCGTGATCAGGCGCAGGTGGATGAAGTTTTTGTCGTCGCGCAACTTGACATTGAATCGCGGCTGATGTTCACGAACCAGCGTTCGCTCGAGCAGCAGCGCTTCCTTCTCGTTGCGCACCACAATGACGTCGAGATCATCGAGAAGATCATCGAGCCAATCAACGAATTGCCGCGTGTCCGATCCGGAAAAATACGAGCGTACGCGCGCACGAAGATCCGCTGCTTTACCGACGTAGAAGCTCTCGCCTTGGCGATCCTTCATGATGTAGCACCCGGGATCGGTGGGCAGCGTGCGCACGCGCTCGGCGATGCGCACGCGGCGCTCGGCTCGGCTCTCTCTTTTCGGCACCGGCCCTGCACCGGGCGCAGCGCCGTCCTCGGGTGGTTTGGGCATGCAGTTTCCGTCTGGGCGATCCCTGGCTACATCACTGGGCCTACAGGGCTACACACTGATCCCTTCTCACGCACAGGGAGACAACATGTTCGATCCATCCAAGCTGGGCGAGATGATGGCCCAGGCGCAACAGATGCAGCAGCGCTTGCAAGACGAGCTCAAGGTCAAGGTGCTCGAGGGCCAGGCCGGCGGCGGCATGGTCAAGATCGAGGTCAATGGCATGTTCGAGGTGACCAAGGTGACCATCGACAAGAAAGTCGTCGACCCCGACGACGTCACCCTGCTGGAAGATCTCGTGCGCGCCGCGGTGACCCAGGCCCTCGCCCGCGTGGAAGAGGCGCGCATGGAAAACGCCCGCGCCATGGCCGGCAACATGGGGCTGCCCGGCGGCCTCTTTTGAGCGTGAGCAATGTGTCGTCGTCGGACCCGATCCGGGCCCTGGTCTCGCAGCTCTCGCGCCTGCCGGGGATCGGTGAGCGCACCGCGACGCGCCTGGTGCACCACCTCTTGCGCCAGGATCGGGCGCTGCTGCACGCTTTGGCCGAGTCCCTCGTCGACGTCGCCGACCATGTTCACGAGTGCCCCCGCTGCTGCACCCTCACGGCCAACATCGGGCGCTGTTCGGTGTGCGAAGACACCCGCCGCGACGACGCCATCCTCTGCGTGGTGGCCACCATCCAGGATCTCGCGGCCATCGAGGCGACGTCGGAATTCCGCGGCCGCTACCACGTGCTGCACGGGACGCTCTCGCCCATCGACGGCACCCGCCCCGACGACCTGCGCCTGCAGCCGCTCTTGGCCCGCCTCCTCGACGACGACCAAGGGGTCGCGGAGATCATCTTGGCGACGCCGCCCTCGGTGGATGGCGAGGCCACCGCCCTGTATCTCAAGAAGCTCCTGGGACTCCACGGCTTGAAGATCACGCGCATCGCCTCGGGGGTACCCGTGGGGGGGGATCTGCAATTCGCTGACAAGCCGACCCTCGCCCGCGCCATCGCGTTGCGACGTACCATCTGAAGGTGCGCTCTGGAGGGCCCATGCACGTCAACGACGAATACGCGCGCAAGCACATGGCGGCCGAAGGGGACGCGCTCTTCTTCGACAAGAAACACTGGCCGCGCTGGTTCAACCGCTTGATCGGCGGGGCCATGATCGCTGCCTCGTGCGCCGTCGTCGGCGGCGCCGTCGTCGACGCCAAGCCCGAGCTCCTCGTCGCCCTCTTGCCCATCAGCTTCAGCTTTGTCGCGCAGCTCTCGTTTTCGACCTTGAGGACGATGGTCACCCGCCGCTTCGTCCATATCCAATATGGACTCTTCGGACCAAAGATTCCCATCGAAGACTTCATCTCCGCCGACGTCGTCGACTACGATTGGAAGAAGTACGGCGGCTTCGGCATTCGCTACAGCATCCGCGATGGCTCGATGGCCTACAACATGATGGGCGACCAGGGGCGCGCGGTAAAGCTCGTCTATCGCGCCAAGGGCAAAGAAACGGTCCTCCTGGTCAGCGCCGACGACCCCGAGCGTTTGTGCGCCGCCATCGCCGAAGCTCGTGCGACGTCGACGTCGGCCCCCGCCAGCTCTCTCAGCGATGTGCGCCTGCGTCTAGGCGTGCAAGACGCGCCCCCGCCTGCGACCCCGGCGGCGAAGCAGAGCAGCAACATCACCCGCGACGAGCAGATGCCTGAAGAAGTGCGTGAACGGATCGCAGCTGCGCAGCGTGAGAAGCCCTGAGCGCTCACCCTTGGGATCGTCGCCCGCGCCTGAGCAGCAGAACCACAGAGAGCACGACTGCGGTGTCGGCCCCAGCCAAGCCCCCCGCGGCGCACCCACACCCTGGCGGTGAGAGGTCGCCATCGCGCCGTTTCCGCCCAGCGGGCTGCTCCGGCTCAGTCACACCGGCGTCCGCCTCGTCGGCGTCTGGGGTCCCAGCGTCGGGGGCGGGGTCTGGGCTCCCAGCGTCGCGCGCGTCGACGTCAGCCGCGGCAGCGACGTCGACACCGACCGATGCCCTGACGCTCGTGCCCATGGAATCCAGCACGTCGACGACGGCGAGATAGCTGCCGCCCTCGTGATCGCCGTAGAGATGCTCAACGACGAAGGGGCCAGAGCTCTCGGCTACGACACCGGCCATCGAGAGTCCGTCGCCACTGAGCCAGGAGACCCGATGAGGGGCGACGCCGCCGGCGAGGTTCGCCGTGAGGTGCACAAGAGCCGGAGCGACACCGTCGACGACCTCGGCGCTGGCGACCGCCGAGAGCTCGTCGGGTGCGCCCGAGCTTGGCAGCACGAAGGTGTGGGCCAAGGGAGCCACGCCGTCGTCGACGTCCTGGGCGGTGAGCAACAAGCGTCGGCGGCACCAACCACATCGCCTTGCAAGCACCGCGGTCCCCTGAGCCCCGTCGACGTGCTGGCCTCACATGCGGACCCTCGAAGCCAAGCTCACACTCGGCCGATGCCGACGTAGACGAAGCCGCGCTGCCGCAACTGCTGGGGGTCGTAGATGTTGCGACCGTCGAAGACGACCTTTTGCTTCAGCTTCTGGCCGATGTCCTCCCAATCGGGGCTGCGGAACTCGGGCCACTCGGTCATCAGCACCAGCGCATCGGCGCCGTCGACGACGGAATATTCGTCCGGCCCGAAGGAGAGCTGGTCGCTTGCCTTCTTGCCGAAGTGGGACTGGGCGTTGGGCACCGCCACCCGATCCCAGGCGCGCACCGTGGCGCCCTGGGCCAGCAAGCCCTCGATGAGGGGAATGGCCGGGGCCTCGCGGATGTCGTCGGTGCGGGGTTTGAAGGCCAGGCCCCAGATGGCGATCACTTTGCCGGCCAAAGAACCGTCGAAGTGGCCGATCACCTTTTCGAGCATGAGGCCGCGTTGGCGCAGATTGGCGGCGTCGGTGGCCTCGAGGATGGACTGGGGGGCGCCCTGCTCGCGTCCCATGTGCGCGAGGGCCTTCACGTCCTTGGGAAAGCAGGAGCCGCCATAGCCGACGCCGGGGTAGAGGAAGGCCTTGCCGATGCGGCTGTCCGAGGACATGCCGCGGCGAACGTCGTCGACGGAGGCCCCCACCTTCTCGCAGAGCGCGGCCAACTCGTTCATGTAGCTGATGCGCGTCGCGAGCATGCCGTTGGCGGCGTACTTGGTGAGCTCGGCGGACCTCGTCGACATCAGCAGGATGCGCAGCTCTCGCAGGAGCAGGGGCTTGTAGAGCCGTTCGAGGGCCGCGCGCGCCACGTCGTCGTCGACGCCCAAGATGATGCGCTCGGGCCGCAGGAAATCGTTGACGGCATCGCCCTCTTTCAAGAACTCCGGGTTGGAGGCGACGTGAATGGGGTGTTTGCCGCCGGCCACCAGGGCGCGCAGGCGGGCCGCAGTACCCACGGGCACGGTGCTCTTGGTCGCCAGCACCAAGGGGCCGCTGGCCGCGTCGCGCACTTGGGCGGCCGCCTGAAGGACGAAGCGCAGATCCGCGGAGCCATCGCTCGCTGGGGGCGTGCCCACGCAGAGCAGCACGACGTCGCGACCGAGCAGCGCCTCCTTCAGATCGCTCGCGAAGCGCAGACGCCTGGCTTTCACATTTGCCGAAACGAGATCTTCGAGGCCCGGCTCGTAGAAAGGGATGACACCCCCGCGCAGACTCTCGAGACGTGGGAGGTCGACGTCGACGCAGACGACGTCGACGCCGGCATCGGCGAGCCCAGCCCCGCTGACCAGGCCGACGTAGCCGGTGCCCATGACCGCGATCTTCATGCCTTCTCCTGCGCTCTCGGGCTTCGGCGACGCCAGAGCATCCACATCAACATCGACCAGAGCAGCTTTCGGTGGTTCGCTTGTTTGCTGCGGTGCTCACGCACCAGGGTGCGTACCACCCGCGCATCGAGGAAGCCGTCGGCGACGACGTTGCGGTCGCCCAGCAGCTCATCGACGAGGGGGGCCAGCGCGCCGTTGAGCCACGCTGCGACGGGCATGCCGAACCCCTTCTTGCGCCGCCGCACAATCGACTCCGGGAGGAGCCCGCGGGCGACGTGCTTGAGCAGGTGCTTGCCCGAGCCCCCCTGCACCTTGTCGGCGACGACGAGGGAGAGGGCGAGTTCGACGACGTGCCGGTCCAAAAAGGGCGCGCGGGCCTCGAGCCCTGCCGCCATGGTCGCGCGATCGACCTTCTGCAGCACGCCGGCCGCCAGATAATTGCGCAGGTAGCCGAAAGTGACGACGTCGAAGGCGTTGCGGGCCCCGTGTTCTTCGATAGCCACGCGCTCGAGCTCATCGAGAGGTCGCAAGAGATCGCGCGAATCGAGGTGGGAGCGCAGGTCGGGCGCGAAGAGAGCCCGCAGTCGGGCGTCGGTGGCGCCCGCCAAGAAGAGCTGGTGACGACGCAGCGGCCGTCTTTCACCCAGCCCGTCGAGGGTGCGCTGCAGCTTGAAGTCGAGGGCCAGATCGCTGTGCGAGACCGGCAGCGCCCTCACCGCCCGCAAGAGCAGGTCGGTGCCTGCCCCCAGCAAGGGCAGGCGATCGAGCAGCGGCGGCCGCAAGCTCTCGACGACAAAGGTGGGATAGCCCCCGAAGAGCTCGTCACCGCCGTCGCCGCCGAGGGCCACAGTGACGCGCTCGTGGGCGAAGCGGGCCAGCAAGAAAGTGGGCACCACGCTGTGATCGGCGAAGGGCTCGGCGAGGTGCGCGCCGAGGTGCGGAACCACGTCGAGCAGCGCGCGCTCGTCGACGATGTGCTCGTGGTGACGACTGCCGACGTGCCTGGCCACCGTGCGCGCAAAGACGCTCTCATCGAAGCTGGGGTCGCGAAAACCGATGGAGAAGGTCTCGAGCTTGGTGGTGTGGCGCGCGGCCAAGGCCGCAACCACGCTGGAATCGATGCCCCCCGAAAGAAATACGCCCACCGGCACGTCGGCGTGCAGCAGCCGCGCGCTGACGGCATCGTCGAGGGCGGCGCCGACGACGTCGACCCGGGCGTCGAAGCTGGTGGGCACCGCTACGCCGCCGAAGCGCCACGAGCCGAAGGGACGGGAGCGGGTGTGGTCCCAGGTGTTGGGTCGCTCGAGATCGAATTCGACGACGTGGCCGGGGGGGATCTTCCAAGCCCCGCACCAGATCGAGTCCGGATCGGGGACGAAGTCAAAAGCGAAGAAACGCGCCGCCGCGCTGACGTCGACGTCGCCGCTGCGATTGGGCAAGAGCTCAAGGGCCTGCAGCTCGCTGGCAAAGGCCAGGCGCGGACGACCGCCGAAGAAGCGCGGTCCGGCGATGGTCAGCGGCTTCTTGCCCATGGAATCGCGCGCCAGGATCAAGCGCCGACCAACGACGTCGACGGCGGCGAAGGCGAACATACCCGAGAGCTGGGGACATAGTTGCGTTCCATGCTCCAACAGGCCGCGCAGCAGCGCCTCGGTGTCGCTGTGATCCGAGACGAAGCGGTGTCCCCGCCCTTGCAGACCATGACGCAACTGTTGGTGGTTGTAGATCTGGCCATTGAAGACCAAGGCAAGGCGCGTCTGGGAGGGTTCGACGTCGTCGACCATGGGCTGCGCACCGCCAGCGAGGTCGAGGATCGAGAGACGGCGGTGGACAAGGCCCGCGTGGGCCAGGCCACCCCTGCCGCGCCACACCCCTTCGCCGTCAGGACCGCGGTGGGCCAGGGCGTGGGCCATGCGGTGCAGGGTGGCGTCGTCGACGACAGCGCCTGGGGCTTCGATGAGGCCGGCGATCCCGCACATGTTTCAGCCGGACACCTTGGCTGCCGACGGCCCGAGGGCTCGTTGGGTGCCCACCGTCTCTCGGACCAGATAAATCGGCTTGTGTTGTGACTCATGATAGGTGCGGACTTGCAGCTCGGCCAGCAACCCCATCATAATGCTCTGCACTCCCAATAGGAGCAAAAAAGCAGCCAGTAATCCCAGCGAGAATGTGTGTTGCCAATGAACATTGGCGAGCTTGATCCCGACGACAGCCAGGCCCGCTGCGCCGCCAAAGAAAGACAGCCAAAACCCATAGAATCCGAAGAAATAGATCGGCTTTGTCGCGTAGTTTCCTAACAATTGGACTGTCATCAAATCCAGCAAGACTTTGAAGACGCGATCCATGCCGTAATGAGACACACCGCCGGCGCGGGGGCGGTGGTTGACGACGATTTCTGTGATCTTGGCCCCGGCCCACGCCGCGTGGATGGGGATGAAGCGGTGCATCTCGCCATAGAGGTGCACGTTTTCGAGCACGCTCTTTCGGTAGGCCTTCAGGGTGCAGCCATAGTCGTGGATGGCGACGCCGCCGACGCGGGCGATGATGCGGTTGGCGATCACCGAGGGAAAGCGACGGGAAAAGAGGCGGTCTTGGCGGTGCTTGCGCCAGCCGGACACGACGTCGAAGCCCTTGTCGATCTCGGCCAAGAGGCGGGGCACGTCGGCGGGGTCGTTTTGCAGATCGGCATCGAGAGGAACGACGACGTCGCCGCTGGCGTGATCAAAGCCTGCGACCATGGCCGCGGTTTGCCCGAAGTTCCTGCGAAAGATGATGGCCCGGTAGCGCGCGTCTTTTTCCGCCTGCGCTTTGATCAAGCTCGGGGTCTGATCGCGGCTGCCATCGTCGACGAGGATCACCTCCAAGTCTCCCGCCCAAGACGCGGCCATGGCGTCGACTTCGGCGAAGAGCCGGGGCAGATTCTCTGCTTCGTTCAAGCAGGGGACGACGAGGCTGACCTTCATCGTCGTCGTCGTAACATGATACGAATCGCCATGGACGTTGCGGACCCCCGGCCCCGACGCCTCGTCGCGGGGGCCATCGGCGGCGGATTGGGGGCCGTCGGCCTCGCCACCCATCTCGGCGCACCGCCCGACGCCGTCGTCGACGTCGCCTGTGTGCTCGGCGCCCTGGCGGGGGTGTTCGTGCGCCGGCGCTGGGCCCGTGCCCCCATCGCCATCGTCGGCGTCGGTGTCTTTCTGCTGCGGCTGGTGTGGGTGCTGCCCGTTTTGATGGTCGGTGTGGTCACCGCCGCCGCCCTGGCCCTGGGTCTCGCGCGCTTGGTGCCCGCGCCCCCGCCGGGACGTCAGCACGTCGTCGTCGCCGGTGGAGCCGCGGTGGTGGCGGGCCTCGTGTACACGGCCTTCAGCGTGCACCGACACCTGCGCTTCGGCTCGGGCTCGTGGGATTACGGCTGCTACCTGCACAACGCCTGGCTCTTTGCCCACGGCCAGGCCTTCTCGACACATGCCGTCTCGAGCGTGCTCGGCGACGCAGCCTTTTGGGGCGGCACCAACCACTTCATGCCCAGCCTGGTGTTCACCGCGCCGTTGGCCTGGGTGATGGAGGCGACGTCGTCGACGTCGCTGCTCTTGGTGGCCCAGGTGGCCGTCGTCTGTGGCGCCGTTGTGCCCCTCGCCGCCGTCGCCCGGCGCCGCGGCCTGCCGCTCTTGACGACGACGGCAGTGGCCCTGGCCTTTCTCTTTCACACCGGTGTGCAGGCGGCCCTGCTCTTTGACGTGCACGAGGTGGCGCCCGTTCCGTGCTTGATCTTTGTGATTTTATGGATTGTCGAAACGAAGCAAGCGTCGGCCCGCGCCGTCGGCGCCGTCGTCGTCCTGCTCCTGCTTCTGGGGGGCACCAAGGAGTCTGCCCTGCTCTACGCCGCTGCGCTGAGCGCGCTGCTGATGCTGCGGCCGGGGTGGCGGCTGCTCGGCGTCGTTGGCGTCGTCTTCTTCGCTGCGGCTTTCGTCGTCGTCGTTGGTGTCGTGCAGCCGGCCCTGCTCGAGCCTGAGAGCAAAGGCATGATTCACCTGGCCCGCTTCGGTGGCGGCGACGCCGGCGGCCTGCTGCAGAACGTGTTGTTGCACCCCGGACGCACCCTCGTTTCGCTCATTTCGCCGGATGTGAAATTGATGAGCATTGGCACGGCCGGCGCCGGCTTTGGCTTTCTAGCGCTGGCCTCTGGGGAAGCCCTGGTGCTTGCGCTGCCCAACCTGGCCGAGCGTTTTCTCGCCGACAAACGCGAGATGTGGGGCCTGGGCTTTCACTATGGCCTCGTGGGCGCTGCATTTCTGTCTTGGGGGGCTCTCGACATCGTCAGCCGACTGCGTGCGCGCCTTTCCGCGGCAGTGCTGCCGCGTTTCGATGTGTTCGCAAGCGTCTTGCTTCTGGGATCGACGCTTGCCAGCAGCGCCTTTAGCCCCACGCCGCCCGACCTCGCCACCTTCGACAAGCCTTACTACGCCAGCGCCGACGACATCGCGCGCTACCAGCGGGCCCTGGCGCTGGTCGCTGACGACACCGCCGTCATCGCCCAGAATCACTTCTTGCCCCACTTGGCCCTGCGCGAGCACATCTGGCTGCCCGAGCGGCGCTTCCTGGCTCGGGCCGACGTCGTGGTGCTGGACACCGCCGCCTCACCTTGGCCCCACGACCCGCACTCGGTGCAGCGCCTGGTGGCCGACCTGGAGCACGACCCGCGCTTCGACGTCGCTTTTCACGAGGCGACGACGTGGGTGTTCGTCAGGCGTCGATCTTCCACTTGATCGAGCAACCCAAGGAAGGGTGCTGCGCCGCCGAGATGGGCTTGCCCGTGATGAGGGCGTCGACGGCAGCGGCGAGCTCGCGGCGCTTGACGAGCTCAGGCTGCTTCCAGTTGTCGTCGAGGCGACCGCGGTAGACCAGCTGCTTGCCCCGGTCGAAGAGGAAGAAGTCCGGCGTGCAGGCGGCGTCGAAGGCTCGGGCCACGCGCTGTGAGGCGTCGACCAGGTAGGGGAAGGGGTACTTCTTCTCGACGGCGCGCTGGCGCAGCTGCTCAGGGGCATCGTCGGGGTACGCGACCCAGTCATTGGAGGCGATCAACGTCGTCGTCAGGCCCCGAGGCGCCAGCTCGAGGTGCAGCGCGATGAGGCGATCTTCGACGGCTTTGGCGTATGGACAATGGTTGCAAAAGAACACAACCAGCGCCGCCGGACCGCTGACGACGTCGTCGCGGCGGCGCTGCTCACCAAAGACGTCGGGCAAGGTGAAATCGGGGCAAGGCGTTCCAATCGCGGCGGCAGGCGTGGCCATGGGCATGGGCGGTTGTCCTCTCTCCTCGAGAAGCTAAGCGAAGGTCTCCTTTGTCGTCGAGCCAGCAATGATCACCAAGCCCCGCCTGACAGCATCTGATCTGCGCGACCTCTTGGCCACGCGCATCGTGGTCTTCGACGGCGCCATGGGCACGCAGCTGCAGAACCGCAAGCTGGTCGCCGACGACTTCGGCGGCGAAGCCCTGGCCGGCTGCAACGAGCACCTGGTGCTCACCCGTCCCGACGTCATCGCCGACGTGCACCGCGCCTATTTCAAGGCCGGCGCCGACTTCGTCGAGACCGACTCCTTTGGCAGCACGCCCCTGGTGCTCGATGAATACGGCCTGGGGGCAAAGGCCCTCGAGCTCAACGAAGCCGCCGCCCGCATCGCCCGCGCCGTCTCGTTGGAATTCACCGACAAGCCCCGCTTCGTCGCCGGCAGCATGGGTCCGACGACCCGCGCTCTTTCGGTGACGGGGGGCCTCAGCTTCGACGCGCTGGTGCAGCACTACGCGGTCCAGGCCGAGGGCTTGCTTCGCGGTGGCGCCGACGTCTTGTTGCTCGAAACCAGCCTCGACACCATGAACGTAAAAGCAGGGCTCATCGGCATCGAGCAGGCCGAACAGAAACTGGGTCTTGTCATCCCTGTGATGATCTCTTGTACCATCGAGAGCACCGGCACCATGCTCGCCGGTCAAGGCGCCGAGAGCTTCCACGTCTCCGTCGAGCACGCCAGCCGACGCAAAGGCGGGCTCATGACCGTGGGCATCAACTGCGCGACGGGCCCCGATCCCATGGCCGACCACATCCGCGCGCTCGCCGAGCTGTCGCCCTTTGGCATCTCCTGTATGCCCAATGCCGGGCTGCCAGATGAAGACGGCAAATACGGCGAAACACCCGAATCACTCGCACGCAAATTGGGGCGCTTCTGCGACAATCATTTCCTCAACGTCGTCGGCGGCTGCTGCGGCACCACCCCGGCGCACATCGAGGCCATCACCAGCATGGCCAACGCCCACAAACCGCGTGCCCCCAAAGAGCGGCTGCGGCCCATGGTGTCAGGCGTCGACTTCTTGGACCTCGAAGACGTCACCCCCATCATCGTCGGCGAACGCACCAACGTCATCGGCAGCCGGGCCTTCAAGCGCCTGGTGGTCGAGGGTAAATGGGAAGAAGCAGCCGAGATCGGTCGCAAGCAGGTGAGAAACGGCGCCCACATCGTCGACGTCTGCCTGGCCAATCCCGATCGCGACGAGAAGACCGACATCATCGCCTTCCTCGAGCAGCTCACCAAGAAGGTGAAGGCTCCCTTGATGATCGACTCCACCGACGCCGAGGTGCTCGAAGAGGCCCTCAAGCGCTGTCAGGGCAAGGCGGTGGTGAACTCCATCAATCTCGAGGATGGGCGCGAGCGCTTCGACGACGTCGTCCCCCTCTTGCACCGCTACGGCGCCGCCGTCGTCGTCGGCTGCATCGACGAAGATCCGGTGCAGGGCATGGCCGTGACGCGCGCGCGCAAGCTCGCGGTGGCCGAGCGCAGCCACGCCCTGCTCACCGGTGAATACGGCGTCTCCGAAGACGACATCATCTTTGATCCATTGGTTTTTCCCTGCGGGACCGGCGATCAACAATATATCGGCTCTGCCGCAGAAACCATTGAAGGCGTGAGAATGATCAAGCAGCGCTTTCCGCGCTGTCGCACCATCTTGGGCATCTCAAACGTGAGCTTCGGCCTGCCCGAGGCCGGACGTGAAGCACTCAACACGGTTTTTCTGCACAAGAATTTCGAGGCCGGCCTCGACATGGCCATCGTCAACGCCGAGAAGCTCGAGCGCATCACCCACATCGACGCCACAACCATTGGCGTGTGTGAGCGCCTGTTGCTCGCCAATGCCGGAGCCTACGACGCAGCCCTGATCGCCTTCACCGAGCACTTCCGCGGGGTCGATGTCAAAAAGAGCGCGGGGCGCGATCTCTCTCTCCCCGTCGACGAACGTCTGCAGAAGAACGTCATCGAGGGCAGCAAAGAGGGGCTGGTCGACGACCTCGAAGAGGTGCGCAAGACGACGCTGCCGCTGGACATCATCAACGGCCCCCTCATGAAGGGCATGAGCGAGGTCGGCCGCCTCTTCGGCAACAACCAGCTCATCGTCGCCGAAGTGCTGCAGTCCGCCGAGGTCATGAAGGCCGCGGTGTCCCATCTCGAAAAATTCATGAGCAAAACCGAGGGTGCGGCCAAAGCCAAGATGCTCTTGGCCACCGTCAAAGGGGACGTTCACGACATCGGTAAAAATCTCGTCGACATCATCTTGTCCAACAATGGATTCGAGGTCGTCAACCTTGGCATCAAGGTCGCCCCCGCCGCCCTCATCGCCGCCGTGAAGCAACACGCGCCAGACTTCAAGACGCGCCAGCGTCTTGAACATCAACTCTGTATCGGGCTCTCTGGCCTCTTGGTGAAGAGCGCGCAGGAGATGGTGGCCACTGCCGAAGAGCTCAAGGCCGCCGACATCGATCTGCCCATCTTCGTCGGGGGCGCCGCCCTTACCGAGCGCTTCACCTATGGCCGCATCAAGAAGGCCTATGAGGGAGAAGGCCGGGCCGCCGTCGTTCTCTACGCCCGCGATGCCATGACCGGCCTCGACCTCGCCAACCGGCTCTTCGACGACAGCAAGCGCCCTGAGCTGATGCTCCATCTCGAGAAAAAGCGCGCTGATGCCACTGCTGTGGTGGTGCCGTCGACGTCGAATCCTCCCCTGCCCGGCGCTCCCACCGAGCTGGTGATGGGTTGGACCCACGAGATCCACCAGCCCCCCGACACCCGACTGCACGTGCTCGACGACGTCCCCGTCGAAACGCTGTGGCCCTACATCAACCCCATGATGCTCTACGCCCGCCACCTCGGGCTCAAGGGCCGCGTCGACGATCTCGTGGCCAAGGGCGACAAGAAAGCCATCGAGCTCAAGCGCCTGGTGAAGGGCGTCGAAGACGAGGTGCTCGCCAAGAACCAATTGCGCGCCCGCTGCTTGTGGCGCTTCTTTCGCGCTGCGCGTCCTGACGGCGAAGACGCCATCGCTTTCTTCGACGGCGACGTCGAGGCTGCCCGCATCGCTTTTCCGCGCCAGGCCGCCGGCGAGCGACGCTGCATCGCCGATCTCGTGCCCGCACTCTCGTCGGGCAAGCGCGATCACGTCGCCCTCTTTGTGACCTCGTGCCAGGGACGCACGGCGCCGATGCGCGCTCTCGCCGACCAACTGAAGGAAGAGGGCTCCTACGTGAAGATGCACGCGTTGCAGGCCCTCGCCATCGAGACCGCTGAGGCCCTCGCCGAGTGGGTGCACGAGAGCCTGCGCAAGAGCTGGGGCATCGGTGATGCGGCGTCGACGACGAAGCAGGATTTGTTTCAAGCCCACTACCGAGGTCGCCGCTACTCCTTTGGCTATCCCGCCTGCCCCCGCCTCGAAGATCAGGCGACGCTGTGGCAGCTGCTCGGGCCGCACAAACACATCGGCGTCGAGCTGACCGAGGGATTCATGATGGAGCCCGAAGCCAGCGTTTCGGCGCTCGTGTTCCAACACCCCCAGGCCGCGTACTTCTCCGTCGGCGGCGAAGGCTGAGGGCTGTTAGGACTCCCTCAGCACACCAAGGGCGGCCCATGAGCAACACCAACCACAGCCTCATCGACGACGTCAAACGGGCCAAGGCCGATCTCCACCAGCTCGCCGACGAGGTGAAGCTCAAGGTCCACCTCGCCCGCAAGGACGCCGCCGACTGGTGGACGGCACTCGAGCCGGCCCTCACCCGCGCCGAGCACCGTCTCGACGACGCTGTGCACAAACTCGGCGACGCCGCGGCCCACGGACGGGTGCAAGCGCATCTGGGTCTCGCCGAGCTCAAGAGCAGCTGGCCCGGCCTCGAGAAGGCCATCTCCCACATCGTCGACGACGTCAAACAGAGCAGCGTCGCGGCCGTGGACACCGCTCGCGTCAAGGCGCACCTGGCGGCGATGGACGCTGACGCGCTCACGGAAAAAGCCGAGCACGAGTTGCACAAGATCAGCTCGGAAGTGGAGCAGGACACCGAACGCGCGGTGGCCGAGCTGCGGGCCAGCTTTGCGAAGTTGCGCCAGAAGATCGGCCGGTAGCCGCGCACGAAGCGGAGTTGGGTGGGCCCGACTCCGGCTCCGCTGGCGACCCAGGAGGAATCCCGACCACGGTGAACGAAGTCATCCGAGATTGGGGATCAGGGGCTCGCGCCCGGCCGCACTTCAGGCGCGCCGCCGTCTGGAGCAATGCGCACTTCGTCGCCGTCAGCGAGGCCTTCGACGATCTCGGCGTGGGTCAATGAGGTCTGCCCGACTTTTACGGCGACCTCGGCGCCGGAGGCCCGCACCACGCGGTAGCCGCCGGGTACTTCGCGCAACGCCGCCAAGGGCAGCAGCAACACATCCTTGGCCAACACCGTCGAGATGTCGGCCCGCACCGTTCCGCCGGGACGCAGCTGCTCTTGGGCCTTCTCGAGCTCGAGCACGACCTTGAGCTCCTTGAGCGAGCCCTGCGGCCCGCTGCTGCCGGTGCGCTCGTTTCTGGTCGTGGCGAAGTCGTCGCGGCTGACCACTTTGGCGCTGAGCGACAGGTCGGGGAACATCGTCGGCACCACCACGGCCGTATCTCCCACCTTGATGTTGGAAGCGTCGCGCTGGCGCACGTAGACGCTGGCCTTGAAGCGATCCAGCTCCGGAATCTCCAGCAGCTTGTCGCCGGGCCGCACCACCTTTCCCGGTGCGACCTTGGTCATCACCCAATTCAGGCGCGTGTAGGGCGCGTAGAGGATGCCGTCGGCGGGGGCCATGACCTGCATCTGATCGAGCTGAGCGCGCATCTCGTTCAATTTGGTGCGCGCCGCAGCTACTTGGATGCGCTCGGCCTCCAACGCCGCGGTGCGCTTCTGCTCGACGACGTCCAGCTCTTTGCCGTCGAGATCGAGCTGCAACTCGGCCCGGGCCAGCTCGACCTTGGCGCGCTCGAGATCCAGCTTGGAGATGAGGTTCACGCCTTCGATGACGTTCATCTTGGCGAGCTCGACGGCCAGGGTGGAGCGGCGAGCGGCGAGGGTGCGGTTGATGCGTTCGTCTTCGTATTCGGCGTGCACCTTGGCCTGGGACGCTTCGGCGACGAGCAGCTCGTTTTCGCGGTCGCGGATGTCGCCCTCGAGCACGCTGCGCGCGAAGGTGAGCACGCGATCGCCCTTCTTCACCAGCGTGCCATCGGGAACGACGGACTCCACCGTGACCTGCCAGATGTTGCGCAGCTCGGGGGCGAAAATCGGGTGGGCTTCGGCGGCCTCGAGCTCGCCATAGAAGCTGCTGGCAAAGACCAGGTCTCCCTTGGAGACCTGCACCGTCGCCCCGATGGGCAGGCGCGCCTCGACCGGCGCCGGGCCCGTGCGGCCGCAGGCCAGCGCCGCACCCAGAGCGACGACGAGGAGCAGACGCGTGGACGGCGATGGGTCAGCCATGAAGCAACGCCTCTACTGGGTTGATGGCCGACGCCCGCAGCGCCGGCCACAGGCCGAAGGTGAGGCCGGTGATGACGGACAAGCCAAAGGCAATCAAGGTCGCCTCCCAGGCAAAAGCAACCTGCAAGTCGAAGGCGACGCCGACGGCGAAGGATCCCGCGTACCCAAGGACCACGCCGATGGCGCCGCCGGCGAAGCAGATGATGACCGACTCCACCAAGAACTGATCGCGGATGTCGGCGCGGCTGGCCCCGATGGCCCGACGCAGGCCGATCTCCGAGATGCGCTCCATGATGTTGGCCAACATGATGTTCATGACGCCGATGCCGCCCACCAACAGCGAGATGGCGGCGATGGAGATGAGCACCAGATTCAAGATCGCCTGCGTCGCCCTCTTCTGCTGCAAGATCTCCTCGGGGGCCACGAGCTCGAAGTCCTCGACGCCCTTGTGGCGCGCGCGAATCACGGGGCCGACGGCGAGCTTGGCGGCGAGGGTTTGCTCGAGGCTCTCGACCTCCACCGAGAGCACATCGATCTCCTTGTAGGCGTCGACGGGAGCGATCTCTTCGATAGCGGCGTCGAAGGGCACGATGACGGCCTGGTTGTAAAGACCGGGATCGAGCGGCAGATCGCGCACCGAGGCCTTGTGCGCGAGCACGCCGACGACCTCGAAGTAGGCATAGCCGAGGCGGATGCGCCGACCGACGATCTGGGCGTCGTCGTCGCCGAAAGCGTTCTTTGCGAGATCGGCGCCGAGCACGACGACGCGTCGTCCGTAGCGATCATCGAGCTCGATCAAGGGCCGACCGGCTTTGACCTTGAGGCGGTGCAGATCGAAGAGCCCCGCCGACGCCGCCACGATCTGGGCGTTGTAGGCCGTGCTGGGCAGGTCGGTGACGCCGAGGCTCGAGATGCGGGCCCAAGCCGCGCGCCCCAGGCCCGGAAAGGTCGACCGCAGCGCGCGCAGGTCCTCGCGGCTCAGTCCGCGCGAGTCGTTGACCAGCTCGGCGATGCGCTCGTCGGCGATGGGCTTGGCCTTGATGTGGATGACATTGCCGCCGAGGGCCTCGATGTTGGCCACGATCTCTTGTTGGGCGCCCTCGCCGATGGACATCATGCCGACGACGGAGCCGACGCCGAGCACCATGCCCAACAAGGCCAGCGACGTGCGCAGGGGGTGGGTGCGGAACTGCCCCAGACTTCGGCGCAGCTGCATTCGCAGGATCATGGTTGTCCCGCGGCGGAGCGTTCTTTGCGCTCAGGTCGGGCCCCCAGTTTGACGCGGACTTCGGTGCCAGCGGCCAGCCGCGGCGGCGAGGAGAGAGTGGCCCGCACCTGAATCGCCTTCTCGCGCCCGTTGGGGAGCCCCTCGTTTTCGAGCAGAAACCCCAGCTCCTGGGGAAAGAAATCCACGCTCTCGACGACGGCGGCGACTTCGTCGGCGGTGGTGGGGACGACGACGGCGACCTGATCGCCGACTTGGACGCGCGCGGCCTGGGCTTCGGGCACGAAGAAGCGCACCGCCAACACTTCGTCCTGGGCGACCGAGAGCACCTTCATGCCCGCTTGAATGGCATCACCCTTGGCCACCGTGCGCCGTTCTCGCGGGTTGAAGGCGTGGCGAAGGACGCCGTCGTGGGGTGCGCGGACTTGAAAACGGCTTTGATAGAAATCGTAGCGGGCCCGCTCGGCGTTGGCGCGCGCGAGGCTCTGCTGGCGAAGGTTCTGCTCGGCGTCGATGGCCACGCCCACTGAGACAAGGCGCTGGGCGGCGGCGTCGACTTCGAAGTCGGCCAGTCGCTGCAAGATCGCGAGACCTTCGGCCTGACGTCGAGACAGCGCCCGCGCGCGGCCTAGATTGAGGGCGGCCATCTGCGCGTCGATCTGCTTGCGACGGTGCTCGATCTGCAGGGACGCGCGCCACTGGGCCCCGCCGATGCGGCTTTGGTTCGACTGGTTTTGGGCGCGGTCGATGCGCTCGTTGATCTCTTGAATGGCGTCTTCGGCGCCGAACTCGAAGCGGGCCAGCACGTCTCCCTGCTTCACCCTTTTTCCGTCGGGAGCGAGGTCGAGCAGCTTCCGCTGGCTCCAACTGGAGCTCCAGCCCGAGATGCGAAAGACGAACTCGGGCGCATAGATTTCCGTCGCGCTGGCCGCGATGAGGAAGCCCTGAAAGAGCTCGGACGCCGGTGGCGCGCTCGCGGGTCTCGTGCTTGCGGGTGGGGCGCTCGACGGGCTCGGGGGGTCGGTGGCGCGAGCCCCATCGCTGTGAACGACGACGACGCAAAGCAACAGCACGGCGCTCAAGGCAAAGCGCGAATCCGGCAGGCGTCGTCGACGCTCGGCCCTCCGGCCCGCCGACATTGGGGGCTCGGGGGGCCGAGACCGCACGACGAGCGGTGGGACGCTCATGAAGCGAACCTGCCGTCCGACATCCGCAGCACCCGATCGCCCAGGGCCCGCGCGACTTTTTCGTCGTGGGTGACGATGATCATCGTGGTGCCGAAGCGCTGGTGCACCACCGAGAAGAGCTCGAGGATCACCTGCTGGGCTTTTTCATCGAGGGCCCCGGTGGGCTCGTCGGCGAGCAAGACTTGGGGCCGGTTGGCGAGAGCCCGGGCGATGGCGACGCGTTGACGTTCCCCACCCGAGAGCTCGTTGGGGCGGTGATCGAGGCGGTGGCCCAGCCCGACCATCTCGAGCAATTCCACCGCGCGCAGGCGTTGGGCCTCAGGCGCAACGTGGGCGTATTCCATCGGCAGCCCGACGTTCTCGACGACGGTCATGCTCGAAAGCAGATGGAAAGACTGAAAGACGAAGCCGATGCTGGTTCGGCGCAAGAGGGAGAGGGCCCGATCATCGAGCTGCGGGCCGCCCCCTGGCGGGCAGAACACGGTGGCCCCCCCCAAGCGATAGGAGCCGCTGGTGGGCTGGTCGAGCACACCCAGGATGTTCAGCAGCGTGGACTTGCCCGAGCCCGAGCGACCCATGATGGCGACGCGTTCGCCGGCAGCGATGCGGAGGTCGATGCCGTGGAGCACTGGCACGTCGACAGCGCCCCTTCGGTAGGTGCGGGTCACCCCATCAAGTTCGAGGGCGGCTCCTCCGGGGGTCACGGGCCCACCGGCGCAGGCGGGGCGGCGACAACGTCGTGCAGGGAGCCGAGGCTGGCCAGCAAGCGGGTCTCACCCACGCGCACCGAGCGCACCACGCGCCGGGCGGCGATCAGGGCGCCGTCGAGGTCGCGCTGAAAACGCACGACGTCGCTGAGGGTGGAGAGGCCGCTGCGGTACTTCTCGTTTTCCGCTTGCAGCTTCAGCTCGGCGAGGCCCACTTGGCGCTGGGCGCTCTGGGCCAGGGCCAGGTCGGTGGTCAGCTCGCTGAGGGCGTTTTGCACCTCGAAGCGCAGGGCGTTTTCCTGCCGGTGCAGCTCGGCCTGCTCGCGCTTTTCTTCGAGCAGCGCCGCATCGAGGTCGGCGTCGACGGCCAGGCGGTCGAGGGGCACGTTCAGGCGCAGCCCGAGCTGGGCGTCGACGCCCGGCGACGTCACCAGATTGCCCCAGGCGGCGCCGTAGTCGCGGCTTTGGCCATGCAGCCCCAACGACGACGTCAGGGCCAACGCGGGCTGGCTCTGGTTGGCGTGAAAGCGCACGCGTTCGCCGGCGAGGTTCAGCCTCAAGCGCTGGGAGAGCACGCGCGGGTTCGCCTGCAGGGCCTGGGCGACGGCGGCGGCGGGATCGGGCAGGGGAGCTCCGGAGAGCGCGAGCCCATCGGTGGTCCCCAGGGGGGCGTCGACGTCGAGGTAGAGCAGCTGCGCGAGCCGGCGCCGGGCGGCCCTCAAACCCTGCACGGCCCGCAGATGCTCCTGCTGGAAGATCACGAGGTTTTCTTCGACGACGTAGATTTCGGCGTCGGCGAGGATGCCGCGGCGGATGTTCTCTTGGGTGTCTTCGTACTGGGCCTGGGCCCGGGCCAACGAGCGGGTCTTGATGTCGATGTCGGCTTCGGCGAGCCCGAGATCCCAATAGGCAGCGTCGACGTCGACGACGAAGGCGTTCACTTCGCCACGGTAGAGCTCGTCTTGGATGCGGGCGCCCAGCTCGGCTTCGGTCAGGGGCAGGGAAGCGCCCGGCAGCCAGCCATCCTTGAGCAGGGGTTGGTCGATGCTGACGACGACGCTGGGCTCGTGGGGGTTGTGCCCCGGCAGCCCCTGATCGACGCCGACGGTGGCCTCGACACGGGTGCCGACGACGGTCTGCCAACCTGCGCCCACCGATGTCGTCAGGCGATCTTCGGGGTCGAGGTGGGAGCGGTGATAGGTCGCGTCGGCGATGAGCGAGGGAGACCACGGCTGCCAGGCGGCGCGGGCGAGCATCCCGACGCGCTGCTGATCGATGCGGGCGGTCAGCAGCCCCTGGTTGCGCTCGAGGCCCAGCTGAATGGCTTGCAGGCGGGAGAAGGTGCGGCGCTCCTCCTGGGCCTCCTCAGCGGAGGAGGTCCCAGCCAGGAGCGTGACGAGAAGCAGGGCGCACATCGCCGACCTCAGCCGTCCACACCGCACTCCCATTCCCGCACGGTAGGCGGGGGCCGCGAAAGCACAAGCGGGCTCAATCGAAGTCGTCGTCGTCGTCGTCGTCGCCACCGCCGCCAGCCCCGGCCCCGGCACAGGACGCGCGCTCGTGGCAGTCAATCGCACCGGTCGCCGTCCTGGCGCCGTCGGCGCCGAGCTCGAAGCTCAGTTGCACAACCAGATCCACGCCGTTGTCGAGCCGATCGAGCGTGACCGTGCCAGAGAGGTTCTGCCAAGCCGACGACGTCGATGCGGATCCGCTGGCTTCAGTGCCGAGATCGAGGGTCGTGCCGGGGCTGGTTCCCGGTGGGACGCTGAGTTCGACGCTGAGGCCGGTGGCGGTGAACGACGAGCGACCGAGGGCGTCGCAGTCGATGTCGCCGTCGTCGAAAGTGCTCAGCACCCCGCCTTCTCCCACGCTGACGTCGGCAGACGATGGGTCGCTTTGCGGACAGCAGCCCACGACGATCAGGGGAGCGAGGACGAGCAAGCGCATGGGCCCATGCTACCTGCGGCAACCCGCCCGACAGGCTCCCCCCTCGACGGCGCGTCGGGAAGCCGCTAGCCGGCCCCGACTTCTTCGCCGCCAGGCGCAGGAGCAGCCGATATCTGCTTTGCCCGACTCTGGAGGTCCTTTCATGCGTTCCTGGTGGCTGTGGCTCTCGACGTGTGCCGTCGCGTTCCTCGCTTCGACGTCGGCGGCGGCGAACGAAGCCGACATCGTGCTCCCCGACTTCGCGTTGGTGAGCTTGAACGGCGTCACCGGTACGACCCTGCTCGGCGGCGGCATCGGGATCTGCATCTTGGGCCTGTTGGTCGGCATGGTGATGTTCGCGCAGGTGAAGGGCCTGCCCGTGCACAAGGCCATGCTTGAGATCTCCGAGCTCATCTATGCGACCTGTGCCCAGTACGTGCTGACGCAGGCGAAATTCATTGGCCAGCTCTGGAGCCTCATCGCCATCGTCGTCGTGGCCTACTTCGGCGTGCTCAAGCCGGTCGGCGCCTTCAACGTCGTCATCATCTTGGCCTACTCCATCGTCGGCATCGGCGGCTCGGTGGCCATCGCCTGGTTCGGCATGCGCATGAACAACTACGCCAACTCGCGCTCGGCCTTCGCCGCCCTCATGGGCCGCCCCTATCCGGCCTATGCGATCCCGCTCAAGGCCGGCATGGGCATCGGCCTGGTGCTGGTGTCGATGGCCTTGTTGGTGATGCTCTGCACCTTGCTCTTCATCCCCAGCGACATCGCCGGCAAGTGCTTCATCGGCTTCGCCATCGGCACCTCGCTGGGCGCTTCGGCCTTGCGCATCGCTGGCGGCATCTTCACCAAGATCGCCGACGTCGGCAGCGACCTGATGAAGATTGTCTTCAAGATCAAAGAAGACGACGCCAGAAACCCCGGCGTGATCGCCGACTGCGCGGGCGACAACGCTGGCGACTCCGTCGGTCCGACCGCCGACGGCTTCGAGACCTACGGCGTCACCGCCGTCGCTCTCATCACCTTCATCATGTTGGCCGTGAGCAAGGTGCTGCAGGGTCCGCTGATCGTGTGGATCTTCACCATCTCGGCGATCATGATTTTGACGTCGCTGGCCAGCTACGGCGTGTCCTGGGCCCTCGATCAAAGCAAGAAGAACGCGGAGAAGATGGACTTCGAAGCCGGCCTCACCCGCCTCATCTGGATCACAGCCATCGTCTCCATCGCCGCCACCTTCAGCGTCACGCACTACTTGCTGGGCGACGTGCACCCCGAGGCCGGCCTGTGGTGGCGGATGGCGACCATCATGAGCTGCGGCACCCTCGCCGGCGGCCTCATCCCCGAGGTGGTGAAGTGGTTCACGTCGATGAACTCGCGACATGTGCGCGAGATCGTCGACGCCTCCCGCCAGGGCGCCTCGCTCAATGTTCTCTCGGGCATCATCTCGGGCAACTACGCCGCCTACTACCTCGGCGTCAGCATCATGGTGCTGATGAGCGCCAGCTACTTCGTCGCCAAAGACATCCCCGCCGACGTCATGTTTGCGCCTGGGGTGTTTGCTTTCGGCTTGCTCGCCTTCGGCTTTCTCTCGATGGGACCCGTCACCATCGCCGTCGACAGCTACGGCCCGGTCTCAGACAACGCCCAGTCGGTCTATGAGCTCTCGCTGATCGAGAACATTCCGACCTTCAAAGAAGATGTGAAGAAGGAATTCGGCTTCGACGTCGACTTCGACAAGGCTAAGGGCTTCCTCGAAGACAACGACGCCGCCGGCAACACATTCAAGGCCACGGCCAAACCGGTGCTCATCGGCACCGCCGTCGTCGGCGCCACCACCCTGATCTTCTCGGTCATCGTCAGCCTCGCCAAGGCCAAGGGCATCAGCATCGAAGCCGTCGGCGGCTACGTCTCGGTGCTGCACCCGCCCTTCTTGCTGGGGCTCATCTTGGGCGGCTCCATCATCTTCTGGTTCTCGGGAGCAGCCACCCAGGCGGTGGCCACCGGAGCTTTCCGCGCCGTCGAATTCATCAAGGACAACATCAAGCTCGATACTGGTTCCGAAAAGGCCAACATTGAAGACAGCAAAAAGGTCGTCGAAATCTGCACGAAATACGCGCAGACCGGTACTTTCAACATCTTCTTGGGCGTGTTCTTCGCAGCCCTGTCCTTCGCCTTCCTGAACGAGTGGCTCTTCATCGGCTACCTCGTCGCCATCGCTCTCTTCGGCCTCTTCCAGGCCAACTACATGGCCAACGCCGGCGGCGCCTGGGACAACGCCAAGAAGTACGTCGAGGTCGTGCTGCGCGAGAAGGGCACCCCCCTGCACGACGCCAGCGTCGTCGGCGACACCGTGGGCGACCCCTACAAAGACACGTCGTCGGTGGCGATGAACCCCGTGATCAAGTTCACCTCGCTCTTTGGCTTGTTGGCTGTTCAACTCGCGGTGGGCCTGAGCGATCAGACGTTGAAATATGGTCTATCGATGCTGTTCTTCGCCGCGGCGAGCTTCTTCATCTATCGCTCGTTCTACAACATGCGCATCGGCTCGGGCCTGGGCGCCGATGCCACCGTCGCCGCCACCAAAGTGAAGGTCAAGAAGGCCGAAGTTCCGGTCGGGTGACGCCTTCACGCGCCGCCTCCGTCTTGGCTCCCCAAACGCAAGACGTTGGGCAATCGAAGCCCGCTCCCTCGAGCACTTGCCACGAGGCGGCCCGCACCAAGACAGCCTTCACGGGCAACTGCTCGAGGGCAGCGCGAGCCCAAAGGGCAGGGAGTCCAGAGGGGTTTGCCCTGGAGCGCTTCGCCACCACCAGCTAACCCCTTTGGCCCCGCCGGAGGCGTTCTTCGCGCGAAGCGCGTTCTTCCGCGCGAAGCGCGTTCTTCCGCGTGAAGCGCGTTCTCCGTTGCAAGACGTCAGCGTCATGAACCTTGGATATTCAGGACGGAAAACCATACACACGCACATGCTGGAGGGCGTCGGCGAGGGCGACGATGTCGGGCCGACCTGCCAGCGATGAGAGCGTGGCGCCGTCGACGTCCTGCAGCAGCAATCCCTTCAGCTTGTCGCCGTAGTCGCTTGGCGGAATCACGCCCTCCGCCAGGGTCCAGCCCACCTGCCCGACGAAGCCACGCATGTGGTCTTTCAAGCGGCCCCACACCGCCGACTTCTTGTATGAGCCCTCGCTGTCGGCGGGGAAGTCGATGGTCTGCTGCCCGGTCTTTTTGAGCACCAGGTTCATCACGGCGCGAGCGGTGCGCCCGTTGCCATCCATGAAGGGGTGCACGCGGATCATGATGGTGAGCGACCACGCGGCCACCAAACGTGCATCCCGATCGTTCTTCGCCGTCGACGTCAACGACGTCAGCTTGGCCCCGAAGCGCTCCATCAGCAGCGGCACATCGGTGGCGGCGGGGGCCAGGTATTCGCCAGCTCGGTTCACGGCGGTGCGGTATTCGCCGGCGTCGAGAGTGTTGCCCATCAAGAAAGACGAAACCCGCACCAGCGTCGAGAAGCTCTTGTCTTCGTTGAGCGCGTGATGGGCGATCTTGATGGTGTGGTCGAAGGGCTCCTTGCTCGTGAGCAGCTTGGGGACGAGGGTTTCGTAACGGGCCTGGCGCTCGGCGCGGTAGGCGACGTCTTTGTCGTGCTCGGCCTCGGACTTGGGCTTGTTGGTGCCGAGGCGATCCAGCCAGCCCAGCAGGAAATTCCCCTCGCGGGCCGCCGCCGACGTCGACGTTACCGGGACCCGCGGGCCCGCCGCGCGGCTCTTTTCGGCCAGCAGGGTCTGCTGCACGCTGCCGCCCACCGGAGCCGCCTTGGCTCCCAGGGGAGGGTTCGACATCGACGCCTCGGGGACCGTTTTCGGCGTGGGCATCGCCTGCAAGGTCGGCGTCGACGCCACGACGTCGGCGAAGTCGGCCATCGAGAGGCTGCCCCCCTTGCGCTGGGCCACCTCGGCCCACTGCCGGACGACGTCGGTCTGGGCTTGGTAGCGCTCGGGCATGCCCTGGTGGGGTGTGGCAACGAAGGTCTTGGCAAAGGCCCGCGCGAGGTCGGCGTTTTCGGGACTGCTGGGATCGCCAACGAGGCGCGCCCCCAAGGCCAGCACGTTGACGTCTTCCGCTTTGCGACCCGAGCGGACCTCGTGGAGGATCTCGCCGTACTTCACGCGAGCCCCTGGCCACTGCTGGGCGACGTCGCGCATGCCGATGCCGTTGCCGCAAATCAGGATGACCCGATCCGCAGCCCCATTGGTGAGGGACACCAGCGCCGGCAGGGCGGCGGTGGCGTAGTCGAACTTCTGGCCCTGGGCGGCCTGGGCCATGGGCGCAGCGAGGTCCTGCACCGCCACCCCGGCCGAGCGGAGAAAGGCAGCGACCACGGCGGCGACGCCGGCGCCGTTGTGATCAGCGGCCACCACCACCTTGTGAGCACGGGCTTCGGCGAGCTCCTCGGGGCTCCACTGCAGCAGCACATCGAGGGAGCGATCCAGGGGCTGGGCGCGCTTGGGATCGACGAGCTTCTGCGTGAGCCCAGGACCCGCGGTACGTGCCGTCGTCGTCGTCGTCGTCAGCTCGCGACCCGTGACCTTGGCGAGGTCCGCGTCGCGTCGGGGCGCTTCCACCGCGACCTTCGCTGGCGCGACTTCTGGGGGGGCCGCGGGTGCTGCCGGAACGACGGGCGCCAGAGCTGGGGGCCGGGCCCGCTCGATGCGTCCTGTGGCCGTCGGCTTGGCAAAGAGCGGATCCATCGCCGTCGAAGGTAGCATGGCGGCGGTGGCCCCTTCGGTGGTGGCCAGGGGTGTACGTGGTCGACAAGCTCAGGTCAGCGTCTGGCAGAATCACCGGGGCTCCAGCCTCGGGCCCCAAAGCTGCGTCCCGGGGCCTGCGCACCGAGCCCTTGCAGGTGTCCGCACCGGCCCGCTCTGCCCTCGACGTCGTCAGCGCCGCCGCGCCGCTGCACCAACCCAGCCGGGCCGACGTCGATGCGCGCTTTGAGCCGGCCACCCGCACGCCCAGCGCCAGGCCGAAGACAGCGCCGGATCTTCCGGCCGCCCTGCGCTCCTACGACACCTTGTGCTCGACGCTGGGCGACGAGGCGGCCCGGGCCAACATCGCCTACGTCCTGAGCGGTCTCGCCAACAAAGGAGGCAAAGCCGGCGCCGCCGCCGCCGCCATCCTCGCCGAGGGCAGCTGGCGTTTCACCCGCCTCCCGCGCACCCGAGACGACGTCGCCGACGTCGTCGCCATGCTGGTGGGCCGTCGCACCGATGGGGAGATCGAAAAGCAGGTGCGGGCCAACGTCGCCAAAGACACCAGCGCGCGCGGCAAGGTGCGCCACTTCGCCGTCGTACCAGTGACGCCGACGCCGGCGCCGCCGTCGACGCTGGGCATCGAGCCTGAGCGCGGGTTCACCCAGGGCGTCGACAAGCTCCCGCTCGACGAAGAGCACTCGATCAAAAACGTGCAGTCCTACATCGACGAACGCTGGGGCCGCTTCGTCCTGCACGACGTCGTTGATCACCACCGCACCGTCGAGATCCACCACGGAGCGCGCGAGCAGGGCTTCGCATCGCTTTCGGAGCGGGGCTTCGATCGCCTGCACCGGGTGCACACGCCCGAGGCCCTGACCCAAAACGAGCTCTACCTGGCGCAGTCGTCGACGACGGGCGAGATCCGCTACGCCATGACGGAGGTGTGGGGACGCGACCGCCTCGCCCACGTGCAGAAGTTGCTGCACGCCGCGGTCGTCGAGGGCGAGGCAGGACCGCGGCGGGTGCAGGGCGCGCAAATCGAGGTGTTCGCCGAGCCCTTGCGCCGACCCGAGGAGATCTACCGCCGCTATTCGCGAGCCTTGCTCAAGAGCGGCGGCGCCCCCGCCGACGTCGTCTTGGGATTCAAGAACGGCATCCTGCTCGAGCTCGGCAAACGCACGGCCCAGGCCCGCAGGCTCGAGCACGTGCAACGCACGCTGGGCGGCGATCCCGCGACGACGCTGAGACAGCGGGCCGACGACGCCGGCCCCGCGGGCCTTCCCCTGCGCCAGCTCCTCGATCAGCTCGGCGACGACCTCAAGGTGCTGCAAGAGCCCCCCGTCGAGATCTTCAAGTTTGCCGTGAAGCTCGAGCAGCTCCAAGTGGTCGAGCGCGCCTTCGCGGGACTGCGCGCCCATCCCGAAGCCCTGGCCCTCGTCGCCGACGTCGTTGGACCCGGGGGTTTCAAGATCGAAGTGGCGGGCCAGGTGCGCGAGGCCATCCCCACCGACTCCTTCGTCGATCAATCGGTCATCACCTTCGTCGACGACGCCGGTGCCAAGCGTTCCCTGCTGCTCAGCCGCAACCCCTACGGCGATCTGGCCCACGAGATGGGACAGGTGCTCGTCGACAACGGCGTGAAGAACATCTTCGTCTTCGGCACCGCCGGCGCGCTGGCGCCTGGGGCCCAGATCGGCGACCTCCACGTCCCCGACAAGTTCCTGGCCAGCGGCGGCGCCGAGCCCTTCCGAAACGTGGCGGTGTCGGTGGTGAGCGCGATGCCGGAGCGGCTGCGCCCCCCCGTGCAGCTGGGCTCCACCCTGGCCAACGTGACCTCGCCCCTCGACGAGACCATGCCCGCCATCGAGCGGCTGCGCCAGCGAGGCGCCAACGTCGTCGAGATGGAGCTTTCACACCTGCTCGACGCCCTCAAAGGCCAAGGCGCCGACGTCGCCGCCGTCTACCTCGTGTCCGACATTCCGGGCACCGAGAAGACCATCGAGAAGCAGGCCAAAAACGAGCTCGCCCGCGCGCTCTCGTCCGCCGTCGACCTGCTCGTCCAAAGCCTCGGCATGCGCGGCGTCGTCTTGGTGCACGACGAAACGCCGCCACCCTTGTCGTCGTGGGAGGGCTGCCAGCTGCTGGCCGGGCGGGTGCTCAAGTCTCGCGGCGTCGAAGGCCCCGGTCACGATCTGATGGAGCTGGTTCTCGGGCGCTATCTGCTCAACGGCCTCGGCGACGAGGCCATCCAAGCCCTGGTGCGCGACGAGAAGGCCGACCCGCTGACGTCGAAGTCGCTGTCGTCGCGCTGGCAGGAGAAAGCCGTGCGCGAGGCGCAGAAGGCCTACTCCAACGACGACGTCGTGGAGCACCTGCGCGACCTCGGACGCCAACTCGCCGACGCCGTGCGTGAGGTGCAGCGGGCCGGTGGCAAGCCGGGCGAATATCGCCTGCACGTCCTGGGCAGCATCGTGAAAGGCCGGGTCGGCATTGGCTCCGACGTCGACACCCTCTTGGAGACCAAGGACCCCGCGCTGGCGACCCGGGTCTATCAGTCCCCCTATGGTTACCTGGGAGGCAAGCCCGGCCGCGACGTCGTCATCGGCAGCCACGAGTATGCGATGCGCCGGGGCGAGTTCTTTGGTCCCGTGCTCGACCTCGGCGACGGCAGCGCGGTGCTGGCGGACCCCGACCACCTGGTGAAGGTGTACGCGCGGGCCGCAGCGTCGTCGGGCCTGCACATCGCCCAAGACCCAGCCGGCAAGTGGTGCGTCAGCAAGAGCGACGTCGACCGGGCCTCGGTTCCGCAGCGCGAGATCCCCGCGGCCGCTGAGCGCATCCTCGAGCACGAAAAGACCTTCCGGCGCGCGGTCTCGACCGATTTCCTCGTGCGACATCTGAAAAACCTGCAACCCCTCGCCGACGTCGCGCACCTCCCCCTGGAGCGTCTGGTGGCGACGGGTGAAGCCACGATCCGTTCGCGCCTCGTCGACGCCTTCACCCCCGCCCGGCTCAGCGAGTTGCTCTCCCAGCCCCTGGGCGCTCAGAAATTGGCGTCGCCGCGGGGCCAGCTCTTCCTCGCTGCCGCGGGGCTGCAGGACGGCGCCGCGCTCCTCGAACGGCTGAGCACCAAGGGGATTGCAGGGCTGCCACTGTCAACGCTCTTCGACGGTGAGCTGGCCTCGGCGCTGATGCGCGTGGGGGACCCTCTCGACGAGTTGGCCGTCGACCTCGCCTGCGCCGCGCGTGCCCAGCGCCAGCACGCGGGCGGTCCACCCCAACAGATGCCGGCTTTCTTCGATCGCGAGCTGCTGCAGGCCGAACGTCGAGACCGCTTGCCCCGAGGCGGATCGCCCGTGCTCACGCAGGCACGTGCATCAGCACGCGCCATCAAGCCTTGATGCCGACGACGACGACGGCCTCACCGTTCACTGCGGCGTGAAGAAGGCGTCGTCGATGAGGATCGTGAAGGGGATGTCGCCGTTGTCGACACAGTTGGCGCGCAGCCGGGCAGACCTGGCACTGGGAGAGGGCACGAGGGGGGAAAACTCGAAGCGGGCGAAGGCGGTGGTGTCGACGGGGACAAGCGCTCCAGTGGCAAAGGTAGCCTGACCCGTCGTGCAGATGTCGTCGTCGAAGTGCACCAGCTCGGCGTTGCACCCCAACCCCGGTCCGCCGCCGCTGCGAACCTTGAACTGAGCGCCGATGCTGTAAGGCCCCTCGGTGAGGAGAAAGCAGGGGCTCTCGAAAAACACCCGGGTGGTGATTCCGTCGTCGCGCGAAATCACCTGGGCCGCACCTAGGGCAGCGCTGCCCAGGCTGGAGTTGTGATCGGCGGAATCGCAGTCCTCGAGCACCCAGCCGCCGATGCTGACGTCGAAGGCGCAGTTGGGCACGAGATTTCCGTCGGGACCGCCGCAGGGCTCGAAGGTGCAGGTGCTCGAGCAGCCGTCGCCAGAGAGCGTGTTGGCGTCGTCGCACTGCTCGGGGGCGATGACTTGCCCATCGCCACAAAATGGAGCGCAAACCGACGGTCCCGCGGTGGTGCAGGTGAAACCTGACTCGACCTTGCAACCGCCGGTGCAGCCGTCGCCAGAGAGGCTGTTGCCGTCGTCGCAGTCCTCTCCCGCCCCGACGACGCCGTCGGAGCACACCGAACAGCTCGACGTATCGCGCCCGCAGGTGGCAGTGCAGGTGAGCGTCCCCCCCGTGAAGTCGCCGACGCCGATGCAGCTCGCTTGGGTGGCCACGGGGTCGCAGGCCTCGCCAGGGTCGACGACGCCGTTGCCGCATCGACTGCAGCCGGAAACATCGAAGGAGCAGCTGTCGCAAGCGAGTGTCCCGCCGCCGAAGCCCAGGGAGACGCAGGAGGCGCCGTTGAGCGCGGCGCCGTCGCAGTCCTCGCCGGCGTCGACGGCGTTGTTGCCACAGGTGGTGCAGGCGGCGTCAACGCAGAGCTCGCCGTTGCCGCAGCAGTCGCCGCCGCACAAGGTCTTTCCTGGGTCGCACTGGCAGATGCCCGACGAGGAGCATTGGCCAGAGCAGCACTCGCCGCCGCCCTCGCAGCTGCCACCCGGCCCGGCGCAGGCGCCGCAGAGCCTATCGCTGCAGTTCGGTGCTGTGGCGGGGCAGACGTTGTCGCAGGCGCCGCAATTCTGTGGGCTGCTGCGAATGTCGAAGCAGCCATTGGCGCAGGCCGTGGTGCCGACCGGGCAGGCTTCTTCGCACCCGTTCGCGCCGCAGACTTCATTGGAGTCGCAGCATTGTTCGCCGCACGCGCTCTGCTCCGATCCGCAGCCGCACACGCCGGCGATGCAGTTCCCCGCACAGCAGTCGGCGGCAACGCCGCAGGCTGCGCCAAAGGTGCTGCAGCCCGGCGAGCTGCAGGTCCCCGCGGAGCAGCTTTGCCCGCTGCCGCAGCTGTTGGTGCAAGAGCCGCAGGCCCGGGCGTCGATGTTGACGTCGACGCAGCCGAGGGTGCCGCAGTCGTTTTTGCCGTTGGGGCAGGTGAAGACGCAGCCTCCGGCCATCGAGTTGCAGGTGCCCTGGCGTCCGTCGGCCGTGGCGCAGGCATTGCCGTTCACGCTCGGATCACAGCGGGTGGGGAGGCACAGCGCCGGGAAACACAGGCCCAAGGTGCCATCTTCGAAAGAGCAGCTTTGGTCAGCGGGTGGGTCATCAGCGCAGATCCGGGCGGCGCAGCTGCCGCTCTCATCGCAGATGCCCGGCTGGTTGAAGCGCGCCGGGTCGGTGGGATCAGGGGCGGCGCAGGAGCTCCCCGGCGGCAGCACACCGGGGTCGCAGCTGCGCGGGAGGCAGGAGCCATCGATGCAGAAGCCGGCGTCCTCGGTGGGATTGCTGGTCGGGCACGGCTCCCCGTCGGTGGGTGTTCGACAGGAGCGCACACAGGTGCCGGCGTTGTCGCAATTGCCCGCCTCGTCGGCGGTGGCGCGGCAGAGACGGCCGGCGTCCCTCGCGACGCACCGCACCAGCGCGCACTCGCCGTCGATGGCGACCTCGTCCGCCGCGCAGGGGCCGCCGCAGTCCGGGTCGTCGGCGGGACAGTCGACGCAGTCGCCGTTGGCGTTGCGCACGGTTCCGGCGGGGCAGGGATCCTCGCAGGCGGCGGGGTCGGCGCCGCAGTCGGTGCAGGCGCCGTTGATGATCTGGAAACCATCGGGGCAGCAGCCACCGGCAGGGTCGTCGCAGGTCACAGCGCACGTCCCGTCGTCCTGACAAATGCCGGCCAGGTCGTCGACTCGACACTCGGCGCCGGGGTCGCACGGGACGGTGCAGCGGCCGTCTGGGGTGGAGCAGATGCCCGTCTGTCCGTCGGAGGTGAGGCAGGTCGCGCCGAGGGTGTCGGGTCCACACTCGCCGGGCAGAACGCACTGGCCACCGACGCACCGCTCGCCGGCGCCGCAGTCGCTGTCGCTGTCGCAGTCTCCCTCCCCGCTCTGACACGTCGCCGAGCAGGCAGCGCCAGGCGGATCGCAGTCTTCACCGGGGTCGAGGGAACCGTTGCCGCAGCGGGAGCAGATGTCACCGTCGTCGTCGCTGTCGCGCTGCTCGGGGTTGGGGTCGAGGTCGCAGTTGTCGTCGACGTCGGCGACGCCGTCTGAATCCCGATCGAGCGCCGCGCTCACGTCGGGGAGAGCGACCGCGGGTCCCACTTCGGCCTGCAGGGCATCGAGGACGGCGCCCATGTCCACGCTCTTTTCGGCCTCGTCGAGCTGCGCGACGACCTCCTGCTGCAACGCGCCGTCGTCTTCGAGGTCGTCGGCGATGGAGTTCAGCAGCTCCTGCAGCTCGGTGTTGACCGGTCCCGTCGGGCCTTCCGCACGAGCCACAGCAGCTTGGGACACCACCGCGCTGAGCAGCAGGAGCCAGCCGTCGCCGGCGCCGCTGCCGAGGATGTCCATGGTGGAGCCCTCGATCTGCTGGGGCACCGCACTGGGAGCGCCCACCTTGAGGGCGTCGAGCAGCTCCCCCTCTGCGGTGGCCTCGGCGGCGGCGGCGGACCGGCCGCCCTTCAGCAGGGCCAGGGCGCGGTCGAAAGCCATGTGGGTGACGACGTTGACGCGGGCGGTCTGCGATGCGTTGTCGCTGACCCGGTAGAGGCCTCGCAGGCGCAGCTCCCCCTGCGAGGGGGTACCCAACACCTCGTTGAAATAGCCGCCCTTGACCTCGAGCTCAGCGAGGCCCAGGTAGTTCACCGGGAGGTTGAAGGCGCCCAGGCTGTTTTCTGTCTCGCCGCGAAAGATCTGACCGGTGGGCTCGCCGGCGTCGTCGAGGGCGATGAGATCGAAGCCGGCGCCGACGATGAAGGGCCCTTTTTGGAAGCTGCCCTCGAGGCCGACCCGTTGCGGCACCTCGGCGAGGGGCAGGCAGACGCCCCCCACGCAGTCTTCGCCCTCCCGGCACAGGTGGTCGTCGGCGCAGCGCAGGCCATCGAGGTTCGGGGGATCAAAGACGCAGCCCGAAAGCCCCGAGAGGCCGGCGACGACGACGACGCTGGTGACGAGGTTCCGGACCATGCTCACTCCCAATAAAAAGGGGCGGCGACGGCGACGGCGATCCCGCTGACCGCAACGACGGCGCCGACGACGTAAAGGCTGTTGGCGATGGTGGCGTAGAAGTCACGGTCGCCGTACACGCGCACGGCGTCGTCCTGGAACGCTTCCTTCCTCGCCTGGGTGTCGCCAGACTGGGCCGTGATGCCCGCGAGCACGCCGCCGCCCATGATCGCCCCGCCGGCGACGATGGCGCCGCCGCCGCCCAGCAGCATCCAGGTGCCCGTCGACCACACTTCGAGCTGGGAGGTCGCCCCACTGGGCGCAGGGGGAGGCTCCGGCTGCTTGGTGGCGTGCTCGAGATCCATCATCAGCAAGCGAACGCGCGCGCCGCCCGCCGTGGTTGCCTCGCTGTCAGCAGGCCCGAGCAATTCGTCGACGGCGCCATCGACATGGGCGAGCAGGTCGTCGACGGAGCCGGCCTTGATGCTGACCCGCCCGGCGGAGGTCGCCAGCTTGGAGTCAAAGAGGTTGAGCGAGAGCAGGATCTGGGTGCCGATGGACGCGACGCTGCCAAAGACGACGTAGCGCGCCCCCATGGCCCCGGCGATCTCGGCCATGCACGACGTCGCCTCGGAGCAGCCGGCGATCTGCTTGTTGGCCTCGAGCTCCAGGGCCCGGCGCACATCGGCCGACGAGATGACGTCGAAGACCTTGTGTCGCGCCGCCGCCACCGTGGTGAGCTCGCTGAGGGCCTGGGCGGTGTTGGCATCGACGACGACGGCGGCTGGGGTGGCGGCCCCGGCCTGGGCGCGGGGCGCGAGGGCGGCAGCAACCACAAGCAAGGCAACAACGCGGGCGCTCATCGCCAGACGATACCTCTGAGCGTCGGTGGGCGCGATCATCGTGCCGAAGTGTGTTTGAGCCGCGCCGACGGCTCAAAGCGCGGCAAGGCGCTGCGCGCCTGGCGTGTCGGCAAGCCCCGCTTTTCTTTTTCCGCCAATGCGTGACGACGACGAATGATCATCGACTTCCCTGGCGCCCTGCCCGCTGTCGTAGCCCGCGCCCTGGCCGACGAGCGCATCCCGGCCCACCTGCGCGACGCGCTGCGGCTGCTGGCCAGCGACGACGAGGACGCGCGCGTCGGCGCCCTCGATGCGATCCGCGACGCCATCGACGTCGACGACGACGGCGCCGGTCCGCGGGGGCTGCGACTCTTTCCCGCGCTGATCGCTCTCGCCGGGCTGCGAGACGACGCCGAACGTGCCGCGCTCTTGGGCTCCGCCAGCAGCCTCGAGCTGGTGCGCCTCGCCGTCGATGGCGAGGTCCCCGAAGGCCTCGACGCGGCCTGGGATGAGGCCCGACTGAGCGGCCTGAAGCTGTGCGCACCGCTGCTTGCTGAGCCTCTCGATGTCGAGCTGCTCGCGCCCCTGCTCGCCGCGCTGGCCGCGTTGCACGGCGATGGCGAGCTGGCCGGCCTCATCGCCTCGGCCGATGATCTGCTGGACGGCGCGGGCGACGACGACGACGACGACGACGACGACGACGACGACGACGACAGCGATGAGCGCGACGCCTGAGCGTGAGAGCGTGGCGATGGTTTGGGCCGTCGCGCCTCAGACGCGGGAATAAACCTGTGCCCTCAGGCCAAGGCAGCCGAACGCGACGACGTCGGAGGGCTCGATCTCCCGCTTGGCCGCGTGACAGCGCGCTGCTACCCCCCCCCCATGCGCCTCGCCCTGCCCGTCTTTGCCTTTGTCGTGGTGTCCATTGGCTGCGCGCCCTCGTCGGGTCCGGGGGCCAAGGGGAAGAAAGCAAAGACCGGCGAAGTCGTCGCCGAGATCGGCGCCGAGAAGCTGACCGTCGGCGAATTGCAGAAGAAGCTCGACGAGCAGTCGCCCTTTGTGCGCACGCGCTACACCGAGCCGAGCAAGAAGCAGGAGCTGCTCGACGCCCAAGTGCGCTTCGAAGTGCTCGCCGCCGAAGCCCGCAGCCGCGGCTTTGCCGACGATCCCGAGGTCGAAGACGCCATCAAGAAGATTATCGTGCAGCGCCTGACCCGCGAGGAATTCGACGGTCGCGTGCAGCTCAAAGACGTCACCGACGCTGAGCTCGAGAAGTATTTCAACGAGCACAAAGCCGACTACCAAAAGCCCGAGATGGTGCGGGCGAGCGTCATCAGCGTCGCCTTCACCGATCCCACCAAGGCCGCCGCCACCAAGGCCATCACCGAAGCGCACCAGCAGGCCGCCGATCCCAAGAAGCTCGAGGACCGCAACGCGTGGAAAGACCTCGTCACCAAGTTCTCCACCGACGAAGCCACCAAAGCCGCCGCCGGCGACCTGCGCTATTTGTCCCGCGACGAAGCCACCGCCCGTTTCGGCGCGGCTGCCAGTGATTGGCTCTTTGCCTCCGACGAGCAAAACGCGGTTTCGGCGGTGCTCGAGGCCAGCAGCGCGCTGCACGTGTTCAAACGCACGGGCAAGCGCAAGGCCATCGAGCGCACCTTCGACCAGGTGAAAAACCAGATCAAGAATGTCGTCTACCGCGAGAAGCGCACCGCGGCCTTCAACGCCTTCGTCGACGACTTGAAGAAGAAGTACGGCGTGAAGACTTTTCCCGAGCACCTCGCCAAGCTGAAGATCGATGCCACCCCGCCCCCCGGGGCCGACGACGGCCACGGCCCCGCCGGACACGGCGCTCCGGCGCAGGGCCTGCCCCCAGCAGCAGACGGTGACGGCGACGACGACCGCGCGGTCAAGGGTGCCACCCCGTGATCAGGTGCTGTTGGGGTGCGCTGCTGGTCTCGACCTTGGTCGGCTGTCCGGCCGATCCCGGGGCGCGGGTACGCGAACCCATCGCCGTCGTCGGCGACGCCGTCGTCGAAGAGGGAGAAGTGTTGGCCATCCTCGCGCAGCGCGGCGTCGCCCGCGTTGCCGATCTCGAAGAGCGCAAGCTGGTCACCAGTCAAATCCTCGAGCAGCTCGTCGACGAAGAACTGCTCCTGCAGGGCGCCAGCAAGGCCAGCATCAGCGTGAGCGAAGAGGCAATCGAGCGCGAAATCCGCCACCGCGGAGAAGGCTATGGTCCGGGCAATTTCCAAATCGCCATGACCGCCGAGCAGCTCACCATCGACGCCTTCCGCAACGGCATTCGACGTCGTCTGACGCAGGATGCTTTCTTGCGCGTACGCCTCGCCCAGCTGCCAGCGATCACCGAGGCCGAAATCCGCGCCACCTACGACGCCACGGTGGCCAACGAGCGCAAGCCCGCCCAGGTGCGGCCTCGCCAGGTCTTGGTGCGCACCGCCGAAGAAGCCCGCCACGTGCTCGAGCTCATCAACACCCGCAAGATGACGACGGAGCAGGCGGCCCTGAAATTCTCGACGGGCCTCGAAGCCGACGCGGGCGGCGACCTCGGATGGTTTGCCCAAGGAGAGATGCCCCGCGCCTTCGACATCTGCTTCGTCTTGGCCCCCGGACAGGTCTCCGACGTCGTCGCCTCCGACTACGGCTTTCACATCTTTCAGCTCATCGACAAGCGCGAGGAGCGCACCGAGCCCTACCGGGCGGTGCACGATCAAATCGCTGAAGATCTGTTGCGCGAACGACAATCCGCAGCGGTGCGGGCGATCATCGACGAGCTGCGCCACCACACCCCCGTGCAAGTGGCCAAAGACGGCGTCGACCGCCTGGCCGCTCTGCTGCCCAGCGCCCCCGTGCTCCCCGCCGCCGTCCTCGACCAGGGCAACGCCCGCGCCCTCGACAGCCACATCGAAGGCGCGGTCGACCCCATTCCACCGCTGGTGCGGCTGAAGCGTGACGCCCACGCCGAAGCGTCCGACGGTGAGGCGGTGCCATGATCACGGCCTTGCTGCCCGCGCTCCTGCTGGCCGGCCTGCCGGCGGCCAACGACGCCGTCGTCGTCGAGAGAATCATCGCCGTCGTCGACAACGCCATCGTGTTGTCGTCGGAGGTCGAGGCGGTGATCGAGCAGCTGTCCCAATCCCAACCCATCGCTGCCGGTCTGGACGAAAAGGCCGTGATGCAGCAACGGCGGGATCAGGTGCTCGACACCCTCATCGCCGAGAAGCTCCTCGACGCCGAAGTCCGCAAGCTGCGCATCGACGTCACCGCCGCCGAAGTCGATCGCATTGTCAAGGCGACCATGGAGGAGAACAACCTCACCGAAGACACATTGAAGATAGCACTCGGTCGCCAGGGCATGACGCTGGATGAATACAAAGAGCAGCTCAAGAAGCAGCTGACCAAGATGAAGATCGTTCAGATCAAAGTCAAGAGCCGGGTCAACGTCACAGACACCGAGGTGAAGACCGCGGCGAAGCAGAAAGAGCAGTCGAAGGCGGCGCCGTCGGGCCCCTCGCAAGTGCGTGCCCGCCACATCTTGTGGTTGGTCCCCGCGGGTTCCGATGGAGAAGACGCCAAGCGCCTGGCCCTGGCCGCCCGGGGACGAATCGAAGCCGGTGCGGCCTTCGCCGACGTCGCCAGCGCCGAGAGCGAAGATCCCGGCAGCAAGAGCCGCGGGGGCGATCTCGGGACCTTTCGGCTCGAAGAAATGGTGCCGGAATTCGCCCGCGCCGCAGCCGAAGCACCCGTCGGCAAAGTGGTGGGCCCCGTGCGCACCCCCTTTGGATGGCACCTGATCCTGGTCGAAGAGCGCATCGCCGACGCCCCGGGCGATCCCGAAAAGGCCCTCGAAGACCTGCGGCAGAAACTCTACGAAAAAGAAGTCGAGCTGCAGTTTCAGCAATACATCGAAGAGCTCAAGCGCGACGCCTTCATCGAAAAGCGTTTGTAACCCCCGTGGTTTTTTCCTCGCCAGGCGTTGCCCCTGCTCCGCGTGGCCCCCCCAGAACGCTTGGCTCGTCATGAGCGATCGCTTTCGCGGCTGGGTGCGCCCCGGCCCGCGCATCCCCGAGGTCGTCGACGGCGCCACCGACGACGTCGCCGACGACGAAACCCTGGATTGGTTGTGTGGGCACTACCGCATCTTCCAGTACGCGACGGGCCATCGCTTCTCCGCCGACGACGTCTTGTGTGCTTGGTTCGCCAGCACCCACGCGCCCCGGGTCGAGCGGGCTTTGGACCTCGGCTCCGGCATTGGATCGGTGGCGATGACGGTGGCCTGGCGGCTGCCGGGCTGCACGCTGGCCACCATCGAGGCCCAAGAGATCTCCCTGCGGCTGGCCCGCAAGTCCATCGCCAAAAACGGCCTGGGAGATCGGGTCACGCCTTACCTCGGTGACCTGAGAGACACTGCCCTCGTCGACGACGTCGTCGGCCGTCATGGGCCCTTCGATCTCGTGACCGGCTCTCCGCCTTACTGGCCCCTGGGACAAGCCTTGCCCGCCCACCATCCCCAGGCCGTGCCCGCGCGCCTCGAAGTGCGCGGCGACATCGCCGACTACGCCCGCGTTGCCGCCCGCGCCCTGGCGCCCGGTGGCGTGTTTTCCTGCGTGTTCCAGGCCTCCCAAGACGCGCGGGTGCGCCGGGCCCTCGACGACGCTGGCTTGGCCTTGCTGGTGCTGCGCTTCGTTCGCTTCAAGGCCGCGGCGACGGCGGCCGAGTCCGGCATTTCCCTCTACGTTGCTTGCCGCAAGCTCGATGTTCCCCGCGGGTTCCACGGGGGGCGCGAGGGCAAGCCGGTGATCGAACCCGACCTCGTCTTGCGCAGCGCCGGCGGGGGCGTGCACCCCGAATACGCCACCGTGCGGCTGCAATACGGCTTCCCGCCCGGCGACGCCGACCCCGACGAGCGCTGACCGACGCAGCGCTCGCGCCGAGGAGTCAACGACGAGGTCATGGGGGGCCTGGTGTGCGTCGAGGTGTGGGAGCGCGCGGCCCCATCGGCGTGGTGGCCGATACCTCGTACTGCCGCGGGAGGCAGTCCCATCGTCGGAAACAGCGAGAGGCGTGCCTCCTGCTTGGCACGGCGCCGGAGGATGAAGTTCTGCTGGTTCAAGACGCTGGCGCGTCTTGAAGTCGTTGGTGAATCTGCTGCTATCGTCTCCGCCGACCTTCCAAACGGAACAACCCAAATGTTCAAAGCGGCTCTGCTGGCGTCTTGTTGTTCGGTGCTCGTCCCCGGCTGCTCGGCGTCCCCGCTGCCGTCGTCAGAAGGCGAAGGCGAAGGCGAAGGCGAGGGAGAAGGAGGAGGAGATCTTGACTCCGACGGCGATGGAATCCCCGATGACGTCGAAGACTTCGACCTCGACGGCCTCGTCGACCCCGGGGAAACTGATCCAGCAGACCCAGACTCCGACGGCGACGGCATCGACGACGGCGTCGAAGACTTCGACCTCGACGGCCTCGTCGACCCCGGCGAAACGGATCCCACCGACAGAGACTCCGACGACGACGGCCTGAGCGACGGCGAGGAGGACTTCGACTTCGATGGCGTCGTCGACGACGGCGAATCGGATCCCCGCGACGCAGACTCCGACGACGACGGCATCGACGACGGCGACGAGGCTGGAGAAGGTGAAGGTGAAGGTGAAGGGGAAGGGGAAGGGGAAGGGGAAGGGGAAGGGGAAGGTGAAGGTGAAGGTGAAGGGGAAGGGGAAGGGGAAGGAGAAGGTGAAGGAGAAGGTGAAGGAGAAGCGCAACCGCCTTGCGTGAATGGCACCCTCACGGGCGACGCCAGCATCGAAGACGCCGACGACGTGGCCGCGCTGCTCGGATGCCACACGATCACCGGCACCCTGACGATCAGGGCGCCGACGCTTTTGACCTTGGCTGGGTTGGAGTCGCTGGAGACCGTGGGCGCCGACCTCCTGCTGCAAGGCTGCAATGCCCTGCCCAACTTGGCGGGCCTCGACGGCCTCACCTCCGTCGGCGGCAACCTCGTCATCGACAACAATTTCAACCGGGTCTCCGCGTCGGCTCTGGAGAGCCTCGCCGGGCTCGAGGCCCTGGAGGCCGTGGGCGGCGATCTCACCGTCGCGGGCTGCGAAGTCCTGCCCAACCTGCAGGGGCTGGCTGCACTCACCATCGTCGGCGGCGCCTTCGCCCTGGAGAACAACACGCTCAACCTCGTCAGCGATCTCGTCAGCGTCGATGGGGTGGCTGCATTGTCGTCGGTGGGCAGCCTCGTGCTCGTGAACAACTTTGCTTTGGCGGACATCAGCGCGCTCAGCGGGGTCGCCATCAGCGACGACGTCGACATCGAGTTTTGTGACCTCGTCGATCTTGGTGGCCTCGAAGGCGCCACGTCACTGACCGGCCGGCTCATCGTCACAGGCAACGTGCGTGCCCTTCCCGATCTCCACGGTTTGGACAACCTGACAACCGTTGGGCAAAACGCGATCATTTCGTTCATGACCTTGAACAGCTTCGAAGGCCTCGAACAGCTGCAGAGCGTGGGGCTCGGGACCCTGGAGGACGGGCCCGGGTTTCCGGGTGCGTTCCAGATCGACCAGGTGTTTGGTGCGGGCAGCTTGGTCGGCCTTGGCAGCCTCGGTGAGGTGGGGGGCGTCCTCGCCGTCGTTGGCAACCCCGACCTGCTCAACCTGGATGGGCTCGAGAGCCTGCAGGCTGTCGGTGGGCTGTTCATCTCCAACCCGAAGCTGACGACCATCAATGCGCTGGGCTCGCTCACGTCGGTGCAGAACGACGATCCTCACGTCAGCAACGGCAGCATCAACATCAGCACCAATGGCGCGCTGCTCAACCTCGATGGCTTGAGCGGCATCACCGCCGTCAACGACGTCGTCATTACGCAGAATCCTGCCCTGGCGAACATCGACGGGCTGAGCGGGCTCGAGACCGTAAACGGTGACCTCACCATCGCCGTGAACCCCGAGATCGTCGACGTCGACGCCCTGAGCGGCGTGACGTCGATGGGGTTTGTCGACATCAGCATCAACGCCAAGCTGGAGCAGGTCGACGGCCTGGCCGCTGTTGCGTCGGTCGGTGCGCTGACGCTGAGTCAGAACACTGGCCTCACCCAGATCGATGCCCTCGGCGGCCTGACGACGATCGTGGAGTTCCTGTCGATCAGCGACAACCCGCTGCTGGTCGACGTCGACGGCCTGCACAGCCTCACCAGCGTTGGGGCAGAGGTGCGCATTCAACGCAACGTGGCGCTCACCAACCTCCACGGCCTCGATGCCCTCACCTCCGCCGGCCGCGTCACCATCAGCAACAACCCGGTCTTGGCGGAATTCGGGCTCGCCAGCCTAACGACAGTGGGCGACACACTGGCCATCTTCAACAACGAACTCCTGCCCCAATGCCAGGTCGACATCGTGGCCACACGGGTGGCGCGTGCCTGCGTCGGCGACGATGCTGTTTCAGCCTGCACTGGCAACAACGGTGGCGAGCCCTGCGATTGAGATTGATCCCACCGGCGGATGCAGGCTCCGTCGACGTCAGATGCCGTCGGCGCAGCACTGGCAACCAAGGGCACAAATGGGCAAAAGGCGCGACGCACAGTTGGAGCAGCACACGAAGATGCTGCACTTGAACGTCCGCGGTGTCGTGTCATCCCAAGTCCAGTTGAAGTTCGCTCAGGCGCGGGGAGCGCGCGCGAAGCGGAGTTGGGTGGGGCCCCACCGTCCGGCTTCGCCGGCGTGGGGAGGGTCTGCATCAGACCCTCCAGGAAGAACATCCCCGACCTCGGTGAACGAAGTTCAGCGAGATCGGGGATCAGTCGTCTCATGCTGGGCAGCACTGGCAACCCATCGCATCTGGTTCGAGACAGAGGCCGCTGAACTCCTCCCCGAAGTCATGGATGCAGTGGTTCCTCACGCCTGCGCCGCAGATGCTGTCGCAGTAGGCACCGGCTGCTTCAATGGACTGGGAGGTGCCGATGCCACCACATTGTGTGAAGCACCCCCCAGTGGCGGAACAAAAGCTGTTGAGTCCTGATGTTCCGGATACGCACGCACCCGGATCGCAGCAGGTGCCACTGCCGCAAACACCGTTGCAGACGACTCCGCATCCGCCACAATTTTGATTGTCAGTTGAGGAAAAGACACAGATCCCATTGCAGCATTCTTGGGATGCGCCGCAGGTGGGCACGCAGGCGCCGACGTCGCGGGCGGTGACACGCACCGGAATCGAAGCCGTATCGACGTTTCCCGCCGGGTCTTTGAAGGAGAACACGAACTGGTGAAGGCCAGGCATCGACACGAGGTTCTTCACCGGCTCCGATTTTGCCAGATCGATGTCTCTTCGTTGACGGGGAACGAGACCTATTTGCATGTTATCCGCGACGGTCTTGACGCCTCCAGTTGGGTCGATAATCGTAAACGTGAGGCTGAATATTTGATTGGGTTGGCTACCATCCGCCGGCGGTCGGATGTTGCTGGCCACGCCCAGGCGAATGAAGGCCCGGTCGTCGACGCCGTCGCCCAACAAGGCGCCCGCAGCCTTGAGGCCCATGTCCTCGATCCCAAAGGTGCCGGTGTCGGCCAGGTACCAACTGAAGCGACGCGTGCTGGCGAGGTCCCAGCTGCCGTCGCTGGGAGAGGCGCGCTGCTGGAAACGAATCCCCAGGGTCTCGAGAGGCACGGTGGCGCCCTCGCTCTGCACGTTGGTGCGACCGCTGCTCGCAATCCAAAAGGAGCCGTCAGCGACGATGTCCCTGGGCACCGGGGTCGTCATCGCGAAAGTGACGCAACCAAAACTCACCGCCGCGCAGGTGTCGGCGAGCTGTTGGTAGGGCCACGGCTCCATCCCATAGGTCCCGCCGGCGTTGGCGGGGTCGGCGACGTAGATCGTGTCCTGGCTCGCGTCTCCACTCGGGGCCACCTCGTAGCCGACCACGAGCACGGCGTGCCCCGTCGTCACCCCGTGGCTGGACACGATCACCGGCTGGTTGTTCATCAACCGGCGCCGCAAGTACTCGCGCAAGCCCGTGTTGATCTGCGACGCGCGAAACCAACGCTCCGTCTCGACCCGGACATCGACTCCCGGCATTTGCTGGCCGACTTGGGCGACGGCGAAGCGGCTCATGCTGGGGCCGAACTGCAGTGCGAAGGTGTTGAACCCCGCAGTCGGCACCACCTGGAAGTGGGTCGCGGTGTTCCAGGATTTCAGGCCGGCGCCGTAGGCGTTGAGCAACATGGTGAGAGCGACGTTCCAACAGTGTTGGTCGAGGCCCTGGTTCATGAAGGTGGTCTTGACGATGTTCCTCGAGACGCCGCTGCTGCCTCCCACCGTCGGGGTCGCCGTCGTGTTGGTCACCACCGCCGTCGAAAAGTGATTCACCTGCACCTCGACCAGGGCGTTGGCCGCGTCGATGGTGCCGGCGTCGTCTACGGGTTGCTCGTCGCCGTGGAACCACGTGACGTACACGTCGCGTCCTTCGAGGCTGGCCCCGGCGCTGGCACCGGGGATGGGAAAGACCACGCTGACGTCGCCCGCAGGCTGGGTGCTGGGAACGAAGCGAAAGATGGAGACGCTCGTCTCATCGCGGGTATTGCCGAAGGCATGCTCGAACACCTCGACGGAAGCACCGACGGGCAAGACGCCGGCCGGCACCCGCAAGACAAAGCGGCCCAGCGTGAGGACTTGTCCACCCTCGGTGGATATCGCTCCGATGGTGAGCGTGCCGTGGCTCACGACGTCGAGGTCGGCCACCAACTCGTCCACGGTGAGGGGGGCCGGAACCGGATCCTCGGGCAAAGGAGGCGGGCAGGCGGCAGTGGAGCCGTCGACGCAGCCGTCGTCGTCATCGCCGCCGCGACCGCCCCCGCGACGATCGTCTCGAGGGGCATCCTCCCCGGTCGGCGTGCAAGACGAGGCGGGCAACACGCCGACGCTCAACAACATCGCAACCGCAATGCCCTGGACTCTGGTCATGAGGACTCCTCGCTCGTCGAGCGCCCAGCTCAGGGTAGTCGTCGTCGTCGCCCTCGGTCAAAACACCGACCCACTCAAGCAAAGTGCTGATCGACGCCGT
>JAHFED010000036.1 GCA_023248635.1 Myxococcales bacterium
GGGAGAGGGAGAGGGAGAGGGAGAGGGTGAAGGCGAGGACGGCGGAGAAGGCGAGGGAGAGGGCGAGGGCGAGGGCGAGGGCGAGGGCGAGGGCGAGGGCGAAGCAGGGGCCGGCGGTGAGGGGGAGGGTGAAGGCGACAGCGGGGGTGAGGGTGAAGGTGAGGTCGACGCCGACCACGATGGGGTGTCACCGCCGGCGGATTGCAATGATCACAATTCTAACGTCTTTCCTGGCCCCGAAAGAGAAGACATTCCTTACAATGGTCTCGATGATGATTGTGATTTAGCGACCCCCGACCAATTCCCATGGAGGAGCGCCGCAGAGTTTCGCGAGGGAACGTGCATCAGTTGGGGAGATACCCACATCACGACGTGCGATGGAATCGTTTATGATTTCCAGGGCGTGGGCGACTATGTGTTCTTGCAGGATGAAGAGCAGAATTTTGTCGTTCAAGTGCGCCAGGTTCCCTGGGGTATCGAATCACAGGCCGCCGTCAACCAAGTCCTAGGCGTGAGGGTTGGGCCCGACGTCGTGGTGGTCCACGCGCTCCCGACCGGCGGCGTGGCGGTGACGATCAACGACGAAGTGACGGTGGCCAGCGGCGTCCTCATCGACAACGACGTCGGCACCGTGCATCGCACGGACGATCAGATGGAGATCGTCTTCGGCAGCGGCACCGCCATCTTCATCAACGCCAGATTTCAAGCGATTGGATTTCTTGATTTTATTATTAGTCTTGATACCAGTTTCTCGGGAAACGTCTTAGGTCTCGGGGGCAAGTACAACACGGATTTCAGCGACGATTTTCAGCCGCGACAGGAAGAGCTCTCTTTGGAGCCTAATTCACAGCTCAAGCTTTATCGATTCTTCGCCGAAACCTGGCGGGTCAGGCAGGGGGAGTCGATTCTGAACGACCAATTCGTGCCCGAGGTCGATCCAGTCTTCGCGTCAGGGTTTCCAGCCGAGGTCATCGACATCGATCATCTGCCGAACGACGCCGTGCTCACCGCCGCAGAGGCGCGGGTGATCTGCCAGGCCGCCGGCATCGACGACGAGGGCTTGCTGGCGGCCTGCACCCTGGACGTCGCCGTCACCGGCGAAGCCGGCTTTGCCGATTCGAGCGCCGCCGTGCCCGCCCCCGCGCGGCAGCAGGCCTTTGTCCGCGGTGGTACGTGTACATCGTGGGGTGATACTCACCTGATCACCTTCGATGGTTTGGCCTACGATGTCCAGCAACTGGGCGTGTTTACCGTTGCTGAAAGCACTGATCACGAACTGATCGTTCAGGCCTTGCAGCAGCCCTGGAACGGCTCGAACACCGTTGCGATCAACACCGACGTCGGCGCCCTGGTCGACGGCGACCGGGTGACGTTCTCGCTGTCCAACGGGCTGTCCGTCAGAGTCAATGGCCTACCCTTCGTCGGGGTCGGCCCCGTGCGGGAGGGTGGTGATGCGACCTTGTCGGGCGCTGGCCTCTTTCGGACGCTGACCTGGCCCAATGGTGATGAGCTCTTCGTGGCCAGCAGCGGCGTCCATCTTACTCTTTATCTTACGGTGTCCCAAGATCGTCAGGAAAATATCGCTGGCCTTTGCGGCTATTTCAGCGGCACCACGCTCGATGATTTCCAGCTCCGAGATGGAACATTCATCGGCTGGCCGCTCGCGCAGCCACAGCTCTATTCCGTCTTTACGAACTCCTGGCGCGTCCCTCTGGAAGATTCGCTGCTTGTCGACGCTGGGGCAGCGGCACCCGCCCTGGGTTTTCCAGCCAGCATCGCGACCCTCGATGATTTCACCGGCCCAGAAAGAGCCGCAGCCGAAGCTGCGTGTCGCGCCGCTGGCGTCGTCAACCCCGCGATCCTGAGCATGTGTACCTTCGATATGGCAGCTACTTTTGACGTGGTCTTCGAAAACACTTTTGCGGAGCAAGCGGCGCGGGTTTCTCCACCGTCTTCAGGCCAGCTCGCTGACTTTTTTCGGGGTGAAAATCCGGCCTGTCCCGCGGTCCTGGTGTTTGGTGCCGATCCCGTTGACGGCAAGTGCACGGCCTTCCCCAACCTCTGCGCGATGCCGGTGACCTTGGCCCCCTGCGATCCGACGAACCAGCCGCTCGATCCGCCGACGGCGCTCACGACGACCCCGGATTCGCCCGGCTCCAGCATCGACATCGTGCTCGGGGGGCACACCGAGATCGGCTTCGACGTCTACGTCTACGACGACGAGGCCTGTCAAAACGCCGAGCTGGCGACGACCACGGGCGACGTCAATGGGACCTTCGCGCTCGCGTTGGAAGTGGCGGCGAACCAGGAGACGCGCTTCTTTGTCGACGTCAGCGACGGCGTGGGGAACTGGTCCAACTGCATCCTGGCCGCGGCCTACGTTCACGATGACCAGCCTCCTCTGGCCCCGAGCGACGCGGGTCTGAGCGCGAGTTCCGGCAGCACGCAGCTGGTCACGGTGTCGGGCAGCGCAGAGGCCGGCGTCGGCGTCGAGATCCATGCCACGGCGGATTGCAGCGGTGGCAGCGTCTTCACCGAGACGGACGAAAACGGCGCCTTCGCGTTGGAGGTCACGCCGGCGTTTTGCACGACAACGGCCTTCTCGCTGCTGCTGCGGGATGCGGCGGGCAATCCCTCGGGCTGCGTGAGCTTGGGCACCTTCGCGCACCTGCCGCTGGCGCCCGACACCGATGGAGACCACAACCCGGACTGCGCCGACCCCGACGACGACAACGATGGTGTGGCGGATGGCAACGATGGCAACCCGACCAACGCCAATCTGTGCCACGACCTCGACGGTGACAGCTGCGACGACTGCGCGGTGACCGGGGCCAGCGTCCCGGGTGGCAGCCCGAGCAACGACGGTCTCGACAGCGACACGGATGGCCTTTGCAACGCCGGCGACTCCGACGACGACAACGACGGCTTGAGTGACGTGGCCGAAGGCAGCGCTGGCACCAACCCGTTGAATGCAGACTCGGACGGCGACGACGACGACGACGGCTCCGACTGCGAGCCCCTCAACATCAACGTCTCCCACAACGAGCCCGAGATCTGCGACGGCGACGATCAGAACTGCGTGGTGGGGGATGAACAAGGAACCCTCGACTGCGGCGTCGGATCGCAATGCACCAATGGCGTCTGCGAGCGCAGCTTCGTCCGCCGGCTGCTCACGGCGGGCAAGCAACACAGTTGTGTGATTTCGCGCGTCGACGGCAAAGACCAGGTGTTCTGCGCGGGCTTCAATAATTTCGCCGCGCTGGGCTGCGGAGACGCGTGCTTCGACACGAGCAGCAGCGGGCTCGTTGCGCAGACGCAGGCCCGGCCCATGGTGGGAATCGACAACGCAGTAGCGGTCGCCGCCGGCACGCTTTCAAGCTGTGTATTGCTCAGTGACCATCGGGTGAAATGTGTTGGAAATAACGCTGATGGCCAGCTGGGCACAAATGACACGAATCCCGTCTTCAACCCCGGCGACGTAAACGCAGCCGTCAGGACCCCCGCCTTCGTTGACGGTATCGCCAACGCCGTCTCGATCGCCACCAGCGGCAATGGTTTCGATCACGACGACGCCTGCGCCGTCTTGAGCGATGGAGATACGAAATGTTGGGGCAATAACGCAGTTGCGGAATTGGGGCGAGGAGACTTCAGCTCAGCCAGAACTGCTCCGCCCCCAACGCCCGTGAAAACCGGCACCGGGACGCCAGCGGACCTTCCCAATTTCAAGAACGCTCTGCAGGTGTCGCTGGGCGAGCTGCACTCGTGCGCCGTGCTGCTGAACGGGACGGTGAGTTGTTGGGGACATGATGACAGCAACGAGCTGGGACGCCTCGCCGATTGTGCGCCAAACCCCCCCCCGCCGTTCAAGCTGTTGAGCGCGACGGCGAGCACGGTGACGACGGCTTTCGGTGAGACTTTCGTGCAGCTGAGCGCGGGCGGCAATTTCACCTGTGCCCGCACCACCTCCGGGCGCGTCGGCTGCTTCGGCAATGGCAGCTTCGACGACGTATCCAGCAATTTCCCCTTCAATACGATGGGAGGATCGTCTCTGTGTGCCGGTCGGCTGATACCAAATGCGCAGATTGTCAATATTGTCGATGTTTCAGCGGGACATAATCACGCCTGCGCTTTGACCGCCCAGGGACAGGTGTTTTGCTGGGGCAGCAATGAATTTGGTCAACTCGGTTCCGACATCGGAGGAGGCTGCGTCAACGGCGGTGGAACGCCCTGCACCAACGTGCCGACCAAAGTTCCCAATAGCGCTCTTGGAGCATCGGATATTTCACCAGCGAACGTCATTGAAATTGCCGCTGGATTCAAACACACTTGTGCTTTGGTGAGCACGGGTACAACCACGGCCATCGTGCGTTGTTTTGGCCTGGGCGATGCCACCCACAACCAAGCCGGTCACAGCGAGAGCGCCCTCGACGGCTTCGTCGTCAACCTGCCGCCTTAGCAGGGTGCGGAAAAACTCCGTTTTTCGCACCCTGCTGTACTTCCGGAGGGTCTGTCCCAGACCCTCCCTCGTCGAGGCGAAGCCTCGACGAGCCTCCCTCCCAAGGACGCGTCTGCCTCAAACTGCGTTTTTCAGCAGCCTGTTAGAGGAGGCCTACCTGCTGGCCGAACCAGGCTGGGTGCGCGAGAGAAGCCCGTGCAGACACGCGTCCTGAACGAGCACGATCCCGCTGCCGTCGCTGCCGTCGTCGACGTGCTGCAGCGGGGGGGCGTCTGCGCCTTGCCCACCGAGACGGTCTATGGCCTAGCGGGGCGCGGGCTCGACGACGAGTGCGTGCGCGCCATCTATGCCGCCAAGGGACGCCCGGCCGACAACCCGGTGATCCTCCACGTCGGCGCCGTCGACGACGCCTGGCCCTTGTGGGTGCTCTCGACGGTGGAGGAGCGGCGGGCGGCGCTGTTGGCGCAAGCGTTTTGGCCCGGTCCTTTGACCATCGTGGCCGAGGCCAGCGACGTCGTTCCTGCGGTGCCGCGGGCCGGTCTTTCACGGGTCGCGGTGCGGGTGCCCCGCCACGCTTTCGCGCGGGCCGTCGCTGTGGCCTTGGGGGAGCCCTTTGCAGCCCCCTCGGCCAACCTGTCGGGGCGGCCCTCGCCCACCACGGCCGCCGACGTGCTGGAAACGCTGCGCGGGCGCATCCCCCTGGTCGTCGACGGCGGAGCCTGCAGCGCGGGGATCGAATCCAGCGTCGTCGATGTCATCGGCGCGCGCCCCCAGCTCCTGCGCCCAGGTGCTCTCTCTGTGCTGGAGCTGAAGAAGGTGCTGCCCGACCTGGATGTACGTCGCCCCGGATCTGCCGCCCACGTCGACGACGCCTCTCCGGGCTTGCGGCACCGGCACTACGCCCCGGCACTGCCTACTTTGTTGGTCAGCGAGGTCGACAGCCTGTGGAGCGATGACGACGTCGCCCTCGTCGTCGACGACGTCACCGCTGCCCGCTTGGGGCCCCGGGCTGGATTCGCCGCCGTCTTGCCGGCCGAGCCCCGTGGCTATGCCCGCGCCCTCTACGCCGCCCTCTACCGCGCGGAACGGGCCCAACCGGCACGCCTGGCGGTGTTGCAGGTGCCCGATGACGAGGCCTGGGCCAGCGTGCGCGATCGCTTGTTGCGCGCCACCGCCTGATCGCGGTTGATGGGGGCCGATCTCCGCGTCGTCGTCGACGGCGTCGCCACCGGCTGGTACGTCGCCCCCATGGGGGCCGAGAACGAATTCCTGCAGGCATTGGCGATGGTGCTTGGAACCGCGGCCATCACCACCGTGCTCTTTCGTCGACTGCGTCAACCCGTGGTGCTCGGCTACCTGCTCGCGGGTTTCATCATCGGACCGAACCTGCCGGTGCCGCTGGTGGCCGATCCCCACCTCGTGCGGCTGCTCTCGGAGCTCGGCGTCATCTTGCTGATGTTCTCCATCGGCCTCGAGTTCAGCCTGCGCAAGCTGCTCAAGATCGGCGGACCCTCGTTCATCGTCGCGCTGCTCGCCGCCAGCATCATGATCTGGTTGGGTTTCAGCACCGGACGCCTGCTGGGCTGGGGACCACGGGACTGCATCTTTGCCGGCGCCCTCGTCGCCATCTCGTCGACCACCATCGTGATCAAGGCCTTCAACGAAGGCGGCGTCGTCGGCCGCTTGCGCGAGCTGGTGGTGGGCGTGCTGATCGCGCAGGACTTGATCGCCATCGTACTGGTGGCAGCACTCACGGCGCTGTCGACGGGTGCGGGGCTTTCCGCGGAGCAGCTGGTGTCGACGACGGCACAGCTTGGGGTCTTTCTCTTGGGTCTGGTCGTCGTCGGTATGTTGGTGGTGCCGCGCGGGATGCGGGCGGTGACCCGACTGGAGCAGAAAGAGACCACGCTGGTCGCCAGCATCGGGCTCTGCTTCGTCGTCGCCCTGCTGGCGCAGCGTTTTGGCTACTCCGTGGCCCTGGGGGCCTTCATTGCGGGCTCCCTCATCAGCGAGTCCGGCGAAGGCAAAGCGGTGGAGCAGCTGATCGAGCCGGTGCGGGACATGTTCGCCGCCGTCTTCTTCGTCTCCGTCGGCATGATGATCGATCCTTTGTTGATCGCCGAACACGGGCTGGCGGTGCTCCTGCTCAGCGTCGTCGTCGTCGTTGGCCAGTCTACGGCCATCGCGCTCGGGGCTTTTCTCACCGGCAATGGCGTTCGGACGTCGGTGAAGGCGGGCCTGAGTCTGGCCCAGATCGGGGAGTTCTCGTTCATCCTCGTCGGCGTCGGCGTCGGCCTCAAAGCCGTCAGCTCTTTTCTCTATCCCATTGCCGTCGCCGTCTCGGTGGTGACGACCTTTGCGACGCCTTGGCTCATCCGCGCCTCCGATCCCGTGGCCCGCTTCGTCGACCGCAAGCTGCCCCCGCGCCTGCAGACCTTCGTGGTGCTCTACGCCAGCTGGGTGGACCACCTGCGGCGGGCTCCGAGTCGCCCGCGGGAACGGAGCGGACTGCGACGCCTGCTGCGCCTCCTGCTCGTCGACGTTGGGCTCGTGGCCGGGGTGATCATCTCTTTCTCCTTGGGACGACAGCGCTGGGCAGAGACCGTCGTCGAAGGCCTGGGCGTCACCGACGGCGTCGCCCGTGTGTCGGTGCTGGTCGCGACCCTCGCGTTGGTGGGACCGCTGTGCTTTGGTGTCTTGCGCATCGCGCGCCGACTGGGCGTGATGCTCGCGACCTCCGCTTTGCCAGATGCCGTCGCCGGTACCGTCGACCTCGCTGCTGCCCCCCGCCGCGCCCTGGTGATCACCTTGCAGCTTGGGGTGGTCTTGCTGGTTGGGGTGCCGTTGATGGCGGTGACCCAACCCTTCATCAACGGCGTGGAGGGCGTGGTCGTGCTCTCGGCCCTGTTGGTCGTGCTCGGCATCGGTTTTTGGCGCAGCACCGCCAACCTCGAAGGACACGTGCGGGCCGGCGTCGAAGTCATCGTCGAGGCCCTGGCCCGGCAGGCCCGGTCCGGCAGCAGCACCAACGATTCTCTCGTCGACGTTCACGCTCTGGTTCCGGGGATGGGCGAGCCCGTTTCGGTTCAGCTCAGCGCCGCCAGCTCCGCCGTCGGTCAGACCCTGGGCGATCTCAACCTGCGCGGCATGACGGGTGCGAGCGTGCTGGCCATCGTGCGCAGCGACGTCGGCGCCCTGGTGCCCTCCGCCAAAGAGCCTCTGCGCGCTGGCGACGTGTTGGCGTTGGCCGGCTCACCCGAGGCCGTGGCTGCGGCCCAAAGACTGTTGACCGACCTCGCGCCCTGACGGCCGTCCCTGCGCGAGAGCAGCCAGGCGATCGACGACGGCGACGTACTTCTTCGGCTGGGCCAGGTGCACCACATGGGTCACGGGCCAACGCTCGACCATCAGGCTCGGCAGGGCGCGCTGCGCTCTTTCGACGTCGTCATCGCCCATCGCTCCGACCAGGCCAAGCTCGGGATGGCGAAAGGACATGGCCTGGATCAGCAGCGTCGGACAGCGAATGGCCGCGAGGCAGGCTGCGTGGTCGACGTCGTACATGCGGCCGTCCGTACAGGCCCGCGTGAAGTCGACGTCGTACTCCGAGATCCCGCGCACAAAGAGGCGCACCTGCATGGGCAGCCAGGGGATGTCGACGGGGGCGCGAGGACTGCGCCGTCGTCGTCGTGCGATGGCGCCGCCGAGCACCCAGGCCAGGGGTCGGGGAAAAGACATCAGCTTGGTCTTGCCTTGCGAGGGAATGGTGAGCGTGGAGAAGAAGCCGGCGATGTCGGGCAGGGTCTTGACGACGTGGACGAAGAAGGCGTGCACCCAGGTGTCATCGCGCGAGCGGGGCCACTCGGTGGTGAACAGGGGCGGGTCTTCGGCGAGCACGGCCTTGACCAACTCGGGCGCGCGCGCCGCGGCCCACAGAGCGATGATGCCGCCCGAGGAATTTCCGCAGCAGATGGCAGGTCCGCCTACGACGACGCGCAGGAATTCCACCAGGTCCTGGCCGCAGCGCGAGAAGGTGTAGGCCCCCGGGGTGTGCGCCGATTTTCCATGACCCCGCACATCGACGGCGAAGACGTGGAAGCGATCGGCCAGCAGGGGGATGACCTTGCAGTAGCTCTCCCAGGGCATCGATTGGCCGGGCACGAGCACCAGAGGCGGTCCCGAGGCTGGTCCTTCGGCGTAGTGCAGCCGCACCCCATCAATGACGACGTCTTTTTCGACGACGCCCTTGACCAGAGCGCTCATGGGCTGCGGGTGGTGGACCGCAAGATCCAGACGAAAAAAGCCGCCCACGCGAGGTCCCCGACGCCGCCGAGGAAGAGCAGGGGTGTGCCTTGACCGAAAGCAAAAGCCGCGGTCCACAGCAGAAAGATGCTGGACTTGCCGATGGCGCCGACGATGAGGATGCCGTCGCGGAAACGGAGGTTGGCCGAAGCGATCCCGTAGGCGGCCCCGAGGGCCAAGACGAAGAACCACACCGTGTAAAAGAGCACCATCACGGCACCGGGCTGCGGCGCCTCGAGGCCGAAGAAGAGCCGCAAGCCGAGCTCCGGCATCAGCAGCATGCCGCCGGCCATGAGATTCCACAGTGCGGCGACGCGAAGACCGAGGGTGATGTTCACGGCGGCGAGCCTAGCCCGAAGGAGCAGCGTGCGTGGCGAGGGCGAAGTCGAAGCCGCGCGCCGATGCAGCGGCACCACCTCCTCGGCCCGTTTGCAGCTCTGCCCCACCGCCGAGGGTCCCGAGGCCAAGCACCGAGCATCGTGCGCGTTGCTCGTGCCCCGGCGGACGCGCGTTCCCAGGGGAGAGATCATTTCCGCCGCAGCAATCATCTCTCCTCGCTGATGAACTTCTCTCCGTGCAACTATTCATTGACACCTTTTTCAGGCAAGGTTAGCAGGGCCCCTCCCTAAAGGGCGGGGGGCGGGTGGTGGGTCTAAATATGAGAGTGATTCTCATTATCAATGACCTATACAAATAGAAAGGCCGCTTTCGCGGCCTTTTCTATTTACACTGAAGTCCCTAATCTTCGAAGACGCTCTTTGCGTCTTCAGCCCAATCATTCGCGCTTCAGCTTGCCCTTGAGCGCATCGGCCAGCGTGCCCATGCCGCCACCAGCAGTGGTCAGATAGGCGCGGTAGTCCACACCCTGCTCGGCCTTTGAAACAGCCTTGATCGAGAGGCCGATCTTGCGGTCGTCGGCGTCGATGTCGATGATCATCACGTCTTTCTCATCGCCGACCTTCAAGAACTTGCGCGGGTCGTCGACGTGCTCGTCGGCGATCTCGCTCACGTGAATGAGGCCTTCGACACCGGGCTCGATCTCGGCGAAGGCGCCGAAGTCGGTGATCTTGGTGATCTTGCCCTTGACGCGGCTGCCGCGCGGGTAGCTCTGGGGAATGCGGTTCCACGGATCTTCGTGGAGCTGCTTGATGCCCAAAGAAATCCGCTCGTTCTCAGCGTCGATGTTCAACACGACGGCTTCGACTTCAGCGCCCTTCTCGTACATTTCTGACGGGTGCTTCACGCGGGTTGTCCAAGACAAATCGCTGATGTGCACCAGGCCGTCGATGCCCTCTTCGATGCCGACGAAGATGCCGAAGTCCGTGATGTTGCGGACCTGGCCCTTGATGACGGCGCCGACGGGGTACTTCTCGTTGAGCGTGTGCCAGGGGTTGGGCTCGATCTGCTTCATACCGAGCGAAATGCGCTTGTTGTCGATGTCGATGCCGAGGACCATGGCCTCGACCTCGTCGCCGATGTTCATGACCTTCGACGGGTGCTTGACCCTCTTGGTCCAGCTCATTTCGCTGACGTGAATGAGGCCTTCGACGCCCGGCACCAGCTCGATGAACGCGCCGTAGTCGGTGAGGCTGACCACCTTGCCCTTGACGCGCACGCCAACGGGGAAAGCCGACTGCGCCGACGTCCACGGGTCCGCCTGGATCTGCTTGAGGCCCAAGGAGACGCGCTCTTGCTCGCGATCGAAGCGCAAGACCTTGACCGTCACCTCGTCGCCCATCTGGAAGAGCTCGGACGGGTGGTTGACCCGGCCCCAGCTCATGTCGGTGATGTGCAGCAAGCCGTCGATGCCGCCAAGGTCGACGAAGGCGCCGTACTCGGTGATGTTCTTGATGACGCCGGCCATGACCGCGCCCTCTTCGAGCTTCTGCAGGGTCACACCCTTCAACTGATCGCGCTCCTTCTCGAGCAGCGCGCGACGCGACAATACAATATTGCCGCGCTTCTTGTTGAACTTGATAACCTTGAACTTGTATTTCTCGCCGATCAACTTGTCCAAGTTTCGAATCGGGCGGAGGTCGACCTGGCTGCCGGGCAAGAAGGCCTTCACGCCGATGTCGACGGAGAGACCACCCTTGACGCGGGAGACGATGACGCCTTCGACGACTTCGTCACGCTCGCAGGCCGCGGAGATCTCATCCCAGATCTTGAGCTTGTCGGCTTTTTCTTTCGACAAGACGATCAGGCCGTAGTCGTTCTCTTTGCTCTCGACGAGCACGTCGACGCTGTCGCCGCTCTTGACGCTGACCTGGCCGTTGACCATCGGGAATTCGTTGAGAGCGACCATGCCCTCGGACTTGAAGCCGACGTCGACCAGAACGTGATCCTTGTGCACCGAGATGATCGTGCCTTTGACGATCTCGCCTTCGGTGACTTCGTCGCGGGCGAACGAAGCTTCGAGCAGCTCCGCGAAGCTGGGCTCCGGTGCCGACGACGCCGTACTGACATTTGCCATATTCTTGAAATCCTTTTCTATCGACCATCACGCTCGAGACGTACGTCCTTTACCGTCAGGTAAAGATGAGCTTGCGGTCCTTCGACGGTGAAGCGGGCTGCAGGCAGCTCCGGCGCAAGGCGCGGCACCGGTGAAGGCGCTGCGGTCGATCCCCGCTGGGTTTGCGATCCCGAAGGACCGCGGCGTGGCTTGGCACGGGCTCTCGCCCCTCGCAAACAGTCTCCGCCGCACGCCGCCGCAGGCTAGAAGGACCCGTGGCACCGCTCGTCGTCCTGCACCAGAGCCCCACCGCTGTCGTCGTCGACAAACCCGCGGGTCTGCTGGTGCACAACTCCGCGTGGGCGGGACCCAAAGAGACGACCCTCACCGACCTCGCTCGCCAGCAACTGGGACCCCTGCTCTGCCCCGTTCACCGCCTCGATCGCCAGACCAGCGGCTGCGTCGTCTTCGCCACCGCTCCCGAGCACGCCCAGCTGCTGCAAGAGGCGCTGTCGTCGTCGTCCAAGCAGTATCTGGCCCTGGTCCGGGGTCACCTGCGCGCCGCCGTCGACGTCGACCATCCCCTTGACGACGACGACATCTCCGGCTCGGCCCGCAAGGAAGCGCGCTCGCGCATCGAGCCCCTGCTGTGCTGCAGCGAAGATCGCTGCTCCCTCGTCGTCGTCACCCTGTTCACGGGGCGCAGGCACCAGGCCCGACGCCATTGCAAGCACGCCAACCACCCCATCCTCGGCGACGCCACCCACGGCAAGGGTGCACTGAACCGCGCCTTCAAAGAGAGCTGGGGATTGGCTCGCATGGCCCTGCACGCCTGGCGCCTCGACCTGGGTGGTGCGAGCGCCGCTCACATCGTGCAAGCCCCGCTGCCCGCCGATCTGCGCGATCCCCTGCGGCGCCTGTGCCCCAGTGTCGACGTCGACGTCCTGCTCAGGCGCTGACGACGGCGAGGAGTTGTTGGGCGGCGGAGGCGCCTTCGTCCCATTGGCCGAGCCGGGCAAATTCCAGGGCCTGCTGCAGCACGATGGTGGCGTCGCCGCGACGTCCCAAGGCCACCAGCGCGCGTCCGAGCTGCTGGAGCAGACGCGCCTCGAGGATGGGATCGCCCAGGCCCTCGGCGGCCACCAGCGCCTGCTGGGTCTCGGTGACGGCGTGGGTGAGGTTGCCCTCGGCGTGGGCCAGGGCCCCCAGCAAGGCGAAGGCCTCGGCCAGGGCCGCCGGTCGGCCGTTGCTCTTGGCCTCCTCGAGGGCCTGCCAGAAAGAGGTGCGCGCGGGGCCGAAGTTGCGTTGGCGCAAACGCAGGCGGCCCAGCAACAAGACGGCGTCGTAGGCGCGATCCCGCCCCGAGCCGCTGAGCCCCGGTGGCGCCGTCATGAGCTTGGGCACCGCTTCTTCGAGCTGGGCGACGGCGCTGTCGATCTCCCCGCGCTGCTCAAGGACCGCCGCCAGATCCACCAGCAACACCGCCGCCGTACCCGCTGAGGGATCCGAGGCCAGGGTCTCCAGCGCTTCGTCGAGGCAGCTCTCGGCATCGGAGAAGCGCTTCAAACGCCCCAAAGCCAAGCCCCGTTGGCGCAGAGCCTCGACCCGGGCTGCCACGGCGATCATGGGCGGCACGCTCTTGAGCACCGGAGCGACGACGTCGACGGCGGCGTTGGCGTCGATCTCCAGCAAGCACTGGCAGGCGGCGGCGGCGACGCGCAGCACCCGGACTGCTTTTTCTTCGCCAGCGGCGGAGCGTACGCCCGCACCCGACGACAAACCGCGCCATTCGACGGCAAGGGCGCGCTTGTGGTGCTCGGCAGCGACGTCGAAGAGGCCCAGAGCCGCGGCGCGGTCGGCCACGCGCGAGTCCACCTCGGCGGCCTTTTGCCGGGCTTCAGCGGCGAACAAATGGGCGGCGAGCCGTTCGCCGCCTTCGAGCGTAAAGCGTCCCTCGAGCTCTCGGTGCAGGGCGTCGGCGATGCGTTGTTGGAGCACGCGCGCCTGGCTGGCATCGAGACGCGCGGGGATGGTTTCGAGCTCGATGGTGCTCCTGAAGGCCCACTGCTCGGCTCCACTACCAGCCGGCACCGGCAAGGCCTCGAGGATGCCGACGTCGACGAGGCCCCGCAGCACCGATCCGACGTCGCGGACGCCGTCGACGACCCGCACGAGCTGGCCCGGCTCGACCACCTGGCCCATGTGCGCCGCCGCCAGCAGCAGGTTTTGGACCTCGGGCGGCAGCAGCGCGTGGTTGGCGTGGATGAGCACCGTGGGGTTGGGGGGCAAGCCCATGCGTTCGAGGTCGACCAGCAGCTGTACGCCTCCCGTCGTCGGAGCGATGGCCCGCAGCGCTACGAGGTGGCGGAGCAGCAGCACGAGCACCAGCGGGTTGCCCAGCGATCGCTGGACCAGGATGCCGGAGAGGGGCTCGCCCACCGGACAACCGAGCAATTGGCCGGCGATGGCGATGATCTCAGGGTGGGAGAGCGGCCCCAAGGTCACCCGTCGCGCCAGCGGCATCACGCGCTCGCCCTGCACCGGGCGGCCGGCGACGACGACGGCCAGCCGGCGGTCCCCCAGGCGCGCACCGAGCTCACCCAGAATCTCCATGCTGGCGATGTCGCCTTTGTGTTGGTCATCGACGACGAGCAACACCGCGGCGCGCTCACAGACCTTCTCGAAGAAGGCCAACACGGCAGCCTTCAGCACCGCGCGGCGCCGCGCCGCAGGCACGTCCTTCAAAGCCGTGTCGGTGTCGTCGTCGATGATGGCCTTCAAACGTGCCGCATACGACGGAGCCAGCCCGCTGATGTCGACGCCGCGGGTCCAGGGTCCGGTCTGGCGCTCGCGCGCGAGCAAGTCGAAGCAGACCCCCTTCACCAGCTGTCGCAGCACATCGAGGGCCAGGGCTTCGCGCACCCGGGCCCCCCGCGCAAAACCCGCCAAGAAGCCGCGGTCGCGGGCAAAGGTCAACGTGACCTCAAGGAGCGCGGTCTTGCCCACGCCGCCTTCGCCCAACACCATCACCTGGGCGGCCTTCTTTTCGCGCTCCACCTGATCGAGGGCGGCGTCGAGGAGGGCTACCTCGGGCGCCCGGCCGATCAGGCGGCGCGGCAGCAGCAGCTCGTGGGCAACGATGCTGGAGCCATCGCGCAGAGCAACGTGCGCCGATCGCGTCGTCGGCGGCGATCCTCCCTTGAGCCGGGCGGACTCGGCGATGATGGCCGAGCCGGGGGCGGCGTTGTCGATCAGTTGCTCGGCCAACAGGCGCAGCCGAGCGACGTCGTCGGGGGGGGCGTGGGCTTCGGCGGCGACAGCGAGGCGCAAGAGCACGTCGTTGCCCGCCCGAGCCGAGGCCCGCACGTTGATGCGCGCCAACGAGACGGCAGCGAGCGTGGCGCCGTCGCCGACGAAGGCGATGGAGAAGCGCCCGTTCTCGCTCTTGAGGGCCACGGTCTTGTGCCGAGCAGCGAGGTCGTCGACGACGGCGAAGGCGGCGCTGCGCGCGTCGGCATCGGCGCTGGCCACCTGGCCGTGGCGCAGCACCTCGACGAAGCCCGCGAGCACCGCGATCTCGGTGGGCGGGGCGACCGGCGGAGGCAGGGGCGCGGGGGCTGGGGTTCGCGTCGGGGCGACGGGGAAGGGATTGCTGCCGCTTTCGTCCGGTCGGCGGATCGGCCCCGTCGACGGCGACGCCCCCATGACATCGAGGCGCGGGATGTCACCGGTGTGGCCGGATCTTGGCGCGGGAGCCGGCGTCGGCGTGCCCGCTGGGTGGGCGACGATGAGACCTGAGCCGATGCTGGCGCCGCACGAACGGCAGAAGCGATCCCCCACCGGCGCCGAGGTGCCGCACACCATGCACACGACCTTCGACGACGGCGGCCCCTGCATGCCCGGGGCGCTGGCAGGCGCGTTGACGGTGGGGGGGCTGGCGGGACGGATCGCCAGATCCTTCAGACGCTGGGCGAGGTCGGCGCCGACGGTGTGGCGGATGAGTTGGGCGGCGATGTTGTCGGGGGACTTGTACTGTTCGAGCACGCGGCGCAGGGCCATGGCTGCATCGCCCAGTCGCGGGAAGCGATCGACGGGCTCCTGCGCAGTCATGCGCGTCACGATGATGTCGAGCTCCGCCGGTACATCGGCCACCAACGACGACGGCGCTGCCACTTTCTCCTTCAGGATGCGCATGAACACCTGGGCCGCGTTGTCGCCGGTGAAGAGCCGTCGCTGCGTCAACATCTCCCAGAGCAGCACCCCGAGCGAAAACTGATCGGCCTTGGGCTCGACGGGAGCGCCCTTGATTTGCTCCGGCGCCATGTAGCCAAGCTTGCCCTTGAGCAGCCCGGCCTCGGTTTTTTGCAGGCGGTTTTCGGCGACGGCGACGCCGAAGTCGACGACCTTGGTGTGGCCGTCGGCCCGCACCATGACGTTGTGGGGTGAGATGTCTCGGTGCACCACCCGCAGCGGCACCCCGGTGGCGTCGGTGGCGACGTGAGCGGCATCGAGACCCATGGCGGCTTCGCGCACGATGTGGGCGCTCACCAGGGGCGGCAAGCGCTTCTTGTTGTCCTCGCAGAACTTCAGCAGAGCCGAGATGTCGACGCCGTTGATGAACTCCATGGCGATGAACTGGGTGTCTTCCCATTCACCGACCTCATAGAGGGCGACGACGTTGGGATGGCTGATGCTCGCCAGAATGCGCGCTTCGTCGAGGAAGCTGGCCAGGGCCTGCGCGTCCGTCGCCAGCTGCGGCAGCAGGCTCTTCAGAATCACCAGCCGATCGACGACGCCGACCTGGCGCGAGAGAAAGATCTCGCCCATGCCTCCGACGGCGAGGCGCCGAAGCACCTCGTATTTGCCGAACACGCGCTCGCCGACCGCAACCATGCCGGCGCAGAATAGGGATCCCCGGGGTCAAATGCGATTTCTGGCGGGTCTCATCGCATCGATGCCGTCGCTTCCCGGCCGCGAGGACCTTGCCCCCAGCGGCGCCGGTGGCTGGAGCATCAAAACCGCCCACGACGGTGGGACGCCAAGGGCGCGTCAGTGCTTGTGGTGGGCCGTCGACCTCTCTACGGTGCAAAAAACCGAACACGAGGCGGCGATGGCGACGACGGAAGGCCCCAAGAAACGGGTAAACACGCGGGGCCGCAAAGCCCCCGAAATCGTGCGCCCTCACCAGGCCGCCACGGCCCCCTTGCCCCCGGCCCGGGCCTTTGAACGCAAAGGCGGGGGCAACCTCTACGTCGGCGGCTCCCGCAACGAGTTCGGCACCCGCATTGCCCGGCGCATCGCCTGTGGCCGCTGCGGCAGCGAAGACCACGTCCCTTACGTTCCCAAGGACCCGACCAAGGCCCTGTGCCGCACCTGCGCCGCCCTTGTCCTGCGCGCCTACGAAGTCGGCACCAAGGCGCCCGTCGACACCCGCGCCGAGACTTGCAACCTCTGCGGCACCCCTTTCCGCATCCCCCTGGCCGTCGTCGACGACGGCGACCCCCTCTGCCCCTCCTGTTTGCGCGGCTTCACCACCTGGTCGGGCAGCATCGACACCCCCTTCAGCGAGCGCCAAGGCCGCACCATCGAAGCCCGCAAGAACGGCGTCGTCGTCCGCAAAAAGAACCTCGACGGCGGCTGAGCGCTCAGCTCCTGCACTGGCTTCGGGCGAGAGTGATCTCGATCCTGACGCCTCCATTGTGAATCTTCTCCGAAGCAGCAACGTTCCGAGCACACGGATTCCAGACTGTTTCTGGTTCCACTCACGACGCCGCACCCGACCGCGGCTTCGAGATCGCGACGACCACCCGGTCGCCGCAGAAAAGGAGGGTCGGCATGTCCGACGGTAAAAACGATGGTCCATTCTTGTTTTCCACGTCCCCAGCGAAACAACACAGCAATCAAACAACGATTGCAGTGCAGCTCACCGTCGCTGTCGATGCCTCTCACGATTCGGTCGTGTACCGACGTCGAAGGCGACCGCGACCCCTGAATGGGCTGTGACCACGCAGTAATGTCCAGGGACGGATCGCCACCCACCATACAGTGAGTGACGACGACGCCGGAGCCCTCTCATCGCTTTGCTACGACGAAGACGACATTCAGTGTCGTTCAGCCACGCCAGCACAACGGCCTCTCGGGTGGGAGCGGCCGTGGCGTGGTGCCTAGTGCCCCCACCTGCCGGCAGCTTTGGCTGATCGGCGGGAACACCACCGAAGTGGGCACCTATGGGCCTCTCCCTGTCGACTTGTCGCAGGGCGTGCAGCTCCAAAGACGCTCCGCGTCCGAAGAGAGTTGTGCCGTCGATGGATGAGCGGCCTCTGCCGACGACCAGCACCAGGGAGCAGTGCCTGTCCGACGACGTGCTGCGGCGATGAATGCCAGGCACCGAGGGACGGTATTTCTGTCAGGCTGCCGGCCGCCCGCCCTTCCCGCCCCTTTTCTGCTTCCCGCTTTGCGCCGTGCCAACGGCGCAAAGCAGGAAGCACTTTGCGCCGTGCCAACGGCGCAAAGCAGGAAGTACTTTGCGCCGTGCCAACGGCGCAAAGCAGGAAGCACTTTGCGCCGTGCCAACAGCTCATCCCGCGTCCGCTTGATGTTCGACCGGAAAGACGCGGGATGATGCGCGTGAAGCGCGCCCGCGAAACGCGGAGTTGGTGGGGGGCCCCGCGTCCGGCTCCGCCGGCGCGGGGGGAGGTCTGCACCAGACCTCCCAGAGGAGCATTCCCGACGGAGATGAACGAGACCGCTCCGCGGTCGAAGTTCAGCGAGATCGGGGCTCAAACATCGACACTGCGACGGCTGCACCGAGAGGTGTGGTCGTTTTTTTTCTTTTGCGTGTGTTGTGTTGGACCATGAGAAATGACCGACGAACTCGACCTCGACCAATTGCTCACCCGTCTGCAAGGCGAAGACTTTGCGATGTTGGCCGGCGTGAGCGCCGCGGCGCGCCGTGAACTGTTGTCGAGCAGCAAGAGGCGGTCGCTCGTCGCTGGCGAAGTCCTGATCCGAGAAGGAGAACCTGCCGGCGCCATGTACTTCGTCGTCGTCGGCGAGTTGGGGGTCGCGCTCGGCGACGTGAATGCCCCACCCATCGCCCTCATCGGGCCTGGCGAGACCGTGGGCGAGCTCGGCGTGATCGATGGCAGCGTCGCCTCAGCCTTCGTCGTCGCCCGCACACCCTGCGATCTGCTCAGCCTCGACGAAGCAGCGTTCTGGGCGCTGACGCATCACTCCCACGCTTTTTCGATCAACCTGCTGGTCAAGCTCGCCGAGCGCTTGCGCGCCAACAACGCGCGGCTGAAAGCCGCCGAGCAGGCCAAAGCCAAACCCTGAACCCGTCGCCGTGCGGGGTTTCCGCGCATCTTCCTCCACCTCGACGGCAACCATCTCCCCGGCCCCTTGAGGCAGACGGCTTCCGTCGAGCATCGAGAAGCACGTGCTCGCTCGATCAGGAACGGACGCGGGATCAGTTGGGGGCTCAGCGACTGCGGGACACGGCTTTGGGATCGAGGCCTTCGCGAACCAGCAGGCCTTTGCCGCGCTGCTCGATGAAGCCGCGGCGCTGGAACTCGGACAGCGCCCGGCTCACGGTCTCGCGTGACGTGCCGATGCGCGAAGCGATGTGCTGCTGCGTGGGGATCTTCTTGAGCAGGTTGCCTTCGGGGACGGGGTCGCCCTCTTCGTCGCAACGCTCGAGCAGGTAGCGAGCGACGCGGCCGTAGACGTCGAGCAGGGCCAGGTTGCCGATGCTCTCGTCGGCGCGGCGGAGGCGCACACACACCTCGGTCATCACGTTGATCGCGATGGTCGGGTAGGCGCGCAAGGCCTGGATGAATTCTTTGCGGCCCAGGCGCAGCAAGAGGGAATCCGTCAGGCAGGCGACGTTGGCCGAGCGGGGTTCGCCGTCGACGAGAGACATCTCACCAAAGAACGAGCCCGGTCCGAGCGTCGACAAAATGATCTCTCTGCCGTTGTCGCTCCACAGAGAAACCTTCACTTCTCCTTCGGCGACGACGTAGAGGGCGTCGCCGGGGTCGGTGGCCGACACAATGACGGTGTCTCTGGGGAAGTGCTTCTCGGTCAGGAGCAATGAGAGGCGCGAGAGATCGTCCATCTCGAGCCCTGCAAAGAGCGGGACGTCTTTGAGGAGCTCGGCGACAGCTCGCGTGCGTGGGTTGGCCGTCGTCGACGTCATCGTACCTCCGGAGGCGTGGCCGCACGCTACCCGCAGGTTCGCGCCTCGGTCAAATGTGGTGGGCGACGACAACGGCGACGCATCGGACTGCACGAGCCGCACGAACGCTCCGACCGCGCGTGCGCCTCGCGCACAGGCCGGACGACCCAGTGGCGCAGGCCGGAGGATGCAGCTTGGGGACGAAGGCCGGAGCGCCGGAATTTCAGAACACGGGCTTCTGTGCTGTGTCCACGACCCAAAAACTCAGCACTTCCCGCGGGCCACCAAAGAGGCCAGCACCGCGCGGGCAGCGTCGTCGAAGCCGTTGAGCTCGATGCCGCAGCCGCCGCCAGCGGGCCGCCGCACCACCCGTCCTTCGCCGCGCAAGAGATGGTTGCCGTCGGGCGTGGTGACTTGAACGAAGACCCGGCTGCCCAGCGGTTTGCCGTCGTCGACGTCGAGGAAGAGGCCGGTTTCGGAGACGTTGACGGCGTAGAGGGTGCGTGGCGCTTCGGAGGCGGAGTAGCGAACCTGCACCAGCACGGTCACGTCGGCCCGAGGATGACGTCGTCGATCGTCGTCGCTGCTCACATGATCCTCCTCGGTGCCCGCCCGATCATGACAGCACGGGCAGCGCCCCGCGAAGAAATGCGCTGCCCCGGCGATAGGCCGCAAACGACACCGAGCGCCCGCCGACCAAGGGGAGCACTCGGCCCCGGATGGCGTCTTCGTCGACGACGCCTTCGTGTTCGATCACCAGGCCGCTCAGGCGCACCCGGCACCGGACCACCGCTGGGCCCAGGGAACGAACGGCTCGCTCGACATCGTCGACCAAGAGCAGCAGCGGGGCGTCGATGGCGATGCCGGTCTCGACCCGCGACGAGAGGCAGGGGGAGGCCGGCAGGTCGGCGACGTCGTCGAGCTCGAGGCTGCGGGCCAACGCGCGGACATCGCTCTTGGTCATCAACGCGGCCACGAAGGGCTCGTTCACTCCCCGTTCGGCCGCAGCGAGGCGACCGGGGCGGACGTCGTCGAGGTCGTCGAGGTTGGCGCCGGTGCACAAGGGGCCGTCGTAGACGGCGGCGATGGCGTGAAAGAGGTGGCTCTTGCAGAAGTAGCAGCGGTTGATGGGGTTTTGGGCATAGCGGGGGTCGTCGACTTCGCCGGCGTCGACGACGACCAGCTTCCAGCCCCAGGCGGTGGCCAGCGCATGCACGCGGGTGCCGGCCTCGTGAGGAACCGCCGCCGACGACGCATGGAACAAAGTGACGTTGAGCTGCGGGCGCAGGGACCAGGCGAAGGCCGCCAGAGTCAGGCTGTCGACGCCGCCCGACACCGCGATGCCCACGCGGCCCAGCCCCAGCAGGTGATTGCGCAGCACCTGGGCCTTTCCCGAGGGCGAAGAACTGAGCACTCAGTCCTTCCCTGCGGCGCGGTCTTCGCGCCGGCGGCGCTCGGCGCGGCGCTCAGACAAGGTGGCAGCGACGACGTCGTCGATGTCGGCTTTGAAGGTGTCACCACCGGGCCGCTGGGCGCGCTTGACCCGCACTCCCTCGTGCTCGGACAACCCGCGCCGCAACACCGCCCGTTCGGCTTGCACCACACGCACGCCGAGGGTCGTCGTCGCCCGAAAGATCTCGGCGATCACTTCGGTGTGAGCTGCGAGCCCGCACAGCACCGACAGCCGCGTGGCCAGACGGTGTTTTTTCATGAGACAGGGCAGGGCAACGACGTCGACGACGCCGTGGCATTGGCGCAGCTGCTCGGTGCCAGTGCCCAGCTCTTCGCCGGTCATGTCGTCGATGTCGCAGCAGAGCTCGACGATGGCTTCGCGATCCCAGGGTTCGGCAGCAGCCTGCGTCGTGGTCAGGGTCACGCGCAGGACGTTTGACAAGCCGCTGAGCGTGCGGGTGCCGAAGCCGGTGCCGACGCCGACGACGCGGCCGGCAGGTCGACGGGGACCGGGTGCGGGCACCAGGTGGTCGACGATGGCGGCCCCCGTGGGGGTGACGCGTTCGCCGAGACGCCCGTCGTCGTGCACTTGGTGGCCGTGCAGCAGCGCCAGCGTTGCGGGTGCTGGAACGGGGAGCTCGCCGTGGGCGGTCTGCACCCGTCCGCTGCCCAGGGGCAACGACGACACCGACGCCGACAACCCGCCGTGGAGCTCGCTCAAGCGCTCCAGCAGCACCGCCGCGGTGACGACGTCGGCAACGGAATCTTGGGTGCCGACCTCGTGAAAGACGACGTCGACGACGTCGGCGATGCCGTGCACGCTTCCTTCGGCCCGGGCCAGGCGGGCAAAGATGTCGAGAGCGCGGGTGCGGGCGCCGGGCGACAGGTCGCTTGCTTCGAGGCGGCGGCAGATGTCGGTGTAGCCCGCGTGGTTGCCGTGGGCGTGCAGGCTGTGTCCGGCGGCAAAGACGAAGGCCCCGGGCTTGCGTCCACCGGCGCGCTCGCGGGGATCGTCGACGACGAAGCGCCGCCCCCGCAAGATCCCGTCGCTGTGATCGAGCAGGGACACAGTGACGTCGTCGGCGAGCCCCACCGAGCGCAGCAGGGGCCGCAGCCCTTCCAAGAGCGCCGGACAGAGATCGAGCAACGCTGCCGCGAACATGTCGCCGGCGACGCCGCCCAGGGGGTCCAGGTGCAGGTGCGCGCTCATGGGGTCGCCTAGCGTCGGGTGCGGCTCCGCAGCGTGAGGATGCTGGCGACGCCGAGCATGGCCACAAAGACCCAGGCGCCGACATCGACGGGCTGTTGGTCGACGTGAACGTGGGCGGGGGTGGCGCCGTGGCCGGGATGGGCGAGCAGAGGCGCGCCAAGGAACAGAACCAACAACAAGGGACGCATATGCGTCGTCGTCGTCGTCGTCGCCGTCGTTGTCAACTGCTTGCTTGGAGGTTTTGCTGAACATATGTTCAGAGGATGGATTCCCGGCGCATCGACAACCCGCCGAACCCCTTTGCGACCACCGAGCGGGCCTATCTCGAAGGCATGGATCCCGGCGCCGTCGTCGAGGTCTACGAAGATCAGGCCCGCTCCATCCTTGCCACCAACGACAGCCCCGACATTGGCTTTCGCTGGAGCGTCAACCCCTACCGCGGCTGCCAGCACGCCTGCGCCTACTGCTACGCGCGGCCGACCCACGAGTACCTCTCGTTGGGAGCGGGCACGGACTTCGACACCAAGATCCACATCAAGCGCCACGCGGCCGAGCTGCTCGAAGAAGCCTTCGACCGGCCCTCGTGGACGGGGGAGACCGTGGTCTTCTCCGGCGTCACCGACTGCTACCAGCCCCTCGAGGCCAGCTACCGGCTGACGCGCCAATGCCTGAAAGTCTGTGCGCGCTACCGCAACCCCGTCGGACTCATCACCAAGTCTCCTTTGATCGAGCGCGATCTCGATGTGCTGTTGGAGCTGCAGGCCACCGCCCGCGTCGGCGTCAGCGTGAGCATCCCCTTCTTCGACGTCGACAAGGCCCGGGCCATCGAGCCCTGGGTGGCCACCCCCCGTCGACGTCTGCGCACCATCGAGACCCTGGCCAAAGCCGGGCTGAAGGTCGGTGTGATGACGGCGCCGATCATCCCTGGGCTCAACGACGAAGACATGCCCCGGGTGCTCGAGGCCGCTCGCGACGCCGGTGCCGTCCATGCGGGGTGGGTGCTCTTGCGGCTGCCGGGATCGGTGGCCTCGGTGTTCGAGCAGCGCGTGCGGGCCGCCTTTCCCGATCGGGCCGACAAGATCTTGCACCGCATCGTCGAAACCCGCGGCGGCGGTGACGGCACCGTGCGCCTCTACGATCCGCGCTGGGGCAAGAGACAGACGGGCCAGGGCCCTTACGCGCAGATGATCGGCGCCCTCTTTGCGTCGACGACGAAGCGGCTGGGTTTGAACAGCGCGGACGTGAACCGGAGCGCGCAACCGATGACAGGCCAGGATCGCGCCCACGACGGAAGCCTGTGGGCCCAGGCGCCGTCGACCTTCGTGCGCCCCGACAAGTCGCCGCAGCTCAAGCTCTTTTGACGACGCTGGTGCGGATTTTCTCGTCCACCCTCTCCGCGGCCAGGCTTTGTTGATCGTCAGATCGAACCGATTCGCGCTCCCAATTTGAGCGGTGTCCCCTCGGGTTTTACATCGAGGTTGAACGCCCCCTTCGTGCCCAGCAAAACAATGGTCGATCCAAACTCGAAGTGACCCCATTCCTCGCCTTTGGCCAGCGGGATCGGCGGCTGATAGCTCTTCACCGTCACCGTCGGCTGCGAGACGTTGGTGGTGACGGCGTCGTCGAAGGCCACCCGGATCTTGCCGACCATCGTCGCCCCCACCGCGATCATGGCCACCAGGGCCGTCGGATCGTGGCTCGGACGCAACCAAGCGATGATGCGCTCGTTTTTGGTGAAGAGACCGTCGACGTGAAACAGGCCGGCGCCGTTGACCGGCCACAGCGCTCCAGGAACATAGCGAATGCCTGTGATTTCGCCGTCTAGAGGACAGTGAAATCGATGGTAGTCGCGCGGTGATAGATAGAGGGTCGCGTAGGTGCCTCCGGCGAAGCGCTGGGCCTGGGCGTCGTCGTGCAAGAGCATGCGCACCGAGTAGGAGCGTCCCTTGAGCTGCATGGCCGTGTCGTCGCTGATGGTGCCAGCAGCGCCCCAGCGGCCATCACAGGGCGAGACGACTGCGTCGGCGGCGTCGTCGATGGGGCGCACCCCGTCTTTGAGCTCGCGGGTGAAAAAGGACTGCAGCGAGCCGAAGCTGTCGATGGGCTCTTTCACTTCGTCGAAGTCGACGCCGTAGAAGCGGCCGAAGCTCTTCACCGCCACCGTCGGCGCCGGCAGGCTGGCGAGACGGCCGGCCATCGCGCTCATCCAATGCTGGGGGAGCACTTTGAGGGAGGTGATGACCGCTCGATCCTTGAGGCCCATGCCGACGATGTCGTGGTCGACGGCGACGACGTCAACCCGGTCCTTCGGGACGCGCCAGCGTCTTGGAGTTCTGATGGTTCAACAAGCTGGCGCGTCTTGACGTTCTGATGGTTCAACACGTCAGGCTGCCCACGACGTCAGCCTCGCTGATCGGCCCGGGATCGGAACAAGAGCGAGCCCACAGCGGTTGAGGGCGTCGTGCTTGTCGATGACGGCGCCAACATTTCTGCTACAGCGGCTCGGGTGAGCTACGTGCTGGCCTGTCCTACGCTCGTCTACGAAGTGATCCCCGATCACTTCACCCCGAGGACACCCGGTGCGCCGACGCCGCTGCGCGCCATCATCGACAAGCTCCCCCACCTGGCGAGCCTCGGCGTCGACGGCCTGGCGCTGACCCCGCTGCTGCCGGGCCACGATCCACTGCGCTTGCACACCACGAGCTTCGAAGGCATCGATCCCGCCCTCGGCGACGACGACGACCTGGCAGCTTTGTGTGCTGCTGCCGTTGGCTTTGGCATCCATGTCGTCGCCATGGGGGTGTTCGATCACGTCAGCGACGCCCACCCGTGGTTCGTGGCCGCCCAAGCCCAAGACGACGACGACCGCCGGGTCCCCCCCGAGCAACGCACCCGCGCGTTTTTCAATTTCTCACCGATGTTGCGCCACGGCTACGCCTGCCGAGACGGCTCCGCGCGCGAGCCCGAGCTCGACCTCGCCCAACCCGAAGTGAGACGCCGCCTCTTCGCTGCCGAAGACAGCATCATTCACCGCCTCATCGAACTCGGGATCGCCGGCTGGCGCATCCTGCGCGCGGAGCAGGTGGGCTACTCGATCTTGCGCGAGCTCCAACGCGCGGTGCGCACTGCCGAAGGCAGCCACTTCGTCGTCGGCGACATCAAGGGCTTCGCCGATCGCTACCAACGCGACGGCTTGCTCGACGCCGTCGTCAACCACTACGCCCGCGAAGCGGTGCTGGCCTTTCTCAAGGGGGAGATTCCGGCCCGCCAGCTGGCGCGGGTCGAGCGTGATCTGGTGTCGGCCTACGGCAAGGGCCTCGCTCGGGCCTGGATGCCCCTGAGCGATCACGACACCCCGCGCTTGCCCGGACTGCTCCCCAACGGCGCCCGCGTTCGTCTGGCCACGCTCCTGGCCTACACGCTGCCGGGGTGCGCCCACGTGCTCTACGGCGAAGAAGTGGGCCTGGCCCAAACCCACGCTCTGCCGGCGGCGACGCCCATGGTCTGGGAGGAGAGCGCCTGGGACAAGCCGACGCTGGCCTTCCACCGTCGCCTCGGATCGCTGCGCCAAGCCCGCGCCGCCCTGCGCACCGGCGATTACGTCGACCTCACACCCGAGGGGGAGTACGAGGTCTTCGCCTTCGCCCGGGTGACCCCCGATCCCAGAGAGACCGTCATCGTCGTTGTAAACCGCGCCGAACGGCCGCAGACCCGCAAGCTCTTTGCGCCCATGAGCGACCTCCCCGATGGGCTCACGCTGCGCGATGTGTTGCCCGGCGAGACCGGCGGCCGGCGCGTACGCGTGCGCTCGGGATCCCTGCACCTCGAGGTCGAGCCGGCAGGTGCGGTGCTGCTCGTCCCCGACGACGAAGACGAAGACATGCGGCGCTTCTTCCGGGGCTACTGATCCCCGATCTCGCTGAACTTCGTTCACCGAGGTCGGGGATGTTCTTCCTGGAGGGTCTGCTTCGCGCGCGCTCCCCGCGCCTGAGCGAACTTCAAGACGCGCCAGCGTCTTGACCATCCAAACTTCAACTGGACCTGGGCTGATTCGAAAAGAAAAAGCCGCCCGCGGGCGGCCTCTCCATTTTTCCGTTGGTCGGGCCGGCTCTCAGGGATCGGCGACGCACACGCTGGGCTGGGCCAAGTTGCAGGTGAAGCCTTCGTCGGGGACGCAGGTTTTGCAGCCGACCTGCTTGCCGTTGTCGCATTCTTCGTCGCCTTCGCGGAGGTTGTCGCCACAGGTCGGGCAGGTGACGGTGAAGGAGATGGTCCGGTCCTCGCCGCCGAGCGTGAACACGAGCGACGCCTCTTGCACGTCCTCGGCGCCGCTGCAGTCCACAGTGATGCTGACGTTGCGCAGGGGAGCGCCCATGAAGCGATGCTCTTCACACCAGGGGCGGGCGACGTTGGCGGTGCCGATGCCGCCGGGTTCAATGCCGCAAGCGCCGGTGTCGAGGACGTCTTCGTTGGCGCTGACGGTGATCGGCCCGGTGCCGGTGACCGTCGGGACGTCGGCGAAGTCGACGCTGGGGCAATTGCCGTTGGCGTCGACCCAGCGAAACACGTAGCTGGCCGAGTTGCCATCTCGCAACGCCGATGTCGGGAAGCAGGGGATGAAGACGTCGCCCTTGGCGGTCTCCACACAGTTTCGAGCGCCCCCGCCGGAGAATGCGCTGCAGTTCTCTTGGGTGCCGAGATCGAGATTGCATTTCCCCGCGCTGAAAGGGTTGTTGACCAGCTCGCCGAACTGGAAGCCGCGGTCGCCGGAGATGTGCACGATGGTCGTCTTGAACGAGAGCTCGGTGCTCAGATCGTGCACGCCGTTGGTCTCGGCGCCGTCGAAGCCAAAAACGCCGTCGACGTCGTCGATGAAGAGATCGGAGAGGCGGATCTTCTCTGACGGTTCGAGGCGGGCATTCTCGTTGAGATCATCGAAGGAGCAGCTGGAGTTCTTGTCGAGGAAGGGCTCGGGGTAGTCGACGAAGTCCTCGGTGAGGGTGGCGCCGTTGACGCCAGCGACGTCAAGCACGCCGTTGCCGTTGAGATCGTCGAAGCCCTCCTCGCCGTTGACGCTGGCCAGGACGTCGATGAGCCCGTCTTGGGGGCACTCCGTCGCGTCGGAGAAATCGAGGCAGCCCGGGTTGACCGGGCAGTCGTCGGATGCGTCGAAGAACAAGCCGAGGCCCCAGTGGTCTGCGCCCACCAGCCCCCCTTCCGGCGCCGCCAGGGAGTTCGGCGACTGCAGGCAGCTCAGCGGAAAGCCACAACGCCGATGCTCGGCGCGGTAGGCAGCCACCTGGGCGTCGACATCGTCGGCGACGACGCTGTTGAGCGCAGTGAGGGCCTCGATCTCGTAGTTGATGGCTTGGTCGGAGCCGAAGTCGCCCTGATCATCGAAGGTCCCAAGCGTGCTGACACCGATGCCGTCGAGGCAGGAGCCGGGCACGGCGCCGGGTGTCGCGGGAGGCAGGGGGCAGAAGGCCCTGAGGGCCGAGCCCAGGGGCTGCTTGCAGATGCCAATCAGATCGCAGGGCGTGTTGGTGGTGTCGTCGAAGCAGCCGGGAAACACCAGCTTGTCTGCAGAGGGTACCGTCGAGATCTGGGAGTACGACCAGCCCGCCTCATTGGTGAACTTGATCCGGTTCACATTTGCCGCTCCCTCTCCGGGCGATGCGTAGGCGAAGGTGGCCGAGGCGTCGCCGGCAGCGCTGGTGCCGACAGCGTTGATGTTGCCGCCCTCCGCCCGGAATTGGACGTTCAGCGCGGCCTCGACCCGGTTGGTGAAGCGGTCGGCCAACTGCAGGGTGCACGAAGCCGAGAAGGGATCAAACTGCGCCTTCGCGTCGCAAAGCAGGAAGCTGAGGCCCGAGTTCGGCACGCCGGCGACGATGGCGATGGGCCTGGAGCTGGCCGAAAGGGTGCGTCCCCCAAAGGCCGCCGTCGCCGTCACCGTGACCGGGCCGCTCACCTGGCCGGCGTTCACGATGGCAGTGATGGTGCCGTCAGCACCCGAGGCCAGGCCGCCGTCGACCGTCACCCGAGGATCGGAGGCATTCTCGACGAAGCTCACCGGCAGACCGGCAATGGGATCGTTGGCGTCGTCGAGGAGCTGGAAGGTCAGCACCGACGTCGTCTGCAGCGGGCTGCCCTGCACGCCGATGATCTCCGGCACCGCCGACACGAAGATGATCGATTGCAGCACCGGATCCCGTTCGACGATGAGAGTGACCTCCTGGCTCAAGACGATGAGGCCGTCGCGTTGCATCTCGATCTCGAGGGTGGCCAGCCCGCGCGAGTTGCCGCTGTCGGCCACGATGTCGACCGTCGCCCGGCCGGCGTCGAAGGCCGAGAAAGCAGCATTGTCTTCGTCGACGAGCACAGCCGCGCCGTCGCCGTCGCCGTCGTCGGCGCCCGCGTTGGCTTGCTCGAGCTTGATCACGGCGCGGCTGTTCAGGGCCACACGCACCGTCGCCGTGACACCGTCAAAGGTCTGGGCGCCTTGGTTGGCGGTCAAGGTCAAGATCGCGCGGCGCTGGGGGCTGCCGTCGGCGTCGATCTGGGCCCGGTCGATGGCCACGTTGGCGGTGACGGCGCCGAGGACGTCGACGGAGACGACCTGGGCGTCCTGGCGCACTGCCGAATCGGTGATCGCCTGGAACTCGGCGTTGATGGTGAAGTCCTCCAGCTCGAGCACCGTGGGAGCCACCACGTCGATGGTGCCCTCGCCATTGGCGTCGAGCGAAACAGTGACGATGTCGCCGACGATCAAGAGCTCGGGGGAGGCCGTCGGAACGAAACCGGCGGGGAGGGTGACGTCGGCCGTTTTGCCGTCGGCGGCGGTGCCATCGGTGTCGACGGCGGTCACCTTCAACACTGTGGTGTCGCCGGAGGTGATGCGCGCGGGATTGGCCTCGATCTTCACCGAAGAGGCGTCGAGGAAGGGCTTGATGGTGACGAGCGTGGTGTCCGACTTGCCGCCGGTGGTGACGACGAAGGCCACGGTCTCTTGCAGATCGAAGGCCGGTGAGACGACGAAGAAGCTCAAGCGTCCGGCGACGTCGGTGGTCAAGGCGTTCAGCTGCGCCTGACCCTCGCCGTTGGCAGTCTCAGAAAGAACGGTGAGCAGGCCGCTGTTCAGATTCGGATCGAGGGTGACGACGTTGATCGGATTGGGCAGCTCCGGCGAATCCGGCGGGACGCGCACGGTGACGGTCTGGCCGGCCGCCGGCGAGCTGGCCCCCGTTTCGGGATCGATCTGGTCGACCTCGACGAGGATCTGGCACGACGACGAACCATCGGCCTGCAGGGTGGGGCAGTTCAAGAAGGGATCGACCTTGAGATCGAGGTCGATGACCGGGTCTTTGCAGCTGAGCTGGGCGGTCTTGCTCAGCTCGCCCGCGACCAGCGTCAACACCACCTTGCCAGCAATGTTGCAGCCGATGGCGAAGGAGCCAGTGCCGTCGGCGCCGGGCGTGCGCGTGAGGCTGTCGACGCCGACGGCGACGTCGATGAGGCCGGCAGCGTCGAGGGCGACGTCGGCGGACTCAAAGAGCAGGGCAGCCAGATCGCCGTCGCCGACGGCGGTGAGGGTGGCGACGACGTCGGCGGTGCCGCCGTTGCCGTCGGCGTCGAGCGAGGTGAAGGTCACATCGACGGTGGTGCCCCGTTCGGCCGAGGTCTTCGCCACATTGAGCTGGAGGGAGGCGAGCTTCTCTTCGGGAGGCGGTGGCTCACAGCTGGACGCCAGGACCAGAGCAAACGCTGACAGGGCGGGCAGCGACGAGAGCGGCAAACGCATGGAGCTCCTCCAGGGACACAAAGTGTCGATGGTTCGTGCGCCGAAACGCACAAACTCGAACAGGGCCATGGGACCGCAGGAACCCCAGCGCGTCAAATTTCCTGCAGAGATCTTTTGGCGGCCGCTCGTCGTGCTGCGACGTCGGCGGCCTGACTACATGAGCCTACTGACAGCGGCGCGGGCGGCGGCGACATCCTTCTTTTTCGGCAGGCCCACGAGCACCAGGTGCGGGTGGGCGAAGGTATTGGCTGCCACCGCTCGCACCTCCGCTCCGTCGACAGCGGCGACGCGCGCCACCAAGTCTTGGCTGTCGAAGGGTTGGCCAAAGAGCGCTCCTCGGCCGACGGCTTCGGCGAGGCTCGCGGGATCGTCCTGCAGATCGCGCGTGTCGCGGGCGTAGCGCGCGCTGACCCGCTGGAGCTCGGCGGCGGTGGGCGCGCGTTGCACGAGGGCCTTGGCGTGATCGACCAGCGCCTCGACCAGGACGCCGACGCGATCGTGGCGCACCTGGGCACCAAGCTCCAAGACGCCGCGGTCTTCGTAGAGATCGGCCATGGCCCAGACGGCGTAGGCGAGGCCCTGCTTGTCGATCACGTCTTGCTGCAGGCGCGAGGCGGGGCCGTCGTCGAGCAAGCGGGCGAGCACCGCGGTGGCCGGAGCGCTGTCGTCGTGGAGGCCCACGGTGGGAAAGCACAGGCGCAGCGAGGTCTGCCCGTCTTCTGTGCGCAAGATGACCACAGGCTTGACGTCCTCGACCGCGGTCTTGGGGGCTTGGCCGGTCGGGGGTTTGTCGCCGGCCTGCAGCAAGCCGAAGCTCGCGCTGGCAGCAGCGACGACGTCTTTATGGGTCACGGGTCCGGCGACGCTGACGACGAGGTTCTGCGCGCCGTAGCAGGCCTGGTGAAAGCGTTTCACCGCGGCTTTGTCGTAGCTCTTCACCTGCTTGACCGTGGCCTCGATGGAGCGCGACAGGGGATGGGCGGCAAAGACCTGGCGAAAGACCGCGTTGTCGACGTCGACCTCGTTGCCGTCGTCGTCGTAGAGTTCGGCGAGCTCTTCTTCGATGATGCCCTGCTCGATGGCCAGGCCCTCAAAGCGCGGCGAGCCCAACATCGCCGCCAGCAGCGCGAGAGCGTCGCCGAGGCGCGGGGGGTCAAAGCGCGTGTCGTAGCTGACGCGATCCCGCCAGGTCGCTGCCCCCACTTCGCCGCCGAAGTCGTCGGCGGCCAGGCTCACGGCCCGGGTGTCCTTGTGTTGGGCGGTGCCGCGAAAAACCATGTGCTCCACGAGGTGGGACAGCCCCCAGGTGTGCTCGTTTTCGTGTCGTGGTCCGCCTTTGAGCTGCACAGAAATGTGGCCGCGGGCGTGGTGGGGCAGGGGCGCGCTGCAGACGACGACGCCGTTGTCGAGTCGGGTGGTGCTGGGCTTCATGGACCGCTTTGTTCCAGAGGTGAGCTCGGTTCATCGCTGCCAGGCGATGAACCTGCAGACAATTCGGGGGGCAGAGCGAGGCCGGCAGCGCGGGCGGCGTCGACGAAGGCCACTGGCAAGGGAGCACAGAAGCTGAAGCGCCGGTTGTCGACGACGGCGGCCAAGGAGCGTGCATGCAGCCCGAGGTGGGCCGCGCGACCCTCGCCGTATCGGTGGTCGCCGATGAGCGGGTGACCCAGATGGGCGAGGTGAACGCGGATCTGGTGCGTGCGCCCGGTCTCGGGGATTACCCGCAAGAGGCTGGCCGTGGCGCTGCGGGCGAGCACGTGCACCCCGGTGATCGCCCGCTTGCCGACGACGCCGACGCGGGCTCGGCCGCTTCGATCGGGTGGCAGCAGCGGGGCATCGATGAGGACGTCGTCGTTGGCGCCGGCAGGTCCTTGCACGATGCCGTGCACGATCGCCGTGTAGACGCGCTCGACCTGTTGATCGTGAAAGAGCTTTGACCACACCCTCAGGGCGTTTTCATCGATGGCAAGCAGCAGCACGCCGGTGGTGTCTACGTCGAGGCGGTGGATGGCGGTGGCGGCGCGCCGCTGGTTGCGGAAGGTCTCGGTGACGCTGGTTGCTGCTTGCCGGGTGGGCTCGGTGGCGAGGCCCGCGGGTTTGTCGACGACGACAACGCCGTCGCCATCGTGGAGGATCGGAAAAGCGGGGGCGGCGTCGATGCCGGCGTCGACGGAGACCTCGATGCGGGCTCCCGCTTTCACCGTGCGGGCCTGGACCCGAATGCGGGCGCCGTCGACGAAGACGCAACCTTGGGCGATGAGGGTGCGGGCCTTGCGCCGGGAGAGTCCGGCCACGCCGCGGGCCACCGCCAGATCGAGGCGGCCATCGGTGGCAAGGGCGGTGAAAGCGTGGCGGGTCAAAGCTTCCTCGTTTGGTGGCAGGTCTCGGTGACGTCGTCGAATGCACCTCGACTTGCGCGAGGAAATGCCCGGTCTCTAGGATGCGCCTCCCTGCTTTACATCCTCTTCATGGCGACGAGGCCAGGCCTATCGGCCTGAAGGCACAGTTCGGACGCGCTGGCGTCTCGAAGCAAACGTCAACGGCTTCCAGGAGTATCGATGGTCCCAAAGAGCGCCGCTGCAAAGACCACGAAGACTCCGAAGGTCGAGACCAAGACCGAAGTCGGTGCGGAGAAAGCAAAGAAGGCCAAGAAAGCGGTCAAAGTCGAAGAGCCGGCTGCGCCGCCGCCGCCGCCGACGAAGAAGAAGCCCTCGCACCGCCACTTGCGCGCTCCCATCGAGATTCGGGTTGAGGTCACGGCCCGCAGCCAGTCTTTCACCACCACGTCGCGCAACATCGCCTTGGGCGGCATCTCCTTTGAGTCCCAGCAGCAGTTTCGCATCGGCGACCTCGTCAACGTGCTCCTCTACATTCCGGTTCGCAAAGACCTGGAGTTGTTGAAATGCGCTTCCGAGATCGTCTGGGTTGAGGACCTCGGCGGCTCCTGGATGTGCGGCGCAGCCTTTCGCAAGTTCGCCCCCGGCGACGAAAGGCGCTTGCGGGAGTGGCTGCTCGAGAGTGTGCGAGCCCAGAAGGCCGGTCTGACCGCCCTCCCCCAACCGGCCGACTTCATCGACGACGACGACGGCTAATTCTGGTCGGGGTCTGGTGATCTTGGGTCGTCGTCGCCGAGCGCGGCATCGTTCCAGCGCACGGCGACCACCAGGCGGGCGAGGTCCTTCATCACGCGTGGCACGCGGCGCAGCAGGTGGATCGAGGGAGAGCGCTGCTCCTCGAGCTCGATGGGGATCTCTTGGATGCGCAAGCCCCAGCGACCTGCGCGGATGACCAGCTCGCTGGCAAAGAGGTCTTTGTCGACGACGCAGGCCGCGACGATGGGCAGCAACGCCTTGCGACGAAAAGCCTTGAGCCCGTGGGTGTCGGTGCCGCCGAAGCCCACCGTCGCCCAGAGCATGCCATTGATGACCCGGGTGCCGAGCCTCCGGGCCCAAGGTCGGCGATCGCGGGCCCCGATCATGGCCTTGCTGCCGACCACCAGATCGCACTCGTCGTGATCGAGGCGGCGCAAGGCGCGGGTCACGAAGCCGATGTCACACAGATCGATCTCGTCGCAGACGACGACGTCGCCGCGGGCCTCTTGGATGCCCTTGCGCAGGGCTCGGCCGTAGTCGGCGATGGGGCATGAGAGCAGGCGCAGCGTGCCGTGGGCGAGGCGCAGATCGAGCTCGCCGACGATCTGCTCGGTGCTGTCGGTGCAGCCGTTGGCCGAGACCACAATCTCGAAGGAACGACCCAGCTCGTCGAGGGCTTGGGCATAGCGACGCAGCGCGCCTTCGACGATGGCCTCCTCGTTGAAGACCGGAATCACCACCGAGAGCGCGATCGTCGGAGCTGGCGCAACGCTCGTCACCGGGCAGCGCTAGCACGGATCCTGCGCCCCTGCAGGCGGCCAAGCGTCGGGGCCGCTCGGCTTGCGCATCCCCGAGGCGGTCGAACTCACCGACAGCGCTTGGCGTGTCAGTGAATTGTCTCGGGGTTCATCGCCTGGCGGCGATGACTTGTCTCGAGGTTCATCGCCTGGCGGCGCTGAATTCACCGACAGCGCTTGGCGTGTCGGTGAATTGTCTCGAGGTTCATCGCCTGGCGGCGATGACTTGTCTCGAGGTTCATCGCCTGGCGGCGATGACTTGTCTCGAGGTTCATCGTCTGGCGGCGATGAATTGTCTCGAGGTTCATCGCCTGGCGGCGATGACTTGTCTCGAGGTTCATCGCCTGGCGGCGATGACTTGTCTCGAGGTTCATCGCCTGGCGGCGATGAATTTGTGGGCCGCACCGCCAGCCACTATGCGAGTCCCATGTCTTCGTCTGCGCGACAGTTCGACGTCATCGTCATCGGTTCCGGTCCCGGCGGAGAGGGTGCCGCCATGCGCTGCGCCAAAGCAGGACGCAAGGTCTGCGTCGTCGAAAAATACAGCCTGGTGGGTGGTGGCTGCACGCACTGGGGCACGATCCCCTCGAAGACGCTGCGCCACGCCATTCAAGAGCTTGTAAAACACGCGCAGTCTCCGTTCTTTGCGAACTCACAAATCCGCGAGCAGCCGCGATTTAAAGATCTGATAAAATCCGCCCAGTCCGTGATCATGCGGCAGGCGCGCATGCGCAGCACCTTCTACGAACGCAACGAGGTCGAGCTCATCGAAGGCGAAGCCCGCTTCGTCGATGCTCACACCATCGACGTGCTTCAAGCCCGCGGCGCCCGCGAGCTCTTGTCCGCCAAGCATTTCGTCGTCGCCACGGGCTCGCGCCCCTATCGGCCGCCCGACGTCGACTTCACGCACCCGCGCATCTTCGACAGCGACACCATCCTCAAGCTCGAAGACACGCCCCATGCGCTGACCATCTACGGCGCCGGCGTCATCGGCTGCGAGTATGCCTCGATGTTTCGCGGTCTCGGCACCAAGGTGAACCTGGTCAACACCCGCGACAAATTGCTGAACTTTCTCGACGACGAAATCAGCGACGCGCTCTCCTATCACCTGCGTGATCAGGGCGTGCTCATCCGCCATGACGAAGAATCCGAGCGGGTCGAACCCCTCTCCGACGGCGTCGTCTTGCACCTAAAGAGCGGCAAGAAGCTCAAGACCGATGCCTTGCTGTGGGCCAATGGGCGGGCTGGCAACTCGAGTGGCTTCGGGCTCGAAGGTCTGGGCATCATCGCCAACGAGCGAGGCTCGATCCCCGTCAACGAGGCGTACCAGACCACGCAGCCCCACATCCACGCCGTCGGCGACGTCGTCGGTTGGCCGAGCCTGGCCTCGGCTGCCTATGATCAGGGGCGCTTCGCCGCTGGCCACATCCTGCGGGGCGATCTCGAGCACGCCCTGGTCAAAGATGTGCCGACGGGCATCTACACCACGCCCGAGGTGAGCTCCCTGGGACGTACCGAGCGGGAGCTGACGGCGTCAGGTGTGCCCTATGAGGTCGGTCAGGCCCAGTTCAAGAGCCTGGCCCGCGCCCAGATCACCGGACAAACCGTGGGGATGCTCAAGATCCTTTTTCACCGGGATACCCTCGAGATTCTCGGGATTCATTGCTTTGGAGATCAGGCCGCTGAGATTATCCACATCGGTCAAGCAATCATGTCTCAAAGGGGCAGCGCCAATACGCTGAAGTACTTCGTCAACACAACCTTCAACTATCCGACCATGGCAGAGGCCTACCGCGTGGCGGCGCTGAATGGGCTCAACCGCGTCTTCTAGACAAACGGCCGCCCGCCTGAGGGCAGAGATTTGCCAGAGGTTCATCGCCTGGCGGCGGTGAATTCATCGCCGCCAGGCGATGAACCTGTAGACAATTCACCGACAGCGAAGCGCTGTCGGTGAATTCATCGCCGCCAGGCGACGAACCTGTAGACAATTCCCGACACGCGCAGCGCTGTCGGTGAATTCTCCGCCGCGAGCGATTGGGTGCGAGCCAAAGGGGCCCAGCCAAATAGCCCCAGACGGCGCAGAATTCGTCGCCGCCAGGCGCTGAACCTGTGGACAATTCACCGACAGGAAACAGCCCGCCCTGCCCCGTTGTCGTGGTTTCTGACCTGGACGCTGCCACCCTGCTTTGCCATGGACGCCCCATGATGGACGACGTCGACCCGCTTCCCCGCCAGCGCACTGCGACGCTGTCGACGACGATGACCCTGTGGGCACCGGTCGCCGCCGGGGTCATCCGCGCTTGTGCCGGCGTGCTGGCTTTTTCGGCCTCGTTGCTGACGCTGCCCGTGCACTTCGCCACGCCCTTCCTTTCAGGGGTGGGCCTGCTCATGCTGGTCGGCGGCTGCGTCAGCGTCACCAAGAGCTGCCGCGACGAACCGCGCTTGCGGCGCTTTGCCGTGGTCTTTCCCTTGGTGTGCGCCGGTCTGGTGGCAACAACAGCCGTCGTTGTCGCGGTCATGGGCCCGGGCGCTTTTGCTCCCCGCCTCTCGGGCACGGCACCTCCCGCGGTGCGCGACGACGGCGCTGTGCGCTTCGAAGCTGTGCCCTGATCCTCAGCTCGAGGGCCGAGCTCAGCCCGGAATGGTGAAGGGGTGCTTCTTCGGGCGGTCGCACGCTTTGTCGGTGCAGACCTGCACCTCGACGACGCCGGAGATGGCACCGCTGCCCGCCTTGAGCTTGGCCTTCAGCGGCACCTCGCCCTCGAGGATCACGCTCGTGCCCAGGGCGCCGAGGTCCTTCTTCTTGCCGGACGGGATGTCGACCGCGCCGTCGATGATCCAGCCATGATCAGCATCCACTGAGAGAGCCACGGGTTTGCTGACTTCTTCTCCGGGACCGTAGGCGTGAAAGCCGTCCTTGATCTTCAGCACCACCAGCAAAGTCGACGTCGACGCATCAAAGGCCGGCACGACCGTGAGCGCGGCCGTCCAATCCGGCGGAGCCGCTTCGACAGGGGCGGGTTTTTGCACCATGCCGTCGTTCTTCACGGGCTTGGCCTGGCCAAAATCGCCGTCGTTGGCAGGGGCGGGGCAACCAAGCAAGCCGGCAACGACGACGACGACGACGACGAAGTGCTTCGGGCGTAGCGGCTGGTGCACGGGACCTCCGGAGAAGTCCGCACTCTCGCGAGCCGAGGGATCGTTGTCCATGGGTTCGGGTCGGCCCTTCGACGGCCGCCCGGAATGCCCAAAAGAAACGAGCCCCGATGGGCTCGTCTTCTTTCCCTGGACTTGCGTCTTGACGCTCAGCCGCCGGGCAACTCGAAGGCGTCGCCCAGGTAGACCATGAAGTCGATGATCTGGATCTTGTCGTTCAGCTTGTTGTTGCTGCGCTCGAAATCCAGACGCGCATCGCGGATGGTGTTGGCGTCGCCGCCGATGATGGCCGTGTCGAGGGCCGTCTTCGTGGTCAGCCACTCACCCTCGGCGAAGGTCTTGGCTTCATCCACGAGGCGGAAGCCCACGGAGTGGTCGGTGTCGTCGGTGGCGGCGGAACGGTAGACGATCTGGCTTTGCGGATCTTCGAACTCGACAACGGTGAGGTCGTCGACGCCGTCGCCATCGCGATCGAGGTTGATGACAGGATCCCCGGTTTGTCCGGCGCGCGTAATGCGCGAGCGCTGGGCGAAGTCGAGGGTCTGGTCGAGAGTGCTCGACATGTTGACCATGCCGAAGATGGCAGCGAATGCCCTGAGGTTGTAGCTCGTGGCGGGGCGGATGGCGTCGCCAACGGCGGCTTCGATGTCGAGAGGCTCGCCATAGATGCCGGTTTTCAAGAAGGGTTGGTAGAGGACCTCGACTTTGCCGTCGCCATCGGTGTCGGCGATGCGCGGTGCGAACACCGACGTGTCGTCGCGCATGAGGGCGCCGAAGAGGTCGAGCATCTCGTTTTGGAAGATGCGGTAGTAGCCGATCGAATAGGCACCACGGTTCGTGTTCTGCGAGAAGTCGCGGAAGAAGAAGGCGTCGGACGAGGTGATGGCCTGCAGCGCCAAGGTCTTGTCCCAGTAGTTGCCGAGGTTGATCGGACGGAAGTCGTACTCGCTGTCCCAGCGAGAGTTGAAGATGCGGCCCTGGTCGAGACCAAGCTCCACATTGTCAGTGCAGTCGGCGGCTTCGCTGGCGGGGACGTAGGTGTCGTCTTCGACGCCTGCGGTCGGACCGGCGTCGCGGCAGTAGGTGCCGGGCTCGGGCTGCTGCAACACGCGCACGAAGAAGTCCATGCCGGTGAGGGCCGCGGAACCCCAATCGCGAATGGTCGGGTACACACGCAGGGTCTGGGCACGTCGGTAGAAGTAGAAATACCGGTAGGCATTCAACATCGGCTGGAACGTGCGGGTATAGAGGCGATTGCTGTATCCGCCGGCCCACGACGTGAATGGGTTCTGCACGCGGTCACGACGGAAGGCGTCGAAGGGGTAGTAGAACTCGTACATCTCGCCGGCGTTCTTCACGATCTCGCTCGACGTTGCGCCCATGTCGTAGCGGTTGCAGGTCAAGTTGCCGCCGAACGCGAATTCGTCGCCGCAGAAGGAGTAGGGCACCGTGACCTTGGCCTTGTGGCCGTCGTCGTCGTTGAGGCCGTTGGCGCCGAGGAAGAACTCCATACATCCCGTCGTGCGCGGGAGGTTGAAGTCGGGGCAGTCGTCGTCGCTGAGGCCGCCGACGAAGCCGCGCAGCATCTCGGTGCGGTACCAATCCTTGATGGGGATGTTGCGGCGCTTGAAGAGGTTCTCGGGGCGGGCCGGAATGGTGGCCGTGCCGGAGATGTCGAGCGTGGCGCTTTCGTCGCCGAGGGAAGCGGCTTCGTAGGCGTCGTCGAAGAGGCTGTCGATCTGTTGGTCGGCGTTGGGTCCGCCCACGAGCTGGGGGAAGTCCTTCGGATCGAGGAGGAAGGTGTTCCCGAGCCAGTCGCGGCCGACGAAGTCACCTTCGCTCTCGTCGAACACTTCGACGGACTCCGCGTAGCCGAGCTTGATGGCCGCTTTGTCGTAGAGGCCGACGCCGGCCCAGTCGCTGTTGAAGCGCTGGTGGTAGTCCATGACCGACGAATACTGGACCTCGGAGGGACGGTCCGACTTCGCCAACAGGTGTTGCTGGTCAGCCGAAAGGCCTTCGGCGCCGACGCCCCAGTATTGGGGGAAGTAGTTCATGGCGTCGGCCGAGCCTTCGAAGTTGTGGCGCAGGCCGAAGGTGTGGCCGAGCTCGTGAGCAGTTACGCCGATGAAGACCTGGGCGCGGATGAACTTGACGACGCCGTCCCGGTCAAGGCCGTCGGTGGCCAGCTTGGAGGCGAGGTCGGCGATGGCCGGCTCGACCTGAGCGCTCAGGAAGCAGAAGTTCTTGCGACCGAGGTAGTCGGCGAGCTCGTCGACGCGACCGCTGGCGGAGAGGTTGGTCTCTGTGGGTTCGAAGGGTTGATCGAGAGCTTCGCGGGGGTTGGTGGCATTGGCGGCAACCAGGAGCTGCGAAGGCACGTGCTCGCGGGCCCAGTTCGAGGGACGGGCGTTTTCGAGCATGCGCTCGGTGACGCGGCCCTCGCGGGTGGCCACGGGATCGTTGCCGAACAAGCGCAGCGTTTCACTGGTGAGAAGGAACTCCTCTTCGACGCCGGACTCCCGCAGCTTGTTGAGGCCGCGGTTCAAGGCCGTGACGGGCAGGCTCACGTAGTACTGATCGTCGCTCATGGCGCCAGCGCGGCGATCGAAGACCTTCAAGAACGAGTCGAGCTTGCTGGCGGGCATCTTCTTGGCCCAGCGAGCGCGGACGCCTTCAACGTGCTCGCGAGCGAGGGTGCCGTTCATGATGTCGTCTTGGCTGACCTCGCCATTGAGCAGCTGCACGATGTCCGCGCCCCAGTTGGCGTAGTTGTCGAGGCTGGCGCCGTAGATGTTGGCATTGGCCGAGACGATCTCGCCAGTGATGGGATCCGACGCCGAGGGACCGTAACCCAGGGGGCCAGCAAGCTCGGCCTTCGACGTCCAGTTCAGGAAGTTGAAGCGGAGGTCGCCCAGCTGCTGCCAGGTGAAGAGGGGGATGTCCTCTCCCTGGGCCTGGCGCTCGCGGCTGGCGAACTCCAAGACCGCACAGGACTCCTCGAGATTGCCGAAGGCGACGGTGGCGATGCCATTGGCCGCGAGGTCGGAAGTCATGCTGTGTTCGGCGGCGTAGGCGTTGACGGCGGCGACGTTGCAGTCGTTACCCTTGATCTCGAACATGCGGCTGACCGCCGGGAACGCCGGGAACGCCTCGTTGAGATTCGCCGGCAGCTCGGTGAGCTTGCCGCCACGGGCCACAGCAACGGCATCCATGAACGCCGTGTTCCAGTCGTTGGCGAGATCGACGGTGGCGGCTTCGACGAGGTCGGAGGGGAAGCCGACGTTCAGGAAGTAGACGATGGGCTTCACGGGGCGCTGGGCGAAGGGCAGCACTTTGCCGTCGTCGCCAACGCTCTTGGCCCAGATGTTGTGACGGTTGATGAGACGCTCGCGGGCGTTGTACTGGGTGCCGTTTTCGCGATCGAGCTGGAAGCGGTCGGTGCGGAAGAAGCCGAAGCGGCCGAAGACCGTCGTCGTCAGCTCGATGCAATCGTCGGGGCTCATGCGCGTGAGGTCACAGACGTCGGAGCCGTTGGGCGTGAGGCCCAGCAGGTTGTTCTGACCAGCGACGTCGCACCGGGCCACGATGTCAACGCAGCCGTCGCCGTCACCGAGGTTGGGATCGGTGTTGCACATGCGGGGATCGCCACCGAGAGCAGGATCGAAGACGACCTTGATGGTGGCGGTGCCATCGCGGTCCATCTCGGCAGGCGAACAGATGCGCTGGAAGGGGCCGCCGTTGGCGAGGAAGTCTTGCGACGTCGACGTAAAGATGGGCTCGTTGGTCGCCGCGGTGACCATGCCACCGGTCGTGCGCTCGACGAAGTCGGGGTAGTCGAGAGCTTGGTAGTCGTTGTTCTGCGGCACGCGCCGGAAGGAGAGCTTCGTCTTGACGGTGGCGCCATTGCAGGGCGAGACGCCGTCGAGGAAGTAGCAGACGTAGGGGTCGGCCGGCAGCCAGGTGTCGAGGGTGGTCTCGATGTAGTCGTCCGAGATGCGTAGCTTCCAGGGGTAGTTCGGCGTCTCGTTCGCATTGCGGGTCACCGTGCCGTCGAAATTCGGATCGGCGAAGGCGCCGGCGCCGCCTGCGTTGCCGATGTCCCAGGCCTTGGACTCGTTGGACGCCCAATTCACGCGCATGAACTCGCGCTCGTACCAGGGCCGATCAATCATGTTTTCTTCGATAACATTCGTCTCGGCACCATTGGTCGGATTGTACTGCCGACGAATGTCGAAGTGCGCAAGGATCGGAAACTGAACGATGATGTTCTGTTCACCGGGATCCGACGGATCCGTGCCCGGCACGCGCTCGTAGGAGCGGTAACCGATGAGCTGGTTCTCGGTGATTTCCCACTTGATGCGCTCGAGGCCGCCTTCGAAGCCGATGAAGGACGCGAAGGTGCCGAACTGCTTGTCGACGACGGTGGGGCGGTAATACCACTCCCCCTGCATCGTGGTCTTCTCGATGACGTTGGGCCCGACACGGTTGATGTCGATGGCCTCTCCGCAGGCGGCGCCAACGGCGACGACCGCGATCAGTCCGGCAAATTTGATGATGTTCATGGTGGCCTCAGCGAGGGATTGTTTTACATTCATGTATGACATTTTCAATTCCTCGCTTTCAGTAGTTTGAGGTGATGTATTTGTTGAAGCTTCGGAGATCGTTGACGTAGTCAAGCAGATCGTCCATCGCCTCGCGGGCGCCATCGCGGCGGTTGCGCAGGTCCTGCCCGGTGCAGGCGATGGTCAGCTCGTCCACGTTGCTGTTGAGACGCGTGCTGGCGGGAACCACGATGGACTCGCCGGGCAGGACGGTCTCGTAGTTGTCCGAGCAGGTCGACACGAAGTTGCCGCCGTCGGCCTGGCTTTCGCGGGCGTAGCCAATGTTGGTGATGCAGGCGCAGTAGCTGTCGCCGCTGTCGACGAGGCCGTTGTCTTCGAAGTCGGTTTGACAGGCCTGCAGGCGCTGGAAACGCTCCTTCAAGAGGTTGAGGCGCTGCACGAGGTCGAAGGCGACGGGGAAGTCACCCACTTTCAGACCGCGCACCGTGATGCCGGTCAGGGGGTGCGTGAACGAGGCGACGGTTCCGCAGGTCGCGAAGTCGTCGTTGACGTTGCCGTCGACGTCGACGGGCAAGCAGCCAGCTGCAACGTCGCGGGCCTGGGCGTCGTCGTAAGCGCGGGTGTCATCGGTGCCACCGTCGACGGCGATCTGGACCGTCTTGGTGAAGTCCATCTGATCGTCGTAGGGCGTGTCGAGGAAGATGTTCGCGTAGACGTAGGCGAAGAAGTTGTGGTTGATGGCGATCTGCGGGAGCACCCGCGTCAGGCCAGCCGTCGACGGCGCTCCTTCGAGCGGGATGAGGTCGGGCCGAACGTATTTGCCGTCGGCGTCGAGGAAACCGCCCAGCGCAATGTCGTTTTGCGTGATCAGGTTCGCGTAGAGCTGCGAGACCTCCCGGGGGAACAGGCGGTACCAGCCGACGTCGAAGGTGCGGAAGTCGGCGTCGGCGTCGACGCGCGGGAACGACGCGTAGTTCAGGCCCAGGTAGGCAATCGCGTATTGCTTGGTCCAGTAGTGGCCGACGTAGCGGACGTAGAAGTCGACGTAGTCGTCGGTGAAGCCGGCGAAGAAGGGTCGGCCTTCGCCGAGGGGGATGTTGCCGGCCTTGAAGCCCGGCAAGGCCGCGGCCATCACATCGGGATCATCGCTCTCGTTCAGCGTCAGGGCGTCGCAGGTGTTGAAGTTGGACCATTGGATGGCGACGTCGAGGGGCTCGGTGGCGCTGCGCTCGTCGGGGCGCAGGTTGGTGGTGCCGAAGAGCTCGAAGTTCGGCATCGTGTGGTAGTCGCCGGAGTTGGGCTCGGCGAGCACGTGTGCGAAGTGGTTCAGGCCGGTGACCGTGGTCGCCAAGAAGTCTTCGTCAGCGTAGGTGCCCGCGAAGTTGGGGTCCGTCGCGCGGTAGAAGAAGAACCACTGCATCTTCTCGCTGAAGTCGTCCATGACGGCCGCATCGGAGTTGATGGCAGCGTCGACGCCGTCGTTGAAGTCCCACACGCGGTTGCGGGCGAAGTGCGAGAAGAAGAACTGCTGGTAGTAGTTGTTCAACTGCATCGCGGCGTTGGTGCGCATGTCAGGACCGAAGTCGAAGGCCTTGGTTTGCGGCTCGGAACGGGCGCCCCAGCCGAAGCGATAGGGAACTTCGTTCACCAGCGGCGCCTGGCGCGTCGACGACGTGTTCCAGTCCATCTTGACGTAGTCGCGATCGTACAACTTAGCCACGCGTTCTTCCCGCGTTGCTCCGGTGAACATCTCTGGGATGTCGCGCCAGTCATTGTAGAAGATATTCTTGGCAATCTCGCCGGGCTCATCGACGGCGGCCGCGAGATTCTCGGCGGGGAACACTTCCAACAACTGTCCATAGGCGAACTTATTGGCCGCGAAATCATACGGTCCAAGGCCATTGAAATCAGAGTTCCAATTCGCGTGGTAATCCATGATGGACGAGTAAAGGCCTTCGCTCTGGCGCAAGCATTCTTGCGTGGTCAAGCCGGCGGAGTCGAAGTCGGTGCTGGCGTTGGCGATGACGTCTTTGCAGTGGTTGAGCTGCTCGACGCGCGACTGCGACTTCAGATCGTTGCCCGTGATGGCTGCGATGCCGTCGTCGAGGTCGGCGGGCAGGTCCTGCAACTCCCAAAACGAAGCGCCGTAGTTGATGGCGTCGCTGGAGCCGGCCCAGTTGTGAAACAGACCGGTGTTGTGGCCGACTTCATGGAGCATGACGGCGACGTAGATGTCGGAGCGCAGCTTCTTGAAGCGCTCGGCGTAGCTCATGTCCTTGTAGGCGATGGCTTCGCCGATGAGCAGAGAATCGATCATCTCCGGCGGGTCGGCGGCGCGCATTCCCATGCGGGTGGCCCTCTGTTGCTTCGATTTGCCGAGCTGCTGCATCACGGGATTTCGAATGGGTGAGACCTGCTCGAGCAGAGCTTCATCAAGGCCGACGGAGGCGACGTTGCTCGGATCCACGGCCCCAAAGAGGGAGACGTCGGCGGGGTTGACGAGGAGCTGCTCGACATCGGTGCCCTCGAGGCGGCGCATGCGCTCTTCGCCGCGGGTCGGCGGGATCTCCTTGAGGACTTCGCTGCGGCCGAGGCGATCGCTGAACTGCTCGGTGATGCGATCCTTCGTCTGCTGCGACGCACGGCGCGTAACGAGCTTGCTGTTCTCCAGCAGCTTCTCATCCATGTATTTGGCGATATCGAGGCCGTAGATGAGGTCGAGGTCGTTGGTCTCGCCGTTGAGCGCCTGCACGTACTGCGAAGCGCGGGCCGCGTAGCGATCGAGAGCGTAGATGGCGACGTTGGCGGTGCCCGAGATGGTCTCGGCGGTGATGGGATCGGAGTAGGGCGGCCCGAGGCCGAGCCAACCGGCCTGGAAGTCGCCGACGATCAAATTCATCATCGAGTAGCGGGTGTCGCCGAGGCGCTGGTAGAGGAAGGGGGTCACACCTTCGGGAGCGATGCGGCCGGTCGTGATGTCGTCGGCGGTGAAGTACTCGAGGGCCGAGCAGATGCGCTCGAGGTCGTTCAAAGCCTGCGTCTCTTCGGCCTGCAAGGTCGTGAAGCTCTCGCCCAAAGTGCCGAGGCCGTTGCCGCCGAGGTTGTCGATCTCGTCGTTGGCGTGGTTGTAGCGCTTCTCGACGGAGGCGACGGTGCCGTCGAAGGGAACCACTTCGTCGTTGACGGTGACGCGGGCGGCTTCTTGGGTGACGAGGTCGACGAGGTCTGGGTGGTCCTTGTCGAGGCCTTCGATCACGCTCTTGACGTTGGCGACATTGCAGTCGTTCTCTTTCAACACGAACATGGCGGGGACGTCGACGGGCACTCCGGTGGCGTCGAAGTCGGTCGTCGAATACTTCGCTTCGTTGATCTTCCAGACGGTCTCTCGGAAGGCCTGATTCCACTGGGCGGCCACGCGCTGCGAAGCGGGGAGGAGCTGCTTGGGGTGCTCGACGTTGGTGTAGTAGGTGACCGCGCCTTCCTTGGCGTCGCGGGCTTCGAGCGGGATGAGGGAGCCGTCGGCGTTGCGGTTCTTTTTCCAGAGGTTGAAGCGCGAGGCGTTGAAGACCTGGCCGGACTGCACCATGCCGCGGTTCTCGTCGAAGGTGACGCGGCCGAGGCTGCCGAAGTAGCCGAAGCGATCGTTGACCGGCACCTTGACCGCGAAGCCCTGGGCATCGCGCACTTCATGGCCGTCGCCGTCTTCGAGGACGACGCTGGGCGGCATGGGGAGGGGCTCGTAATCGGACTTCGGCACCTTCATGAAGGAGTGGCGGACGTCGATGAGGGCGGAGCTCATGTCGCCGGTGAGAGCGGGCCCGTAGAAGCCGAAGAGCCCGAGGATGTCGGGGGCGACTTCGTGCCGGGTGGTGATCTCGAAGTAGTCCGGCTCAAAGCGCCAGCGCTTCGGGTTGGCGGGCTGCTCGGCGCCTTGCACGAGGAAACGAGATTGGCCGCTGCCGATGCAGGGGCCGCCGCAGTAGCCGGGCTCTTGGAGGCCCAGGTGGTACTTGAACGTCGACACCATGTTGGTCGACCAGTCAACGCGCATGAAGGCGCGATCGAACCACAGCCGATCGCGGTTCTCAGAGATGGTGTTGGCCTGTTCGCCGGAGGCCGTGTCGAAGTCGCGGCGGATGTCGAAGTGATCGGTGATGGCGAAGATGGCCACGGCCTGACCCTTGTAGAGGTCGTCGGCGCCGGGCAGCTCTTCGTTCTCCGCGCCGGGAGCGATGGCGTAGGTGCGCCAGCCGATGAGCTCCTTCTCGGTCACCTCCCAGCGAATCTTCTCGAGCATCAGCCAGTCGCCATCGCCGATGGAGATCCAGCCGTGCTCGGGCGGGGCGTCGACGACGGTGGAGCGCAGGTACCACTCGTCTTCGGCGGCGAAGTACTCCTTGGACCAGTAGGGGTCGACGACGCGGTTGATGTCCTCGTTGCGGTACGAGCAGCTCGTGGCGCCGACAGCGGCGATGATGGCCAAGGTGGCCGCGAGCAGTTGAGTGCTGCGCATCGTGTTCCTCCAGAGAGAGATCGAATTCATGAGGTAGTGCTCACAGATGAGAAGGGGGCGAAGGCGAATCAGATGCCGACGGTGACGTCGAAGGACACGCCCGAGGCGTTTTGCGCGGGGTACAGGAAGTCCCAGATCGGGAACTTCACGCTCTTGTTGTCGCCGTTGAAGGGGGTCTGCTCAGAGCCCGCGCTCAGGGAGAGCTGCAGCGGGAAGTCGACGGGGACGGTGTAGGTGTAGCCGATGGTTCCCGACGTCGTCTCCTTGAAGTTCTGACCCGAGGAGAAGGCCGAGCTCAGCTCGGGCTTGTTCGCCAGGGGTCGCAGGAACTTGTGGGTCCAGCCAAAGCCCAGGGACACGCTGTGGGCGCCGTCGGTGGTGGACCAGCCGCCATTGAGGGAATTGCTGACGCTGACCAGGGTCTGGCGGCCGGGGAGCAGGCATTCGCCGCTGTCGGTGAACACGGGATCGCCGCCGATGGGCACGAAGGTCGGGAGGTCGTCGAGGCCGTTGACGGGGTCACCGAGGCGGCGGGGCGTGCCGTACTGCTGCTGGGCGGCGCAAGGCATGGTCGTGCCGACCTCGGAGAAGACCGAGAGGCGGGCCGAGGGGGAGTACTGGACGAAGAAGGTGCCGAAGCCGGTTTCAGGGCTCGACCACGACAGGGGCATGGCGGCGCTGAGGCCCGTGATCAGGTTCGCCTGGCGGGAGCCGATGGAGATGGGCAGGGTGCCGCCGAAGGAGAGCGACGCGCTGATCCCGGTGAACTCCTCGGTAAAAATGGAGGGCAGGCTCAGGCCGATGCGGGCGTCGGAGACGCGCACCTGACGGTCGAACACCTCGGCGTTGGAGTAGGTCGAGACCCAGTTGGCCACGCTGAAACCAATGCGGCCTGAGAGCCCCATCGCTGGCAGTCCGTCGACCTTCGGCAACTTGAAGCTGGGGCTCAGCTCCAGCGAGGTGCTGAGCAGGGGTTGGTTCTGGGCGCCGGGGGCCAAGATGCCGTTGCCAAGGGAGTTGGAAAGGCCGGCCTGCATTCCCAAAGGGAAGCTCGACTTCGACTCGATGATGCCGCCCGGCGCCAGACGCGCGTTTTGGCTGGCTTGCACCGGGGTCGCGGCAGTCGCTGCCGCGGCACCAGCTGAGGTCGGGGTGGCTGCGGGCGCCGGAGCCGGGGAAGACGTCTCGCTGGCCGCGGGTTCGGTCGTCGGCGGATCCTGCGCCAACGCGCTGCTCGCGGCGATCAGCAGGAAAAGAGGAGAGAGGTGGCGCATCCGGACCTCGTAGCTCATGTCTCGAAAAGGAAGGATGTGCGCCTATGGCACACCTCCTGGGAGATGTGGAGGGCTTTGAGCAATGTGGGTGCCACGGATTCGGCGCCGATTGGGGGCTTCCGGATGCGCCTCGACGCCGCGATCCCCTGGTGATCGAGTAACGCGACGCAGCATTTCTCAGGGTGTCAGCGCCTTAACGCTTCGTCGGTGCGGCTCGGGTGGCCGTCGCGGCCGCCGCCATTGCCTTGGCCAGCTCTTCGGACGGATCGGCGCGAAAGGTCGGCCCTGCGCTGGCGAAGACGACTTCGACGTCGTCGTCTTCGCTGGGCTCGAGTTGGGTCTGGGTCCAGGTGATGGCATCGGCGCTGCGGACGGCTCCGGCCGGCAGGACCGGTGGCGCGCCGATGACGGCCGGCATCGACAGGGTCCGCAGGCTGGCGCCCTTGAGGTCGACGTTGTCGCCGGCCCTGATTTCGATGGTGGCTGCACCGATGGCTTTGGCCCACAGGGCGCCCGTGTGCAGGATGTAGGAGACGCTGGCGCGGGTGCGGTCCTCGTAGCCTTCGGCGTCGCGCACGCTCGAGGCCGCCACCGCGTAGCGCACCCGGATGGTGGTGTCGTCGTCGACGACGGCGGGGAACTCGTGCCAGGTCTCGGTGCGGCTCTTGGTGTACTCGCGGCCGGGGGGTCCACTCTTGGAGGTGTGGGTCTTGTCGTCGGCGCGAATCGCCACCGGTTTGCCGTCGACGAAGGCGTGGAAGGCGCTCAGCTTGGGATGCACGGCGCCGCCCACGCGCACGCCACCTCCGGGGAAAAGCACTTTGAGCTGGGCCGGGGCCAACCCCGCGGCGGACATGGAGAAGGTGGCGTCGACGACGGCGAAGGCCCCCTCTTGGCTGTTGTGCAGGGTGATGACGACGTGCTCTTTCTTCATCTCGATGCCCGCGGCGACGTCGGGGTCGTCGACCTCGATCCCGCTGCCGCCGTGAAAGACGTCCGGCGCGATGTCCGCAGCTGCGGGGACCGCGAGCAAAGCGCTGACGACGACGACGACGGCTGGGACGCGCATGGAGACTCCGGGTGACGAGGCCTCCAGAGTTGCACGATCGCCAAGATGGGTCATGGTTGCGGCATGCGCGTGCTCCTCTTGCTGCTCTTGGTGATGTTCGGTGGTGCTTGCCCGGCGCCGACGGTGACTCCCCCGCCCGACGCCGGCACCGACGACCCCGAGATCGTCACCTGCGTCGACGACGAACAGTGCGCGGGCGGGTTTTGCCGAGCTGGCCTGTGCAGTGCCGCCGAGTGCGAGGACAACGGCGGCTGTCCGGCCACCGAGATTTGTCGAGACAGCCTGTGCGTGGCGCCGCCGGCGACGTGCGCCAGTGCTGCCGATTGTCCGGGCGACCAGCTTTGCGACGGATTCTCCGACGCCTGCTTCGACCCCAACGGTCCGGCCGAAGGAGAGGGCGAGGGCGAAGGAGAGGGTGAAGGAGAGGGTGAAGGAGAAGGAGAAGGAGAAGGCGAAGGCGAAGGCGATGGCGACGTCGTCGATCTGGCTGGCTTCCGCTTGGAAAACCGCGAGAGCGCCACACCTCAGGTCACGGTCTTTCCGGCGGGCACCGTGCTCGCGCCGGGCCAAGTGCTCGTCGTCGGGCGCGATGCTTCGGAGTCGGACTTCGTCGCCTTCTGGGGCTCCCTCGGCGCTGGCGCGCGCTACCTGAACGCCGCGACCAACAGTGGTGTTCCCGTGATCAACGGCGACGAAAAGTTCGCTCTGGTCAACGCCGAAGGAAGCACCATTGACGGCGACACCCGCACCGGCCTCGACAAGAAGTGCTACGCGCGCACCGCCCAGGCCGCCGCCGCCGACACCAGCTGGACCGAAGACGCCACGACGGCGGCGACGCCGGGGACCGCCAACGCCGCCGCCGTCCACGGCCTGGTGATCACCGAGTGGTGCGACGCCGAAGGCAGCGGCAAGTTCGTCTTCGAGTTCATCGAGGTGGCCAACTTGCCTTGAGCGATCTCCTCGGCGGCGTCCACACGTTGAGCCCTGACAACGGCTCAAACATCGGCACTTTGACGTCGTCAGCCACTCAACGACCAACAAACCCTTCACCCCCGCCAGGTGAAGCTGGCAGGATATCCCTCCGCACCAGCGAGGGAGACACCAGTGGTCCCGGACAGCTTGCAAAAGCTCATCGAAGACGGTGTCATCGACGACGTCAAAACGCAGCTGATGAGCGGCAAAGAGGCGGCGGTCTACGTCGTCGAACGCCACGGCGAGCTGCTGGCTGCCAAGGTCTACAAGTCCCGCGAGCAACGCACCTTCAAGGCGACGGCGACCTACACCGAGGGCCGCAACCAGACCCGCAACTCGCGGGACAAGCGCGCCATGGGCAAGCGCACGGCCTGGGGCAAGGAGCTCATCGAGTCCAGTTGGCGCGACATGGAGTACCAGGCCCTCTTTCACGCCTTCCACGCCGGCGTGCGCGTGCCCGAGCCCGTGCTCTTATACGAAGACGTGCTGCTCATGCAGCTGCTCGTCGACGACAACGGCGTACCCGCTCCGCGCTTGGCGGATTTCGATCTGCCGGCTGAGGTCGCTGAGCTGCTGCACCGAGAAATCTACGGGCAGGTGCGACTGCTGCTGCAGGTCGGCAAGATCCACGGCGACCTTTCGGCCTTCAACATCCTCATCGCCGAGGGCGGGCCTACCATCATCGACATGCCCCAGGTCGTCGACGCCAGCGGCAACAACCAGGCGGCCGAGATCCTGCGCCGCGATCTGGCCAACGTGACCGAGCACCTCGCGCGCTTCGATGCCCGCCTGCTGCGCTTTCGCGACTGTGGCCTCGTGCTCTGGCAGCACTACCAACGGGGGACCCTGCACCTCGCCATCGATCCCGAAGAGGGCTCGGCGCGATCCAGCGGACCCAGCGGAGGACGACGGGTGCGCGACGCCGAACGTGGACGCATGGGGCGAGGGGGTGGACGCGCCGCCAACGCTCCCCGCGATCCGCGCGGGCCCCCGCCCGATCTGCGCCCCGCCCACGCCCGTGGACCCCAACCCGGGACGACGTCGACGTCGGCGGAGGGGCCACGCCGTCCCGATCTCCGCCGACCCCCAGACACCAGCGAGGGTCGACCCGATCTGCGGCGACCCCCTGAGCCCCGCGACGAGCGTCGACCCGATCTGCGACGACCCAGCGACGAGCGCCGACCCGATCTGCGGCGTCCCCCGAACGAGGATCGACGACCGGATGTGCGCACGCCGACGACGAACGAGGATCGGCGCCCCGATGTCCGCCGGCCGCCCAGCGACGAGCGGCGACCCGATCTGCGACGACCACCGCCCACCGACAGCGGACCCGGCGCCCGACCTCCGCTGGCCAACGAAGATCGACGACCCGATCTCCGACGACCACCGATCGAGGATCGGCGACCCGATCTGCGACGGCCGTCCCCCGATGGGCAGCGTCGTCCGGCCCCCGACATCGAAAGACGCCCCGCCCGTCCCCAGCCCTCGCGGCCCCCCGAGCCGCGGCGCGAAGAAGACGCGCCCCGCTCCGGTGACGACGGCGATCAAGCCCCGCGCCGTCCCCGCTGATCCTTTGGTCGCTTCGGGTCGCTTCTTGGTGACGCGGAAGCGGGCAGTCACATCGAAGCGACCCTGCGCGACGGATCAAACCGCGCCAGCGGTTTGAACATCCAAACTTCAAGACGCGCCAGCGTCTTGAACATCCAAACTTCAAAACTCGCGCGCTAGCGTCTGGAACCAGCAGAACTTCAAGACGCGCCAGCGTCTTGAACATCCAAACTTCAACTGACCGATCCACGCACAGGCGCACGCTGGCGCACCGAAAGGGCTTCCTGCTTTGCGCCGTTGGCACGGCGCAAAGCGCGGCGTTGGGAAGCCCGTGCCCCCATCACACCCTCGCCAGGCCCCGCATCCGGATGCGGCGGCTTAGGCCGTCGGTGGGCGATCGGCGGATGGTGGCATGTCGCCTGCTGACGCACCGTGCCTGACACGTCGGTCGAACGTGATCGATGCGTCAAAGCTGCGGGCGCGGGTCGCCTGAGCAAAGAGGTCCCTGGATGCGCTCGTCTCCACGTCCCTTGCGCCTCGCTCCGATCGTGCTGCTGCCGCTGTCGGCGGCGGTCGGCTGCTTCGACTTCACCCTGGTCGGTGAACCGGGCGGCGAAGGAGCTCCGACCGCGTCGCTGGTGCTCTCGGCCACCGCCGGCCAGGCGCCCCTCGAGCTCGTGCTCGACGCCAGCGCCTCTCTGCCTTTCAAAGAAGGCGATGCCCTGCAGTTCGACTTCGACTTCGACGGCGACGGCACCTTCGAGATCGAGCGCTCCGACGACGCCATCGCCGACCACAGCTACAGCTCCGCCGGGTCCTTTGCGCCGCTGGTGCGCGTGCGAGGCTCCGACGGCCGCTACGACGTCGCCGACGCCGCTCTCGAGGTCTCGGCCCAAAATCCCCCCCGCACCGCCGACGTCGACGTCGACTCCGATCACGATGGCCGCATCACCGGCGCTGACGAAGCCGTCGAAGACGAGTCCGAGGCCGCCTTCTTCGGCAACGTCGACGACGACAACGGCGACGGCGAGCGCGATCGCGACGACAACGTGCTCGACGACGACGACGACGACACCTTCCCGATCGTGGTCCGACAGGTCCGCGAGCTGGGGGCCTCGCAGGTGTTTGTGCAGGTGAGCCCGGCCATCGCTGCCACCCGCACGCGTCTCTGGCTCGACGGCGCCATCCTCACCGACGCGAGCAGCGACCGGGCCCAAGTGCAAGGCGCGGGTGCTGCGGACGTTGAGCTGCGACTCGAATCCCTCACTGGCCGCACCAGCGATTGGGATGGACGCGTCGAGATCACGGTCACGGTCGAAGACGGCGGCGACGTCGTCAGCAGCGACACCGTGCACCTGCGAGCAGCGCCGGTGCTCTTTCCCGACAACCTGCAAGCGCCCCGGCAGCTCTTCGTGATGGACATCCCCGACGGCGAAGACAGCAACCAAGCGCTGGTCGGTGCCTTTCGCGACAGCCTCCCCGAAGGCGTCGACCTCTACGAGCTGAACGCCGACGACTACTTCTACGACCGCTGGGTGCAAGACAGCTGGGAGGTGGGCACGCAGCTGGTCCCCGACGGCGACGGCGGCCAGCGCGAGATGATCACGGCCATGCAGACCGAGCGCTCTTACGGCGGCCAGGGGCTCGATGCCTTCGTTCCGGGCGAGTGGATCTCTCAGGGCCGCGGCTTCTACTACCCAGGTGGCGACGAGACCGCGCACAACTACGGCGGCAACCTCGAGACCTCGCCACCGACGGCGTCGGATCCCTTTGGTCGCATGCTCTTTGGTGGAGGCACCCAGGCCCTCAGCGGGGCGCGCAACGTCGACAGCATGAACGAAAACCAGGTCTCCTTCCTCAACGCGCAGGAGCTGCAGGGCCCGGCCATCGAGCTGTCGTCTGAGTGGCTCGAGGTCGGCCACATCGACGAGATTCTGCAGTTCATCCCCGATCTCTCACCCGACGAAGGCGGCCATGCGTTCAAGATCGCCATCGCTTCGCCCCGGCTCGCCCGCGACGTGCTCGTCGGATTGCGCGAAAATGGTCAAGGCGGCGCCACCGTCTTCGCCGGCCGTCGCCGCAGCTTCAGCGTCGACGAAGTCCTCGACGACGAAGAGTTCAACGCGCTCAACGAGCTGGCCCAGGCCCGCATCGAGGGTGTGCAGGTGAAACTGAAGGCGACGCTGCACCTCAGCGACGACGACTTCCGACCCGTACCCGTCTTCTTCGAGGACCAGGGCGACGGCTTGGTGGCGGCCTTCAACCCCGGCGTCCAGAACCTCGTCACCATGGGAACACGCTTGTTCGCGCCCGATCCCGAGGGACCCGTGGTCAACGGCGAAGATGCCTGGCAGGCGGCGACCCTGGCGTCTCTCGCCGACACCGACCTCGACGTCGTCTTCGTCGACGTCTTCCAGAGCTATCACGAGCTTTTGGGTGAGGCCCACTGCGGCACCAATGTTGAGCGCGCTCCCTACGCCACGGCGTGGTGGACGGTGGAGAAATGATCATGAAGAAGCTCCCCCTGTTGTTGGCCGTTCTCGTCGCTGCCGCCGCCCACGCCGGCCCGACGCCGACGGTGAAGCTCAAGGGCATCGATCCCGCGGTGTACCTGCAGAAGCGCAACCACCGCCCCGACGTCAGCGGCGAGCTGCGCCGACTGCCCGCCGGCGTCGCCGTCGCCGTCCTCGACGATCCCATGGCCTTCGTCGTCGACGACAGCGCCTATCCAGCCGGCATCAAGGCCGACGAGCGTCAGAAGCTGCGGACCGTCGAAGTGCGCGCGTTGTTACAAGGGGCGCTGACGTCGTTGGCCCAGCGCCACGATCTGCGGGCCTTCGATCTGCTGCGCAGGCACGTCGCCCACGACGACGACGCCGTCGCCGCCCTGGCCGCCGAGCGCCTCGGTGAGCTCGATGATCACCGCGTCGTCGAAGCCCTCGCCGGGCTGGTCAAGGATCAGACCCTGCGACTCGAAGTGCGCGCGGCAGCCTGCGCCGGTCTGGGGCACGTGCGCAGCCAAGAGGCTCTCGAGGCCCTGCTGCCAGCGTTGTCGTCGTCGAACAAGGACGAGATCCGCACCGCGGCGCTGCGGGCGCTGGGTTCGCTGACCTCGCGCTGGGCCTGGGAAGCGCGCGACGACGTGGCCACCGGCGACCACCTGCGGGCCGCCGCTCTGCGCGCCGTGCAAGCCGTAGAAGGCGACGCCGACGTCGTCGCCGTGCGCGATGAGATGCTCGCCCTCCTCCGTTGAGCGACCGATTGCGGTCTGTGCTCGTGAGGCGTTTGCTGTGTCATGCGCGTTGCGGTGCTGGTCGTCGTCGTTATTGTGCTGATCGGCTGTGCTCCACCCCCACCCGACGGCGACGGCCCAGGCGAAGGTGAAGGAGAAGGCGAAGGCGAAGCAGGCCCCACCGGCTTTGACGTCGACGTCGACGCGGATGAAGTGCCCTGCGAGCGGCTCGAGGCCTGGCCCATCCTGGTGCCCTCGCCGGCCCATCCCTGGGTGCTGCACTTGCGCGACGAGAGCGAGCGGGCCCTGGGCGACGCCATGATGGCCGACCTGGACCTGGCCTGGGACCAAGAGCGCGCCCTCGGCTTCCCCGATGCCCCCGGCGACGAAGGCGTTTGCGGCGACGACGGCCTCTTTGATGTCTTCCTCTTTGCTGGCAGCGAGCGCGCCTACGTCGACTCCATCGCCGACATCCCGGCGACCCCCTTCAACGACGTCGCTCCTTTCCTGGTCATCGACTACGAATTCTGGCCCCCCTCGACCATGGCCCACGAGCTCAACCACGCGATGCAAGCCTCGTGTGATTGGAACGAGACCGCCTTCATCTTCGAAGCCACGTCCCAATTCATCGAGGAAGCCCTCTTCGACGACGACGACATCTATCGCGAGGTGCTGGTCGACTTTCAGAGTCAAGCGGATCGAGCCCTGGATTTCGACGACGGCTACGCAGGCTATTATATGTATGGAGCAGCCCTTTATTTGTTCTATCTTGATGAGGCCGTTTTCTCCGATGATCCAACCTGGCTCGGTCGCATGTGGCTGGGAGCACGCTCGACAGAAAATCCCGCAGGCCTCGGCGGGGAGCCTGACGTAGAAGACGTGCTCGAGGACATGCTGCAAGAGCAAAGATCGATGTCATTCTTTGATTCTGTTGTCGAGTTTGCGCGCTGGAGATATTATCTGGCGGGCCACGACGACGGCCGTCATTTCAGCGAGGCGGCCGAGCTCTTGGACGATGCCTTGGTGCCCGAGCTCTCCCTCGCTGTGGGCGGCGAGCAAAGCGCTGCGTTGTCGGAGCTGGGAACCCTGTACCTGGCGTTGAGCGGGGCTGCCGACGGCGACGTCCATGTCACGGTCGGGGGTGAGCTCGACGGCGCCACCTTGATTGCTCAAGCCTTGCCGGGGCTCGATGGCAGCGACGGGCAACGCGTCGACGGTTCCAATGTCTTCACCGTGAGGCTGTCGTCGGCGGGCACGCGCGTCTTGGCGCTGACCTTGTTGCCACCGCCCGAGCGCGCCGATCCCGACGTCGTCGAGCGGCCGCGGCGGCCCTTGAGCATCACTGCTTCGACGCCATAGCTACACGGCCAGCAGCAGGCCCTTGAGGTATTCGCCCTCGGGAAACGACACGGCGACGGGGTGGCACTTCGCGTGGCCGAGCTCGGCGATCACGCGGCAGGGGCGTCCGGCTTCGAAGGCAGCCTGGCCGGCCATCAAGCGGAAGAAGGCGCGGTCGACTGCACCCGAGCAAGAGAAGGTGAAGAGCAGGCCGTCGTCGTCGAGCAAGCGCAACCCGCGGATCATCAGGTCTTTGTAGGCCCGCGCGGCGCGGTCTCGGTGCTCGGCCTTGGCCGCAAACTTGGGCGGGTCGAGGACGACGGCGTCGAAGCGCTCTCCGTCGTCGTGCAGACCGCGCAACACCTCGAAGCAGTCGCCGCGCAGCCACTCGTGGGTCTCGTCGGCGAAACCGTTCTTCAGGGCGTTGTGCTGCCCCAGCTCGAGGGCGGGTTGGGAGCTGTCGACAGAGACGACGCTGCGCGCTCCGCCGGCGAGGGCGGCGACGGTGAACCCGCCGGTGTAGCAAAAACAATTCAACACCCGTCGACCGCGGGCCACGTCGCGCAGCTGCTGCCGGCTGTCGCGTTGGTCGAGATAAAAGCCGGTCTTGTGGCCGGCGTCGACGTCGACGTCGAAGTCGAGGCCCCGCTCTTTCATGCTGACCAGGCCCTCGAGCCCGGGTCCGTGCAGCACGCCTTTGCGCGACGGCAATCCCTCGAGGGTGCGGATGTCGGCGTCGCTGCGCTCGTACATCCTCCTCACTTTCGTCATTTCGATAATCGTCGAAACAACGATGTCACGCAAACGTTCGGCGCCCGCGGACTGGCATTGAAGCACCGCAGTGTCACCGTAGAGGTCGACGATGACGCCCGGCAGGCCGTCGCTTTCACCAAAGAGCAAGCGCGCCGAAGTCGTCTGCTGAAGGTGCCGGAGATCGAGCACCAACGCTCGCCGCAAACGCAGGGCACGCTCGATGCGCGACCGCACCCAGTCGTCATCGACCGAGCTGGCGTCGAAGCTCAACATGCGCACGCGGATCTGCGAGCTGGGCGAAAAGCAGCCCCGACCAAGCACCGCGCCGAAGGCGTCTTTGACGACGACGACGTCACCGCTGCCAGGATCGCCTTCGACCCTGGCGATGGCCCCCGAGAAGATCCAGGGGTGCCGACGGCGGATCGCTTTGTCTTTGCCAGCCTTCAAACAGACCACGCCTCGATCGAGGTGCCAGACGTCTCCGTTCTTGGTCATCGATCGTCTCTCATCAAAGGCTGGCGCGGAGCGCAGGGGCGCGCATCTTCCACAGGAAGCCATCAAAGTAAAAGTGAGCGAGGGAATGCCAGATGGCCCAGGCATACAACCACGTCGACGCCTTGAATCCCAGCAGCGTTAGCTTTGCGTCGTAGAGGCCAAAGGTGGCGCCGAATTCAACATAAAAATAGGAGCCGGCGATCAGCAAGACAAAGCAGCCGTAGAATGCCCATCCGTAGCGCAGAATTCTCTGCAGCAGCGGCGGCGGATCGTGTGGGACGGCGTAGCGCCGTCGCTGGAAGGCCCAGACGAAGACGACGTATTCGATGGCGTGGCTGAAGCCGTAGGCGACGTAGCATTTGAGCGGGTTGAAAAAGAGAAAGCTCGCGGAGAGCAGCGTCATGCCGAGGGCCATGGAGAGGCGGGGGGCGCTGCGCAGGCCGGTGGCGCGGTGCTCGTAGCGCAAAAACACACCCAGGCTGCCGACGACGACGACGACACCGATGGGGATCAACGCCGGCGCCGCCCAGGTGATGCCGTCGACGACGGGCTCGAGCCAGAGGCGCACGACCTTGCCCTGGGTGAGGATGGTCTCGCGCTCGCGGGTGACCAACAGTGGCCCCAGCAGCGGGAACCAGCCGAGCACCAACAAGCGATCGACCCAGAGGGGCACCTTGAGGGGAACCGGGGCCACCGATTTGGCGTTGTAGACGCGGAGGATGCCGACCTTCTGCGCGGCCGTGTGCCAGATGTTCCACAGCGCTGCGAGCATGGCCGCGGCACCGACGACGACGCCGCCCTTCAGCTTCGCCTCGTTCAGACCGCCGAGCTGCGCGTGCAAGAGAATGCCCGCAAAGACCAGCGTGATGACGACACCGACGATGCGGGCGCCGCCGACGACGACGGCCGCGGCAATCACCGTGGCCGCCACCGCCAGCACCGCGGCCACATGGTGGGAGCGAAAGAGCCCAAACCCGCCCCCAACGGTTGCCAACACGAAGGGCAGGGCGGCAGTCACCAGCACGCGATCGGCGATGGTCTTTTGTTGGCGATCGCGCCACCACAGGGCGACGACGACGCCGACGCCGGCGCCAAACACGCCGATGTCCAGGGCGGTGAAAAAGTGCGCAGGCAAGCTGGTGCGCTGCAACATCACCGAGGCGACGAAGCCGCACAACAAGACCGCAGGCACGAGCGTGAACCGCGTCTTGAAGGATCGAAACACCGCCCCGTCGAGGTAGACGTACGGCATGGTGACGTGTCGGTGCAGAAAAGAAATGGTGATGCCGAAGGCCCACAGCCCGAGATAGTCGCCGGGGTGGGCGTCGCCAGCGATCGCCAGCGGCACCAGGATCAAAAGCCAGGAGAAATGATAAGCAGCGACGTCGACGAGGGGGGACACGTGCCAGCCCACCACCGGCTCGTTGTTGGCCGGCACCCGCAGCAGCTTCAGCGCCATCGTCGTCACCGGCACGCCCTCGCGGTAGCAGACCGCGCCACCGCCACAAGCGCCCACGTCCAGGCGAGGGAAAGCGGCCACCGCCCCTTGCGGGATGGCGAGCGGTGCTTGAACCAGAGGCCATGAGCACCCCCGCCCACACAGCCTTTTACGACGACGCGCGCGCCTACGACGTCGCCTTCTCCTACCGCGACGTCGAAGCCGAGCTGTCCTTCCTCATCGACGTCGCGGGGCGCTTCGGTCGCGGGTCCTTGGACAGCGTGCTCGAGCTCGCCAGCGGACCGGGCTACCACGCCGTCGCCGCCGCCCGCCGGGGCTTGTCGGCCACCGCTCTCGATCTCTCGGCACCGATGATCGAGCGCGCCAAAATAAAGGCCAAGGAGGCCCGCGTCGACGTCGACGGCGTCGTCGCCGACATGGCCCGCTTCACCTTGAAAGAGCCCGTCGACCTCGCGTTCAACCTGCTGACCTCGATCAGCTACCTGCTCAGCAGCGACGATCTGCACGCCCATTTCCGCAGCGTCGCCGCCGCCGTGAGACCGGGTGGCGTCTACGTCGTCGAAAATAACCACCCCAACGACTTTTGGACCCGCGAGCACTTCCAACCCTCGCGCTGGACCATGAAGCAGGGCGACGTCGAAGTCTTCACGTCTTGGATCGACGAGCCACCGGTGATCGACATCGTGCGGCAGACCTACAGCGTGGTGGCCCGCACCGAGGTCAGCGACGGCGCCGGCAAGCGCACCCTCACCGACCAAGCCACCCTGCGCATGGTGTGGCCCCAGGAGCTCAAGGCCTACGGCGAAGCCCACGGCTTCAGGCTGGCCGCCTTCTACGGCGCCCTCGACGTCGACGTCGCCATCGACGATCCCAAGGCCTGGCGCACGGTGGCCGTCATGGTGCGCGACGGCTGATCAGTCGCGCAGGCTCGCTTCTTTGTGACTGCCGACTTCCGCGTCACCAAGCAGCGACCCGGAGCGACCAATCAGCACCGGTTGGTGTCGGCGCTGCGAAGGTGTCTACAAGTTCGGCCATGGCGCGCGGACGACGACGAAGCGAAGAAGACGCAGACACCCCCAAGGCGAGATCGGAGCAAGCCCGTCGCCTCCAGGTGCTCGCACGACTGATCCCCATGCTGCGGCCCCACGTCGGACGCTTCGCGTTGGCCACGCTGATGCTCTTGATCGGCTCCTCGTTGACGCTGGTCTACCCCCAAGCTGCGCGCGAGGCCATCGACGCCGGCATCTCTGACGCCTCCTCCGCGAAGCTGAATTGGCTGGCCGCCGCCGTCGTCGTTGTCTTCGTTCTCAATGCCGCGGTCACCTGGGCGCGCCACTATTTGATGAGCTGGTTGGGTGAACGCGTCGTCGCCGAATTGCGGTCAAAAGTATACGCTCGATTGTTGCAGCAACCCTTGTCGTGGTTTCACGAACGTCCCACCGGCGAGCTGACCGGACGCCTGGCCGCCGACGTCGGAACCATTCAATCGATCGTGGGCAGCGAGCTGTCGATGGCGCTGCGGGAGCTTGTCACGTTGATCGGCGGATTGGTGATGCTTTTCTATCAAAGCTGGGAGCTTACGATCGGCATGCTCTTGATCATCCCACCGGTGCTCGTGACCGGCTTCGCCTTCGGCAAGCGCATCCGCAAGATGAGTGCGGCGGTGCAGGACAAACTGGCCGAGACCTCGGCGCAGGTGCAGGAGAGTGCCGCAGCCATCAGCACCGTGCAGGCCTTCAGGCGCGAGGGCAAGGAAATCGAGCGCTACGATCAGCGCGTCGACGCCTTCTTCAAAGCGGCCCTGCAGCTGTCGTCGTGGCGCGGGCTCTTCATCGCGACCATGAGCCTGCTCGGCTGGATGGCGGTGGCCTCGATGCTGTGGCTGGGTGGACGTCAGATCATCGCCGGCACCCTCAGCGCCGGCGACCTCACGGCCTTCCTGCTCTATACGACCATGGTCGCCTTCTCGCTGGGTGGTCTGGCCAACCTGTGGGGATCGCTGCAGTCCGCCGCCGGCGCCACCGTGCGCCTCTTCGACATCCTCGATCGCGTGCCCGAGATCAGAGACGCCGACGACGCTGTCGCCCTGCCTGCCTCCGCTGGCCGCTTCGCCTTCGTTGACGTCCGCTTTTCTTATCCAGCCCGCAAGGACACCGCGGTGCTCGATGGCGTGAGCTTGCAGGTCGAACCCGGCGAAACCGTCGCCGTCGTCGGCCGCTCGGGTGCAGGCAAGTCGACCCTCGCCGCGTTGCTCTACCGCTTCTTCGACGTCGACCAGGGCTCCGTCGTCGTCGATGGCGTCGACGTCAAACGCGCCCGGCTCTCCGATTTGCGCGGGCGCCTGGCCATCGTCGCCCAAGACCCCGTGCTCTTTTCGGGAAGCATCCACGACAACATCGCCTACGCGCGCCCCGACGCCTCCCGCGACGACGTCGTCCGCGCCGCCACCCAGGCCCATGCCCACGGCTTCACCACCGCCTTCAGCGAGGGGTACGACACCTTGATCGGGGAGCGCGGCGTCAAGCTCTCCGGCGGACAACGCCAACGCCTGGCCATCGCCCGCGCGCTCCTGGCTGATCCCCGCATCCTGATTCTCGACGAGGCGACGTCGTCGTTGGACGGCGAGAGCGAGGCGCTGGTGCACGATGCCTTGCAGACCCTGATGAAGGGCCGCACGACGCTGGTGATCGCCCACCGCCTGTCGACGGTGAAAGACGCCCACCGCATCGTGGTCCTCGACCAAGGCAAGATCGTCGACGTCGGCAGCCACCAGGAGCTGGTTCGGCGTGAGGGGCTGTACCGCACCCTGGTCGAGCACCAGCTCGTCGCGGCATAGAGCCCTTCTGATCCCCGATCTCGCTGAACTTCGACCGCGGAGCGGTCTCGTTCATCGCCGTCGGGGATGCTCTTCTGGGAGGTCTGGTGCAGACCTCCCCCCGCGCCCCGGCGCGTCCGGACTGTGGTGGGCGAGGAAACGCATCCAAAGCAGGCGCCAGGCAATGACGCTGAAGATGCTCAGGGCTCGCTGCAATGCGCCGTAGCTCTCAAGCTGCCGCTCTTCGTAGGCGCAACCGGTTTTGAGAGCCTTGAAATACTCCTCGATGACCCAGCGAGCCCGGTAGCTGTCGACGACAAAGGCGATCTCCTCGTCGGTGTCGATGGGCTCGGTGGTGAACAGCAGCCATTCGACTGCGGCTTCCCCTTCGGGTGGGCTTTCTTCGATCACGTGAACCGCCCGCAGCGTCAGCGACGGCGGGATGGAAGCATCGTCACAGCCGTCGTCGGCGCGAGGGCGTCGCAGGATGACTTCTGCCGCGGCGAAGGCGAGCGTGACGACGCGTCCTTCCCGCGGAGGATTGGACGAATGGCGTTTGGTCGCCTTCTTTTCCACAATCTCCTTCGCTGCCTTCTTCTTCGACGGTGAACCAGGGCGCGGCGACAACGTCACTTGCCGCCGGAAGCATCGGGGCAGCTCACGCATGTGCTTCCCAATGGCCTCGAAGCCTTCATTGCCGAGGACGAGTCGTTGGGTTTGTGCTCGTACGATGAAGCGAACTCCGTCGCGGGCGCGGGCGCAGAGGCTGTCGTAGATATCGGCCTCACGGTCTTCGACATGGATCAGTGAAACGACGTCACCAACGGAGACCTCGACCGCTTCCGACTGCGCGAGCCACCGCTTCGATTTCCGAACATCATCCTTGCGGCGCTCATCTGTGCTCGGGCGTCCCTTCGGCTCGTTTGACCGTACATCCTCGCCCTGTCGCCCTCGCGCGGACGGGCGGCTACACCGCGGGGCGCGGAGGCGCAGCGTCATCCGGCGTTGGCGGCGGGGATCCGGCGGCGAGCCACTCATGTGGAAGA
>JAHFED010000037.1 GCA_023248635.1 Myxococcales bacterium
CGACGGCGGTGTCGCCCATTCTCGGCGAGGACGGCACTGTGGTCGGCATCTCCACCATCGCCCGCGACATCCGCGCGCAGAAGCAGGCGGAGCAGGCGCTGATCCTCGCCAAGACCAAAGCCGAACGAGCCAACGAAGAGCTCGAGCAGTTCGCTTACATCGCGTCGCACGACCTGCAGGAGCCGCTGCGCATGGTGCGGAGCTACGTCCAACTCCTGGAAAAAGAATACAAGGGTCGCCTCGACGACGACGCAGATAAATACATTCATTATGCCGTCGACGGCGCCAGCCGCATGCAAGCCCTGATCAACGACTTGCTGGCCCTCTCGCGACTGGATTCCCAGGCCAGGCCCCGGGCTCCCACCGAGCTCGGCGTCATCCTGCAAGACGCCCTCGACGACCTGCAGACCACCGTCTCGGCGTCCAGCGCCGTCATCAGCAGCGGCGTCCTCCCCTTGGTCCTGGTGGATGCCCAGCAGATTCGCCTGGTTTTTCAGAACCTCATCTCGAACGCGCTGAAGTTCCATCCCGCCGGCACAGTGCCAGAGCTCCACATCAGCGCCACCCGCCTCGGAATGGAGTGGATGATCTCGATACGCGACAATGGTATCGGCATTGATCCAAAGCACTATGAGCGCATTTTTCGTATGTTTCAACGCCTCCATACTCGCGCTGAATACCCCGGCACAGGCATTGGTCTGGCGATCTGCAAGAAGGTTGTCGAGCGCGCCGGAGGGAGGATTTGGGTGGAGGCAGTGGTGCCCAGAGGCACGACGTTCCATTTTACACTACCAGCCATCGAGGTCACCACGTGATGACACAGCGACAATCCATCGAGATCTTGCTCGTGGAGGACAATCCGGGCGACGTCGACTTGACGTTGAAGGCGCTCAAGACCGGCCGGGTGAAGAACAACATCAGCGTCGTCGGCGATGGCGAGCAGGCGATGGCCTTCCTGCGTCGCACCGCGCACCGAGCCGAAGCGCCGCGGCCGGATCTTATTTTTCTCGACCTTAATTTACCAAAAATGGACGGGAAAGAGGTGTTGGCCTCGATCAAAGCAGACCCCGAGCTTCGAGATATTCCCGTCGTCGTTCTGACGTCATCGGCCGAGGAACGGGACATCATCGAAAGCTATCGACTCCAGGCGAACTGCTACGTCACAAAACCGGTGGATCTTGAACAATTTCTATCCGTCGTACGATCCATCGAGAACTTCTGGTTGGAGGTCGTGAAGTTGCCAACCTCTGGGCCGCCCGGTCGGGGGACGACATGAAAGAGTTCATCCACGTGCTCCTCGTCGAGGACGACGCCATGTGGGTCACGCTCTTTCGGCGAACGCTCGCCAAAGCCAGCGTCGGGCGCTTCGAGGTCGACGCCGTCGACCGAATGTCGACGGCGGTACAGCGGATTGAAGGGGGCGACATCGACGTTATCGTGCTCGACCTGGCCCTCCCCGACAGCTTCGGCGTGGGCACCCTGAAGACCATGCGCCAGGCTGCCCCCACCATCCCCATCGTCGTGCTCACTGGGCAAGACGACGACCGTGTCGGGCTGCAAGCGCTGAACGAGGGAGCGCATGACTACCTCGTCAAAGGCGAGGACCGCGCCATGGCGCGCTCGCTGCTGTTCGCGGTCGAGCGTCGACGCCTGCAAGAGGCGCTGCGACGACGCGATGCCCTCCTCGCCGAAGCGGAGCAGATCGCACAGTTGGGCAGCTACGAATGGGACATCGCCGCCGACCAGGTCACCTGGTCTGACGAGCTCTTTCGGATCTTTGGCGTCGACAAGAGCGGCTTCAAGCCGACGTACCAGGGATTTCTCGATGCCATCCATCCCGATGACCGCGAGCGCGTCGATCAGAACGTGCAAGCTTCGCTGCGATCCAGGCAACCCTCGGAGTTCGAGCACCGCATCGTTCGCGGCGGCGAGGTGCGCACGCTCCACGCCCGCGGGCGGGTCGTCGTCGACGACGCGGGCCGTCCCACCCGCCTGACCGGCACGGGCCAAGACGTCACCGAGCGCAAGAAGCTCGAGGAAAAGCTGCTGCTCGCTGGTCGCATGAGCTCGGTCGGAACGCTCGCCGCCGGCGTGGCCCATGAAATCAACAACCCCCTGGCCTACGTCGTCGCCAACCTCGAATTCGTCGGCCGGGAGCTCAGAGCGGGTGCCGCTGGCTCTCCCCCGGGGTTGAGCGATGTGCTGGAGGCGCTCGACGAAGCCCAGCACGGAGCGGACCGCATCCGCCGCATCGTCTCTGGCGTGAAGACCTTCTCGCGCGCCGACGAAGAGCGCCGCGTCCCCGTCGAAGTCAAACCCGTGATCGAGCTCTCGATCCAGTTGGTCGAGTCCCAGATTCGCCACCGCGCCAGCCTCGTGCGGGAGTACGGCCCCACCCCCCTCGTCGACGCCGACGAATCGCGGCTGTCCCAGGTCTTCGTCAACCTGCTTATCAACGCCGCCCAGGCCATCACCGACCGCAAGAGCGACGACCCTGAGATCCGCATCGTGACATCGACGGACGATCATGGCTGCGCGATCATCGAGGTGCGTGACAACGGCCCGGGGATCGCAGAGGCCAACCGCTCGCGCATCTTCGATCCTTTCTTCACAACCAAAGCGGTGGGCGTCGGCACCGGGTTGGGACTGTCTATTTGCCACGGCATCGTGACCACTCATGGCGGCGAAATCACCTTCGAGACGGTCTCCGGCCTCGGAACGAGCTTCCGGGTGATGCTGCCTCCTGCGCGTCTCGACGGCGCCCCCCGCGTGGCCGAGCGCGCGATCGTGCGGGTCCCCGGTGGACGCCGCGGCCGCGTGCTCGTCGTCGACGATGAACCCATGGTGGTCTCGGCCATCCGTCGCATCCTGGGCGGCGACCACGAGATCACCGCCGCCAGCAACGGCGTCGAAGCCATGGAACGCTTCTTGGCCGGCGAGCGCTTCGACGTCGTCTTGTGCGACGTCATGATGCCGGTGATGGACGGCATTCAGCTTTACGACAAGATCGCGCAGTTCGCACCCGATCAAGCAGACAAAATTGTCTTCATTACCGGTGGTGCTTATACACCTCCGGCTCGAGCCTTCTTGGACCGCATGCCGCACCCGCGCACTGAGAAGCCTTTCAACGCCGCGAACCTGCGAGGTCTCGTCCGGCGCCTGGTGCGTTGATCAGACCGCAGCGTCGTCGGCGGCTTTGCGGGCATCGGCGAGCAGGCCGTTGACCAGCGCGGCGACGACGTGAACCGCTTCGTTGATCGGCACTTTTCGCAGCTGCTCTTTGGTCTCGCTGCGCAGCTTCACCTCGACGACGCCCTCTTTCAGTGACTTGCCGCCGACAGCGAGGCGCACGGGGTTGCCGATCAAGTCGTTGTCCTTGAACTTCACGCCAGGTCGCTCGTCGCGGTCGTCGAAGAGCACTTCGATGCCCAGTCCCTCGAGCGCGCCTTCAAGCTTCTCGGCCAAGTCCATGGTCTCTTTGTCTACGCCCAGGGCCACCAGCGACACGTGGAAGGGCGCGATGGGAGCCGGCCAGCGGATGCCGTCGTCGTCGTGGTTTTGTTCGATGGCCGCGGCCGCCGTGCGGGTGACGCCGATGCCGTAGCAGCCCATGACATAGGGGTGCTCGGCCTTGTCTTCGCCCTGGAAGGTGGCCTTCATCGCCGTCGAGTACTTGGTGCCGAGGAAGAACACGTGCCCCACCTCGATGCCGCGGGCCGCCTGGTAGACGTCGCTGTTCTTGCCGCAGCGATCGCCGGCCTTGGCCGTGGTGAGGTCGGCCAGGCAGTCATCCGCGACGATGAGGTCGCGCCCCCAGGCCACCTGCACGTGGTGCTTGTCCCAGGCGTTGGCGCCGCAGACGAGTCCTGCGAGCCCCTTCACGCCGTGATCGACCGCGAGCATGACGCTCGGGTGTGAGGCCTGAGCGGCCGGGAGGTTCAAGGGACCGACGAACCCCGGCTTCAAGCCGGCGGCCTTGGCTTCTTCGTCGAGCAGCAGCCGCACGTCTTTGGCCCCGAGCACCTTCTTGAGCTTGACCTCGTTGATGTCGCGGTCCCCCAAGCACATGGCCAAGACCGGCTTGCCGTCGACGTCGAAGAGCACGCCTTTCAAGACGCGAGCGGGCGGGACGCCCAGGAAGGCGGCGACTTCTTCGATGGTTTTTTTCTTCGGTGTGTCGACGACGCTGCAGGGCAACTCGGGCTTTTCGTTGTGCTCAGCAGCTGCGACGGGCGCCAGCTCGACGTTGGCGGCGTAGGTCGGCTTGCCCGCGGCGTCGACGGTGAAGACGATGGCGTCTTCACCGCTGTCGGCCAGCACCTGGAACTCGTGGCTGCGGTTGCCGCCGATGCTGCCCGTGTCAGCCTCGACCGCGCGGAAGCGCAATCCACAACGAGAAAATATGCGTGTATAGGCGCGGAACATATTGTCGTATTCCTTGTGCGCGTCGGCGTCGTCGACGTGAAAGGAATACGCGTCTTTCATCACGAATTCTCGTCCACGCATGATGCCAAAACGCGGGCGCACCTCGTCGCGGAACTTGGTCTGAATCTGATAGAGATTCAGCGGAAGCTGTTTGTAGCTCTTCACCTCGTCACGCACGAGCGCCGTGATCACTTCTTCGTGAGTGGGTCCAATAACGAAATCGTTCCCTTTTCGATCCTTGAAGCGCAGAAGCTCGGCCCCATATTGCTCCCAACGCCCAGACTCTTGCCAGAGCTCGGCGGGCTGCACCGCCGGCATCGTCAGCTCCTGGGCGCCGGCGCGGTTGAGCTCTTCGCGAATGATGTTGGCGACCTTGGTGAAGGTGCGCTGCGCCAGGGGCAGGTAGGTGTAGATGCCCGCCGAGAGCTTGCGCACATAGCCCGCGCGCAGCATGAGGCGGTGGCTGACGACGACGGCGTCGGCGGGGGTTTCCTTGAGGGTGGGGGCGAGCAGCTTTGAGTAACGCATGGGCAGCGCTCTAGCCGTTGCGCCCTCGGGAGGGAACCAATCCCGGTCGCTACATGTCGTGGCCCGACGAAGGCTCGACCATCACCATGCTCATCATCCCGTTCTCTTCGTGCTCGAGGATGTGGCAGTGGATCATCCACATCCCCGGGTTGTCGAAGCGGGTGGCGATGCGCATGCGCTGTTGGCCCCGCAGGAGGGTCGTGTCGCGCCAGCCCGTGTCGTCGACGGCCTCACCCGTGCGCGACACCACCTGGAAGAACTGGCCGTGCAAGTGAAAGGGATGCTCCATGCCGAGTCGGTTGACGACCTCGATGATCTGCAGCTCGCCCTGGGGGACGGTCCAGTCCTCATGCTCGGGCCAGGCGAAGTCGTTGACGGTGAACTCGATGCCGCCGGGAACGTTCGCGCCCGAGAGGGTCAGCGTGTGCGTGGCCGGCCCGTCATCGAGGAGCGCCAGGGTCGGATTCGCCGTGTGTCCGGCGCGGCTGCTCGTCTCGAGCGTGGCATCGAGCTCAACCTCCGCCAGCGGAACTTCAATCTCGACGACGTCATCGTTGTCGTCGAGCGCCAGCACCACCGACGACAGCGAAGCGCTGGTGCTGCCTTCGGCCAGCCTCACCTCGAGCTCGGCGCGCGCCCCCACGGGCAGCTCGATCTCTTCTTTGGGGCTGCAGGCAATCTGTGGCCACAACCCGCCGTCGGCGCCGATCTGGCGGACCGACAGACCCGGAAAGCGCAGGATCATGGTGCGGGCGTTGGCGGTGTTGACGATGCGCCAGCGCTCGACCTGCCCCGGCGCAAACGAGAGCGTCGCCACCGCATCGCTGCCGTTGGTCAGCAAGGCATTGCCGAAGCGACCGTGCATGTCCTCCATCATGTTGACACCAAAGGGCGCGATGTCGCCGTCGTCGTCGAGAGAGATGTCGTCGACGACGAAGGCGCGGTCGGCGTCGACGTCTGGCGCGTCTGCTTCCCGCTCGTGCACCACGAACATGCCGTAGAGGCCGCGCTCGATCTGCACGTTGGTGCGAACGTGGGGATGAAACCAGAAGGTCCCAGCGTCGGGGGCGATGAAGTGGTAGGTGAAGGTCTCGCCAGGGGCGACGGCCCGCATCTCTCCCTCGACGACGCCGTCCATTTCATTGGGAACCCGCATGCCGTGCCAGTGGATGGTGGTGGGCTCGGCGAGCTCATTGGTGAAGACGATGGTGACGTCGTCGCCGACCCGGGCTTGCAGCAGCGGACCTGGCACCGTTGCGTTGAAGGTCCAGGCCTGCACAGGCGCGGCATTGGTCACGAGCTCCGCATCGGCAGCGCGCGCGGAGAGGGTGTAGGCCACAGCGTCGATCGCCGGGTCTTCATCCTCGATGGGAGCAAGGCCCTCGACCCGAGGCAGGGCGTCGTCGGGCAGGGGCGGTGCTTCGATGGACGGGGGCTGAAGACAGGCTCCAGCTCCGACCACGAGGGCAACGACGGGCACACATCGGCAAAGCATGAATCCTCCGGAGGCGTGCTCATGGCAAAACAGCCGGCTGGCGCAATCCACTTCCCCGGGTCCACCGCATAGGCTGGCGCGGTGTTTGCGTTTCTCATCATCGTCGCCAGCCTCCCGCTGATCCCCGCTGAGGAGCCGGTCGAGATGGTTCGCATCGCGGTGGGTCGCTTCCCTGACCTCGTCGTCGAAGGCGAGGGGCTCAGCCTCAACGGAGCGGGAGCCGCGTCATCGTCGTCGCTGTCGAAGGTGCGCTTTGGGGCCGGCAAGAGCGGCTTGGTGATCGATGGCAAGGCCGCCGACGCCGCCGTCGTCGTCGTGCGCGCGCCCCTGCTGAAGCTCGCGGGTCACAGTTACCGGGGAATCCTCGAGGTCCGCTACCAGCTCTACGACAAGAAGCCCGAGCTGCTGGTCGTGCACCCGCTGGACCTCGAGACCTATGTAGCGGGCATCGTCAGCTCCGAGCTGCCGCGCGGGTGGCCCTTGGCGAGCTACCAGGCCCAGGCCGTCGCCGCTCGCACCTTTGCCATCACTCAGAAAATGCGACGCATCGATTTGCCATACCATATGGAAAGCACCGTGCTCGATCAAGTGTACGGAGGCGTCGAACGCGAGCACGCGCTGGCGCAGCAGGCCCAAGAAAGCACCCGCGGGCAGATCCTGAGCTTTCGTCGTCATCCGGCGCAGACCTACTTTCATGCCGCCTGCGGTGGACGCACCGAGAGCGCCAAAGAGGGCTGGGGGGCGGCCCTGCCCTATCTGCCGGGTTCTGCTTGTCATCATTGCGACGACGCTCCGCGGTTTCATTGGACAGTAAATATCGCCCGCGCCAACGTCGACCGGGCCTTCATGCGCTTGGCCAAAGGCCCGATCACCTCGATCAAGATCACCGAGACGACGGCGTCTGCGAGGGCCAAGACCGTGGAGCTGCGCACCGCCGCTGGGACGACGACCATCACCGGCGCAGACTTTCGCCGCCTTTTGGGATGGAACGTCGTGTGGTCCACGCAGATCGACAAGCTCGAGCTGACGTCGACGACGCTGGCTCTGGCCGGACGGGGCTCGGGGCACGGGGTGGGTCTGTGCCAGTGGGGTGCGCGGGGTGCGGCTCTGGGAGGAGCCACCTACCAGCAGATTCTGGCGAGCTACTACCCAAATGCCCGGCTCGCACGCCTCTATTGACGACGACGAACTCGGAGCAAAAGCCCAGGGCCATGCGCGCCGCCCCGCTCCTGTTGCTCTGTCTCGCATGCACCACGCCGACGCCCAGCACGAAAACGACGACGACGGCGATGACGACGACGAAGGCTGAACCGATCTTCTCCGCCAAACCGTCGACCTCGGGCCTCACCATCGTCCACATTGGCGACAGCGAGGCGGGCTTGCTCGGAGACTTGGGTGAGGGCACCGGCGGCATCGCCAAGACCCGCGCCATCATCGAGGCCCTGGTGAAGCGCGCGCCAGGCTCGTCGGTCGTGGTCCACGCCGGCGACAGCCTCGTGCCCGCACCCGAGCTCTCTCTCGAGCTGCCGCGGGCGTCGGGCGGCACGCGCAGTGCGCTGCTCAGCGGCAATGATCGTCTGGGCCTGCAAGCCGCCGCGCTGGGGAACCACGAGTTCGATCTCGGTGAGAGCTTCACCGCCGACGTCATCAAGGGGGCCGCCTTTCCCTACGTGTCGTCGACGCTGCTGGTGCCGGCTGGACCGCTGCAGCCCCTGGTCGTCGACGACGTCACCCCCTGGCTGCACGATCCCGCCACCCGCGGACACCTCGTGCGCCGCGGCAAGCTCTGCACCGGCACCATTGCGGGCGGCACCTGCGAAGGCGGCGTCGTCGGCGTCGTCGGCACCAGCCCGGAGGATCTGAAGCTCCTGAGCCGTGGCGCCCAGCACGTCTCGGTGCCGGCGGACACGGCGGCGACGCGCGATGCCCTCCAAGTGCACGTCGACGCGCTCCGGGCCGAGGGGATCTCGGTCATCGTGCTGCTCTCGCACCGACAGGGCGTCGAGCGCGACCTCGCGCTCATCGACGCTGGCCTCGTGGGCGTCGACATCATCGTCTCGGGGGGCGGCGAGAACCTGCTCGCCTCGGCCAAACACCGCCTGCGCCACGGCGCCACGCGCGATGCCCTGTGCAAGGTCGTCGGCGAGCCCTGCTTTCCCATCGCCCGGCGCGCGCGCGATGGCGCCGCTGTCCTCGTCACCGCCACCGACGGCGACCTGAAGACCGTGGGAGGCCTGACGGTCAGCTTCGACGACGACGGACACCTCACCGGCGTGGACCAGTCCTCGCGGCCCTGGCCCGTCGACGAAGAGAGCCTGCTCGAGCTGCGCGCCACCGTCGACAAAGAGACTCTCTCTTTCGAGCTGCAGGTCAGAGATGCCCTCTTGCCTTTGGCCAAGGTCGTCGGGCACAGCGCGGTCTTCCTCGACGGCACCCGCGAGCAGGTGCGCAACCTCGAGACCAACCTCGGCGATCTCTCCGCCGACGCCATCTTGCAGGCCGCCGCCGGCGCCCGACCCGACGTCGTCGCCGCCTTTCGCAATGGTGGAGGCATTCGGGCCTCGATTCCCGGGCCCGAGGTGACCCTGCTCGATGTGCGCAGCGCCCTGCGCTTCGATTCCGCCGTCGTCGTCGTCGATCTGAGCCACCGCGATCTCTGGCGCACCCTCGAAGCCGCCCTCATCGGCGCCGGCAACAAGGGCAACGGGCGCGGGAACTTTCCGCAGGTCAGCGCCGGAGTCGAGCTCGAGTACCGCACTGGCGGCAGCGATCAGCAGCAGTCCCTGCGCGAGGGCAAGGTCGAGGGCGTCGCCTGCGAGGGGACCCGCGTGAAAAGGCTCGTGGTGCACCGCGGCAAGGACCAAGTCGTCGTCGTCGACGGCGGCACCCTGCCCACGCCCGATGCCCTCATCAGCATCGCCACCATCGACTATCTGGCCCAAGGCGGCGACGGCTGGTTCCCGACCCAGGCCCTGAAGCTGCAGAAAACGACGTCGACGGAGCAGAGCGCGTTCATGGCCTTGCTCGCCGACGCCAAAGCCCAAGCGCAAAGCCTGGCCAACCACCACCGCACCACCGCCGTGGATGAGGTGGCCACCGCCGCGTGTCCTGGGTCGCCCTGACGTCTGCTGCGCCAGCCCCTGAAGCACCAACACTTCTGGCGCCCGGCGCCTGAAGCTTCAACACTTCTGGCGCGCCAGCGCCAGAAGCTTCAACACTTCTGGCGCGCCAGCGCCTGAAGCTTCAACACTTCTGGCGCGCCAGCGCCTGAAGCTCCAACACTTCTGGCGCGCCAGCACCTGAAGCTCCAACACTTCTGGCGCGCCAGCGCCTGAAGCTTCAACACTTCTGGCGCGCCAGCGCCTGAAGCTTCAACACTTCTGGCGCGCCAGCGCCTGAAGCTTCAACACTTCGCTGCACTTCTTGTACTGTGCCGCCGTGCTTTCACCCGACGACGACAAGCTCATCGCCCGCGCTCTCTCGATGCGCACCCGCGCCTATGCGCCCTACTCACGCTTCACCGTCGGCTGCGCCCTGCTCTGCGACGACGGTGAGATCGTCGAGGGCTGCAACGTCGAAAACGCCAGCTACGGGCTGTGCATCTGCGCCGAGCGCACCGCCGTCGTCGCCGCCGTCGCTGGTGGGCGACAGCGCTTCACGCGCATCGCGGTGGCCACGGGATCGAGCCCGCCCGCAGCGCCCTGTGGCATGTGTCGGCAGTTCCTGGCCGAATTCCTCGACGCCGACAAAGACCTGGTGGTGCTGCTGGCCAACGATGCTGGCGAGAAGGTCGAGACCACCTTGCGCACCCTCTTTCCCGGCGTCTTCGACAAGGCCCAGCTCGCGAGCGGCCAACGTGGCGAAGGGGGCCCGGCGTGAACGCTCATCCCCATCCCGTGTTGTTGCAGGGCGGAACGGTGGTCACCGTCGACGTCGACGACCGCGTCTTTTCCGGCGACGTTCTGATTGAAGGTGGGCGCATCACGGCCCTCGGCGCGGGGCTCAAAGTCGCGCCCGGCACCCGTGTCGTCGACGTCAGCGGCTGCATCGTGAGCCCCGGCTTCGTGCAGGCCCACGTGCATCTTTGTCAGGTGCTCTTTCGCGGTTTCGCCGAGGAGCTGCCGCTGCTGCCCTGGTTGAAGGAGCGCATCTGGCCTCTCGAGGCCGCCCACTCCCCGAGCACCCTCGGGGCCTCGGCGCGTTTGGGGATCGCCGAGCTGCTGCTCGGAGGCACCACGGCAATCCTCGACATGGGCACGGTCAACCACCACGACGCCGTCTTCGACGCCGCCGCCGCCCTCGGCATCCGCATGACCTCGGGCAAGGCCATGATGGACAAAGTGGGACAAAGCGCCCTGGATGAAAGCACCGCAGCGTCGTTGTCGTCGTCGAATGCCCTGGCCGATCGCTTTCACCGCAGCGCCAGCGATCGCTTGCACTACGCCTTTGCCCCCCGCTTCATCCTCTCGTGCAGCGATGAGCTGCTGCGCGCCACCCTGATCGAAGCCCGCGCGCGGGGCTGCCTGGTGCACACCCACGCCAGCGAGAACCCCGGCGAAGTCGACGCCGTCAAGGCGGCCACCGGTACCGACAACATCACCGCCCTGCACCAGCGTGGCGTCTCCGGCGTCGACGTCGTCCTCGCCCACTGCGTGCATCTCTCGCCGGGCGAGCGCGCCCTGCTGAAGAGCACCCAGACGCGGGTGGTCCATTGCCCCTCGGGCAACCTCAAGCTGGCCAGCGGCACCGCACCCATCACGGAGCTGCTCGGCGACGGCGTCGTCGTCGGCCTCGGCGCCGATGGGGCGCCCTGCAACAACCGCATGAGCGCGTTTTCCGAGATGCGGCTCGCGGCCTTGCTGCAGAAGCCCCTGCACGGTGCCGACGCCCTGCCCGCGCGCGTGGCCCTCCGCATGGCGACCATGGGTTCCGCTTCCGTGCTCGGTCGGGCCGACGAGATTGGATCCCTCGAGGTCGGCAAGCGCGCCGACGTCGTCGTCACCGGCCTGGCACGTCCCCATCTCCGCCCCATCAGCGATCCCGTGGCCACGCTGGTGTACGCAGCCGAAGCCGGCGACGTCGTCCACGTCTTCGTCGACGGCCACCAGCTGGTGCGCGATCGACGGCTGCTGCGCACCGATCTGGCCACCATCCTCGACGACGCCGAGCTCGCCGCCACGGAGCTGCTCGCACGAGCGGGTCTGTCGTCGCTGCGAACGTCCATGGCGGTCCCGCCCTGACAGGCGGCGCGACCTCCGCTTGTGGGCGCATGTAGGCGGCTTCGGCGTCGCGCGCTGGACCCGGCGCCGCTGATCCCCTTGTCGCCTCGGCCCCGACACGGCATCAGCGAGACCAATGTCGTCGAACCGCGGAACCCGCTTCGGCAAATACACGCTGCTGAACCGCATCGCCGTCGGCGGCATGGCTGAGGTGTTCCTCGCGCGCCAGGAAGGTCTCGAAGGCTTCGAGAAGACCATCTGCATCAAGCGCATCCGGCCTCACCTCTCGAGCCAGCCCAACTTCGTGCGGATGTTCCTCAACGAGGCCAAGCTCGCCGCACAGTTGAACCATCCGAACGTCGTGCAGATCTATGACCTGGGTCGAGTGAACGACAGCTACTTCATTGCGATGGAATATATCTCCGGCCGCGACATGAGTCGCATCATTCCGAAGGCGGAAAAAGCCGGCATCCCCTTTCCAATGATTTATGCCCTCCGCATCGCATCCAACGTCTGCGAGGGCCTCTACTATGCCCACACCAAAGGCGACGCCTACGGCAACCCGCTCAACGTGGTGCACCGCGACATCACCCCCGAGAACATCCTGGTGTCCTTCAACGGCACCGTGAAGATCGTCGACTTCGGCATCGCCAAAGCCAACACCCAGCTCGAGCAGACACGAGCCGGCGAGATCAAGGGCAAGCTCTCGTACATGAGCCCCGAGCAGTGCATGGGGCACCCCCTCGACGCCCGCTCGGACATCTTCTCCTTCGGCTCGGTCATCTATGAGTGGGTCACCGGCTACAAGCTCTTCACTGGCGAAAATGAGATGGCCATCTTGAAGTCGATCATCGACGGCAAGATCTATCCACCGTCATATTTTAAGGAGGATGTTCCCGAAGCCGTCGAACGCATCCTCATGAAGTCCCTCGATAAAGACAAGAACAAGCGATACCAATCCGCTTGGGAGATGCAGTTCGACATCGACACCTATCTGGCGTCGTCGGAGTTCACGCCCTCGAACATCCACCTCTCGAACTTCTTGAAGCAGATCTTCGGCGACGAGATCGAGCGCGAAAAAGAGCTGCTCCTCAAGCACAAAGAAGAATCCGAACGCACGGCGCGTCCCAAAGACGCCAGCGAAGAAGAAGTGCTCGAGCTCGAAGAGGTGGGGGGCCGAGCGCTCACGGACAGCATGCTGCGCAAAGACAGTGGCTCCGAGCTCTCGATGGAGGACACCGCCAACGGCAAGAAGGGGAGCGGCGTGCAGCCACTCCCCCGGAAAAAGAAGAACGGTGACGCCTCCGAGCTGCGCATCAAGCTCTCCCTCGACGAAGTCGACGCGCTGAAGCGGGTGGCCGAGAGGCACAAGATTTCCGTCGAACAGCTCACCCGCGAGCTGCTCAAGAGCCACCTCAAGTTCCTCTGACCTGACGTCGCTGCCGCGAGGTCATCGCGCTAAGGTGAGGCATGACCGAACCGAAGCCGCCGCCGGCACCGCTGGATCTCGATTCCTTCTTGACCGCCGTCGAAGCACCCCAGGCTCTGGCGGTCCCCGCCGCCATCGACCTCGCTGTGCCGCCTCCAGCTCCAGCCGCTCCCAAGGCCCCTGCGGCGACACTGGCCATCGAAGCCACCTTCCCGCTGCTGCCCTTGCCCGCAGGGGCTGTCCCGCCGGCCTATGCCAAGTCCATCGATCCGACGGGGCCGGCCGCCAACCGCATGATGGCCGCGCGGGCCATGGTCCCCATCCCGCCCGCGGCTCTGGTGCCCATCATCTACCAGCTGATCATGGACCCCGAGCCGAAGATCGCCGCCGCGGCCTTCAAGACCTTCCGCTCCCTCGACGAGAAGCTCGTGGGACCCGCCCTCACCGATGCCCTGCCCCCCCAGGTGCTCGAGGCCCTGGCCCACGTCTTGGTCGCGCGCTTCGAGCTCCTCGAGCGGGTGCTGCTGATCAAGTCGACGCCGGACTCCGCCTTCGTCTGGCTCGCCCAACACGCCGAAGACGCCAAGGTCATCAACGTCGTCGTCGAAAACCAGCAGCGCATCATGCGCACCAACGACATCGTGCGGGGACTGAAGAAGAACCCCAAGGTGCTGCGCTCCGACCTCGACAAAGCCATCGACTTCATGGTGCGCGAGGGCGTGTTCCTCGACGACGTCCAAGAGTTCGAAGACGCCTTCTTGCGCCTCGGCAAAGCCGAGATGCTGACCGTGCTCAAGAACGTGCGGGTGACCGAGGAGCACCTCTCCGAACGCGAGCGGCAGAAGGCCAAAGAGCTCGGCATGAGCGCCGACGACTTCATGATGTCGGGCTCCGAGAGTCTCACCGATGAAGAACGCGAGGCCATGCTCGACGAGCTGGTGGCCGACGAAGGCGAGGGCGTCGTCGAGACGGACTTCAGCAAGATGCCGTTCATGAAGCTGCCCATCCCCATCCAAATCAAGATGGCGATGACGGGTCCCCACGACAAAGCCATCGAAGGCCTGAACAGCTCCAACCGCGTCGTCGCCGGCTCGGCCATTCGCAATCCGAAGATCAAAGAGAACGACGTCATCAAAATCTCGCGCAGCAAGACCATGCACGAAGACGTCATCCGCTATATTTGCAACAACGGTGACTGGACCAAGTCCTACGTCATAAAACTCAGTCTCATTCAGAACCCGAAGACGCCGCCGACCCTCGTCAGCCGATGGTTGCCTTTGATGCGGGCGTCAGATCTCAAGGGACTCTCGAAGTCGAAGCAGGTGCCATCCAATGTACAGATGATGGCCAAGCGGTTGCTGGGTGCACGCGAGCCTTAGCAGGCTGAGGCGGAAACCCTGTTTCCGTCGACGAGCTGCTAGCTTCAGGCCTTCGGCGGCTTGGGTTCCTTGGGCAAGACGATGGTCGGTTCTTCACGACGTCGTCGGTAGAGGATCGCGACCTTGCCCCGCCGCTCGACCAGCGCCGAGGCGGTCTTTGCAGCCATGGCCAGGGCTTCGTCGTCGAGGGATTCCTTTTCTTCCGTCGCCAACCGCACCTTGATCAGCTCGTGGATGGTCAGCGCGCTGTCGGTCTCTTTGACCACCGACTCGGTGATGCCCTTGCGACCGAGCAGGATCACGGGCTTCTGCTCGTGGGCGAGGGCCTTCAAGAATGCCACCTGTCTCGAGGTCAACACGGCCATCACCCACCCCCCGCATCAGCGACCGGAGCTTCGACACCGACCAAAGTGCAGGCGTCAACGTCGCCTTGGCCGAAGCGATCGAAATTGCATTCGCCGATGCGCTCGGGGAGCAGCTCGGCATTGAACTCGATCGCCAGCTTGCCCTCGAGGGCCGCGTCTTCGTCGTCGTCGGCTTCGACCTCGATGGTGATCGTGCCGGCGAGCGAAGGCGCGGTTTCGTCGACGGCGAAGCTGGTGGTCACCTCGGTACCGGGACGCGCGATGAGCTCGGGGTAGTTGGCGTCGTCGACGGCGCGCTCGCGCAAGGTGATGAGGGTACTCGTCACGAAGGGGAGCACCTCGGGCGGCAGTCCCTGCTCCGGCAAGGAAGCAATGTCGTCGCCCGGCCGCAGCGCCTCACCGCGCCGCACCGTGATCGAGAGCTGGTCGCCGCGGCTGATGTCGTCGACGAGGGCGGTGCGCTCTCCGGCAGGCAAGGCGCCGAAGTCGACGGCGGGATCAAAGACCGGCTCGAAAAACTCCAGGTGAAGCTCGGTGGCGTCGGTGACGCGCTCGACGCGCTCGAAGGAGCCATCGCCCTGGTCCTGAAAAGACGTGGCATCGAGCCAGACAGCGACTGTGCCGGTGCAGCGCAGCACCCGTTCGCCGAGCGTGCCAGTGACGTGCACATCGCCGCAGCCGGCAAGCAGCGCGACGACGACGACGACGACTTGGCCTCTCATCGCTCCTCCGAGGGGGCCGTGTCCGTCGCCGGCACCGCCGACACCAAGATGGCACGCAGCTGCTGGCCGGCCATGAACCCGAGGTCGCGCACGACGGAACCGGCGTCTGTGCCCTGGGCGCTGACCCGCAGGATCTCGTGCAGCCCCCGCTGGATGCGCAGGCTGCCGATCAAGGTCGTCCCGACGCGCGAGAGTGTGGCGGCCGCCAAGAGCGAGGCGGTCTTGAAGCGCTCCTGCTCGACCTCGGGGCAGGGCATCTGCACGCAAGCCGCCACCTCGGCGCGCACACTGAGCACGTCGACGACGGGGACGCCGCTGGTGTGCACCAGGGCATCGCGCAGGCGTCCCGTGAGATCGGTGATGTCGAAGCCGGGGGCATCGATGCCTTGCAGCGCCAGCGTCGGCGCCCGGTCGAGGGGCGGCGCTTTGGCAAAGAGCCGCGCTTTGCCTTCGGCGTCGTCGTCTTTTCGCGCCGGGTTGCTCGAGGCGCAGCCAACCCCGACGATGGCAACCATGGCGAAGGCGAGGGCGAGGCGCAGAGACATGCCGGCAGCGTCGGCTGCGTTGGTGATTGGGTCAACCCTGCTTTGTTGCTGCGTGGGGACAGCACCCATCGCCACCCCCTGCACCATCCCCACCAGCATCGGCGCCGACGTCGTCGTCGTTGGCGCTGGCTCCTTCGTCGTCGACGCGCTTCCCGCGGCCACGGCGCGGCTGGCTGCGTTCGGACTGCGGCTGGCGGTGCCAAGCACCATCGTCATCGACGACGACGTCTCCTCTTTCGTGGCGGCCACGGGTCAGACCACGCCCACCCGCAGAGCCTGGAGCACCTGGAACACGGTGCACCTGCTGCCGCCGTCGACCTGGGCCGACAACACGCCGGCCGCCGCCGACAAGAGGATCGCCCACGAGCTTTGTCATCTGGCCCTCTGGCAGGCGCTGGGCACCAAAGCCCAGGCCGAAGCCGCTCACCTGCCCCGCTTCGTCGTCGAGGGCGTGTGCTCGGTGGTCGCTGACCAGGGCAGCAGCCGCCTCCCCAAAGATCAGGTCCTGGCCCTGCTCCAGACCGGTCGTCGCCTCGACTTCGACGACGACAGCGCCTTCGCCTACGGGCTCGCGCACCACGTGTTTGCCGCCCTGCTCGCCTGCCGCGGGCCCCGAGAGCTGCAGCGGATCGTCGACGTCGTCGCCGCCGGAGCTGCGGTGCAGGAGGCCCTGGGCTCCTCTCCCTCCCGCTGGCTCGAGGAGGGGTGCCCTTGAGCGGCATCTCTTCGCTTTGGGTCTCTTGTCCCTGACTGGAAGCGGGCAGTCGCAGAGAAGCGACCCTGCGCGACGGGTGCTGCGGCGGCCCAAGCCCTGTAAGGTGAGCCTATGACATTGCTTCCCTGGCGCATCGTCGCCCTCGTCGTCGTCGGTGCCGCTCCCTCCCTCGCCGCGCCAGCGGTGTTCTTGAACGGTGTCAACATCGACGGCGTCACCGGGCAGACCTTCGACGCCTGCTCGGTGACCATCGACGACAAAGGCAACATCTACATCCTGGCCAAGGGCTACGAGGTGCAGTCCAGCGCGCCCAAGCCCAACACGAAGATGGCCGAGGCCGACGCTCCCCCCGAGCCGGTCACCAAGCGTTTTTTTCTGGTCAGTGAACAAAACGTCACCGGCATGAGCCAGTATGACATCGACGTCTTCATCAACTCGACCTGGATCAAGCGTTTGGGCGCCGATGAGCCGCAGGTGGTGCTCGAGATCTCCAAGCACCTGCACAAGGGCAAAAACAGCGTGCATTTCATGGCGACCAAGAACTTGAAGGAGGCGCGCAAGAGCACCGCCGCTGCGCACTACGTCAAGATCCACGTCGGCGAAGGCAACATGGGGGGCAACAACGTCATGCTCGAGGAGAGCCTCATCGAATACACGCGCACCGCCGCAGAGATGCAGAAGTTCGACGACGACTTCGTGATCATGGGGCGCTGAGTGTTCAGCCCCCTCCCCGGACAGCTGGCGCTGGGCATCAAAGCCGAAAACGTCATCGCCGTCATCGAGTCCATCAACACGCCCAACATCTCCATCGCCGAGCTCGGCACCGAGCCCGCCAAGGCCTATCTGGTGGGATGCCTCACCCCCGCCGGCGGCGCCGCCATCTTCTGCTATCTCCTTTTACTCGATACGAATCGGCCAGTGATATACATCTCAAATCCACCAGAAGTAACCCTTGAGGAGTATCCACAGTTGGAATCGGAGTCGATCCATTTCGTCGAGAGCATGGGCTTTCTGCTCGACAACCTGAACTTCCGCGCGCGCCCCCCCGCAGCGCAGCAGGTGCTCGTCGACACCCTGCCCTTTTTCCGCGAGCAGCAAGCGCGCAGACCCGGCTCCCTGCCTTCGTCGCCGGCGGGCATGGTCTTGCCTCCAGAGGCCATCCCTCCCGAGCGCCAGGCCCTCGCGCGCTTCCTCGCTTCGTTCTGATCTGGACAGCGCGCTCGCCATCTTGCTGGCTGCTGATGGAGCCCAGGAGGCCATCGCCGTCGTCGTGGTCTTGGGTTCGCAGGCCGCGGGGGCCAGGCAGGGCGGCCCATCCCACGCCCTGGGCTCAGCGCCGCTGACCTGGCTCGAGTTGGCGCTGGGCGCTGCCCATCGTCATCGCCCCCCTCCTGCTGTGGCGGCGTCACGCCGATCTCATCCCGCGTCCGCTTGATGTTCGACCGCCAGAAGAGCATCCCCGACGGCGATGAACGAGACCGCTCCGCGGTCGAAGTTCAGCGAGATCGGGGATCACGCCCTTTCTCTGGCTGAGCGGCACCGGCCTCCTGATCGTGGGCCTGGGCTCCCTTGATGAAGCGCCAGCCCGAGAGCCAAGCCAGCACAGCGCCGGCGACGACGACGACGCGGGGCCAGAGCGCCTCGTGCCACACCCCAGTCGCTGCCCGAGCGAAGTCCGACTGGTGCAAGAGAGGCAGCAGGGCAGCGAAGGTCCACAACCCACGCCTCAAAGCGCGTGACGACGTCAACGCCGCCGGAACCACCAGCCACAGCCCGTACCAGGGGTGCAGCGTCGGCGTGAGCAGCAGCCAGGTCAGCAGCACGATGCCCACGCCCCCGGCGAGATCCGTGGCAGGCCAGCGACGACGCACCTGCACCACGACGACGACGGCGGCGACGAAGGCCACGACTTTTCCGCCCAGCGTCGGGTCGAGCAGCACAGGCTGGTCCACGACGACGGCATCGCCCAGCGCCACCACGGGCACCCCTGCGGCCTCGACGAGCAACCCGCGGGAGGAGACGTGGGCGTGCACGTAGACCCCCTCGGGCAGAGCCAACGCAAACGGGGCCTCGAGCAGCGCAAAGCCGATCGGATGGGCCCGCCAACGAGTTCCATAGGCGAGCAAGCCCGGCGGAACGACGACGCCAGCCAGCAAATGGGGGACGGCGACGACGACAGCGGCGGCGAGGGCGACCACCCGCGCCCGCGCCGGCAGCAAGGGCAAGAGCAGCAGCGCCACGGGCTTCACATGCACCAAGAGTCCCAGCGCCAGTCCGGCAAGCAGGCTGCCGCCGCCGACGACGACGGCCAGGAGGGGGAGTGCAGCGCCGTCGAGGTGGGCTTCGAGACCAGACTCAAAGAGCACCAGCGGTTGGCCAGCGATCAGCAGCGCCCCCCAGGCGAAGCTCTGCTGTTTCAGATCAAGATGGCGCGTCTTGGAGCCTTGATGTTCAAGACGCTGGCGCGTCTCGAAAGCCCGCCGCCACAACCAGGCGACGACGGCCACGACGCCTCCCAACAAAAGCACGCGCAACGGCAGGAGAGGCGCGCCGATGGCGTCTCCCACGGCCGTGGTGCCGAGCAAGAGCAGCTCCGCACCGGGCAGGTAGGCCGCCGGTACGTCGCGATGCTCGACCCGGGCCGAAGTGCCGTCGTCGGGCCAGGGTGTGCGCACACCCGAAAGCTCCCGCGGGGCGGCGCGGTAGGGCGTCGCAAGCCCGCTGCGCTGCGCCCGCCCCTCGTGGATGTACCGGAAGGTATCGGTCGACACAAACGGCCCCACCAGCAAGAGCGCTGCCTGCAGCCCCAGGCAGAGCACCGTGAGCCAGCCCAGCAGTCGTCGACCCATCGCTTCGGGTCCCTTCTTGGTGACTGCCCGCTTCCGCTCCCTCAGAAGCGACCCGAAGCGAGCAGAGGATCGGGAAGCACACCGAACCCTACAGCGCCTGCGTCGCCCAGGTGCTTTGCCCGGGCGGGCCCCTCGCTTCACCTTGACCCGACAACCAGCGGCGAAAAAAATCCGGCTAGAGTCGCCGGCATGCTGCGCGTCTCCTCCGCTTTCTCACTCACGGCCTTCGTGACCTTGGTCGGCGCCGCACTCTTTTTCCCCGCGGTGGCCCAGCCGAGGCAGGAGAACCAAAGCGGCATCCGCGGGCGGGTCATCATCGCCGCCGAGCTGTTGGGCGCGACCGACTGGCCCCTCACCGACTGGCCCGCCGCCGCCGAGCGCGCCAAAGCGCTGGCCACGGCGGGCTACGTGCGCCGACCCCAGGGCCGTGCGCTGCTGACGATGACCGAGCCCGCGCCAGACATCTCGATCGTCGTCCAAGGCGAGTCCGTCCCCGCCGACGATGTGCCTCCCAAGACCCTGGTGATCGAAGGCATGCGCTTTGTGCCCAGCGAGGTGCTGCTGCCGCGCAGCGGGAAAAAGCTCAAGCTCGAAAACAAACAGGGCGTGGCGGTGACGGTTCTCGACGAAGCGGGGAAGGCGGTGCACGAGATCGCCGCCGGAGAGACCTGGGAAATGACCCCGAGCCTCGGGCTGCACTCGGTCTCGCTCAAGGGAATGCCCTATGCCACCGCCACCATCCTCGTCCTGCGCAACGGGCGTTTCTTGGTCCTCAACGAAACGGGAGAGCTGAAACCCCTCGCGCTGACCGGCGACGACTACCTGCTGAGCTTCTATTTTGGTGCCGAGGCCAAGACGACGACGAAGCTGAAGCTGGCCAGCGGCGGTCAGCTCTTCATCGACGCCACCATCTCGGCCAACCGGGTGGTCGACGTCAATGTGGTCGATGCCTCGGTTCGCTTCGACGTGCCCCCCGAGTAGCGTGACCGGTCTGGTTTGCAGAGAGAGCGGAGCCTTGCGTAGGGTCGCCAGCTGAGAGAAGGACGCTCATGCCCCAGTGGTTGCGGTACGTGTTGTTGGTCGTGCTCGTCCCCCTCGCCGGGGTGCTCGGCTTGGTGGGTGCGACCGGCATCATGCACCCCGTGGTGATGGCGCCCTACGAGGCCGCAGAGGTGAGCTCCACCGCCGCCGCCGTCGGGGCCGTCGCCCGCTTCGCCAGCGCCACCGTCGACGCCGCCGCCGCCGCCTCGTCTGACCCCGCCGTCCGCGCCGCGTTGAAGCAAAAACAGGCGACCTTGAGCACCGAAGCCGAAGCAGGGCTCTTGGCCAAGGCCGGCAGCTTCGGGGCTCCCTCCTTCGCGCTCTTGGTGGGAGCCGATGGTGGCGTCATCGCCAAGGCCGGCCGCAAGTCCAGCCTGCCGTCGTCGCTGGCCGGTTTCCCCGCCGTCGCTGAGAGCCTGACGGGCATCGCGCGTGACGGTTTGTGGGTGCAAGATGGCAAGCCGGTCCACGTCGCCGCCGCCGGCATCTGGGATGGCAACGCCATCGTCGGCTCCGTGCTCTTGGGGTGGCCATGGGACGAAGATCAGGCCGAAGGGAACGCTGGCGAGCCCACCCTGATCGACCGGTTGCGGCCCATCGCCATGACCGAGTTCTTCATCATCGGCCGGGAGAAGGCAGCAGTGTTCGGCAAGGCGACCAAGGACGCCCCGAACACCGCGCTGCTGGCGGGCGCGAGCAGCTTCGGCGATCCAACCAAGCTCTACGGTGCTCTGCCGATCATGGTGAAGGACGCCCGCGGCGCCACCGACGGCGAGGCCCACGCCTTTCGCTATGGCATGGGCCAAACGGCGCTCTATCCAAGCGACCCCAGCTTCGTCATCGCCACGCTGATCGATCGCGACCCCGCCTACACCGGACTGGCCTCGCTGCAGGCTGGCATCATCGTCTTGGTGTTCCTGCTGATGACCCTTGTCCTTGTGATCGTGATCTCGACGAAGAACGCTTTTGATGGACCCCTCGAGATCATGATCGAGCACCTGAGTCAGTGGCAGCAGGGCAAGAACGTCGGAAACCTGCCGGAGGCGGGCCTCAGTGGCACTGCACGCGGCGGCGCGAAAATTCCGCCGCAGTTTCTGCGCCTCAGCAAGCAGATCAACAGCTTGCTGCAGGGCATGCCGGCCACGCGGCCAGGGGCTTCGCTGTCGACGGGCTCACCGCCGCTGTCGAGCCCCACGTTCGATGGAGGGGGAGCCGAGCCGGCGCAGCCCTTCGCCGAGCCACGGCCGCGCGCGCCGACGGCAATCCCTCCGCCGCCGGCCGCGTTTCAGCAAGCACGTGCCTTCACGCCGCAGCCGCAGCCGCAGCAAGCCAACGGCAATGGCTCCGCAGGCGCGAGCGGTGGCCTCAAGGGCCTCTTCGACGACGGCCCCGACCCCCTTGCCCCCTTCCGGGTCCCGTCGCGAGCCATGCCCGTGCCGGCGCCGGCGGCGCCTCCAGCTGCGCCCCCGCCCCCCGAGGAGCCGGAAGAGCCGTCGGCCATGAACCCCGAAGCGACTGTGATGTTCCAGGTGCCGGCGGAGCTGCTCGAAGCCTCCCAGGCCGATGCCAGAAGGCCAGAAGCGCGAGATGCCGCGGCCTCAAGCCGGGCGGCCAATTCTCTGCAGAAGACGGCCCCCGGTGGATTTCCGCACCAGCTGCCGGAGCCTGCGGCCAACGTCGACGACAACCGCACGGTGGTGGCCCAGGTGCCCCAAGAGCTCCTCGCGCAGGTCGCGCCGAAGAACGACATCGGCGCCGCCGACGGCGCTCATTACAAAGAGGTGTACGAGAAGTTCGTGCAGAGTCGCATCGAGTGCGGCGAAGACACCTCCGACCTCAGCTACGAGCGCTTCGTGGCCAAGCTGTTGAAGAACCGCGCGCAGATCGTGGAGAAGCACAAGGCCAAGTCGGTGCGCTTCCAGGTCTACGTGAAGGACGGCAAAGCAGCGTTGCGCGCGCTCCCCGTCCGCGACTGATCCCCGGTCCATAGTGATGGCGCACCCGCTTTCTTGCCCTCAGGCCGGGCAGCCCATGGGCCGCCAGCCTTCGGCCCCCAAGCTGCATCGGCCGCCCTGCGCGCCGATTCTGGCTCCGCTGCCGCTCTTCGCCGTCGTCGTCGCCCTCTTGGCCGGAGGGAGCTGCGACGAGCCCTGCTGCCAGGACAACGCCGACTGCGTCGACGGCGCCCGCTGCTTCGAGGGCACTTGCTCCTTGCGCTGCGAGGCCGACAGCATGTGCGACGAAGGACAGACCTGTTCGGCGGCGGGGGTGTGCCGCGAGATCAACCCCGTCCTCACGCTCGCGCGCTGCCAAGACGGAGGCGGCTGATGGCTCCTGCTCCTCTCCCCAAGCCGGGGTCTCAGGCCGCGCGCGCGCTGTGGGACCGCTTGCGCGGCGCCCTCGATCTGCCGCGCACCATCGTCGTGCTCGAGGGCGCCCTCGATCGAAAGACCCTCGACGAGCAGCTGCAGAAAGCCAGCCGCGGCGCCTTGGGAAGGGTGAGCGCGCTGTCGAGGGCGGAGGTGGTGGCGCGCCTGAGCGACCAGTTCCACGGCAATGAAGACACGGCCACAGCCTTGATGAAGGACCTCGACAAGAGCTGCCACAAGGAGCGGCACATCGTCGGCAGCATCGAAGAGAGTGCGCTGGGCGAACGGCTGCAGAGCTACCGCGCCCTCGATTTCCGCCGCGAACGTGCTCGCTTGGTCTGGGCACTCCTGCGGGATGGGCGCGAGGCGCATTTCGCTGCCGCCATCGGGGTGCTCGACGAGGCCTTCGCCCAACTTGCGCAAAAGCAGGACGTCGACGACGCGCTGGTGCAACTGTCGGCTCCGGAGACCGCCGCCGTCGGCGACGAGGTCGTCGGCGTGATCCAGCAGCGCCTCTCGGGCTACGAGGCCGCCCTGCAACAGCAGCAGCAAGAGCTGCGCAAGGAGGTCGTGCAGAAAGAGAGCGTCGAGCGCGAGCGCGCGGAGCTGGTGGCCCGACTCGGCACGCGCGAGAAGGCGCTGCGCGAAGAGGAGGCGCTGCGACGTGGGACGCTGAGCGAGCTCTCCCGCGCCCAGGAAACCGTGAGCGCGCTGCAACAAGAGCTCAAGCAGGCCAGCCCCGAGGAGCACCGCTCCGTCGTCGCCGCCGCCCACGAGGAGAACCTGCGGCTGCGCGAGCGCGTGCGATCCCTCGAACGCGCGGCCGAGCACGCCGGGCGCGCCGTCGAGCTCGAGGAAGCCCGACAACGCCAGCAACAAGAGGCGGTACAAGCAGCCGCCGATCAGCAACGCCGCCTGGACGACGTCGACGAACAGCTGCGCATTTTGCAAGCCCGCGAACGGGCGGCCTTGCACCGCGTCGAAGAGCTGCGTGAGCAACTGCGCGACGCCCGGCAACAGCTCGCCCGCGGACCCCAGGTCCCCGCCGCCAACATCAACCGCGTCGGCGTCTTCGTCGACGACGCCAACCTGTCCGCCTCGGCCCGACGGGATCTGGGCCACCGGGTCGACTACCGCCTCTTGCTCGAGGCCTTGATCGATGGACGGCCCAAGGGCTGCGCCGTCGCCTTCGTCGTCGAATACCCTGACACCGCCGGCAAGCATGGCGCCTTCGTGCACAGCCTGCGTCAGCAGGGCTGGGACGTGCGCGAGAAGCGGGTGAAAGTGCGCAGCGACGGTTCACGCAAAGCCGATTGGGACATGGGAATGGCCATGGAGATCCTCGACGCCATCGACGACGTCGACGTCGTGGTCCTGGGCTCTGGCGACGGCGACTTCTTGCCGCTGGTGAAGCGCCTGCAACGCCTGCGCAAGCGGGTCGAGGTCGCCGCTTTTCGCGCCAGCACCGACGAAGCCCTCATCGCCGCCGCCGACGCCTTTTGCGGGCTCGATGGGCGCTTCCGGCTGCCATGAGCACCCTCATGTCCCTGCGTTGCTTGGATCGGTGCACCGACGAGCGCTTCGACTTGTTTCGACCTTTGTTTGCTTGCCCCCGCTGCGGCGGACTGGTCGACGTCGACGTCGACATCGCGGCCCTGCCGGCGCGGGTGAACAAGCAACACCGCGGGGTCTGGTCTTTCAAAGACTGGACAGCCCCCGACCTCGACGACGAAGACATCACGACCCTCGGCGAAGGCGACGGCGCGCTCGTGACCCTGCAGGGTGCGGGCGACGCTTTCGTCTATGACTGCGGACGGCAGCCTACGGGGTCGTTCAAGGACCTCGGCATGACGGTGTTGGTCAGCTTCGCGCGGGCCATGCGCCGACGAGGACAAGCCATCGAAGTGCTGCTGTGCGCATCGACCGGCGACACCTCAGCGGCGCTGGCTGCCTATGGCGCGCGCGCGGGCATTCCCGTCGCGGTGCTCGTGCCCCGCGGCAAGGTCAGCGACGTGCAGCTGGTGCAGCCCCTCGCCCACGGTGCGCGCGTCATCGCCGTCGACGGCGACTTCGACGCCTGCATGCGCGTCGTGCAGCAGCTGGCGGCGCGACCGGGCGTGTACCTCGCGAACTCCAAGAACCCGCTGCGCCTGCTGGGACAAGCCACCGTGGCCTTCGACGTCGTCGAACAGCTCAGACGTGCGCCGGACTTCGTCTTTGTCCCCTCGGGGAACCTGGGCAACGTCGCCGCCCTCTTTCACGGCTTTTCCCTGCTGCTGAAAAAGGGCGTGACCACCCAGATGCCGCGCTTGGTGGCCTGCCAGGTCGACGCCGCCAACCCCCTGTTCGTGTCGGCGTCGTCGGACTTTGCTCCTCCCCTGGCTCAAGCGGCGGGCGAGACCCACGCCACCGCCATCCGCATCGGCAATCCCGTGAGCTTTCCCCGCGCGCGGCAGGCGCTCCTGCAGAGCAAGGGCCTGGTGACGTCGTCGTCGGAGGCTGCGCTGCTGCAGGCGATGGCAGCGGCGGATCGGCAGGGCTTGTTCGTTTGTCCGCAGACCGCGGTGGCGCTGGATGGTCTGGCCCAGCTGCGGACCCGCGGCGTCGTCGACGAAGGCGCCCTCAGCATCGTCATCGCCACCGCCTCGGGCTTGAAGTTCGCGGCGCAAAAGGCCGTGTTTCACGCGGGTTCCACGGTGCTCGGCGACCTGCCCCTGTCGGCGTCGACGTCGTCGCTGCGCAACCCGATCCGCACCGCCGACGCCAACGCTGACGCCGTGTGGGCCGCCATCTCATGAACGCAGCGCTCGCGCTGGTCCTCGCGCTGTCGAGCTCGGTCCTCGACGATCTCTACGGCAACCGCTTGCTTTTTCAGGAGGACGGCCGCCCCTTGGTGCCGGTGGGCATGATGCAGGGCCAGCGGCGTGTGGTGCTGCGGGCGCCCGGCGGGCTCATCGTCGACGTCGGCGACAAGCGGCTCGAGATCCCGAGCGACACGCCCATCGTCATCGACCGCAAGAGCGGTGCCCCAGCGCTGACCCGCGAAATCCTCGTGGTCGAAACCCTCGAGGGCGACGAGCGATCCACCCGCCGGGCCCGCATCGAACATTGGATGAAGCGCGGCGTCGACGCCAAGGCCTACGACGTCGGCGGCGTCTACGGCGTCAAGGGCACCGTCGTCGACAACCGCGCCGTGCTCATCGCTGCTGCCACGGTGCCAGCCGAGCTGTTGGACGTGAGACCCGTTCCGCTCGAATGGCTCGACGCCCCGCCAACCGCGGTGATCCAGGTGAACGCGCCGACGGCGATCGAGGAGGGCGGCCTGGTCCGCATTCGCGCGCGCGACGGCGCCTCGGTCATCGTCGAACAAGTCGAGCACGGCGTCGGTTACGCCGACCACGGCTTCGAAGATCGGCTCCTGCGCGGCGAGATCTTGATCGTGCCCGACAAACATGGGCTGCTCGCCGTCGTCAACGTCGTCGACGAAAACGACATGGTGGCTGGGGTGTTGCCCTCGGAGATGTTCGCGTCGGCACCGCTGGAGGCCTTGAAGGCGCAGGCCGTCACCGCGCGCGGCGAGCTCTTCGCAAAGATCGGACGTCGTCACTTCGCCGATCCCTTCTTGGTGTGCTCGGAGCAGCACTGTCAGGTGTACCGCGGCCAATCCGCCGAGAACCCGCGCACCAACGAAGCCGCGCGCCTCACCGCTGGCGAGCTGGCCTTCCTCGACGGCCACGTCGTCGACAGCGTGTACTCGGCCTGCTGCGGGGGCCACACCGAGCCCGCCGACGTCGTCTGGGACCGACCCAAGAAGAAGGAGCTGATGGGCCGACCCGATGCTCCGGACCCGACGTCGTCGACGCCGCTGCCCACCTGGTTGCATCCGGAATTGGCCGAGGGCTTCTTCTCCCTCAAGGTGGTGCACGAGCGGGTCGAGAGTGGGCCTGTGATCGTCAGCGATCTCTCGACCGAGGTCGAGGTGCGCTCCTTCCTCGACAAAGGGCGGGAGAGCGCGTGGTGCGGTCGCAGCTCCTTGAACCAGAAAGGAAGTGCCTGGCGCTGGGAGCGTCGCTTCGAAAAAGCCGAGCTCGACCAGGCCTTCGCGGACCTCGGCGTCGGCGACGTCGTGCGCATCGTCGTGCAAGAGCGCGGACCCGGCGGCCGTTTGCGGGCGCTGCGCGTCGACGGCACCACCGGCAGCGCGCGGGTGTTGCGCGAGCTGCCGGTGCGCAAGCGCTTGAACAACCTGCGCTCAGGCCTCTTCGTCATCGACGAAGAACGAGATGAGCTGGGCCGGTTGGTGGCGGTGACCCTCAAGGGCGCGGGCTTTGGTCACGGCTCCGGCATGTGCCAGCAGGGTGCTATCGGCATGGCCGAAGCGGGTGCAACCTACAAAGACATCCTGGGCCACTACTACAACGGCGCCGTCGTGAAGCGCGTGTTCTGACTGTGTGATTGCGAGGGTTGCATGCGTGTCGTCGTCGTCGTCTTGCTCCTGTCGGCCTCGGCTTGCGTTCACACGCAGGACAACCGCACGCTGATCACCGCCGGCGAGCGACCCGCGGTGCTGGTCGTGCGCGACGCGCGGGTGTTCACCGCCACCAGCCACGAGGCCCTCGAACACCACGACGTCGTCGTAGCCGACGGAAAAATCCAAGCGCTGCGCCCCACCGGAGAGGCCCTCCCGGCCGGCGCCGTCGTCGTCGAAGGAGCCGGCCGCACGCTCATGCCCGGCCTCGTCGACGCCCACGCCCACGCCTTCGTGATCGCCGCCCCGCCGTGGTTTCTCGTGTGGCCCGAGCCCGAGCACGTGCTGCAAGAGCTGCTCTATGCGGGGACCACGACCTACCACGACATGTGCGCGCCACTCGACGACGTCATCGCGCTGCGCGGGCGCATCGAGCGCGGTGAAGTCTTGGGTCCGCGCATGTTCCCCGCGGGGCCGATGCTGACCGCTCCCGAGGGCTATCCGGTCAGCCTGACCTCGAAGATCCTGCCCTGGCTCTTTGCCTGGTCATCGCGACGCACCCACTCCCGCGAGCTCGGCGATCCCACAGCCGCCGCCGCCGTCGTCGACGACTTCGCCGCCCACGGCGTCGCGCTCATCAAGGTCGTGGTGGCAGCGACGCCGGATGGTACCCCGGTGCTTGCTCCTGCTGTGCTCGACGCGATCGTCAAGGCCGCCCATGGCCACGGATTGAAGGTCGCCGCCCACATCGACACCGCCGACAACGCCCTCTACGCGGCCCGCCATGGCGTCGATCTTCTCGTTCATGGCGTGCACTCCACCGAGCTCACCGCCGAGCAGGCCGCAGAGCTGGCATCGCTGAAAGTCATGGTGGCGCCGACGCTGCTGACCTTTGAACGCATCGACCAGCTCGGGCGCCAACAGGTGGTGTTCTCGAAGCTTGAGCAGGAGTCCATCGCGCCCAATGTCCAACACGCGATGACGCACATGCCGGAGGGCTACACCCTCGACGAGGGACTGATGAGCTGGATGGTGCACCTCAGCGAGCACCGCGATGCCCGGCTGGTTCAAAACACCAAGCGCATGTTCGACGCCGGCATTCCGATCCTCGTTGGCACTGACGGCCAAGGCAGCGACGGCAGCTTTCCTGCCGGCATCCACCTCGAGATGCGCATGTTGGTCCAAGCAGGGGTTCCCAACGCCGACGTGTTGTTGGGCGCGACCTCCGGGGGTGCTCGCATGCTGCTCGACCATCCGAGCTTCGGCACCATCGAGGTCGGCAAAGACGCCGACCTGCTGCTGGTCGAGGGCAACCCGCTCGAGGACATGAGCGCGACGGAGAGAATCGTGACCTTGGTTCAAGGCGGCCGCATCCTGCAGCGTGTGCCGCCGACGACGACGGCGCGCTGATTGGTCCCTCTTGGGACGCGGAAGCGGGCCGCGCGACCGATCACTCGCTGAGAGACAACCAGCTGAGATGGGCACGGGTCTTGGCAAAGCGAGCGGCGATCCCGACGACGCCGGGTTCGTTGGCGATGCGGGCGAGCAACTCGAGGGCCTTGTCGTCGGCCATCTCCACACCGAGACCGAGCTTGTCGGCGGCGACGTCGACGGTCGCGATCGCGCGGGGCAACCCGAGGATCCTGGAGAGCATCACGGCCAGCTCGGATCGGCTTCGCACAACCACCTCGCGAGGCATGGTGTCAGTCGGCGCCAGATCGCCCCGCGTCACCGGACACACAGCAAAACGCCTCAGGACGATCCACCGTGAGAGCGAACACGAGAGCAGTCAAGGGCTGCTGGTTCAAGGCGCTGGGGCCAACCAGAGATCCCCGCGGGAATTCACCGACAGCGCTTCGCGTGTCGGTGAATTGTCTGCAGGTTCATCGCCTGGCGGCGATGAATTCACCGACAGCGCTTCGCGTGTCGGTGAATTGTCTGCAGGTTCATCGCCTGGCGGCGATGAATTCACCGACAGCGCTGCGCTGTCGGTGAATTGTCTACAGGTTCATCGCCTGGCGGCGATGAATTCGTTCCCTGTGAGCGCGGGCACTACCCTCAGGGCATGGTGCGGCTCGCCCTGCTTCTCCTGCTCACGTCGACGCCGGCGGCTGCTGGGGCATCGCTGTGGATTTGGTTCGACGACGACGGCACGCCCACCATCTCCGATCGACGCGACGACCCGCGCGCTGAGCCCTATCGCATTGGCACCTTGGAGGAGATCGCCCTGCGCCAGCAGAACACGCCGCACCTGGGCTTGGGCCAAAGCGATCTCGTCGTCGAGGACACCAGCCCCCAGCCACGCCTGAAAACGCCACGCGTGCCCAAAGACGTGTTCGGACTGGTGAGCGAGATGGCCACCCGCCACAAGGTGCCCCGCGCCTTCCTCTTGGCCGTCGTCGCCGTCGAGAGCGGCTTTCGCAAAGACGCGCTGTCGCGGGTGGGCGCCCAGGGGCTGATGCAGTTGATGCCGGCCACGGCCGCCGATCTCCAAGTCGATCCCGAAGACCCGCGGCAAAACGTCGACGGCGGCGCTCGCTACCTAGCTTGGCTGCTGAAGTACTTCGGCGACGAGCGGCTGGCGCTCGCGGCCTACAATGCGGGTCCGGGACGCGTGAAACGAGCGGGCAACCAGGTGCCCGACATCAAGGAAACCAAGCACTACGTCGACAACGTCCGGGCGTTGCGCGATGCCTTCGTCGCCGCCGGCATGTAGGGCGCAGCGGCGCCGGCCTGTGGTTCGCCCCCATCGACGGCCGCCCCCAAGACCCTGCCACGGCAGTGACGACGACGCGCGCCGTGTAGGGCAAGGTCGCATCCACCTGTCGACGGAGCGTGATCGCGCGTCGCCGGGCGCATGCGGCCGTTAGTGTGCGTCTCATGAACGCTGTCGACGGCACCTGCCTTGCTCGACGAGCACTGCACGCGCGCTGGATCGTGCGTGACAGCAACGGAGTTTCCATGCGCTTTGCTCTTCTTGTCTCCCTCTCATTCGTCGTCGTCGCTGGCTGCGATGCCCCCCCTGCTGGCGAGGGCGAGGGCGATAACGCTGTGGCCGAAGGAGAAGGCGAGGGCGAGGGCGAGGGCGAAGGCGAGGGCGAGGGTGAGGGCGGCGAAGGGGAAGGCGAGGTCGTCGAAGGCTTCGACGTCACTCTCGATGTCACCAACCTCGAGCCCAGCCTGCAGACCAGCTTCCGCCACTTCGAGGCCACCGACTGCGAGGTGACCGAGGGCTGCGTCGACGTCGCCGGCAACCGCGCTTTGCTCTCGGTCGAGCTGGTGCTGCGCAACGCCGGCACCGTCTCGGTGGCCGGGACGACGACGGCGCCGGCGAGCTGCGGCGATCCCCAGCTCGTCGGCCTGGTGAGCGCGCGGCTGGTCGACGACGCCGGTACCGTCGCGATCGAGCAGGAGCTCGACATCGCAGCCTTCGGCGACGTCGCCTCGGGCAGCTCGATCGTGCTCTCGACGGGGCCCTGTGCGCTGCTCGACATCACTGACGTGACGCCGGGCGATTACACGCTGGAGTTCGTCATCAACAGCGCGCTGCTGGGGGCGGACGTGCGGCCCGACAACGACGTCGTGTCGACCCGCTTGGTCGTCGTGCAGGGTCTGCCCTGCGCCGACACCGCGAACATCTGCGGCGGGGCGTGCTGCCCGCAGAACACCGCCTGCGACCTCGAAAACGGCGGCTGCCAGCTGCCGGATCTGTCGGTCAACGAACAAGCTCTCTTCGACACCATGCAGGTGGTCGAGCGCAACTTCGCGGGCGACTCCTGCGAAATCGAAGAGGGCTGCGTCGACGCCGCCGGCGACCGGCGCGTGCTGCGCTTCTCGACGACCACGCCGAACAAGGGCAACGCCGATTTGGTGATGGGCCGGCCCCTCGACCGCCCCGAGCTCTTCACCTTCTCGACCTGCCACGGGCATTTCCATTTCGACCAATACGCCGACTACCGGCTGCTCGACGTCGACGGGAACATCGTGGCGACGGGCCACAAGCAGGCCTTCTGCTTGATCGATCTCCAGCGTCTCGACGATGAGTTTCCCGACGCACGCCGCCAGCCCCAGTTCGGTTGCAGCAACAACGGCACCATCCCGCAGGGGATCTCCAAGGGCTGGGCCGACACGTACAACTCGGAGCTTCCTTGCCAGTGGGTCGACATCACCGGTGTTCCCGAGGGCAATTACACCCTCGAAGTGCACGTGAACCCGCAGCACATCTTTCCCGAGCTCAACCTCATGAACAACGTCGCGCGGGTGCCGGTGTTCGTGCCCGCCGATCCCAACCGCTGCCAGCCGACGTCGGAAACCGAGATCTGCCACAACGGCCGCGACGACAACTGCGACGGCAACGCCGACGAAGGTTGCGCTCCCATCACCGACGCTGACGCCTGCAACAACGGCTTCACCATCGACGGCAGCGGCCTGGTGCTCGGCGAGATCGTCGAAGGCAACACCAGCGACTCCGCTCCTTCGTGCGGGGCCTCGGGAGGCGGCGAGTTCGTCGTGCACTACAACGTCGCCGCCGACGGCATCGTTTATCTCTCGACCTATGGCAGCGAGATCGACACGACCTTGTCGATCTTTCGCGGCGCCGATTGCCAACCCAGCGACGAGCAGTTTTGCAGCGACGACGGCTGCGTCGACGACGGCGGCAACGGGGGCGCGCACTTCTTGGGATCGGTCACGGGTGCGGCCTATACCGCTGTGGTCAAGGCCAAGAATCCCGGCGACGTCGGACGGGTGCAGCTGAAGATCCAACACGCGGGCTGCAACACCGCGCGCTTGCTGGCCAACCCCGGCGACAGCGCCGACGTCACCAGCGACGTCTCGGCCGAAGGTGTGCGGGATACGACGGCGCCGACCTGCCTCGATGGCTGCGACACGGGGGGCCGAGACGAGATGTGGTACTTCGCGACCTGTCCGACCTCGACGGACATCCGCCTCACCACCTGTGGACCTGGCGTCGCCGAAGGAGAGGTCCCCCCCGCCAGCGACCAGACCTTCTTCGACAGCTTGCTCGAGCTGCGCGAGGGCGGCTGCCTGGGTCCTCCGGTGCGCAACGCCTGCGACGACGACGTGCGCGGCGGGCAGATCCGCTGCTCGGAGCTCCAGCTGAACCTCGAGGGCAACGGCGCCGGCGACGGTTTGTGGTTCGCCCTCGTCGACGGCTGCGGACCCCAGGATCCGCCCAACGCCAATGGTGGCTACGAGCTGCACCTCGAGCAGTAGCAGCGTTTGACTTGTCCTAGGCGGGCGCCGCCCTACTCCCTGTGGTTGCCCCAGGCGCCCGGTTGCGGAGAGCTTGACGCTGGCATCGTCGTCGACGAAGACCTGAGGCCATGACGGTCCTCGTCACCTGTGGACACACCCGCGCCGGCCTCGCTGCAGTGCGCGCTTTGGGAAGAGCCCACGTCGCCGTCGCTGTGGGAGCGCCGACGCGGCCGGCCCTGGCGCTGTGGTCGCGCTACGCCACGTCGACGCTGTTGCTGCCCGATGCCGAACAAGAGGCCCGCCGCTTCGCCGCCGCCGTCGCCGACGAAGTCTCGGGGCGCGGCGCCGTCTGTGCGTTGGCCTGCACCGATGGAGCGCTGTGGGCCCTCTCGCGTTGGCGCGAGGCCCTGCCCCAGACCGCGCAGGCCGCGCTGCCCCCGCACGAGGCAGTGGTCTTCTCCCTCGATCGCCAGGCGCTGCACGATCGCGCCCAGGCCTTGGGGCTGCCCTGCTTGCCCACCGCGCGCATCACCCGCGCCGACGACGTCGAACGGGTGCTGCTGCAACTGCAGCACAGCGTGGCGGCGTCGGCGGCGTCGCGCTTTACGGCCTTGGTGCGCCCGCTGGTGCCTTGGGTCGAGCGCGAAGACGGCACGCGGCGGGTGGCGGCGGCCCTTCCGGTGGAGTCCATCGGCGCGTTGCGGCGCCTGCTCTACGAGCGCGAAGACCTGTCGCACGGCTGCCTCATCGAGCCGCGACCCGCGGGCACCTACCTGGGCTACGGCGCCGTCGTCGACGACGGCCGCGTGGTGGCCGAGACTTTTCAAGAGCGGCTGCGCGAACGGGGCGACTTGTCGGGGGTGTCGACCTTGGCCCGCACCATCCCCGTCGACGACCATGTGCGTCGGGTGGGGCGTTCGTTGCTCGAGGGCTTGTCCTTTCGCGGGCCCGCCCTGGTCGAGCTCTTTCGCGGCGCCGACGACGTCGTCCGGCTGGTAAACCTGATTCCGCGCATGTGGGGATCGATAGGGCTGTCGATCCAGGCCGGCGTCAACGTGCCTCTGCTGATGCTGCGGCAGGCGCGAGGAGAGCGCCTCCACGGCGGCGTCGTCGCTGCTCCCGGTCAGGTGTGGCGCTGGGTGGTCGGAGATCTCGAGGTGCTGGCCCAGCGCGCAGGGCGTTTGATGTCGCGGGTCGAGGGGCGCGGTGTGATCCGGGGGCGGGCCGAGGGGCTCAAGGAGCTGCTCGACGTGCGCGACCTGCTGCGGGCTCGGCCCGATGTCCTCGACGTCGACGACCCCCTGCCGGCGGCCCTGGAGCTGTCCCAGCGGGTCGAAGAGGTGCGGGCGGCCGGTCGCTATTGACGGCATCGTGAACAGACTTCAAGACGCCAGCGTCTTGAAGTCCAACACTTTGCACTTCCGACGTCGACGTGGTTTGGCCATCACACGCCCCCGGCCCTCGTATGGCCGACGACGTTGGAGTCCCACATGTCGATTCAGATCACCCTTCCCGATGGCAACACCCGCGAGCTGCCCGACGGCGCCACCGCTGCCGACCTTGCTTTGAGCATCTCGCCGCGGCTCGCCGAGGTGGTGGTGACCGCCAAGGTCGACGGCGTCGTGCAGGACCTGCGGGTGCCGCTCAAGACCGGCCAGAAGGTCGAGCTGTTGAAGGTCGACACTCCCGAAGGGCGTGACACTCTCAATCACTCCGCCGAACACATTCTGGCCACTGCTGCCTGCCGGGTCTTTCCGGGAATCAAAGTATGCATGGGTCCCAAGACCCATGGCGAAGAATTCTATTACGACTTCGACGCCGGCCGTTCGTTTGGACCGGAGGACCTCGAGAAGATCGAGGCCGAGATGCGCAAAATCATCGAGGCCAAGGTTCCATTCGAGCTGCGACAGGTGTCCAAAAAAGAGGCGGTCACCATCTTTGATGAGAAGGGACAGAACAACGAATACAAGCAAGAAATCTTGTCCTGGATCCCCGAAGACGACGTCACCCTCTACACCAATGCCGAATTCGTCGACTTGTGCCGGGGTCCCCACTTGCCCCACGCGGGCTTCATCAAGGGGCTCAAGCTCCTGACCGCGTCGGGTGCCTATTGGCGGGCGGACGCGACCAAGCAGCCGCTGCAGCGGATCAAGGGCATCGCTTTTCCCAAGAAAGAAGAGCTCGACAAGCACCTGCACCGCGTCGAGGAGGCCAAGAAGCGCGACCACCGCAAAATCGGCAGGGAGCTCGAGCTCTTCATCGTCTCCGAGCGCTACGACGATCACAGCTACACCGAAGACCAGGAGATCGACCTGTACGTCGGCGTCGAAGCGGACGCCCCCACCGATCGGCGCATCGTCGAGCGAGTGCTCGCCGCCGCCCGCGAGAGCTTTCCCGACCGCAAGATCCGCCAGACCGTCAAGCTCGGACCAGCACCGGCCCCCAGCAAGGCCGATGTCGACGTCCGCGTGCGCGGTCAGATGACCCTCGAGCAGCGCAAGGCCCTCGAAGGCATCCTCGTCCTCGACAGCACCCACGGCGTCTCGGTGAAGCTCAACGTCACCGTCGAGCCCCATTACACCGAAGACATCGGCCCTGGGCTGGTCATGTGGCTGCCGAAGGGCGGACGCTTGCGCACCATTATCGAAGAGCAGTGGCGCAAGATGCACTTCGAAGCCGGATATGATATCGTCTATTCTCCGCACATCGCAAAGACTGACTTGTGGAAGGTTTCCGGCCACTGGGACTTCTACCGTGAGGGCATGTTCAGCCCCATGTCCGTCGACGGCCACGACTACGTCTGCAAGCCCATGAACTGCCCCTTTCACTGCTTGATGGTGAAGAGCCGCGCGCGCAGCTACCGCGAGTTCCCGATGAGGCTGGCGGAGCTTGGCACCGTCTACCGCTACGAGCTCGCTGGCGTGATGCACGGCCTGATGCGTGTGCGAGGCTTCACCCAAGACGACGCCCACCTCTTCTGCCGCTGGGACCAGGTCGAGGAGGAGATCGATCGGGTCATGGCTTTCATCTTGCGCGTGCTCAAAACCTTTGGATTCAAGACCTTTGAAGTGAATCTCTCTACCCGTCCTGAAAAGTACGTTGGAAGGCTCGAGGATTGGACCAAGGCCGAGGCCTACCTCGAAGCCGCCATCAAGCGCGTCGGCCTGCCCTACCAAATCGACGTCGGCGGCGGCGCCTTCTACGGTCCGAAGATCGACATCAAGCTCACCGATTGCCTCGAGCGCAAATGGCAGTGCTCGACCTTGCAGCTGGACTTCAACAACCCCGAGCGCTTCAACCTCGAGTTCGTCAACGCCAAGGGCGAAAAGGAGCAGCCCGTGATGCTGCACCGGGCTTTGCTGGGATCCGTCGAGCGCTTCATCGGCATCCTCGTCGAGGAGCACGCCGGCGCTTTCCCGGCCTGGCTCTCGCCCGAGCAGGTGCGCGTCATCACCGTATCCGACAAGCACAACGAGCACGGCCAGCACACCGCCAACGCCCTCCTCGCTGCCGGCCTGCGGGCCACCTTCTCGGCCTCGTCTGACAAGCTCGGCGCCAAGATCAGAAATGCGCAGCTCGAGAAAGTGCCCCTGATGCTCGTCGTCGGCGACAAAGAAGTCGAAGGCGGCGGTGCCACCGTGCGCATGCGCGATGGGTCCGACAAAGGCTTCATGGGCAGAGATACGCTGGTGGGATTTCTCCAGGAGCAATGCGCGGTGCCCGTCGTCGATTAATCCCAGAGATCAGTTGAATCTGCATCTTCGGGAGCGGAGCGACCACGGATGGGGAGGGCCCCGTCGGCGACTTGCTCGACGACGGGAGGGGGGCAGCCCCTTGAAACACAATCCCTGGATTCAGGTGAATGCAAACTCAACAGAACCCAGGGATTGTCCCCGATCTCGGGGAACTTCGACCGCGGAGCGGTCTCGTTCATCTCCGTCGGGGATGCTCTTCTGGGAGGTCTGGTGCAGAGCTCCCCCCGCGCCGGCGGAGCCGGACGCGGGGCCCCCCACCAACTCCGCGTTCCGCGGGCGCGCTTCACGCGCATCATCCCGCGTCTTTCCCAGCTCGGAACGCGGTCGAACATCAAGCGGACGCGGGATGATGCAGACCTCCCCCCACGCCGGCGGAGCCGGACGCGGGCCCCCCCACCAACTCCGCGTTCCGCGGGCGCGCTGCACGCGCATTATCCCGCGTCTTTCCCAGCTCGGAACGCGGTCGAACATCAAGCGGACGCGGGATGATGCAGACCTCCCCCCACGCCGGCGGAGCCGGACGCGGGCCCCCCCACCAACTCTCCGCGTTCCGCGGGCGCGCTTCACGCGCATCATCCCGCGTCCTTCCCAGCTCGGAACGCGGTCGAACATCAAGCGGACCCGGGATTAGGCCGCCCGCTTCGTGCTAGAGGCGACCATGCTCGCCCTCGCTCTGGCCTTCGTCGTCGCCGCCGAACCCCCGCGGCTCATCGTCTTGAACCCCGTCGCTGCCGCTGATCTCGCGGGCGGTATCGAGCTGGCGCGCACCCTGGGCGAGATGGCAGGGACCGCGGCCGTCGACGTCGGCGGCTTCGCGGTGCTGAGCGAGTCCGATCTGAAGAGCGCCCTGGACTTCGAGGCCAACCGTCAGCTCATGGGCTGCAGCGAGGGCAGCTGCCTGGCCGAGATTGCCGAAGGCGTCGACGCCCGCTTCGTGATTTCCGGGCGCGTGTCGCCCTTGGGGACGACGACGGTCATCTACCTCTCCCTGTTCGATCGCGACAAAACCGCGGCGGTGAAGAAGACCCAAACGGTGCTCTCGACCCTCTCGCAGGCGCCGGCGGCCGTGGGGGAAGCTGTGGCCTCCCTGCTGGGTGCGGCTCGCAGTGCGCTCGCCAACAAACCCCTGGGAACCAAGGTCGCCGGCGTCGAATTCGTCGACGTCGCGGCATCGAATCTTCCGATGGACGATCGCCTCGTGCCCGTGCCGGCCTTTGCGATTGCGCGCACCGAGACGACGGTGGAGCAGTACCAGTCCTGTGTGAAAGCGGGCGCTTGCACCGTCCCCGATCGTTCTGTGTCCCCCTCGTGCAACGGCGCCGACAAAGCGCAGCACCCGGTGAATTGCTTAACCTGGATGCAGGCGCGCGATTTCTGCCGCTTCCTTGGCGGCCGCCTGCCGGAGTCCGTGGAGTGGCGCGCGGCTGCCCGGGGGGGCAGGAACGTGACCTATCCGTGGGGCGATGCTCCCCCCGACCGCACCCGCGTGAACTACTGCGACAAGAATTGCCCATCAGTGCTCACGACTCAGGAGCTGTCGATCTGGCGTGAGAACAGGTGGATCGACGACGGCGCCGACGACGGCTTTGCCGCCACCGCCCCTGTGGGTTCGTTTGGAGCTGGCAACAACGCGTTGGGCCTCGTCGACCTTGCGGGCAATGTTTATGAGATGTGCGCCAACGACCAAGATGTCGGGACCAAGGTCATGCACGGTGGCAGTTACGCGTTCACTCCGCCCTGGATGCGCATTGATGCGGTGAACCGCACCCGGGTGACGGCGGCGAGCCCCTTCGTCGGGTTCCGCTGCGTCCGCTGAGCGTGCCGCCACGTTAGCAGGGTGCGGAAAAACTCCGTTTTTCGCACCCTGCTGTACTTCCGGAGGGTCTGTCCCAGACCCTCCCTCGTCGAGGCGAAGCCTCGACGAGCCTCCCTCCCAAGGACGCGTCTTCTGCCTCAAAACTGCGTTTTTCAGCAGCCTGTTAGGGCGGATTGCGGGCCCAAAGACAAGACGAGTTTTGGTCATGATGGCCCTTCGGGCGCTGTACTGCTGACGCTGGCGGGCTCCGCCCCCGCGAAGTCGCCAAGCTCCAGCACGTCGCCGTCGGCTGCTTCCCACTTGCGTCTGGCCAGCGCTCGGCTAGACGAGACCTCCCCTCAGAGATCGTCGAGAGACGTCGGAGCCGAAGCCGTGGCGAAGAATTTCAAGAAGAAGCCCAAGATGAAGACCAACCGCTCAGCGGCCAAGCGCTTCAGCGTGACGGGGACGGGTCTCATCAAGTTTGGCGCCAAGGGCCACCGCCACTGCCTCAGCAACAAGAGCCGCAAGCACAACCGCGCCCTCAAGAAGGTCCGCTACATGAACAAGGGCGACTCGGCCCGCGTGGCGCGCCAGATCCCCTATCTCTTCTGAAGCCGACCCTGGGACGCAGCGCGGTCGCCGTCGACTGGATGCGCCCAAGGTCCTGATGTCGATCGTTTTTTCATTGGTTTCTTGGGACCCGCGGGTCTCGTTCACCGGAGTCGGAACATGGCCAGGGTCAAAGGCGGACCAAAGACGCGCCGCCGTCACAAGCGCATTCTGAAGATGGCGAAGGGCTACTACGGCTCGCGCCGGACAATGTTCTACATCGCCAACGAGACGGTCGAGCGCGCGCTCCAATACGCGTTCCGTGATCGCAAAGTGAAGAAGCGGGATTTCCGCAAGCTCTGGATCCAGCGCATCAACGCCGCAGTCCGTCCCCATGGGCTGAGCTACAGCGCGTTCATCGACAAGCTGAAGAAGAACAACGTCGCTCTCGATCGCCGCGTGCTCTCCAAGCTTGCGAACGTCGATCCGGCGGGCTTCGACGCCGTCGTCGCGCTCGTCAAGGGCTGAGCTCCAGCACCACAGCTGAGGAAAACACGGATCGGTTCGTCGTCGACGAAGCGATCCGTGTTTTTTTTACGTTGGCCTTCACGACGCGCCCGCGTCTTGAACCGTCAGAACTTCAAGACGAGTCCCTTCCTCATCCCCGATCTCGCTGAACTTCGTTCACCGAGGTCGGAGATGTTCTTCCTGGAGGGTCTGATCCCCGATCTCGTTGAACTTCGACCGCGGACCGGTCTCGTTCATCTCCGTCGGGGATGCCCTTCTGGGAGGTCTGGTGCAGACCTCCCCCCGCGCCGGCGGAGCCGGACGCGGGGCCCCCCACCAACTCCGCGTTCCGCGGGCGCGCTTCACGCGCATCATCCCGCGTCTTCCCATCTCGGAACGCGGTCGAACATCAAGCGGACGCGGGATGATGCAGACCCTCCCCACGCCGGCGAAGCCGGACGGTGGGGCCCCACCCAACTCCGCTTCGCGCGCGCTCCCCGCGCCTGAGCGAACTTCAACTGGACTTGGGATCAGTGCTCGCGGGACGTACGGCAGACGCGGGTTTCGTCGACGTCGAAGACAGGGTACGAGGTGCCTCCTGTCCTGTCCTGTCCTGCCTGCTCGGAGCGTGTGCGTGACCCTTGCCGAGATCGAGACCCTGCTCGTTCAAAGCTTCGCCGAAGCCAAGGCCGCACTGGGGTCTGCCAGCACCCCTGCGGAGCTCGAGGCCGCCCGCGTGCAGTTTCTGGGACAGAAGGGATTCATCCAGACCGCGAAAAAATCCGTCGGCCAGCTGAAGGACGTCGCCGACAAGAAGGCGGCGGGCAAGCTGTGCAACGACAAAGACCGGGAGCTGCAAGAGGCTTTTCAGCAAAGCGCGACCCAGCTCGAAGAGAGGGCGCGCGAAGCTGAGCTGGCCACGCGCCTCGACGTCACCCTGCCGGGACGCCGGGCCCGCCGTGGCCACCGCCACCCTCTGTCGGCGACGTGTGATGACATACTCGCGGTGCTCTCTGGCCTGGGCTTTCAACCCGCTGAGGGGCCCGAGGTCGAGCACGACTTCTACAATTTCGAAGCCCTCAACATGCCGAAGGACCACCCCGCCCGCGACATGCAGGACACCTTCTATGTGCAAACGAGCGAAGGCGAAGGCGACGTCGTCTTGCGCACCCACACGAGCCCGGTGCAGGCGCGCACCATGTTGGCGGCGGGCAAGCCTCCGATCCGCATCTCTTGCCACGGCCGCGTCTACCGCAAGGACGAGGACACGACCCACAGCCCGATGTTCCACCAGATCAAAGGTCTGTACGTCGACAAAGACGTCACGTTCGCCGACCTCAAGGGCACCCTGCAGCTCTTCGCCGAACGCATCTTCGTCGCCGGCACGCGGGTGCGTCTGCGGCCGAGCTTTTTCCCGTTCACCGAGCCCAGCGTCGAAGTCGACATCTCCTGCTTCGCCTGCGGCGGGCTTGGACAGGGCGGAACCTCGACCAACGACGAGGGCCGCTGTCGGCTGTGCAAGGCCACGGGCTTCATCGAGATCATGGGCGCGGGCATGGTCGATCCCGAGGTCTTCAAGGCGTGCAAGCTCGATCCCGATCAGGTCTCCGGCTTCGCCTTCGGCATCGGCGTCGAACGGGTCGCGATGCTGCGATACGGCATTTCGGACATCCGTCTTTTGTATGAAAATGATGAGCGATTTCTGGCCCAATTTCCATCATAGGGCAACGGCGGCGTCGACGTCGTCCCGCTCTTGTTTCTCGATCTCGTGCGGCCTGTGAAGGCAAAAGAACGTAACCAGGGGTGTTGAATGCAGGTCAGCGGGAAGTGGCTCGCCGAGCTCGTGGACCTGCCCAAGGACACCACGCCTCAACAGATCGCCGACAAGCTGACGGCCGCTGGGCTCGAGGTCGAGGCCGTCACCGATCTCAGCGCCGCGCTGAAGGGCGTCATCGTCGCCCGCGTGCTGGCATGCGTTGCCCACCCCGGCGCGGACAAGCTCAAGCTCTGCAAGGTCGATGGCGGGAGCGCCACCCCCGATGGTGCCGTCGACGTCGTCTGCGGCGCAGCCAACGTCTTCGCTGGCGCCTTGGTGTGCTTCGCCACCCCAGGCACCGTGCTGCCCGGCGGCAAGTCCATCGCCGTGGCCACGGTTCGCGGCGTGACCAGCCACGGAATGCTCTGCTCCGCCAGCGAGCTCGGACTCACCTCGAGCGCAACCCCGGCGTCGGATCCGAGCTCAGACGGCTTGGTGCTGCTTCCGGAGGGCGACGGTTTCTCCATCGGCGCCCCCGCGAGCATGGCCATCGGCCGTGACGACGTCGTCTATACCATCGGGGTCACCCCCAACCGGCCCGACGCCCTCTCCCACCTCGGCGTGGCCCGCGAGCTCGCCGCGGCCTTTCGCTCCCGCTTGAAGGCCCAGGCGCCGACCTGCGCCGAGCGCGGCGGACCCATCGACACCCTCGCCACCGTGACCATCGAAGACGTCGACGGATGCCCGCGCTACGCCTGCCGCGTCATCGAAGACGTCGTCGTTGGACGGTCCCCTCGTCACATTCAGGCCCGACTCGCTGCCGTCGGCATCCGCAGCATCAACAACATCGTCGACGTCACCAATCTGGTGATGATGGAGCGCGGCATTCCCCTGCACGCTTTCGACCTCGACAAGATCGCCAAACAGGGGACGCGGGCGGCCATCGTGGTGCGCGACGCGCGTCCGGGCGAACTGCTCGTCACCCTCGATGGCAAAGAGCGCTTGCTCGTCGAAGGCGACGTCGTCATCGCCGACACCGCCGGCGAAGGAAGGGCCATTGCGCTCGGTGGGGTCATGGGCGGACGCGACACCGAGGTCACCCCGACCACGACGCGCATTCTGCTCGAATCGGCGCACTTCAACGCGGCTCGGGTGCGGCGCACGGCGCGACGCCTCGATCTGCACTCCGAGGCCAGCCACCGCTTCGAAAGGGGGGCCGATCCCAATGGCGTGTTGCAGTCCCTCGACCGCGCCGCGGCGCTGGTCGCCGAATTCTCCGCGATCGTGATGCGCGAGGTCTCTGGCAAAGAACCCAAAGGTCGCGTGGCCCGCGGCGTCATCGACAGCTACCCGAAAAAGATTGCGCCCGTCCTCGTCACCTTGAGGCCGCGGCGTGCCGCCCAACTCCTGGGCGTGCCGCCCAAGCTCGTCGATGAGACCAGCGCCTCCAAGCTGCTCCTGTCTTTGGGCCTCGAGGTCGAGGGGCGTGAGGCCGAAGCCATCCGCTTTCGCGTGCCCACCTTTCGGCCCGACCTCACCCGCGAGGTCGATCTCATCGAAGAGCTGCTGCGGCTGCTCGGCATGGACCTAATCCCCGCCACCCTGCCTACGCGATCCGGCGAGAACGAGAGCGTGCTCTTCGATGCGCGCCGCCACCGCGCCTTGTTGCTGGGACGACGTGCCCTGGCCGCATCTGGCTACGACGAAGCCGTCAACCTGGCCTTTGCCTCACCCGCTGACATCGCGGCTTTTGGCGCCACCGACGACGTCATCCGCCTCAAGAATCCTCTGGGCGAGGAGCGCAGCTTGCTGCGTCGCTCGTTGTTGCCGGGGCTCGTGCAAAACGTTGCGCTCAACCACCGCCGCGGCATCAGCGACGTGCGCTTGTACGAAGCCGGCGTCGTCTTTCTCGGTCGCAATCCAGAGGGCCGGACGCCGCGCCCCAACTCGCCCGCGGGCCCCACCGGCGCCGACGCCTTCGCCATCGAGCGCCCGCGTCTCGCCGGCATCGCCACCGGTTCCCGCTCGCCCTCCACCTTCGATCACAAAGCGGAGGCCTTGGACTTCTTCGACGTCAAAGGTCACCTCGAGGATCTGCTGGGCACGCTCGGCGCGACGGGCGTGTCGATGAGCGCTTTCGAGGGGCCTGAGGCACCCGTGTTCCTGCACCCCCGCGCCGCCGCCCGCTTGAGCGTCGCCACCGACGCCGGCGCAGAGGTGTGCGGCTTGGTCGGTGAGCTTCATCCCGATCTCGCTGGCCGCTGGGGACTGAAAAACCGCGCCGTCGTCTTCGACCTCGACACCGACGTGCTGGCCAGAGCCACGCGCTCGTTGATCGCTGCCCGCCCCCTGCCCCGCTTTCCCGCCGTGCGCCGCGACTTTGCCCTCGTCGTCGACGAGCGCGTGCCCGCCGCCGTCTTGCAGCGCGGTTTCGCCGACAACGCCGCCGTCGCCGGACTGCTCGAACAGGTCGAGATCTTCGACGTCTACCAGGGCAAGGGCGTGCCCCCCGGCAAGAAATCCGTCGCCGTCGGCGTCACGCTGCGCGCCGAAGATCGCACCCTCACCGACGTCGACGTACAGCGTCTCCAAGATGCGCTGGTGGCCGGGGCCAAGGACCTGGGTGCCGAGGTGCGCGCGGGATGAGCGGGACGCCCGAAGCTTTCGTCGTGCAGCCCTACCGGTTGTCGAGCAAAGACGTTCGCCTCCTGACGCCGTTGCCGGCGCCACGGGCCCGTGGCCTCACCCTGCTTTCCATCCTCGCGTTGGTGTCGGCGCCCTTTTCCATCCCCACTTTTGGTCTGGGGGTCGGTCTCGGCGGCTTTTTGATCGTGGCCGCGCTGGTGTTGAACCGCCGGGGTTTCCGCGCGCGAGGGCCGTTGATCGCAGGCATCGTCTCCGTCGTCGTCGGCTGCGGCTCGGCGGGCGCCTGCGGCTGGTTCGTTTTGCGCACCGCGGAGGTGACGGGCCGCGACGAGCTGCGCCAGGATCGCGTGGAGGACCTCTTCGATCGCGCCTTTGAAGAGAGCGAAGAGGCCCCCAGCGGCCGGTCGCCGCATCCACCCCGGCCGCCCGCCAGTTCCCCAGGCCGGCCGGCGAACTCTCCAAGCGATCCACCCGCGGCAACGCGTGACGAGGGGGTGGCTCCCGATGCACACTCCCCACCGACCCGCGGCCCAGCGGAGGAGCGTCGATGAGCACCACCCGCACGATCACCAAGGCTGACCTCGTCGAGTCCGTCCACACCAAGGTGGGGTTTTCCAAGAAGGAATCCTCCGAGGTCGTCGAGCGGGTCTTCGAGACCATGAAGTCCACCCTCGAAAGCGGCGACGGGCTGAAGATCTCCGGCTTTGGCAAGTTCGACGTCCGCCGCAAAAACGCGCGGCGCGGGCGCAACCCCAAGACCGAGCAGGGCCTGATCATCCCTGAGCGCACCGTCGTCACCTTCAAGGCGAGCCAGGTCTTGAAGGCCGCCGTCGCTGGTGACGCGACCACCGCCGATGCGCCAGATGACGGCGACGCCAACGGCGCCACGAACATCCGGGGCACTGGCACCGGATGAGCGAAGAGATCACCAAGGCCAAGGGCCAACGCACCGCCGTCGTCGACGTCAGCCTTCCGCCTGCCAACGCACGGGGGCAGCGATCCGGGCTTCCTTCGGCTCTGCCCACGCCCGGCGGCAGTCGGCTCTCCATCGTCTTGCCCGAGCGCAAGTACTTCAAGATCGGCGAAGTCGCTGAGCTCGTCGGCGTCGAACCGCATGTGCTCCGTTATTGGGAGACCCAGTTTTCCCAGCTGCGACCCCACAAGGCGCGCAGCGGCCACCGCCTCTACCGTCGACGCGAAGTCGAGACCCTCCTCGTCATCAAAGACCTGCTGCACATCCAGCGCTTCACCATCGCTGGGGCTCGGCAGGCGCTGCGCCAACAGGGAACGACGTCGTTGTTGCCCTCTCTCTTGCCTTCGCTGGTGCCCTCGCCGGCGGACAGCGTCCTTCCCCAACTGCGCGCGACGCCGGCGTTGAGCGCTCAAGCTTCACCCGCCGCCGCCCGTCCCAGTGGCGAGCGGGTTCCACCGCTGCAGCCGACCGTCGCCGACGACGCCCAGGACGATGACGAGCTCGAGTTCCATCTGGCCGACCCGCTGCAACGACGGGACGAGATCGAGCTCGACATCGAGGCCCGCGACGGCGACGACCTGGACGAAGCCCTCTCGGAGCAGCTCAGCACCCAGCTGGCCGGGCGACGTGTCAGCCGCGTCGACGTCATCGCCGGCAGCCCTGAATTCACCGACAGCGCTTCGCGTGTCCGTGAATTCACCGACAGCGCTTCGCGTGTCCGTGAATTGTCTCCAGGTTCATCGCCTGGCGGCGATGAATTCTCTGCCCTCCGGCCGGGCGGCCAATTGTCTAAGGGTGCATCGCCTGGCGGCGATGAGTTGCTACGCAGCTCCATCTCTCGCTCCGGGCTGCGAGCGCGAGAACCGGTGCGCGCCCTGCTTCAAGAAGCCGTCCGCGAGCTCGAGGCGGTGGTCTTCAAGCTCAAGCGGTCGTGAGTGGATGAAGCCTCTTTTTTGCGCGATCCTGTTGTGTCTTGGCGGGGCGATTTCCTGCTCGCACAATGAACCAAGCGATCCCCCCATCACCGCACGGCCAACGATCGAGATCCAGTTGCTGCAGGGAGCATGGGCGCCGGGCCCGACGAGAATTCATCGCCGCCAGGCGATGAACCTGGAGACAATTCACCGACACGCGAAGCGCTGTCGGTGAATTCATCGCCGCCAGGCGATGGACGTGTAGACAATTCACCGACACGCAACGCGTGTCGGTGAATTTCGTCTACGCCTTCTCCGGCGACGAAGCCCTGCTCGAGGGGCGCGATGCCCGCTACCGCGGGAGCGTCGACGACGATCTCCTCATCATTCGCGACGGTGACGGCCGAGAGGAGCTGCGGACGATCATTGTGAGCCTGACGACGACGGCGCTGACGCTGCGCGATCCCTCGAGCGGTCACACGGCGGTGTTCATCCACCCGAACTGACCCTCTTGGGATCAACCGCCGAGAGGTCAGAACAGTGCGCTTGCTTCGCTTGCCATTTCCACCCTTGGAAGAGGCATCGTCCAGGATTCACACAGCAGAGTTTGACTCATTGAGGCGTCGTTCCAGACGATCGAGACCCGCGTTGCCGGCGCCGCCCAAAGAGACGCGGGCTTGCAAGCTGCCGTCGACGTCGCGGCCTCCGAGGGTCGGGATCTCAGCGGCGGCTTGGCGGTAAGCGTCGCGAAAGGGCAGCCCGGCGACGACGAGCTCGAGGGCGCGGTCGGTGGCGAAGAGATCGGGGGTGATCGCTGCGCGCAAGGCCACGGCGTCGAATTCCACGCCGTCGAGGAGAGCCGGGATCAAGGCCAGTCCTTGCAGCGCGCGGGGGAAGGCCCGCAGCACCGGGGCTTTGGTGGCCTGCAGATCGCGGTGGTAGCTCGACGGCAACGAGAGCACGGCCTGGGTTTCGGCCAGGGCCCCTTCGACGACGGCGGGCAAGGCGCGCAGCAGCTCGACGACGTCGGGGTTGCGCTTGTTGGGCATCAACGAGCTCCCCGTCGTGAAGCGATCGGGCAAGCGCGCAAAGCCGAATTCGGCCGTGACGAAGAGGGAGAGGTCCCAAGCCAGACGGCGCACGTCGAGGGTCGCGAGGTGCAGCGCCTGCAAGGCAAAGAGCTCCAGCTTGCCCCGCGAATTCTGGGCGGCCTGCGGTGACACGACAACGTCGGCGAAGCCCAAGGCCGCGCTCACGCCCTCGCGATCGAGCGGCAACGACACGCCGAAGCCGGCGCCCGTTCCCAGCGGGTTGCGGTCGACGACGACGAGGGCCGCCTGCGCCGCGTCGCGCGAGTCCAGGAATCCCTCGACATGGCCGAGGAAAAAGGCCTGCAGCGTCGTGGGCATGGCCCGCTGCAAGTGCGTATAGCCCGGCATCGCCGTAGCACCCGTGGTGCGCGCCCGCTCGAGCGCCGAGCGAGCGGCCGAGCTGGTGACGTCGACGACGGCCCGCAGCTGCTCCTTCAGCCACAGGCGCAAGGCGACCAGCACCTGATCGTTGCGCGAGCGCGCGGTGTGCACCTTCTTGCCGACGTCGCCGGCCTCCTGCACCAAGAAAGTCTCGATGGCGGTGTGGCCGTCTTCGTAGCGCTCGTCGACGACGAAGCGGCCGTCGGCGAAGCGCGCCTGCAGCTCGGTGAGCAAGGTCGTCAGTTGGGTGGCTTCGGCGCCGCTGAGCACCCCGATGCGCGCCAAGCCGAGCACGTGAGCGCTGGTGGCTTCGACGTCGAAAGGAAAGAGCTGGCGATCGGCCACGACGTCGTCACCGGCGCAGAATCTCTGCACGATGACGTCGACGTCTTTGCCCTTGTCCCACAGCGGCGTGCTCACGATGGCTCCTTGGGTGTCAGCGCGATCCCCGCCAGCTCGGGCAATCCCAGACCCAGATGCAGGTTCTGCAAGGCCTGCGACGCTGCACCCTTCAGAAGGTTGTCGAGGGTCGCGACGACGACGAGACGCTTGCCATCGACCCGCAGCCCCCCAATCTGCACCGAGTGTCTGCCGACGGCGTCTTTCACCAGCGGTTCTTCGTCGACCACGCGCACGAGCGGGTCGTGTTGGTAGCGGCTGCGCAGCCGATCGCCCGCCTCTGCCAGCGACACGGACTGCTTGAGGTCCACGGCGATGGTGCAGCTGATGCCGCGAAAGAACGAGGCGACGTGAGGCAAAAAGCGGACGTCGACGCCGGCTTGGGCTCTCATCTCTTTTTCTTGGGTATGCCCGATCAAGTCATAGGGCATCAGGTTGTCATGCAAGAGCGCAGCGTCATTCCTCTTCGACGGCGAGGACCCGGCCCCGCTATATCCGGAAATCCCGAACACATGGGCTCGATCTACAATGTCGTGAAACGGCAAGAGCGCGAGCTGGGCCGCGGTGCTGTAGCAGCCGGGATTGGCGATGCGCTTGCTTCCCTGCAGGCGCGCGCGCTCTTTCTCGACCAGCCCATAGCGCCACATCGGATCGAAGCGCCAATCGGCGGAGAGGTCGACGACGACGACGTCACTGCCCAGGGCCTGTACCCAGGCGGCGGACTGTCCGTTTTGCAGACCCAACACCACCCCGTCGAGAGCTCGGGCGACGAGGGTGCTGGGGGAAAGATCCACGAGCGTGTGGCCTGCGAGGGTGCGGCCTGGCGCCCCTTGAGAGACGACGACGTCGACGACGCAGGTCTCGTCTGCGTCCAACAGGGTGAGCAGCTCCTGGCCGACGAAGCCGCGGGCTCCCACCAGACCGATGCGTTTGGGGGCGCTCACGGTTGCACGCCGACGGCGTGCACTTTCAGGGTCGCTGGCATCGCCAATGCCAGATCGATGCAGCTCTTGATCTCGGCGTGGTCGGAGAGGCCACACCAGAACACACACCATTTGTCTGATTTGAAGCAACCGTCGGAACGCGCGAAATACCAGCTATTCACCTCATTATCGATGCGAGAGCGCCAGAACAGCTTCTCGTTCTCTTGGGTGATGCGCTGCCAGAGGGAGCCGCCGACGCCGTCGCCTTGGGCTTCGGTCGTCACCGCGAACTTATCGAGGTAGGGAATGCCATCCTCGAGGGTCAAGATTGCGGTGGCTCGATATGAATCCGCAAGATAAATGCGGAAGAAGGGTTTCTTCTCAAAATAGTCAGCATGCAGCTTGCGCCCGAAGCTGTCCTCGAGCAGGCCCCGCAGTCGTTCGAGATCCAACTTCTTGAAGTCGGGGTGGCAGCGCACCCGCTCGCCCAAGCGCACCAAAGTTCCGGCCCCTTTGTGCGTGAAGAGCTCACGCGTGAGGTTCTCGGGCGAGGCCACCGCCACCGATGAGCTGCGCGGCAGCCCCTGCAACATGGCGTGGATCTCGCTCAGCTTGTTCTTCGTCGACGACGACAGCCAGGGCTGGGCCAGCAGTCCCTCGTAGTCTTCCTCGAGGTTGATGGCCGAGAGGATCTGGCCGTCTTCGCCGCGAATGCCGTCGTCGGGTGACAGGAACACCACCTTGAAAGGCTGTAGGGCGAGGGCGAGCTTGTGCGCCGCTGCGTCGGCGTTGATGTTGAGCACCTGCCCGCTGGCTGTTTCGGCGAGGGAGGCGAGCACGGGGATCTGCTCGGCGCTGATGCTGGCCTCGATGGCGTCGACGTCGACCCCAACGACCCGGCCCACGTAGCCAAGGCGGCCATCTTCGATCTTCTCGGCGATGAACACGCCGGTCGGAATGGGTCGGGCCCGCGTGCCGATGGCCTCCAGCGCCCCCACGATGCGCAGGTTTTCTTTTTGGAAGACCTTGCGGGCGAGAGCTATCGACGCCTCGCTCACCACGCGCTCGCCCCGATCGTTTGTCGACGAAACACCTGCTTGTTGTTCGGCCGCCAACAGCTGAGGGCCAGCACCGTGAATCACCACGGGAGTCAACCCAACTTTATCTAGAAATGCGATGGATCCGACCAGGGCATCGAGCTCGGTGTCGACGACGCCACCGGACACCTTGATCACCGCAAAGCGCTTCTCTTCGACGGAAGAAAACAAGCGTAAATACTGTTCGACCTCCTTCTTGCTGCCGAGATTCTTCAGCAATCGAACGATGAGATCTTCGGTGGAATCGGGCTTCATGGCGTGCGGGCCCCCGACAAGATGCGGCCATAGCTGGCAGCCACGGCATTGAGCTGCCGAAGCGCGACCCATTCGCCAGCGGTGTGGGCTTGGGCGATGTCGCCCGGGCCAAAGACCAAGACGTCGGCGCCGGCGGCGGAGAAGAAGGCGGCCTCGGTGAAGAAGTCGACGTCGTCGCCGACTTCGAGTCCGAGGCTGTCGGCTCTTTCTCGGCTGCGCGCGCGGGCTTCGTCGACGGTGCGATCGCTGCGACGCGCGGGCAAGGCGGGGGCCAAGAACCCGCGTTGCTGCGTCGTCGTCGGATCGGCCAGGGCGCAGAGGGCGTCGAGGACCTCGCTGGCGTCGTAGACGGCCTCGGGCCGCACCCCCAGGCGCAGCAGGCAGCTGCTCGCGATCATGTTGGCCTTGGTGCCGCCCTCGATGCGGCCCAGGTTCAAACGAATGGCGTTGTCGGTGCTGGCCGCATGGTCCAACGCGCGCACGCAGAAACGCGCACAGCGAGAGATGGCGCTGTCGTCGAGGGCTCGTTTTTGGGACGCGTGGCCGGCCACGCCGTTGAAGCACAGCGTCGCAGTGCCGATGCCGCGGTGGGCGAGCACGGCCTGGGCGAGAGTGGGCTCGGCAACCAGCACGGGGCGACGCCGCACGTCGTGCCTTTCGAGAAAAGTGCGCACGCACAGCGACGATCCTGCCTCTTCGTCCGACGTCAACAGCAAGGCCGCCGACGTCGCTCCTCGACCGGGCGCGGTGTGCTCCTCAGCCCCCGGCACGGCCGCCAACCAGCAGGCCAGCGCTCCTTTGATGTCGCACGCGCCCAATCCGGTGGCCTTGTCGTCGTCGACGACGAGGGCGAAGGGATCCCCCGTCCAGCCCGGATCGAGGGGCACGGTGTCGATGTGCACGTTGACGAGGGGCACCCGATGACCCGGGCCATCGTCGTCGCCGCGACGGGCATAGAGCCAGCGACAGCCGTCACCGAGGTCTTCGATCTCGACGACGAAGTCGCCCGGCAGCGCGCGCCGCACGTGGGCAAACAGGGCGTCGATGCCGCCGCCGCCGCGGGGGGGGTTGCGGGTGTCGCAGGCCACCAGGGCCCGCAAGTGATCGAGGACCCGTTGGCGCATCAGTACGCAAGCTCGACGAGACCGGCATCGGGACCCACGAGGAACAGGCGACCGAACTGATCGTCTTTGATCACCACCTCGGTCTTCACACCCACGCCCCGAAGGATCTCTGGAACCGTATCGGAATGGCCAACGACGACGACGACGGCGTCTTTGGGCAGGGCCTTGAGCTTGTCGAGCAACGCCTTGGTGTCGCCGGCGGCGACCACGGAGGCGGTGAGCCCCTTGGCTTCGATCAGCGGCGCGGCCGTTTGCGCGGTGCGCTTGCGATCGGAAACGAAGATGTGGGTGACGCCGGCGTTGCGCAGCAGGCGTGCCAGGGCGAGGGCCCGATCCTGCCCCGTGACCGAGAGGGGAGAATCCGGATCCGTCGGCGACGCCTTCTCTGCATGGCGCAGCACGAACAGGGCTTTGTGGGCGAGGGCCGCATCGGCGCCGACGAGGGAGAGCACAAGGAGGAAGGCAAAGCGGATCATGGCGCTCGATAGCCCATTTGGCCGTCAGGCCCGAGGCCCAAAAACCGCGCCCGCAAAGGGCCCCTGCGGCGGGTCGACGGCGTCGGCCGAGAAGGACTTTGAGCGCCCGGGGCGCCATGATGATGCGCTCGGCATGCGCCGCACACCGCAGCGGTTGGGAGAGCGCATGTCGGGATTGGCCATCGGACAAACCCTGTTCCCCCTCGCGATCATCGGCCTCGCGCTCTTCATCGCGTCGAACCTCTTGCGCGCTGGCTTTCCCGGCGCTTGGCAACGTTGGGTACGCCGCGGCGTCGTCGTCGCCGTGGGCGTCGCGGTGGTCGGCTTCGTCGCCTGGGCGCTGCTGCGCGTTTGGATGCCCCACTCTGCTCCCTCGGGCGTGGCCATGACCTTGACGTCGACGGTCTTTGCTTCGTCGATGGTGCTCGCCTTGACCGCCGTCGTCTGGGGGCCCCTCGCTCTGGCCACTCGACGGCGCGAGGTCGATCCCCGCCGGCGCGCCTTCTTGCGCAACGCGACAGGATCTCTGCCCATGGCCGCCGTCGCCACGGGTCCGGTGGGCGCCGTCGCTGCTTCGACGCGCCCGGTGCTGACCGAGCTTGAGCTCAAGAGTCGCAGCGTGCCCGCGGCTCTCGATGGGCTCACCGTCTTGCAGCTCACCGATGTGCACCTGGGCGTGTTCATTCACGAGGACCAGTTCCAGGCCGTCGTCGACCTCGTGCGCGCTCGCGGCGTGGTCCCCGATCTCGTGGTGCTCACGGGCGACATCGCCGACGACTACAGCCAGCTGCCGAGCGCGCTGGCCAAGCTGGCCGTCTTGGCGCCGCCCTTGGGGACCTTCGCCACCCTCGGCAACCACGAGATCTACCGAGGCCGCGAGCAGGCCCAGCGCATCTACCAAGATGCTGGCATTCGCTTTCTCTGCAACGACGGCGTGCTGCTCGAGAAAAACGGCGCCCGGCTGTGGCTCGCTGGCGCCGACGACCCCGGCCGTGGCCTCGATGGACCCGCTGCCTTCTTGGCCCGCAGCGTCGATCGCGCTTTGGCCCAATGTCCCGACGATCTGCGCTGCCGCATCTTGCTCAGCCATCGACCCCGCGGCTTTGTGCGGGCGCGCGAGCACGGGGTCACCTTGACCTTGTCGGGACACACCCACGGCGCGCAGATGGCGGCCTTTGGTCGTTCGCTGCTGGCGCCGTTGTGGCCCGAGAGCTTCTTGCTCGGCCACTACCAACACGAGCACACGCGGGGCCGCTGCCACCTCTACACCTCGGCGGGCCTGGGCCACTGGATGCCCTTTCGCTTGAACTGTCCGACCGAGGTCGCGCTGGTGACCTTGCGCACAGACAACGCCGACGACCCCAAGGCCTCCGTCACCTGACCGATGCGGCTACACAGGCGCAGCCGTCGTCGTCGCCACGGTCTATGGTGCGCGCATGTGTGCACTCTCCCTTCGCGCTCTCCTCTGCGGCGTGGTCGTCGGCACCGCCTGCCCGGTGCCCCCACCCCAAGTCGGCGGTGAAGGCGAGGGCGAGGCGGGCGAAGGCGAAGGCGAGGGCGGCGTCGGATGCGCCGACGACGACGCCACCGGGTTTCCGGCACCCTCCAGCGGCCGCACCGATCGCATCGGCTCGGGCAGCACCTTCGACATCGCGGCCTGGAACCTCCACAATTTTCCGAGCACGCGCGGCACTGCGGCCACGGTCGCTGATGTGATCACGTCCCTCGATCTCGACCTCATCAGCGTCGAGGAGATCGCCGACGAAGACGCTTTCAACGAGCTGGTGTCCCGCCTGCCTGAGCACGAGGGCGTGTTGTCGACGGACAGCTACAGCGACGGCAGCTACCAAAAGGTCGGCTTCATCTACCGCTGCAGCCGCTTGACCCCGACCAACGTCGCCCTGGTCTTCACCGGCGATGGCTTCAACTTTCCTCGGCCGCCGATGCAGGTGCAGTTCCACTACGACGACGGCGACAACGCCTTCGATTTCACCGCCATCTCGGTGCACTTCAAAGCCCTGGAAGACGCCGAGGCCGTCGAGCGACGGCACGAGGCCTTCATCAAGCTCGAGGCCTACGTCGACTCCCTGGTCAAGGGAAGCAGCGGCCCAGACGAGATCGTGATCCTGGGCGACTTCAACGAGCGCCTCGACCAGAGCTCCGGTGCTTCGAACTGGGCGCCCTTTCTCGACGCCGACAAATACGTCGTGCGCACCCAGCCCCTCTCGGATCGCGGGGAGGCGAGCTTCATCTCCAACAGCAACGCCATCCTCGACCACATCGTGACCACCCGGGCCTTCGACGACGAGGTCGGCGACGGCACCACCCTCATTCCCCGGGTCGACGGCGACATCGCCCACTACCGCGACGACGTCAGCGATCACCGACCGGTGGCTTTGATCCTGCGCGGGCTGTGAACCTCCGCAGATCCTCCGCCGTATCCTGACCGATGGTTCACTCGGCCTGGTTGAGCTTTGATGCAACACCGACGCTGAGATGCAAGCGAGACCGTTTGCCCACGGATCCAGGTCTTTGGAAGCTTCCTTCAGCGTCTTCAGTTGTTTCTGAAGCTTCAGGAAGGCAAGGTGGGACTGAAATCATGGCGACCACCGCGCACCCCCCGGGCTTGGAAACAACGACCACCACGTCGACGGCATCGCGGCTGCCCGGCTTCTACCGGCGCTCGGTCGACGAGCGACGGCGCCTGCTTGGGCTCTCCCCAGCCGACAGCGCCCCCTTCGACGTCGACGGCGGGCTGCAGGTTCCGGTCGCCGATCAGATGATCGAAAACGTCGTCGGCGTGCTGGGCTTGCCCCTGGGCGTGGCTTTGAACTTCATCGTCGACGGCGAAGCGGTGATCGTGCCGATGGCGGTGGAGGAGCCTTCGATCGTCGCGGCCTGCTCCCACATCGCGCGTCTCGCGGCGGCGGGCGGCGGGTTCACCACCTCGGCCGATCCGCCGATCACCGTGGGGCAAGTGCAACTGCTGCAGGTGGCCGATCTCTCCCGCGCCCAGGCGGCCATCGACGACGCGCGCGACGAGCTCATCGCCAGCGGCAACCGCTTGTGTCCGGGCCTCAAAGAGCGCGGCGGCGGCGTCGTCGACGTGCGCTGCCGCGTGCTGCCTCGCCTGCCCTCTGACGATCTCCATGGCGATCTCGACGACGGTGGGCCCATGCTGGTCGTGCACGTCGTGCTCGAGTGTGGTGACGCGATGGGCGCCAACGCCGTCAACAGCGTCGTCGAAGGCCTCTCGGATCGCCTGGCCGAGCTGGCCCGCGGCGTGGCCTGTCTGCGCATCTTGACCAACCTCGCCGACGAACGCTGCGCGCGGGCGTCGATGCGCATTCCCTTCGCCCAACTCGGTGGTGACGACGACGATGGCGCAGCCGTGGCCCGCGGCATCGTTGATGCCTACCGCTTCGCGGCCCGCGATCCCTGGCGCGCCTGCACGCACAACAAAGGGATCATGAACGGCGTCGACGCCCTCGCCATCGCCACGGGCAACGATTGGCGCGCCCTCGAAGCTGGCGCCCACGCCTACGCCGCGCGATCGGGCCGCTACACCAGCCTCACCCGCTTCTTCGTCGACGAGGAACAGGCGTGCCTCGTCGGCAGCATCACCCTGCCCATGGCCGTCGGCACCGTCGGCGGCGCCACCCGCGTGCACCCCACCGTGCAGGGCGCGCGCAAGTTGCTCGGCTCTTTCGCCTTGTCGACGACCAAGCTGGCCGGGTTGATGGCTGCGGTGGGCCTCGCGCAAAACACCGGCGCGCTCAAAGCGATGGTGAGCGAGGGTATTCAGCGCGGCCACATGGCCCTGCATGCACGCCAAGTGGCCCTCGCCGCCGGAGCCACCGCCGCCGAGGTCGAAGCCGTCGCCAGCGTGCTCGTCGCCAGCGGCAGCATCCGACTCGGCCGCGCCCAAGAAGCCCTGGCCACGCTGAGGTCGACCTATGAGTGATGGCGCCCAGCAGACGACGACGCTGGGCTACGCGCCTGGCAAGGTCATCCTCTTTGGCGAGCACGCCGTCGTCGACGGACAGCCGGCCATCGCCGCCACCCTCGATCGCGGCATTCGCGTGGCCGTCTCTCGCAGCGGCGTGAATGACGGCCCGATCTTGCGATCGACCAATGCTTCGCTGCCACCGCGCTGCCGCCCCGATCCCGGCGGCGAGGGCCCCGAGCGGCTTCGCGCGGCCCTGCGCGTGGTCGTCGATCTCTGCGGTCCGCACACGCGGCAGCTGCAGTTTTCCGTCGACGGCGCCATCCCTCCTGGTGCGGGGCTCGGCTCTTCCGCGGCCTTGGCCGTCGCGCTCTTGCGCGGTGTGCACCAGTGGCAGGGTGAGCCCATCGACGACGAAACGTTGATCGAAAGGGCCTTCGCCGTCGAAAAGGTCTTTCACGGCAATCCCTCGGGCGTCGATCACACCACCATCGTGCGCGGCGGCGTGCTCGCCTACGAGAAGCCCCGCGGAGCAGCCATCGGGACGGCGACGTCGTTGATCCTGCCCCGCCGCTTGCGTCTGGCCATCGGCGTCGCTGGCCCCCACGCCGGCACCGCCACCGCCGTCGCTGCTTTGCGCGAGCGCGCCCGCAACCACCCCGAGCACTACGCCCGCATCTTTCACGGCGTCGGCGCCCTGGCTCGCGCGGCCCGCCTGCACCTCGAAAAGGGCGAGCTGGGTGCCGTCGGGGAGCTCATGGACTTGAACCAGGGCTACTTGAACGCTCTGGGCGTCTCGACCCCCGGCATCGAGGCGCTGTGCGCCATCGCCCGCGAACGCGGGGCCCTGGGCGCGAAGCTCTCGGGGGCCGGCGGCGGCGGCGCGGTGATCGCTCTGGTCGACGACGACCCCGAGCCCGTACGCCGGGCCTTCGCTGCTGCCGGCTACACCGCCTTCACGACGACGTTGGATTCAGGACGCGTCACCGCGACGTCTGCTGCTTCGGAGGAACCATGACCGCGCTGCACCTCATCTCTTCGCCCTCGTCGACGCTGGTGGGACCGGCGCGGGCTGCGGCTCTGCTGGGCGATCGGCCGACCCTCACCCTCTCGGCCGACGAGAACACGCCGGATTCCTGCTGCACGGTGCGCTTGGCGCGGCACGGATCGGTCTGGCTCGGGGTCATCGCCGACAACGCCATCTTCGCCGACCGCGTGCGGATGGGCATGGTGCCGCGCTTCGTGAAAGGAGACGCCGACGTCGTCGCCGTCGCAGGCATCGCCCGGACCCGTCTGCTGGGCCGCGTCTCGGCGGCTGCCCCAGAGATCGCGGCCATCGTCGCCGGCCTGCTCGGCCCCTGGGACTCCCGCGACGCCATCGTCATCGAGATCAGCCCCCAGAGCCTGGTCGTCGTCGACGACGACAGCGCCCCCGGCTCGGTGCCGCGCACCTGAGCGCCGGTCTGCGGCCTCCGATCGACTCCCAGCGATCCGCGAAATGGTCAGCGACCCACCCGTCGTCGCTGATCGGACAGGGGATGTGGGATCAGGGCGAAGGCAGCTCGGCGCAGCGCGGGGAGCAGGTGCGTTGGTCGATGAGAGTTTCGGCCACACGATCCCCTTGGGACCAGGTCTCGGTGCGCCAAGGCGTGCCGTCCTTGTTGTATTCTTGAAATAGGCCTTCCCGTCGGCCTTTCATGTAGGGCCCTTCAAGGGCTAGTCTTCCGTTTTCATACCAGGACGAGTGTTTGCCTTCGGCGTAGCCGTCGACGTAATTTCCGTCAGATTCGAGTTGGCCATTTTCATACCAATGTCGCTCCGGTCCCTGGGCCAATCCATTCACATAGTTGGCGTCGGATTCGATCTGCCCATTCTCGTACCACGTCGCCCAGTGGCCGTCAGCGATGCCCTCGTGATAGGATTCCACCGCCTTCTTGGACCCCGTCACGCCGGTGCTCCCGCCTTGGTCGGTCGGCGCGCCGTTGGCGTAGAACATCTCCCAGGCCCCATCTCTCATGCCCTCTTTCAAGACACCCTGTGACTCGATGCCTCCACCCCAATAATAACGAGTCCAAAGACCATTTTCGACGTCTTTATTATAAGCACCTTCTGCTTTCTTGTTGCCATTTTGATAATACTCCAAAAACTGACCGTTGCGCTGGTGCCCGGTGTACTCGGCCAGGGTCTGCACCTGACCATTTCCGTAGGACCAGGTGCGCAGATCCTTGCGCTCGTGCTGCGACAGCCAGCCCAACCCCGCGAAGCCGACGACGACGACGGCCGCCGCCACCGCGGCGCCGATGCCGTTGTGCACGCGCCGTCGACGGAACGCGGCTTCTTCGGCGGCTGTGAGCTCGCGCCCTTTGCCAGTGCCGGCTCCGGCAGAAAAGGAAGAGGCAGGCAACGTCGACGACATTCGGTCCTCCAGGGCGCTCTTGCCCATCGTAGCGCCCCCCTGCCCGGGCGGCCGCGACTCCGAGATCAGGCGCGGCTTCCTTCGGCGTGGGCCTTCCCCTTGGGACACCGCGTCGACCCTGCCGGTTCCCCGGGCGCTTCGCCTGAGCCGGCGGCGGATCCCCCTCCACTGGTTGCCGCGGTCGCTTCTGGCTGACGCCGAAGCGGGCAGCGACTGGTCCGTTGACGTCGACGGCGGAGGCCAGCAGACGGTCCTCCCACGCGCCCGTGAGGGCCCACAGCGGAGCAGCCCCATGTCCGACCTGAGCCCGGAACAAAAAGACCTGCAGAAGCTCGCCTTCGAATTCGCCCGCGACGTGGTGCGGCCCAAGGCTCCCCACCACGACGAGACGGGGGAGTGGCCCGCCGACATCCTCAAGCAGGGGTGGGAGCGCGGGCTGATGAACATCCACGTGCCCGAAGACTGCGGCGGCCTCGGCCTCGGCACCTTCGAAGGCACGTTGATGGACGAGGAGATCGGCTGGGGTTGCACGGGCATCGCCACGGCCATGACGGCAAATTCCCTCGCCCAGGTGCCCGTCATCGTCGCTGGCAGCGACGCGCAGAAGAAGAAGTGGTTGGGCCGCTTCTCCGAGGCTCCCTTGCTCTGCAGCTACGCGGTCACCGAGCCGGGCGCAGGCTCCGACGTCGCCGGCATCAAGACCACGGCGCTGAAGAAGGGGGACAAGTACCTGTGCAACGGCAGCAAGATGTGGATCACCGGCGCCGGCCACGCCGACTGGTTCTTCGTGCTCGCCAAGACCGATCCCAACGCCGGCCACAAGGGCATGACGGGCTTCATCGTCGACGCGAAGCTGCCCGGCATCACCATCGGCAAGAAAGAAAACAACATGGGCCAGCGCTGCAGCGACACGCGCGGCGTGACCTTCGAAGACGTCGAAATTCCTGCTGACTGCTTGCTGGGCAACGAGGGCGAGGGCTTCAAGATCGCGATGCGGGCCTTCGACCACACGCGCCCGCTGGTCGCCGCCGCCGCCGTCGGCCTGGGCCGCGCCGCCCTGGAGCACGCGGTATCCTATGCAAAGGAACGCAAGGCTTTCGGCGGTCCGATCTCTCAGTTTCAGGGCATTTCCTTTATGATCTCTGACATGGCAACGAAGGTCGAAGCCGGACGATTGCTGGTGCACAAATCGGCCCGTGAGATCGATGCCGGCCGTCGCAACACCCTCTATGCGGCCATGGCCAAGCGCTTCGCTGCCGACTCGTGCATGGAGATCGCCACCGACGCCGTGCAAGTCTTCGGCGGCAACGGCTTCAACAAGGAATACCCGGTCGAGAAGTTGATGCGCGACGCCAAGATTATGCAGATCTACGAGGGAACCTCGCAGATTCAGCGCGTCATCATTGCGCGCGAATTGTTCGCAAAATAATCCCCCTGAAGCCCAGCAGTTGACGTCGTCTTCTGCTGGGCTCGTCTTTGATTTCTCTGATCATGGGGATGGCAGCATGGACCTGGCAGCCGAGATCATGGTCTTTCTCGAAGGGCCCCCGGGGCCCGGGATGCTCGAGCTGCGTGGTGATGGCAGCTGGGGCATCGACGCGAGCACCGGGGCATCGGTCGTCTTCACCCTGGGCCGGCCCACCCGAGAGGCCGTGGCCGTCGCCTACTTCTGGCGGGCCTGCGACGAGCTCTGCTCACGGGCCCCGCTCTCGCGGCGGGTGGGGGAGTCGTCGTCGGTGATCGCCAAAGTCGATGCCCGGCGGGCCGAACGCGCCCGCTCCTTCGCCGACTTCGCCTCGCGCGTCGGCCTCAAGCGCTGAGAGAACCGACCGGATCCAGTAGCGCTTGGGGTCCGCGCGCCAACATCGCCGTCGTCGTCAAAGCGCCCAACAAGAGCGCCGCTGCCAAGAGATGAAAGACCTGCAGTGCCTTGGGGAGTCCGGCATTGGCCAGGGCCGCTCCCACAGCGATCTGCACGCCCACCAACACCACGGCAGAGGTCGCCGCCCGCGCGAGCGCCCTCTGCTCGCCCCGCTTCTTGCGCACCACGATGAAGACGGCGACGACGGCGGCGGCCACCGCCAAGGCCAAGCCCCGGTGAGCGAGATCGATGAAACCCACTTCGCCGATCCAGGCCGCGCGCGCGAGCTCGGGTCGGTGGCGCGCAGTGTCTTCGAGAATCCCGCGCACTTGGGTGCCCAACGCCCCCTGCACGAGAGCGAGCGCCGCCGCGCCCCAAGCGAGGCGAGAGACCGCATCGGTCGTCGTGGTCTTCGTCGCCACCGCGCTGATCGCGTTCACCGTCGCGATCACCAGCAGCGATACCACCGCGATGGCCGAGAGCAGGTGCGCCGTCACGATCCAGGGGGCGAGCTCATGAGCGACCACGCGACCGCCCAGCCAGGCCGCATAGAGCACGCCGACGAAGGCGCCGACCACCGGCCAGAGCACCCCGCGACGTCGACGGTGCGCGCGGATGGCGCTGATCAAGGTCGCGAGGATCGCAAAGCCCACCAGCATGCCGAGCAGGCGGTTGAGGAACTCGATCCAAGTCATCAGGGGATCGAAGCTCTCGACGCTCCAACCCGGCGGATAGGCGTAAGTGCCAGGCAAAGGGAGCTCATCGATCGACGTCGGCGGCACCAACAAGCCGAAACAGCGCGGCCAATCTGGGCATCCCATGCCTGCGCCGCTGACCCGCACGATGGCCCCCACCGTGATCAGCGCGTAGGTCAACCCGATGGTGACCAGCGCGGTGCGAACAAAAGACGACGACGACGACATGACCCGAGTCTGAGCGCTCCGTTTGGCGGGGCAACCCTGTTACAAGGGTGCCATGCGTCACCTTGCCTCACACCTCGCTTTGTTTTTCGTCGTCGCCGCCGCGGCCTGCCCCAGCGAGGAGGCCCCCGAGCCCGTCGTCGACGACAAGCCTTCGGCGGCGGCGGATCCCCATGCGGGTCACGCGATGCCTGCCCCCGGCGCAGCGCCCCAGACGCCGGCGGCGACGTCGGCGCAGTCGGTCTTCTTCGTGTGGCCCCACGACGGCAGCACGGTCTTTGCGGACTTCGACGTCGCCTTCGGCGTCAATGGCATCGGCCTGCGCAAGGCGGGAGAAGATCCCCTCGACAAGACCACCGGCCACCACCATTTGATCATCGACAGTCCCTCGATCCCCGCCGGACAAGTGGTGCCTAAGAACGACAAGTACCTGCACTTCGGCGACGCATCGTCGACGGCGCACCTCACGCTTGCTTCGGGTCCCCACGAGATCGAGATGCAGCTCGCCGACGGAGCCCACCTCTCCTACGGCCCCGCGCTGGCGGCCAAGATGAAGCTCATCGTCAAAGAGAAGCCCGCCAAGATGGGCGTCGACTTCGCCAACCTCAAAGACGGCGACGTCGTCAAGAGCCCGGTGCTCGTGAAATTTGCCGTCGAGGGATTCACGCTGCGCCCCGCGGGCGAAGACGTGCTCGACAAGACCAGCGGCCACCACCACCTCATCGTCGACGGAGAAGCCAGCGCTCTTGGTGCTGTCGTCGCCAAGGATGCGACCCATCTGCACTTCGGCAAAGCGGAGACCGAGACGACGCTGACCTTGGCTGCGGGACCGCACACGCTGACCTTGCAGCTCGCCGACGGCGGCCACTTCAGCTACGGGCCTTCGATGTCCAAGACCATCAAGGTCACGGTGAAATGACCGAGATCAAGGTTGCAGACCTCGTCGTGATCGAGGGCTGCGTCGGCGTCTTCCGTGTGGAGCGCTTCGTCGATCCATCGGCGACAGCCGATGGATCGGTGCCTGTGCGCCTGCGGTGTTTCTCCTACGTCGATGGCCGTTTCGTCGTCGTCGACGCCGGCCTGGTGCACCCCTGCCCGCCCCTGACCCGCGCCGCGCCCCCTGAACCAGGGTCCGGCGGCGCGAACTAATCCCTGGATTCAGTTGAGTTTGCACTCAACTGAACCCAGGGATTGTGTTTCAAAGGGGGCTGCGCCCCCTCCCGTCGTCGAGCAAGTCGCCGACGGGGCCCTCCCCATCCGTGGTCG
>JAHFED010000097.1 GCA_023248635.1 Myxococcales bacterium
GACCTCCCCCCGCGCCGGCGGAGCCGGACGCGGGGCCCCCCACCAACTCCGCGTTCCGCGGGCGCGCTTCACGCGCATCATCCCGCGTCTTTCCGGTCGAACATCAAGCGGACGCGGGATAGCTGCATCCTCCGGCCTGCGCGCCAATTGGCGGCCCGGCCTGGATGAGGCAAAGAACTATTCTGGTGCCGGCGCCATGAAGAGGAAGGCAATACACATTTCATCGCGGGTACGCACACCCCAATTTCGCTCCACCGAGGGCTGCTGGATGCCGTCGACGAAGGGCTGGTTGGCGTCGCTGTTGTCCCAGGTACACGAAAGATGGAGCTTGTCTTCACCGACGAAGAATTGCGCCGGGTCCTGCATTTCATAACCGAATTGCCAGCGGAAATCCCAGTTCTCCACTCTGACCATGCAGGTGTCACCCACCGGCGACAACACGCTGATCTCGCCGCTTTTGCCGAGCTGGTGCATGTGCAGCGCAGCGACGGAGATCTCGAGCTTGCGCTCGGTCATCCAGGGCGCGATGGCGGCCAACATGATGCCCGGGTCGACGTCGACGGAGTGGGTGACGGAGTTTGCGCCAGCGGGGATCACCATGCCGTCGTTCTCCCAATCGTCGAACTTCCAGAAGGCGACGCCGACGCCGCGGCGCTCGACCGAGGGCGCGGTCTGCAACACCAAGGAAGAAAGATCGGGGACGCTGTCGCCGACGGCGTAGTGCACCTCCATCACCATGACGCTGCCGGGCTCGACGAGCTGGCCGGTGCCTTCGGGGTAGAGCAAGCCCGTGACGCCGGGGGCCCAGGAGCCGACCAAGAACGACGTGATGACGCGTTCGCCGCGGTCGCAGTCGTAGCCGGGCAGGGGGTCGTCGTCGTCGAGGCCCACCCAATCGATGGCGTCGGGGCGCGGGTCGGGCGGGTTCATGAACACGTTGACGTGATGAACGTTGTGGGGCGCGCCGGGCAGCACGTCGTAACCCGTGATGAAGAGCTCTTCGCCGTTTGCGGGGGTGGGGATGGCGACGGCGTAGCAGCGGTACTCGTCGTTGGTGCGGGGCGCGTAGCCCTCGGTCGCTGCTTCGAGCACCAGATCGGGACGCACATTCGACGACGACGCCAGCGCGGATTCGTCGGTCGAGGGCGAAACGGGATCGCCCTGGGGAGCGCCGTCGTCGAGCCAGCGTCGCAACAGCGCTTTTTCGTCGTCGCTGAGCCGCAGGTCGTTTGCGTAGGTGTTGCAGCCGTCGACGGCGAGCCAGGGTGGCATGCTGCCGTCTTCGACCACTGCGCCTACCTGGTCGCCGAACAAGGCGACGTCGTCATAGGTCAGCAGCGACATGGGGCCGATGCCGTCGGGGCGGTGGCAGTTGCCGCATTTGTGATCGAGGAAGGGCTTCACCGTCGCATAGGTCGGTGGGGCCTCGTCGACCGCGACGGTCTCGCAGCCGAGGGCAGTCAGGCAGGAGGCGACAACGACGACGACGACGCGGTGGGCCATGGACAAGGGCTAGCAGGGGCGCACGGGTCCCTCAATCAGCCTCATCGCGCGCCGCGCGTGACGCCCAGCACGGGCTCAGCGCTTTTGGGCCGTGCCAACGGCCCGAACATCAGCACCTTGAGCCGTGCCAACGGCTCGGACATCAGCACGTTGCTCTTTGGCCCAGGAGTCCTTGAGACCGACGACGCGGTTCCACACCGGGGCGCCGGGCTTTGAGTCCTTGGGATCGGCGAAGAAGTAGCCCGTGCGTTCGAATTGAAAATGCTGGCCCGACGACGACGACGCCAGCATGGGCTCGCCCTTGGCCTGCAAGGTCTCGAGGCTGTGGGGGTTGAGATCGAGGAGGAAGTCCCGGTCGGTGCCGGGTTGTTCGACGGAGAAGAGGCGATCGAAGAGGCGAATGTCGACGTCGACGGCGGTGGCGGCTGCCACCCAATGCAGCGTTCCCTTGACCTTGCGGCCATCGGGCGAATCCCCGCCGCGCGTGCTTGGATCGTAGGAGCAGCGCACCTCGACGACAGCGCCGTCGGCGTCTTTCACGACGCGCTCGCATTTCACGAAGTAGGCCCCGCGCAGGCGCACCTCTTTGCCCGGTTGCAGGCGGAAGAAGCCCTTGGGCGGCACCTCCTGGAAATCCTCTTGTTCGATGTAGATCTCTCGACCAAAGGGAACCTTGCGTGTGCCGAGCTCGGGCTTGAGCGGATGATTCTGAACGTCGACGGTCTCCTGCTCTCCTTCTGGGTAGTTTTCGATCACGATCTTCAGGGGTCGCAAGACGCACATCGCCCGGGGCGCGCGCAGGTTGAGATCTTCGCGGATGGCGCCTTCGAGGACGCCCATGTCGGTCCAGGAATCGTTCTTGGTCACGCCGACGGAGGTGGCGAAGGCCCGCAGGGACTCGGCTGTATAACCGCGCCGCCGCAGACCGGCCAGGGTCAGCATGCGAGGATCTTCCCAGCCGGATACATGTTTCTCGGTTACTAATTGAAGCAGTTTTCGCTTGCTCATGACTGTGTAATTGAGCTTCAGACGCGAGAACTCGTACTGATGCGGTTGTCCCGTCGGCGCCGCCACCGGAGCCCCCGGTGGGATCGTTCTCAATTGCTCGAGGACCCAGTCGTAGAGGGGGCGGTGGGATTCGAACTCCAGGGTGCAGATGGAGTGCGTGATGTTTTCGAGCGCGTCGCTGATGCAGTGAGCATAATCATACAGCGGATAGATGCACCAAGCGTCACTTGTTCGGTGGTGGGTCGCGCGGCGAATGCGGTAGCAGGGCGGATCGCGCATGGTGGGATTGCCCGAGGCCATGTCGATCTTCAGGCGCAAGGTGTGGGCGCCGTCTTTGAACTTACCGGCGCGCATGTCGCGGAACATCTGCAGGTTCTCGTCGATGGAACGCTCCCGGTAGGGACTGTCTTTGCCGGGCTTGAAGAAGTCGCCGCGGTATTCGCTGACTTCATCCCCTGACAAAGAGCAGACGTAGGCCTTGCCCATCTTAATGAGCTCTTCGCCATACAGGTACATTTTTTCAAAGTAGTCAGAGGCAAAATAGAGGTGCTTTCCCCAGTCGAAGCCGAGCCATTTGATGTCGTTCTGAATGGCTTCGACGTACTCGACTTCTTCGGTGAGCGGGTTGGTGTCGTCGAAGCGCAGATGGGTACGCCCGCCATACTTGAGCCCGAGGCCGAAGTTCAAGGCGATGCTCTTGGCGTGCCCGATGTGGAGCCAGCCGTTGGGCTCGGGCGGAAAGCGGGTGACGACGTCGCCGCCGTGCTTCGCGCTTTCGCGGTCGGCCTCGATGATCGCCTCGATGAAATTCAGTCCCTGGGCGGCTGGCTTGCTGTCGTCCGTCATGCCGGCGACGTGGAGCAGGGTCGCCGCTGATGCAACCGGGTTGCCCGGATGTCCGCACAGGTCTCGCGGTGCCCCTGCATGACCGCTTGCGAGACAGGGGGCGCAAAGAGGGCGGCGGTCCCGAGCCGGTGGTAGTCCTTTTGGATGCGGCGTTTCACCTTGCTTTTGATGGCATTTTCGGCGGGCTGCGATCTCGTGCCGGCGTCGAACCCCTTCGATCCGGGCACGCCCACCGATCAGCAAGCGACGGCGACGCTGCGGGGAACGCTGGTGCTCGAAGACCCGACGGCGTCAGCAGGGGCCCTCGCCGATGAGCTGAGCGGGGTGACGCTGTCCCTCAAGAACGTCGTCGGCGACGTCGTCGTCGGCGCCGACGGCAATCCCCTGCCTCTGCCGCTCAGCATCGACGGTGGGAGCGCCACCTTCGGCATCGAGCTCACCCCCGGCGTGGTTCGGCTCGAGGTCGCAGGTATCGGCGCCCGCTACACCGACCGACCCACCTTGGCACCGGTGACCATCGGCGCCGGCGTCATCCTCGACGTCGGCAGCCTGGTCTTTGCCTACCGCCCTGCGGACGCCAACGCGGGGCCGGGCAGCATCGGGGGCCAAGTGCACCTCGAGGGGGGCAACGGCGCGGAGCGCGTGGTGCAGCTCTTCCGCCAAGAGGGGGACAGCCAGACGCAGGTCGCGACGACGACGACCAGTGGGGGCGCCTTCTCCTTTCCGCAGCTGCCCATTGGCAAGTACGCGCTCGCGGCCTCGCTCGACTCCTTCACGCCCGACTACCGCGTCGACGTCGAAGTTGCCGATGCCGATGGGCAACGCGACCTCGACTTCGCCGACGCCGAAGCCCTCACGCTGCACCCCGTCACCGCGGTGTTGCTGCCCTTGCTCGATCGAACCGACAGCGTCTTTTATACGCGCGCCGACAGCGTGCCCTTGGCGGTGCTTGGTTTCGGCGGCGTCACCGGGATGCGCCTGACGAGCTTGGGCTGTGACGAGCCTGCCCCCGACTGCGGCAGCGCTCGCTTCGGCGTCGACGACGACGCACCCTTTGTCGCCTACGACGCCGCCGCCGAACAAGCGCTGCCCCCGGTCGAGGGCCGCGTCGGTCTCTTTGCTCAGTTCGAAGTGCGCGGAGACTTCGTCTTTACCTCGCCGGTGTTCTCCACCACGGTGTTCCGGGACACGACCTTGCCCGAGATTCGCTCCATCGCGCGGCTGGGCGCGGGTCCCAGCACCGAGATCGTGGCCACCTCGGACACGGTCAACCTCGTCATCGACGCCGACGACGTCGGCGGCGTCGCCGAGATTGCACAGGTCGTCACCGTGGCTGGCGATCCCGAGCCCGCCGCCGAGGGCCTGGTCTTCGACAGGCTCGCCACCGCTCCGGGCGCCGCCAGCGTGTCCCGCACCGCCGCCTTGCCCAACGCCGACGGCATCTATGATGTTTGGTTCTTCGTCGGAGATCGGGCCGGCAACATCTCGCTGCCGGCGTCGGTGCGGGTGCGCAAAGATACCGCGCCCGCCGCCGCCGTGCCCATGGTCGTCGACGCCGTGACCCCGCTCGACGGTCGTTTCGTCGAGGTCAACCTGCACTTCGACGCCACCGGCGTCACCGCGCTGCCCGTGGCCGTGCAGCTCGGTGCTGGCTCATTGCCGGCGGACACCTTGGTCGGGCGCCAAGACTTCGACCCCGTCACCGAATACGTCGTCGACACCACCGCCGTCGACGGCGAGACGCTGATCCTGCGCGCGCGCCTCTTTGATGAGGTGGGCAACGTCACCGAGGTCCAGGCCACCAGCGTCGTCGCCTTGCGCGGCCGCATCGACGGCGTCGTCGATCTCGAGCAGCTCGGCGCCTCCCCCGTGCTCTTGGGCACCACCGTGCAAGCCCGCGGGGTCGACGGCAGCGTGCTCGCGACGACGACGACGAATGCCACCGGTGCCTACAGCTTGCCTGGTGTGCGGGAGGGACGGGTCTCGTTGACCGCCACCCGCAACGGCCACCGCGCCTTCGTGCAAGAGCTGGCCTTCGTGGAGGCCGACGAGGTCGTCACCGTCGATTCCTTGCTGCCCTTGCAGCGCGGTGTGTTGGTGGGCAGTTTCCGGCGCGCCGATCTCGATGATCTCGACGGGCGCCACGGCGGCATCAGCGTCACCGTGCGCCTGGTGAGCCAGACGCGCCAGGCCTTGCCCCGTCCGGCTTTGACGGGCGCCAACGGCGACTGGTCCCTCGAGCTGGTGCCCGCCACCATCTTTGGCGAGACCTGGGAGGTGGTGGGCAACGCCGACGGCTACGGCCAGGGCCTCGTCGAAGGCGTCGTCGTCGCCGACAATACGCTCACGGTCGTGAGCCCTCAGGCCCAAGATCCCAGCGCCCCCACGCCAGTGCTCCTGCCGCTCATCTCGGGGGATTTCGACCTCTGCTCGGCGGTCGTGGTGGGCGGCGACTGCGCTCCCCTGGAGTTCACCAACCAGGGCCGCGTGCGCGTGCACCTGCGCAGCGACGATGGCGTCACCCGCATTCGTGCATCTGCCGGTGCGCTCCCCAGCGAGTCCGAGTTGCCCCTGCAGGGCTACGACGAAGACAACGACGTCGTCGTCGCTTTGCCCGACGTGCAGGGGCGCGTCTCGGTCTTTGTCGACCTCGAGCGCGACGGTGGGCGCGAGATCCTGGGGCCCGTGCAGGTGTTCAGAGACACCGTCGCTCCCGCGACCCCAGATCTGGTCATCGCCCGCGGCTCCAAAGCGCGGCGCGCGGGCTTCACCAACGAACCCTTCGTGGCCGCCACCGTGGTCTTCAACGAGGTCGACATCGACGTCACCCGCGAAGCCCCCCTGGGTCGGGCTCCCACCTTTTTCGCCAACAGCGTGCCCACCGAACCGACCTCCGTCGGCGTGGCGCTGTGCCGTGAGGCCACCCCTTGCATCGTGCTCTTGCCCTCGCTGGGGGGATCGATCGTCGAAGAACGCCACGACCTCTTTGCCTTTGCCTGTGACCTCGCCGGCAACTGCTCCGCCAGCGCTGGGTCCGATGCCGTCATCTACGACGAGACTCCCCCCAGCGGGTTGCACGGGGTCTCGTTGCGCCCTGTCGGCAGCAACGTCGTTGCCATCGATGCCGACGAATTCCGCACCGGCAGCGCCCTCTTCGCCGTCTCGATCGACGTCGGCACCGCCGAAACCGCCGACAACGACCTCGTGGTGGATCCCCAGGGCCTGCCCGTTGCCGACGTCGACGCGGTGGCCCTGTCCTTCGTTGCCGCCATCGATGCCCGCGACGCCGAGGATCTCATCGACGGCAGCGAGCCCGGCGACACCGCCATCGTCGCGGGTCTGCCCTTGTTCGGCGGCGAGGCGGACTACGACGTCTTCGCCCTCTTCATCGACGCCGCCGGCAACGCCACCGCCGTCGAGCCCAACCCCTTCGGATTCACCTTGACGCTCGACGAGACCGCGCCGACGGGCCGCCTGGTCCTCGCCGACGGCGGCCTCATCACCAACAACACCACGGTGGCCGCGCGCATCGACTCCCTCTCGGAAAACGCGCACGTGAAGCTGGTCGCCGACGCCGCCGACTGCCAACTCCCCGGTGGCACCGTCGACGCCGATGACCTGCCGCCCACCACCACCCTGGCCGATGTCGAGGGTCTCCAGCTGCTGATCGCTTGCCTGACCGACGACGTCGGCAACACCGGCTTCGCCTCCGACGTCATTACGCTGGATCGTGTGGCCCCCACCGGCGCCGTGTCCATCGACGGTGGCGCGAGACTCGCCGTGTCGCGCAACCTGGTTGCGTCCCTCGTCGGGGTCTCGACCGATGTCGCCCGGGTCAAGGTCGCCGTGCGCCCGACGGGGGCGGCGCCCATCAGCTGTGCCGCCGGCGCCGGCTACGTCGCGTCCGCCAGCAGCGTCGCCGTGTCGATCGCAGCGGACGATCCGGCGGGAATCTACGTCGTCGACGCCTGCTTCGAAGACGCGGCCGGCAACCGATCGGCGACCCCCGCCAGCGACGACATTCTCTTCGACACCACGCCGCCGGTCGTCACCATCACCATCAACGATGACGCTGAATTCACCACCAGCAGCGAGGTGAGGGCCACCATCGTGGTGAGCGACGACGTCGACGTCGACATCGACACCATGATCTTTGCCAACACCACGCCGAGCTTCGGGGGCGCGGGCGAGGCCTTCGCATCGACCAAGCTCGGCCTCACAGTGGCCGCCCCGACCGTGGAGGCCCTCAAGACCGTGTGCGTGCAGATCACCGATCAGTTCGGGCGCACCGACGACGACTGCGACGACATCTTCCTCGACCTCAATGGGCCTGTCGGCACCCTGAGCGCCGCAACCTTCTCGACGACGGCGGCCATCGCCACCACGCTGCGCAGCGACGATGCGCGGGTTGTATCGGCCGCCGTGGGGGAGAACCTCGATTGCGCCGCCGCGAGCTTCCTGCCGCTGGTGCCGGCCACAGACACCGCCCGCACGGTGAACCTCGCCGACGCCCTCACCGAAGGGCCGCGGCGACTCGTGGCCTGTTTCAAGGACGCCGCCGGCAACACCGCGCAGGTCGATCGCCTGGTCACCTTCGATCCCAACGATCCGGCTTTGGCGACGACGACGGCACCGACCAGCGGAACCGCGGTGTCGACCCTTCGACCGCTCTTTTCGTGGCTGGCAGTGCCGGGTGCTGCGTCGTTTACGCTGCTCGTGCGCCAAGTCGCTGGCGGCGTTGCCGTGCTCACCCAGGCCGGCATCACTGGCACTTCCTTCACGCCGGGCGCCGATCTGCCCCAAGCGGAGCTCGAATGGATCGTCGTCGTCGTCAAACCCTCGGGCCGCTCGTCGGCGGTGTCCTTTGGCGCTGCGGCACGGGTCACGCCAGACACCGCCCCACCCTCGGCGGCCACCGGCATCGTCGTCGCCGTCGGCACCGGCCACGCCCTGGTCACGGCGCCGGCCCCTTGTTCGGTGGCGTCGCCTTGCGTGAACGACAGCACGCCCACCCTTTCCTTCACGGCCGGCAGTGATGCGCTGACGACGGCCCTCGGGCATGTGGTGCAGATCGCGAACAGCACGGATGTGGGCTTCGTCGCCCCGGTGTTCTCCACCTCCCGCAGCGACGGCAGCGCCTTCGACGTCCCCACCTCGCTCGAAGACGGCACCTATGGGATCCGCGTGCGCAGCACCGATCGCGCGGGCAACGTGGCGACGTCAGCGACGGCGGGCTTCACGGTCGACCGCCGCGCGCCCGATGTACCGGCCTTCTTGCCGCTCAAGGATCCCGTCTCGTCGGTGCTCAGCGGCGACATCGCGGCGGCCTGGACGTCCGAGGGCGCCTCGGGTGCGGTGAAGTACCGCTTCCAGCTGATCACCCAGACCCGGACGGTGGAGACCGAGCTCGTGGGCGCGGGCTCGACGAACCTCAGCATCAAGGGCGACCTCGAGGCCGGTGGGCACGTCGTCCACCAGGTGCGCGTCGCTGCGATCGACGCTCTCGGCAATCAATCCGCCTTCGCCGTCGCCGCCTTCGCCAACGACACGACCCCGCCTTGCGGTGGCACGCCGAGCGGCGGGGGACCCGGCGCCGTGCTCACCATCTTGGGGGTGGATGAGCTCAACGCCTTCAGTGACAGCTCCGCCGTCATCGTCGAAGTCGCCTGCACGTCCAACGAGGCCGATCCCTTCGATGGCCCCTTCCGCATGCAGGTCGGTTGCAACGGCACGGCCGCCGGCAAGCCCATCGTTGGCTTCACCAGCTTCGCGTCTTGCGTGCTGCCGTCGCCCGACGGCACCAAGAGCGTTCAGGCAGTCGTGTTCGACCAGGCTGGCAACGCGACGGTGCCCTTCGCCGACAGCATCATCGTCGACAGGAAGGATCCCACGACGCCGGTGCTCTCCGTCGAAGAGGAGATCACCAACGACGACGCCTTCAGCTTCACCATTACCGAGGGTTCGTCGGACGCGAACTTCTTGGGACACCAGTTCATCGACGGATTCCTCATCACGAGCTTCGACGACCCCGAGGCCGTGGTCCCCGACATTGCCGGCGACGACGTCGTCGTCCTCGATCTGCCCGAGGAGCGCACCTACAACGTGCGCGTGCGCGGCGTCGATCAAGCCGGCAACGCCAGCCCCGAGGCCATCGCCCGCATCACCTTGGACGTCACCAACCCCACGACACCCGAGATTGCCGGCAACGACGGCGACGTCGTCACCAACGACAACACCTTCACCTTCCTGCTCGACGAGGACTCATTCGACGAGCACTTCCTTGGCTACGAGCTGAAGAAGGTGACCACCGGCCCCGGCGCTCCCTTCGTCGGCGACGGCGTGTTTGCGCCCATCGCCGGGAGCGGCACCTTCACGGTGGCCTTGCGCCAGGGCGCGACCACGACCTTCACCCTGCGCGGCGTCGACGCGGCCGGCAACGTCGGCGGCGAAGACTCGATCACCGTGATCGAGGACTCCTTGAATCCGCGGCCCGTCCAATTGGCGCCGCTGCCCGAGTTCACCCACGGCGGTTCGCCCCAGGCCTTTGCGACCCCCGCGTTTACCTCGCGGGGCTCCTACGTCGACGTGCACTTCGAGCGCAGCGACCAGCTCAACACCATCGATGACAACTTCGATCACTTCGAAGTGCGGGCCAGCGACGACCGCTTCCTCAATTTCGTACCCCTCTGCGCCGTGGCCACGCCCTCGTGCCCGACAGAAGTCCGCGCCGACACCGGCGACATCATCGTTGGCGCGGACCACCTCATCCTGGCCGACGAAACCGTGGTCGGGTTCCGCATCCCCCTGCTGCGGGGGGTCGCCAACACCATCACGCTGCGCAGCGTGGACCGCGCCGGCAACGTCTCCGTCGAGACCTCGGTGACGACGACGGAGATCTCGCTGCAGCACGCCACCGACAACGAGAACACGGAGATCGCCACCTCCCTCTTTGGCGATCGGCTGGCCTGGGTCGACGTCGAGACCAAAAAGGTGCGCCTCAAAGAGCCAGGCCCCGACGCCCTGTTTGGCAGCGCCGACGATTTGATCACGACCTTTGGCCAGGTGCCGGACCCGATCCCCGACTTGAACGATGGGAACGCGCAAATCATCGCCCAGGCCCCCAACCTCCTCGTGCAGACCGTCCAGGAATTCTCGGGCCCCCTCTTGGACGTCCCCGACGGCGTGAGCATCCGCGCCTTTGGGCCCGGGCCTGACCAGCGGTTTGCAACGACCGGAGACAACACCAACGTAAAAGTGAACGACGATCCCCTGCTACCAGGCGACGACGACGACGACGCCACCGAGCCCAGCGCCTGGGGCGAACGCATCGTGTGGCGCCGCACGGTCACGGCGGCCGGCACCGACAGCGACATCATGGTGCGCGAGGCCGGCGACGACGGCGTGTTCTTCAACGACGACGATCGTGTGGCCGTCATCGCCGACGACCTTCCTGGCGACCCGCCCTTTCAAGGGTTGCCCCAGGTCTCCGGCGAGAATGTGGCCTTCTTTCAATGTGTCACCAGCGCGTGCACGGGAGCGGGCGATCCGCGCCTCGTGGTGGTGAACAGCGGCGGTGACCGCTTGTTAGGCACCGTCGATGACGTCATCCGCACGCTGACCCAGGCGACCAACATCGAGCCCACGGTTCGTCCGCAGCTGTACACGCCCGGTACGCCTGGTCGCGCTGCCTGCCGCAACGTCGTCGCCTATGCCGGCAAGGCCGGTCACAAGGGCGTTTTCGTGATCACGACGGGCCCCAACGGGCTCTTCGACCTCGACGATCCCCCCGTGCAGGTCATGGCGACCAAGGCCCAGGGCGGCGGGGCCGTGCACGGCTTCTCCCTCAACGACGACCTGGTGGTCGCCAGCGACGCCTTCGCCTCCCCCAACCTCGAAGTCGTGACCGGCGGCCGCGACGGCTGTCTCACGCGCACGGCCGACAATCTGGTCTTTGATTCGAAGATCCTGGCCACAGGTACCCACCATGTCGTGCGCGATCACCGCATCGTGACCAACATCGCCACGCCTACGAGTGATCTCGTCATCCTCGAGCTTGGCGCCGAGCGGCAGCTGTGGCCGCGCTCGGAATTCAGCGATGCCCTCCCCAACTTCGACGCCGACATCGAAGGCGTGGCCCTCTCCGGCGGCGGCTTCTACGATCTGGGCACGCGTCGGGTGGAGCCCGCCTTTGGCAGCCTCGGCAACAAGGTCGACGGAAGCCACGGTGTCCTCTTGCATGCGACCAACAAGGTGGGGGACCCCTTCGCGCCGCTCACCATCAGCGAACCCGGTGCCGACGGACGGTTCGGGACCCCAGATGATCGCGAAGTGGATCTTGGCGACATCGCGGGGCTCGCTTCCGGCGCCGTCCACGCCCTTTCCCTCGACGGCGATGCCTTCCAGGCGTCGAGCAGCACCTTCAGTCTCGACGGACGATTCGCCGTCTGGGCCGGCCAGCAGGTTCCGAATGGTTCCGCCGTCGTACCGGTGTTGCGCTTCGCTGGCACGGACGGACGTTTCGGCCGCGTTGGCGACACCAGCGATGATTGTGAGGTTGCGCTGTCGGGCGCAGCCAATGGGTACAAATTCCTGCGTTCCTCGCAGCGACGCCAGGTGTTTCAGACCTGTCTCGACGCCGGCTGTGGTTCGCCAGTCGGCCAAATCTCCGTGCGCGAGGTGGACGGCGACCCGTGTGGCGCGGGGGTGGTCACGTCGCTGGTCCCCGCGGGCGGCTTCCCTGACATCGACGCATCGCGCATCGTCTACGTCGACGGCGGCGTGCGGGTTCGCGATGCGGGTCCCGACGGCCGTTTCAATACCTTGGCTGACAATTCGGATCGGCCCCTGTCGCGGTCGAACACGCCGCTGGTGCAAGCGCCGCGCATCTCGGGCGATCGGGTGGTGTACATCGACAACCGCACCGCCACCGCCCGCGTCGTCATCGGCGACCTCGCCGACGGCAGCGAGCGCGTGCTCTCCCGCAGCGCGGCCAGCAACTCGTCGGTCTCGATCGAGGGTGACCTGGTGGTGTGGGGCACCGCCGTCGCCGACGAGCTTTTCCTCGCCGATGTCGCCGTCGGCTATCTGGGTCTGCAGCCGGACTTCCCCGGCGATGCGCGCAATCCTGCGCCCTCGCGCCTGCGCTGTCCCGACGACGACATCTTCGACCGCGGCGCCGGCAACGACACGACACCCACGGCCACTCCCATGAACAACGGGGCCAGCGTCAACGGCATCGCTTGTGGCCTCGACGAGGATCGCTTCGCCATCGACGTCCCAAACCCAGGCTGCGTGGTGCGGGCCCGGGCCCACTTCCGCCATGCCGACGGCGACATCGACATGAGTCTTCTGATCCCATCGGATCCACCGGGCTTCGTGTTTCCACCCTTTCCCGCCCCCCCGCCGTTCGATCTGCGCGCCAGCGAGGGCTCGAGTGACAACGAGCTCATCCAATTCACGGCGCTCGACGCTGGGATTCACACCTTGCGTGTCTACGCCTTCCTCGGAAACGGGGAGAACAGCTACGACGTCGGGTTGACCGTGGAGTGCCCCACGACGGGGGCATTCGGCCAACCCTGCAACGGTGACGGGACCTGCAACGCCGGCCTCGTTTGCGACGCTGGGACTTGCAACACCGCCTGCACGTCCGACACGCAATGCACCACGTGCAGCGAGAACACAGGCACCACCTGTACCTGCGATGAAGGTCTTTGCCTGAGAGGGCCGGCGGAAGGCGACCTCCGGCTGGTGGGTGGCACCAACGATCACAATGGACGGCTCGAGGTCTTCGCCAACGGCGCGTTCGGCACGGTCTGCGACGACGTCTTCGAGGACGTCGACGCCACGGTTGCGTGCCGGCAGTTGGGCTTCAACGACGGCGGCACCGCCATTCAGCTTTTTGGCGGCGGCACTGGGGAGATTCTCCTCGACGACGTGGCCTGCGTCGGCAGCGAAGCGCGGTTGCTGGACTGCGGCAACCTCGGCATCGGCAATGACAACTGCGGCCACAATGAAGACGTCGGCATCAGCTGCAACCAACCCGGCGGCGCGGCGGCCTGCGTCGCTGGCAACATCGACCTCGTCACGCTCGCGGGCGTCGGTGACGTTCTCACGGTGGAGCTGTCCGCCGCCGAGTTCTTCCCCGGCGCGCTCGAGGCAGGCGTCTGCACCTCTCCCGGCAATGAGAAGGTGCTCTCCTTCGTGGCCCCCAGCACCGGCACCCTGATCGCTCGCACCCAGGAAGAAGCACTCGGCGTCGACTTCGATACCGTGCTGATGCTGCGGACCACCTGCAGCAGCGCCGTCGCCGAGGTCTGCGACGACGACGGCTTCGGGGAGGATTCGAGCTTCGATTCGTTCCTGCGGGCGCCGGTCGACGCGGGCACGACCTACTTCTTGGTGGTCGATGCGTTCTTGGCCGGGCAACCGGTGCCGCCAAGAGAGGTAACGGTCGAGTTGTTGATGCCCTAGCAGGGCGCGGAAAAACTCCGTTTTTCGCACCCTGCTGTACTTCCGGAGGGTCTGTCCCAGACCCTCCCTCGTCGAGGCGAAGCCTCGACGAGCCTCCCTCCCAAGGACGCGTCTGCCT
>JAHFED010000038.1 GCA_023248635.1 Myxococcales bacterium
TCCCCGCAGAAGCCGAAGGGACTGTTGCCGCCCGCGCCGCCGCCGCCGCCGCCGCCGCCGCCGCCGTCTTCGCCATCCTCGCCGTCTTCGCCGTCGGCGTCGGCGGGACCCCCGATGCCATCGTCACCCGGGTTGCCGTCGTCACCGGGTTCGCCGGCGTCTGCATCGCGCGCGCTTCCGGTGAAAGATCCGCCCAGGCCACGAAAGCCACCGGGAGCACCGCCGCCGCCGTCGACGCCCGTGCCGCCGTCGGTGTCGCCGAAGCCGGCCGCACCGCCGGAACCGCCGCTGCTCGCGCTGGAGGAGCCGAAGCCGCGGGTGGGTGCCGAGCACTCTGCGCAGATGCCGGCGCCGTTTTCGCAGCCGTCGCCGCCGGGCCCTGCGGGCGCAGCATCAATACCGTCGTCGCCAGCAACGCCGTCGCTGCCGTCGGCCCCCCGCCCGGGAACGATGCGCACATCGACCAGGCTCACGGTGCCGGCGTCGTCGAGGACCATGCCCTGGGCTCCGGCCCCCGCGCCGAAGGCGTCGTCACCGACGAGCTGCAGCTGTTGGAGCTCGATGTTGCCCGCGAGATCCGCACCAGTGACCACGGGGTTACCGCCGGCGATGACGACGTCGTTGTCGACGCTGCGGATCCAGGTGACCGGGTCGTAGCCGCCGTAGACGTTGACGTTGGCCTGTAGGGAGACGGGACCAGAGTAGGTGCCCGTGGCGGCGTAGACGTCGCGCCCGGGCGCGTGGGCCGCAACGAGGAGGGCACGTCCCAGTGTGAGCACGGGCGCCTCGTTGGTGCCCTCGTTGGTGTCGAGGCCCGCGGGCGAGAGGAACACCGGACCACAGAGCAGGCCGTCGATGCCGTCGTCGTTGTCGTCGACGAAGGCCGCATCTGGCACGTCGCCGGCGCGCGGCGGCACCGCTTGGCTCGGATCGCAGCGGATCTCGATCTGCAGGCCGGCGTTGATGCTGCCGGCATCGTTTTCGGCGGTGACCACATACGACACGGGCCCGAGAACGACATCGACCTGGCCGCTGATGGTGCCGTCGTCGGCGTCGAGGACCAGCCCGGGGGGCAGCGCGGGAACGATGGTGAAGGTTCCCCCGCGCACGTCGGTGGCCGGCACTTCGATCAGCGCACCGCCGGCGAAGCCGATGACGTCGTCGTAGTCGAGCTGGGACGGTGGTGCCGGCACACTGACCCGCACCGCGACGGCCACGGTGAAACGATCGAACACGGCGATGAGGCGGGCTTCGCCAGGAGCCAACGCCTGCACGTTGCCGGCGTCGTCGACGGTGGCGACGATCTCGTTTTCGCTGGAGAACTCCAACTGGTTGCTGACGTCAATCTCATCGCCATCGGCCTCGACGCCGACGACGACCAGGGTGGCTTGATCGCCGACAAGAAGGTCGAGGGACTCAGGCGCGGCCTCCAGACGGACGACGCCGCCTTCGCCTTCGCCTTCTTCGCCCTCCCCCTCCCCTTCGGCCGGTGGTGGGCCAGCGACCGGGCAGGCCGACAAACAGGACCCAAGAACGAGAAGGACGACGACCACGCGCATGAACGCAAGGGTAGCCGAGGCCCCCGACGGGCGCGCGTTTGGCACCGACGTGGCACGGCCCAAAGTGCCGATGGTTCGAGCCGTTGGCACGGCTCAAAGTACTTCCTGCTTTGCGCCGTTGGCACGGCGCAAAGGGCTTCCTGCTTTGCGCCGTTGGCACGGCGCAAAGGGCTTCCTGCTTTGCGCCGTTGGCACGGCGCAAAGTGCCGATGGTTCGAGCCGTTGGCACAGCTCAAAGTGCTTCCTGCTTTGCGCCGTTGGCAGGGCGCAAACCCTTGGTCATTTGGGGTCGCTTCTCGCTGACACGGACGCGAGCGGTCACGGGCCAGCGACCCTGCGCGACGGATCCACCGGCGCTTCGCCGGCGTTGCATGAAGGAAGACCAGCCCCTACCGACGTCGTTGGAGATCTGTGTGTCTGAAGCTGGTCTCGAGCTCTCCGTCGTCATTCCCTGCCTCAACGAGGCACGCACCATCGGCGCGTGCGTCGATCAGGCCAGGGCGATGTTGCACAGCGCGGGGCTGAGCGGCGAAGTCGTCGTCGGCGACAACGGCTCCACCGATGGCAGCCAGGAGATCGCTCGAGGCAAAGGCGCCCGCGTCGTCGACGTCGAGCTGCGGGGCTATGGGGCAGCGATCCTCGGCGGCATCGCGGCGGCGCAGGGGCGCTACGTGATCTGCGGCGACGCCGACATGAGCTACGACTTCGGTCACGCGCCCCGCTACGTCGAGGAGCTGCGCAAAGGGCACGACCTGGTCATGGGCAACCGCTTCAAGGGCGGCATCGCCAGAGGGGCCATGCCCGCGCTGCACCGCTACCTGGGCAATCCGGTGCTGACGAAAATCGGCCAGGTCTTCTTCGACGCCTGGGAGATCGGCGACTTTCACTGTGGACTGCGCGCTTTCGACAAGGCCTCAATCGAGGGCTTGAGCTTGAGCTGCACCGGCATGGAGTTCGCCTCCGAGATGGTGGTGAAGGCCAAGCTGCATGGCTTGAAGGTCACCGAGGTGCCGACGACGTTGGCGCCGGATGGACGCGATCGTCCGCCCCACCTGCGCACCTGGCGCGACGGCTGGCGACACCTGCGTTTTCTCCTTTGCTATTCGCCGCGCTGGGCCTTTTTGATCCCCGGCTTCGTCTGCGGCCTCATCGGTCTGGTCTTGATGTTGTTGGTGCTGCCGGGACCCCTGCACGTCGGCGACGTCGTCTTCGACATCCACACACTGGTGTATGGAGGAGGCCTGATTCTCGTGGGCGCTCAGGGTGTGTTCTTTGCGGTGCTATCGAAAATCTACACTCTCACCCAGGGTCTGACGCCGACGACGCCGACGGCCACGCGCCTCTTTCAGCGCATCACCCTCGAGCACGGGGTGATCGTGGGCCTGGTGCTGGTGCTGGCGGGCATCCTTGGCTCCGTCGTCGCCGTTTACGGCTGGGCGGAAACGGGCCTCGGACCCCAAGATCCAGGACGGGCCATGCGCATCGTGGTGCCCTCGGTGGTTGCGCTCGCGCTGGGAGCCCAGACCATCTTCTCCAGCGTCTTTTTGAGCTTGTTGGGTATGAAGACGACGCATGCCACACCGACCTTTAAATAACCGCACTATCACTGAAATAACACAGCATCATCAGGACGGCGGCCGCGGGGTCGATGCCGAGGCCGCGCCTCGCTAGACTGAGGTCGTGTCCACAGCGCAGAAACCCAAAGTCATTCCGCCGCCGTCGAAGCTGCCGGCCTTGGGTCCCCTCGTCATCGTCGACGGCGACTGCGCCTACTTCGGCGACGCCGCTGACACGCGCCCTTCAAAGACGGCCTTCGCGCTGCCAGGCCGGCTGCAACCCGATGACTACCGGGCGGCCATGGGGCTGGGCATGCGGCGGTCGGGGACCCTCGTGTACCGCCCGATCTGCCCGGGCTGCCGCAAATGCCAGCCCTTTCGTCTCGACGTCGCCCGCTTTGCAGAGAGCCGTTCCCAGCGCCGGGTACGCAAGCGCTGCGACGGACTCTTCGCCGTCGACGTCGTCCGACCGGTGCTCGACGCCGAGCACCTGCGCCTCTACGCCCGCTACCAACAAGACCAGCACGACAAAGACGGCCAGCAGGCCGACGAAGAGTCCTACGCCCGCTTCTTGGTCGATTCGGTCGCCGACAGCTGGGAGCTGAGCTGGCGCGATCAGAGCGGGCGCTTGATCGGCGTCGGCATCGTCGACGTCGTCGATGACGGGATTTCGACGGTCTACTTCTACTGGGAGCCCGAGCTGCGCGATCTCTCCCTCGGCGTTTACTCCGCCCTGTGGGAGATCGACCTGTGTCGTCGTTGGAAAAAGCAGTATTATTATCTCGGATATCTCGTGCGTGGGTCCAAAACCATGAGCTATAAATCTCAGTTCGCCGGCGGCGAAGTCTGGGACGGCGAAGTCTGGCAACCCCTGCCTGGACGTGACCTGAACGACGCTGTCGTCGAGGAAGTCTTGGCCAAGGCCGAAGCCGGATCCGTCGTCGCCGACCGTGGCAGCTTTCCCGTCGAAGTCGATGAATTCTCAGTGCTCTCGGGTGGATCAATGTCCAAAATCTATCCGACACCGGTCAAGAAATAGTGCACCGTGCGCTGGCCCAGCCGCCCCTGATGCGGCCCGCGCGAGAACGGGATTCAGGCGAGCACGACTTCGTGCCAGACCCTGTCCCATGCCCGAGTCCGCAGAAGGCGCTCCCCTGGTCCTCGACGTCGAAGAGCCCCTGGCGGCCCCTGCGGCTGGCGACGCTGCTGCTCCTCGTCGTGATCCGCAGTCGAAGGCGCACCACATCGACGCCTGCCTGACCTCCGCGGTCGAATACCGAAAGTCCGCCGGCTTCGAGCGCTGCGACTTCGTCAACCAAGCCTTGCCCGAGGTCAGCCTCGAGGGCCTCGACCTCTCGCAGCCCTTGATCGGCAAGACCCTGGGGGCTCCGCTGATGATCGCTCCCATGACCGGGGGCATCGAACGCGCTCACGTGCTCAACCTGCGCCTGGCCGCCGCCGCCCAACGACACGGGTTGGCCATGGGTGTGGGCTCCCAACGCGTGGGGCTCGAGAGCGAAGAACGCGCCGCCTTCTTTCGGGTGCGCTCGGTGGCGCCGTCGATCTTGCTCTTTGCCAACTTCGGCGTCGGCCAGCTGGCCAAGGGCTGGGGCGTCGACGAAGCCCGCCGCGCCGTCGACATGATCGAGGCCGACGCCCTCTACCTGCACATGAATCCCATCCAGGAGGCAGCCCAGGGCGGCGACGTCGACTTCCGCGGCCTGGCAGCGCGCATCAAGGTCCTGTGCACGGCCCTCAACAAAGAGCGCATTCCGGTCTTTGCCCGCGAGGTCGGCTTCGGCGTCTCGGCTGAGGCCGCTCGACTGCTGATCGACGCCGGCATCTCGGGGATCGACTGCGCCGGCGCCGGCGGCACCTCGTGGTCCAAGGTCGAGGGCATCTGCGCCAAGAGCGAGCGACGCCGCAAGATGGGCATGGCCTTCGGCGAATGGGGCATCCCCACGGCCACGGCCATCCGCGCCGTGCGCAGCGTCTCCACCAAGATCCCCCTCATCGCGACCGGCGGCCTGCGCAGCGGCCTCGACCTGGCCAAAGCCATCGGCCTGGGCGCCGACGTCGGCGCCATGGCCCGCCCCTTCCTCGTCGCCGCCGACGCCGGCGAAGAAGCCCTCGAGGCCTTCATCCAAGACACCTTGCTCGAGCTGCGCATTGCGATGTTCGGCATCGGGGCCGCCGATCTCGACGCACTGCGTGGCACGCCCCATTTGCGTGAGATCGATCACGAGACACCTCGCACCCGGCCCCTGGGCTGAGGTGGGAGGGGGTGAGACAGTTTCGGCGATCACCCGCTTCAGGCCTGTAGCGATCGGCCTCAGCGATCGCCAGCATCCAAAAGCCGGCTCCAAAGGCACTGCGCTAAGCCCCTGAAAAGAGGAGTTCTTCTTCGCCGGTTTGGCGGAAAAGAGGAAAGCGGGATCCAGGTGGTGCAACCTGGTGCCGGTGAGAAACAGCCGACGCCGACTTCCCCCTCCGGGTTCCGATCAGATGTGTCTCGATCCGCTGTCTCGTCCTTGCGAGGCAACACTCGGATCCACACAATGAGACACATGCTCGGCCGCAATCCCAAGCCAATCTGTCTCGCGGTGCTGGCTCTCGGCAGCCTGCTGCCGGCGACGGGCTGCGCGCTTCCGGTGATCGAAGGCGTCTTCGACGACCGCGACTTCGCCATCTTCAACGACGTCCCCGAGAACCGCGGGCAGAGCGGCGACCACGTGCTGCTCGTCTTCGTCGACATCGACGACACACAGCTGCGCACGGTCAGCGTCGACCTCCCCGCGGTCTCGACCCTGCCGGTGGGTGAGGACATCGATGTCAGCGAGGCCGGCGGCGACGACCGTCCCGTGCTCGAGGCCGTCGAAGGCACCGTCGTGCGCGAGCAGATCAAAGGCCGCAGCGACCTGATCACCGTGAAGGACGACGCCATCCGCGCTCGCTCGATCGGGGGCAGCTTCAGCCTGAGCGAGAGCAGCGACGACGGCGACCTGGTGGGTGCCTTCCGCGTCGACCTCGACGACGGCGGCTTTCTCGAAGGCTCCTTCACCGCCCGGAACTGATTTCCTCGAGGATGGGCTAAGCGCCTTTCCAGCACACGCAGGTGCTGGAGGTGTTTCATGTCCCTCGCATTGTTGTTTCCGGGCCAAGGAAGCCAGGCCGTGGGCATGGGTCGGGAGCTGGTGGCGTCGTCGACGGCGGCCCGCCGGGTCTTTGATGAAGCCGATGAGGCCCTGGGCGAGAAGCTGTCGACGTTGATCCTCGACGGGCCCGCCGACGAGCTCAAGCGCACCCGCAACACCCAGCCGGCCATTGTGACGATGTCCATCGCCTGTCTCCGCGCGCTCGAGGAAAAGGGAGCCTTCGACAACGAGCCACCTGCCTTCGCCGCCGGCCACTCCCTCGGCGAATACGCCGCCCTCGTCGCCGCCGGCTCTTTGGCCTTCAACGACGCCGTCCGCGCGGTGCGGGCCCGGGGCAACTTCATGCAGGAAGCTGTGCCCGAAGGGGTGGGGGCGATGGCGGCGGTGCTCGGCATGGAAGCCGCGACCATCCGCACCATCGTCGAGGAGACGTCGACGACAACGGCCTATGTCGCCTGCGCGAACTTCAACGGTCCCGAACAGACCGTCATCGCCGGCAGCGTCGCCGGCGTCGACAACGCGGCTGCTGCGCTCAAAGCCCGCGGCGCCAAGAGGGTCATGCCCCTGCCGGTGTCTGCGCCCTTTCACTGCGCGTTGATGGCGCCGGTGGTGCCGCGGCTCGATGCAGTGTTGGCGAAGCTCAGCTTTGCCGCTCCGCGTTTCCCCATCGTCACCAACGTCGAAGCCGTCGCCAACGACGACGCTGCTCGGGTCCGGGGCCTGTTGATCGAGCAGGTGACAGCGCCGGTGCGCTTCACCGAGATCGTGTCCTTCTTGTTTGCGCGGGGCGTGACCGGCTTCGTCGAAGTCGGTCCAGGCAAGGCCCTGGTCGGGATGGTGAAACGCACGCCGGGGCTCATCGAGGGCAGCAAGCTCTTGAATGTCGAGGACGACAAGTCGTTGGCGGCGACACTCGCGGCGCTCAGGTGACTCGGCCCCAAAAAAAATGCCTGCCCTCAGGCGCGGATGATCGGAAGCGCTACGCTAAAAGGTGCCGGTGGCGCCAATGAACACGTTGAAGTCGCCGTTGGGGCCGACGGCGACTCGGGCATCGGCGTGCAGGGATCCGAGCTGACTGTTGAGCACGTATTGGAACCGGGCCTGTACCTGCTCGCGCTCGTAGCCGGCGCTGGCCGAGAAGCCCCCGCTCTCAAGGCCCAGGGTGAGAGCGGTGTTGCGCACGACGGCTTCGAGGTCGCGGCTGTCCTCGGGGCCGTTTTGGGCGATGCGGCTGAAGTGCAGGTTGAAGCGAATGGCGCCGACGGTTTGGCTGGAGTCCAGCCGCCAGCTGAAGGGGTCGAGGGCGTTGTTGTTGGCGGTGCGCGGGTTGTTGGGATTGGCGATTTCTGCCGTCGTGAACCCAACCCGCAAGATGGTCAGGTCGCCGTTGCGCGAGCGCGCGCGCCATCCCATCTGCAGGTGCACGTCGATGGGTGATTGGTCCGCCGCTGCCGGCCGCGCCGACGTCGTCCTCGCCTCCCACAGGGCCCTCCTGTCGAACCAGAGCTCGGTGATCGACAGGCCTTCTTGCACTTCGGCGGTGCGGCTGATTCTCCCGGCCTCGCGCAACGGGGTGAGGCGTTCGTCGCGCTGGGGATGCACCACCAACATCTCGTTCAAGCGCCGGCCCCAGTCGGCCGCAAACTCGCTGTAGGACACCTGGTCGAGGGCGCCGCCGCCGCTTTGGCGCGTGGCTCCTGTGGGAAAGCGATAGCCATTGATCTGCAGGTTGCCGGTGGCGTCGTCGTAGCCGGTGACGACGGCGTAGTGGCCGCCGCCGCCCTGCCAGCCCACGCTCACCATCACCGGGTAGCCGTTGGCGACGTAGGTCTTGAGATCTTCAAGAGTGCCCGGGCCGCTGATCACCGTCAGCCCGCGGTCGCGCAAGCTGCGGGTGATGTCGAGGTTGGTGCCCTGCACGAAGGGCAGTTGGGTGTCGACGTTGTCGAGGGCGACGGGGATGCCCATGCCCGTCTGTACGTCCGCCGACGCCGTCTCGCCGCAGGAGTTCTGCTGCTGGGGAAAGGCGGGCAGATGAAGGGAGGCCCGGGCCGGCAGCTCTCCCGCCGCAAAAGGCAGCCGCGTGGTCAGCACCTCGGGAGGGATGGCGACGGCGTTGTCGAGGAGGATGCCGAAGGCCTGATCGAAAGGGCGCCGCACGGAGGGGGGAAGGAGATCGATGAAGCGATAGCCCGTAGTCGCTGTGCTGCGGAGCACGCGCGCCATGCCCGCCTCGAGCAGCTGCCCGAAAGCGGCCCGGGTAGCGACGAAGTCGTCAATGGTGCCGGCCCGCACCTGATCGAGGCCCACGGCGCGGCCGTAGACGGCGTCGGGGCTCACGACGGGGCTGGTGCCGCCGATGGGTTGGGGTCGGTTGGGAAGCACGGGCAGGACATCGGGGCTCACGTGGGGCGCCTGAACGCTCGAGTGGCGCTGTTGGGCAAGGAAGGCCACCTGGCTTTCGGGCGTCAGGCGCAAGGCTTCGGAGAGGCGAAGACGCTGCAATCCGGCCCGCGGCAACAGCGGGGCCGTGCCGTCCACCAGCGACGTCGACGTCGGCACCGTCTGAGCGGCGGCGGGCGCTGCGGCGCCCAAGGTCGCCAGTCCCATCAAGGCCGCTTGGGTGAGCGGCGAGGGGCCGCGGGACCGCAGACCCTTCGGAGGGTCGAAGCTGGTGTCGGCCTTGGGCTCGGGGGAAGGGCGGGGGGCGTCGTCGACGGCGGGGACCGGCTCGCCCGGGGTGGGGGGCGCCAAGGGCGCAGACGGCGGAGCGGGGAGGATGCGCGTGGGGACCTCACGGGGTCGGACGACGACGTGGTCGCGCGGCACGGTTTTTCGCATGGGCCCTCCCGGACGGGTTCGTTGTCGAGGTCGGAGCAGTTGTCGGCGTCGACGTGCCCGTTCCTGCGTGACCCCTGACAAGGCGAGGCAACGTCGCCGCAGCCCCATGCGCTGGGAGCTCGATGTCATCGGTCATGGAGTTGTGGGAGGCGCTCCCACGGTCGAGCGATCAGGCCGGCGCTTTTTCGGTCGTGGTGCTCGACGACGCCGCGGGGAGGGTGGCGGCTTGGGCCTTGGTCTCGAGATCTTGCAGGCGGCGCTTCTTGAAGAAGACCACCTCCTCGACCAGGCCGAGGGAGACGTAACCGCCGACCGCGAAGACCAAGGCCAGGCGCGCCTTCAAGAGCAACACCGCGACCACCACCGCCAGCAGGACGGCCAGCAGCAGCGGCAGAGTCTTCATGCGCGGGCGGAAATCCTTGAAGGTGCGGAAGCGAATGCGGCTCACCATCAAGTAGCTCAGGATGACGACGAGGACGGCGACGGAGCTGGTCTTTTCGACGGTGGTGCCCAGGTTGTGGCTCTGGGCGACGATCACGCTCACGAGCATCGAAGAGGCGCCTGGAATCGGCAGACCCATGAAGTATTTGGACGAGCCGACGCCGCGGATGGCCAGGACATTGAATCGCGCCAATCGGATCACGCCGCAGGCGCAGAAGGCGAAGCTGATGACGATGCCGGCGAAGCCCAGCGGTTCGAGGGCCCAGTTGTAGACCAAGACCGCCGGAGCCAGCCCGAAGCTCAGCGCGTCGGCGAGGGAGTCCATCTGCATGCCGAAATCGGATTGGGTGCGCGTCAACCGCGCGATGCGACCGTCGAAGGCGTCGAAGAAGGCAGCGAAGAAGAGCGCGATGCCGGCGTGGTCGAACGATGCTGGTCCAGCATTGGATGTCGAGAGCACAATGGAATAGAAACCGCAAAATATTGATGCGACGGTAAATGCATTCGGCAGAATAAAGAGCGCGCGGCGCAGATCGAAGGGCAGCCGTCGTCGTCGCTCTCCTCTGGGCAGGGGTGGCCCGAGGGATCGTCGTCGACGCAGGAAGCGCCAGCGCGATCGGGGGCGCTCCTCCAGCGGGTGAAGCGCGCCCCGCGGGGTCGACGGGGCGTCATCGTTCATTCGACGGACTCGTTGGCGAAGCCGCAGGCGGCGAAGTCGTTGTTGTCGAGCGCCTGGCAGGTGCACTCGAGCAGCTTCTGTTCGCAGAAGTCGCGGTCGGCATCGTCGATGGTGGTGGAGCTCTGCTGGTTGGTGACGCGGTCGGCGATGCAGGCGCGGCGTTCGTTGGCGGTCGCTTCGCAGTTGCAGATGCGTTCGGCGAGGGTGACGCAGGGATCCTGACATCCGATCGAAGCACCGACGATGATCCCGAACGTGCTGACGACGACACAGCGAAGCAGGGACATGGGCTCGGCGTAGCGCAGCACCGGCGGCGCGACAAGGAGCACGGCAGTCCCGACGTGTCAGGCGCAATGGGCGCCCGGCGTGCGCCCAAGGGCATGTCTGACTGCAACCAAGGACAGGGCGGCGCGAATGGTGCGGCTGAGCCGGCGCACTTTCCGACGGGGCGTTGCACAGCGCGGCTGATCAACTGGGCGACAAGGGTGTCGCACAACGCGGCCGATCAACTGGGCGACAAGGGGTCGCACAGGCGGGGCCACTGGCCGACGAGGGTGTCGCACAGTGCGCCCGAGCCAACGGGCGGGTGTCGCACAGTGGTTTGCCCTCCGGCCGGGCCTGGGCGCCAAGTCCCGTGCTATGTGGCCTCGATGCGGCTTCGGTTTGCTCAGCAGGTCGCGGCCCTGGAGGCTGGTTCGACGTCGTCATCGGCTTTGCTGACCCGGGCGCTGGCCGCCATCGCCCAAGACGACCCCACGCTCCACAGCTTCCTCGACGTCGACAGCGACGGGGCGCGGCTCATGGCTGCGCAGAGCGACCGGCGTCGTGCCGCTGGTGCACTGCTGTCACGCTTCGACGGTGTGCCGGTGGCGTTGAAGGACAACCTGGCCCAGGAAGGTCGGCCGACGACGGCGGGGAGCCGCATCTTGCAGGGCTACCGTTCCCCCTTCGACGCAACGTGTGTGGCGCGCCTGCGGCAGGCCGGAGCCGTGATCGTGGGCAAGACCAACCTCGACGAATTCGGCATGGGTTCGTCGACGGAGAACAGCGCGTTTGGCCCGACTCTGAATCCCCGGGACCACGGCCGCACGCCCGGTGGCTCCTCGGGTGGATCGGCTGCTGCGGTTGCTGCGGGCTTCGTGGCGGCTGCCCTCGGGACCGACACGGGCGGATCGGTGCGACAGCCCGCTGCCTTTTGCGGGGTCGTCGGCGTCAAACCCACCTACGGTCGGGTCTCGCGCTTTGGAGTGGTGGCCTTTGCCAGCTCCCTCGACCAGGTCGGCGTCTTGGCCGATGACGTCGACGGTGCAGCTCTGCTGCTCACGGCCATTGCCGGCGTCGACCCCCGCGATGGCACCAGCAGCGCGCGCGCTCTCCCCGCGCTCGACGACGTCGCGCCGGTGGGGGGGGTGCGCATCGGCGTGCCCCGGCGGCTCTTGTCGGGCATCGATTCGGCCGTCGCTGAGGGTCTGGCAGCCGGCGAAGAGCGTTTGCGAGACCAGGGCGTCGTCGTCGTCGACGTCGATCTGCCCTGCAGCGAGTACGCCGTGGCCTCGTACTACGTGATCGCCATGGCCGAGGCCTCTTCGAACCTGGCCCGCTACGACGGCGTGCGCTTTGGTCCCCGGCAACGAGGCGAGGGGCTCGAGGGCCTCTACGAATCCACGCGGGCGCTCTTTGGCAGCGAGGTGCGTCGACGCCTCTTGCTCGGATCCTTCGTGTTGTCGGCCGGTTTCTACGACGCCTACGTCGAGCAGGCCCAAAGAGTGCGCACCTTGATCGCCCGTGGCTTTGGCGCCGCCTTTGCCTCCTGCGACGCCATCCTCTTGCCGACGACGCCGACGCTGCCCTTCCTGTTGGGGGCAAAGAGTCTCGATCCTTTGGCCATGTACCTTGGGGATTTGTTCACTCTGCCGGCCAGCCTGGCGGGCTTGCCCGCCTTGAGCGTGCCCGCACCTTGCATCTCGTCGCTGCCGGTGGGGTTGCAACTGGTGGGACGGGCCTTCGACGAAGCCACGCTCTTTCGCCTCGCCCGCGCCCTCTGGACGACGTCGGATGGAGTCGCCCGGCTTGAACAGTGAATTCATCGCCGCCAGGCGATGAACCTGTAGACAATTCACCGACACGCGAAGCGCTGTCGGTGAATTCATCGCCTGGCGGCGATGAATTCCAGGAGGTGATGATGACCACGATTTTCGGAAAAATACTGAAGGGTGATATTCCCTGCACGAAGGTATACGAAGACGACTGGGTGCTGGCTTTCGACGACGTCGCGCCGCAGGCGCCGGTGCACGTGCTCATCATTCCAAAGATTCCGCTCGTCAACCTGAACGACGTTGACGAGAGCCACGAGAAGGTGCTGGGTCGCCTGCTGCTCGCGGCCCGTATCGTGGCCGCGAAGAAGGGCGTTGCCACCGCCGGCTATCGCGTCGTGATGAACAATGGTGAAAATGGCGGTCAATCGGTCTATCACATGCATGTGCATGTGATGGGTGGTCGGGCTTTTGCTTGGCCTCCGGGCTGAGCTCGTCTCGCATGCGACGGTGTCACAGCCAAGCCTGCAATTGGTCGCCGCTGTGAGCCGGCGCGAGCTCAGCGACCGATGCGGTGGGTCTGCTGGTAGCCGGTGTCGACGTCGATGATCTGTACTTCGACCAAGCCGTGGGCGTCGACGGTGTAGCGCTCCTCGATGCGCGGACCAGCACCGCGGCGTTCGACGGCGACCTTGTCGAGCTTCACGCCTTTTCTCAGCGCCGGGTCGAAGGGGAAGAGCACCTGAGCAAAGGGGAGGAGATCTCCCCGGGGTTCGCCGACCTCGTCGACGCCGCTGCACTCGACGAAGCGGAAGCAACCCAGGTTGTGCGCTGCCCGATAGCGGCGGGAAATGACGACGCCCTCCGCGGCCAAGCTGACCTCGGGGAGGAAGATCGGATCGAAGGCGACGCCCCGGCCAGCGTTCCGGTCGCGGAACACACCGAAACCACGGGAGAGGCGATCGCGCAAAGCGAAGCCGGCGTCGTCGTCGGCGGCGATGGCCAGGCCGATCGCGGTCGATGCTGCGGGATGGGGCGAGCGGTGCACTCGACGGCCAAAGCGCTCCTTGAGCAGACGGGGGACCAGGGGCAAGCCGCTGCCACCGCCGACGAGGTAGAGGCCGGCGATGTCCGCGAGGGCTTCGGCGGGAGCATCGAGCTGCCCCAACAGCGGGCGCATCGCCGCCACTGTGGACTCCACCAACGGCGTCACGGCCGCGAAGTAGTCGTCGACGGCGATGGAGACTTCGCGGCCTTTGACATCGAGCACCACTCGCTTGGACTGGGGCGTCAGCCTCTCTTTGGCATCGCGGCACTGCTGCAGCAGCGCCGCTCGCTCGCGGGCTTCGAGCTCGCTCTCGTCGACGCCGGCCGCCTTCACTGCGGTGCGCAGCAAGACGGCGTCGAAGTCGTCGCCGCCGACCCGGTTGAGGCCCGCGGTGCCCGTGACGTCGTGGCTGAGTCCGTCGACCTTGACCAAGGACGCGTCGAAGGTGCCGCCGCCGAGGTCGTAGACCAACACACGCGTGCGCTGCTTGCTCACGGTGCGGGGCTGGCGGTGCGAATACTCAAAGCCCGCGGCCGAGGGCTCGTTGATCATGGCCTTCACCGCGAAGCCCGCCGCGCGAAAGGCTTCTAGGGTCAAGAAACGCTGGGCGCCATGAGCGTGGGCCGGCACGGCGATGACGGCGTCGAAGGCGTCATCGCCCTTTTTGCGGACCAGGTTGCTGCGTTCGACCAGGGCCACCCGCAGGGCCCCCAAGAATCCGACCAGCAGCTCAAAGAGGGAGACGTCGACGGCGCCGACGCAGACCCGCTGGGATCCACTGCACTCAGGTGCTGCCAGCAGGCGCTTGAAGGAGCGCAGGAGCACCCCCCCTCGATCGGCGGCCTCCAGCGCGGCGAGACCGAAAAACAGCTTGCCCCCGAGCTCGGCCACGACGGAGGGAAAGTGCTCGTGGGCCTCACCAGCGGCGTCGAGGAAGGCGACGACCGGATAGTTGCCGCGATCGACCGCGGCGACGAGGGTGCGGGTGGTTCCAAAATCGACGCCGAGGCTTGTCATCTTGTGCTCCTGCGGCCCGTGAGAGGCGCCGATGGTGCGAGCCCTTGGCACGGCGCCAAGTGCTCCCTGCTTTGCGCCGTTGGCACGGCGCCAAGTGCTCCCTGCTTTGCGCCGTTGGCACGGCGCAAAGTGCTCCCTGCTTTGCGCCGTGCCAACGGCGCAAAGGGCTGCCGCCCTTTGGGGTCTGGCCCGGCTCGCACCTCACGTGCAAGGGGTCGCCTGCTGCTCTGCGCGATGTGCCATGGGGTGAGACCATGGGAGCATTGGAGATCCTGCAAGAGGCCAGCGACGTCGTCGAGGGCTTTTCCTGCGACTGCTCGACCGAGTGTTGTCGCTTTGGCGTCACCGGCCGTGAGCCTTGGCTCACCCGCGCAGAATTCGACGTCGTCATCGCGGCGGTCAAAGCCCAAGGACGCCGGCTGCCCGTCGACGACGACGACGACGGCCGCTGCGCCTTCTTGGGTTCTGATGATCGCTGCCGGATTTATGCCGCCCGGCCTTTGGGATGCCGGACTTTCTTCTGCGAAAAGACCACCCATCCCGATGGACGCCGGGGCCTGCTCCCCTCATCGACGAACAGGGCATTGCGCGCTTTTCCGCGCCAGCTGCAAGCCCTGACGCCGTCCGAGGAGTCCAGGCCCCTGGGAGCCTGGCTGCGAGCGGCGGCGAAGAAACCGCGACGCTAGGGGCGCGGAGGACGAGCCCCCGTGAGGGCACGCCGCGCCCCCGAGCGACGGGCAAGACGGAGCACCCTCGACCCCGCCCACCGTGGAGCGGAGAGGGCACTATCGCTGCTCGCACGCTCCGGCTACCCGCTGGCCATGGTCGCCGTCGTCAAAGACCCGCAGCCGCCGTCGCCGCAGTCGCTGGTGAGCGCCTCGCCGCCCACGGGCCAGCCGTCGGGGGCTCTGGGTTTGAGCGAGGCGGAGCGGGTCGAGGTGGTGCGTCAGACCATGGGCCGACCCGACGCGCAGCTGCGTGCCTTTCCCAATGGCGTGCGCGACGTCGTCTTTTCGAAGCATGCGCGCTACGTGCAGCCACTCATCGAGAAGCACTGGCCCGGCAGCCTGCAGGAACGCGCGGGGATCAAGCTGCGTTTCCTCACCTGCAACCTCTACGCGACGGCGCCCTACACAGTGCTCTTCTCGGCCCAGCATCCGCCCTGGCCGGTGGCGCTCGCGCGCAGCGTGGGATCGGGGTTGGGGCTACAGGCCCAGGCTTTGTCGTCGTTATCGGGTGCGACGGTGCGCTTGGTCTCGCTGCTGCTGCCAGAGACCACCGAGAGGCGCATCCTGCAGATCGGGGCCTTCATCGCCACCATCGATCATGTCTACGACCACTGCCTCGACGGTGTCGATCCCATCGAGCGCGGGCGGCGCATGCACGGACTGCTCGACGGCAGCTGGGCCCCCGACGACGACGTTGCCCATGCTGGGGCCTTCCGCTTGGTGCGAGCGCTGCACGAAGAGATGTCGGCGGGCATTCACGACGCCGACGACCGCCGGGAATTCGATCGGGTGATTCGAAGCCTGCGCGATTACGTCGACGCCGAAGTCAAGGCTATGACCAAGGTTCCCGATCCCTCGGGCAACTGCTGGCGCATGCCGGGGGTGCTCGGCACCATCGACGGCCTCATCTTTCCGGTGTGGCGCTTCGCTGGTGAGCGGGCGCGGCAATGGATGTATGATGTCTCTTATTTTGTCCAAGTTCTCGATGATTTCTTGGATGCGGAAAAAGACGCTCGCGATATCCGTGGCACGCCAATCCTGACCGGCCATTGGGACGCGTCGACGCTGCAGTCGGCCTGGCAAAAGACCCTCGACGGCCTCACCGGGCTCGCCACCGAGAGCGGCAGCGACGACGCCACCTGGCTCTATTTCGTCATCGAGAGCTACCGCTTGATGGCGCTGGAGACGGCCGAAGCCATGGGCGTGGGTACGGCGGACTGACCATGGAACGAAGATCGGCTGTCGTCTTGGTTTCCGGTGGACTCGATTCTGCGACTGTACTCGCCATTGCGAACGAACGCGGATTTCGGTGTCATGCGATCTCCTTTCGCTATGGCCAGCGCCACGCCATCGAGCTGCAAGCCGCAGCCGCCGTGTGCCAAAGCCTCGGAGCGCACAGCCACCGCGTCGTCGACGTCGATCTGCGGGCTTTTGGCGGCTCGGCCCTCACCGACGACGGCATTGCGGTTCCCCAGGGGCGCAGCAGCCGCGAGATGCAGTCGGGCATCCCGGTGACCTACGTGCCGGCGCGCAACACGATCTTTCTGAGCTTTGCGCTGGCCCTCGCCGAAGTCGAAGGCGCCCGCGACATCTTCGTCGGCGTCAACGCCGTCGACTACTCCGGCTATCCCGATTGCCGCCCGGAGTACCTCGCGGCCTTTCAGACCCTGGCCAACCTCGCCACCCGCATCGGCATCGAGGCCAACGACGTCGACGGCCGCATCCGCATCCAAGCCCCGCTGGTGAGCTTGAGCAAGGCCCAGATCATCAGCGAGGGCACGCGCCTGCACGTCGACTACGGCCTCACCTGGTCTTGCTACGACCCGCAACCCGCAGCGCCGACGCTTGAGCCGCTGGCACGGCTCAAAGTCCGCGCCTGCGCCGTCTGCGACAGCTGTTTGATCCGCAAACAAGGGTTCAGCGACGCCGGCGTCAACGACCCCACGCCCTACGTCTGAAGGGAGAGCCGATGCGCACAGCCATGAGCGAGATGATCCAGGCGGCCCAAGACGCGTTGACGACGTCGATCGAGCAGCTCGATGGTCGCGGCCGCTTCCACGAAGACCATTGGACCAGGCCCGAGGGCGGCGGCGGACGCTCGCGCGTGCTGCAAGACGGCGCCGTCTTCGAAAAGGCCGGCTGCGGCGTCTCGATGGTGCACGGCGAGCTTTCCAAAGAGGCCGTCGCCCAGATGGGCGGTGGACAGGGCCTGCCGGCGGACTTCCCGCGCACTTTTTTCGCCGCCGGCATCAGTCTGGTCTTTCACCCGCGCAATCCCCACGCGCCCACGATGCACGCCAACGTGCGCTACTTCGAGCGCGGCGACGGCTCGGTTCCCGGCAGCTGGTGGTTCGGCGGCGGCGCCGATCTTACGCCCAGCTATCTATACGACGAAGACGTCATCCACTTTCATCGCACCCTGCAGCAGGCCTGCGATCGTGCGGATCCATCATTTTACGGCAGATACAAAAAGTGGTGCGACGATTACTTTTTCATCAAGCACCGCGAAGAACGGCGCGGTGTCGGTGGCATCTTCTTCGACGACCTCCGAGATCGCACACCGACTCAGTTGCTGTCTTTTGTCAAAGATATGATCCACAGTGTGATTCCAGCCTATGTTCCTATCATCGAAAAGCGCGGAAATCAAGCGTACAGCGATCTGGAGAAAAACTGGCAACAGATTCGCCGCGGTCGCTACGTCGAATTCAACCTTGTCTATGACCGCGGCACCGTGTTCGGCTTGAAGACCGGCGGCCGCACCGAGAGCATCTTGATGTCGCTGCCCCTGACGGCGCGCTGGGAGTACGACCACCACCCGGCTGTTGGCTCACCCGAAGCGGCCCTGCTCGCGGTGCTGCACACGCCGCGGGATTGGCTCTGCTCGGAGACACCGCGAGCATCTTGAGCAGCAATCATGATCACCCGCGAGTCCGGATCAAGTCATCATGAGCTCTCGCGTTGATTCACGGCTTGGATGAAAAAACGAACCGCCTCCCCTTGGGAGGCGGTTCGTTGCTTTGGAGCTTCGCCGCCCACTACTCGTGCCGCGAGGTGATCCCCCAGCTCAGCAGCTTGCGGTAGAGCGTCTTGGGATCGATGCCGAGCACCTCAGTGGTCTTTCTGCGGTTGCCACCCATGGCCTCGAAGACGCCGACGACGTGACGCCTTTCGACCTCGTCGAGGCTCAGCAACTCGGGCGCGGGCATCGGCGACGGACGCTGGGGACGGGTCACCTTCTCCGGCAGGTCGTCGACGCCGATGTTTTCGTATTTGGCCAGGGCCACCGCGCGCTCCATGGCGTTTTGCAGCTCCCGCACATTGCCCGGCCAGGGATAGGCCGACAGCGCCGCCGCCGCCGTCGGCGACAACCCCTGCACCGGCCGCTGCATGCGCGTGGCGGCCTCAGAGACAAAGCGCTGGGCCAGGCGCAGCAGGTCGTCGCCGCGCGCCCGCAGGGGGGGCAGGTGCACGTGCACGACGTTGAGGCGCGAGGCGAGGTCTTCGCGGAAGGCACCCTCGTGGATGAGGTCCTCGAGATCTTTGTCGGTGGCGACGACGACGCCATCGGGACGGGGCACCTTGGTCCCCGTCGCCGGCGACGACGACGCCGCCAACGACGCCCGGGTGCGCTCCTGCAGGGCCTGCAGCAGCTTGGGTTGCAGGGGCTTGGGCAGCTCGCCGATCTCGTCGATGAAGAGTGTTCCACCGGCGGACTGGGCCCAGGCGCCGCGTTCACCAAAGAGCTGCTCTTCGAGGTGCTCGGCCGGCACGGCGGCGCAGTGGACGACGACGAAGGGGCCTTCGGCGCGCCTTGAAGATCGGTGCAGCGCGCGGGCGACCAGCTCTTTGCCGGTGCCGGGCTCGCCGGTGACGAGGACGGGCACGTCGAGGTCAGCGACCTGGGCGACCAGCTCGCGCACGCGGTGGATGCCTTCGCTGGTGCCGCCGATCTCGCCGACGTCGCCGCCGTTGGTCTTGCGCAGCCGCTTCACCTCGACGGAGAGGTGGCGGTGCTTCACGGCGCGGGTCAGCGCGGCGATGAACGGGGCCTGGTCGATGGGCTTGGTGACGAAGTCCCAGGCCCCGGCGCGCAGGGCAGCGACGGCGCTGGCGAGGCTGCCAAACCCAGTCATGACGATCACCGGCACATCGGGCCGCGCCTGCGACACCCGCTCGCACACGACGTTGCCGTCGAGTCCGGGCATGCGCAGATCGGTCAAGACGACGTCGACGTCGGCGGCGTCCACTTGTTCGATGATGTCGCGCTTGAGATCGGCGATGACGATCTCGATCCCCCGCGGGACCAACATCTCCTTCACCATCACGCTCATGGCAGTGTCGTCTTCGACGATGAGAACCCGTCCACCCTGGTTGGCTTGGTTTGGCGACATCATGTTCATGTGACCTCCGGTAAGAGCATGCGGAACACCGCGCCAGAACCCGGCGCAGAAGGGGAGGGCGCCTCGGCGCCAGAGCATGGCGACGACGAGGGCGACGACGTCGTGCGGTTGAGGATCTCAATGGCGCCGCCGTTTTCCTTGACGATGCCCCAGGCCACTGCGAGCCCCAGGCCGGTGCCTTCGCCAGCGGGCTTGGTGGTGAAGAAGGGGGCAAAGACCTTGTCCCGCAGCTCGGCGCTGATGCCCGGACCCTCATCTTCGACGTCGAAGGCGGCGAAGATCTTCGTCTTCGGCGGCGGCAGTTGGTGGGCACCACTGGCCGTGACTTCAACGAGATTCGACTCCGCCTGCGGCGTGACCCGGCTGCGCACCCGCACGACGACATCGCTGTTCTTGGGTGTGGCGTGGATGGCGTTGACCAGCAGGTTGGTCAGGGCCTGCTGCACCTGGGCGGCATCGATGTGGGCCCGCACGGGTTGGGCGTCGTCGCCTTCGACGCTCAAGCGCACCGAGCGATCGGCGGCGATGGTCTTGAGCAGCTCACAGGTGCTGCGGGCCAAGCCCCCGAGGTCGACGTCGGCCCGGTTGGGCTGCTCGGCGCGCGCGAAGTCGAGCAGCTGACGCACGATGCGAATCACCCGCCGGGTTTGCTCGTCGATGACCTTGGCCTGGCGGGCAGCGTCGTCGACGTCGGCGGCGTCGCCGATCATCTGCGCCCGCCCCAGCACCACGTTGAGCGGGGTACCGAGCTCGTGGGCGATACCGGCCGCGAGCGTGCCCACCGTCGACAAGCGCTCGGCATGGCGGAGGTTGTTCACGGCACGCAGGCGGTCTTCGGCTTCTTGCTGCACGGCCTGCTGCGCGGTGGCGAGGCTGTGGCTCATGGCGTTGAGCTCGACGGCCAGCACCCCAAAGGGATCGGTGCCGGTGACCGGGATGTCGCCGGCCAGGTCACCACGGGCGACCCGCCGCGCTTTGTCGACGAGGATCTGCACCGGCTCTCCGTCGGCAAACCACCCCATCATCGAGCCGAGAGTCGTGGCCAACAGCAGGGCGATGAGCACGACGGCGCCAGCGCGCTCCACCGGCCCGGCGACGTAGACGGGGGCGGCGATGGGTTCGTCGAGGCGGAGGCTGCCCAGCAGGCCGTCTTCGAGCGCCAGGGGGGACCAGGTGACCAGCACCCGGTGTCCATCGCGTTCTTCGATGTGCTGCACCTCCCGGCCGGCGCGCAGGCTGGGGACGACGTCTTCGGGCAACTGCGAGGCGTTCCAGGCACTCAGGTCGGGCCCGGGGCGCTGGCTCAGACGACGAACGAGCTGAAAAGCCGCCGGCCTCCCGCCCGTCTGCCATTCGTCGAGCACATCGATGCGCAGGGCCCTCGACAGGGCGAGGTGCTCACCCATCATCTCCGCGCGGGTGTTCGAGGCTGCGCGCTCGGCCCGGATGAGCACCAGGGCGCCGAGCACCAGCGCCAAGCCGATCAACGAGCCAGCCATGAGCTTGAAAGTCACACGCACGTGACGACGTTACAGTGCGAATTTCTGAGCGGATCACTTCGGGTAATTCTCCCGAAAAAAAAGCGCCGCCTCCAAAAAGTCCCAGCGCTTTTCTCCCTGGAAAATCAACCGAGAGGCCTGCGTCGGGCGATTTCTCGACGACAGATCACCCGAACGTCGGCGCGCAGGGCATGTGTGCTCCTCGTTCAGCAAGCGACCCGCGTGCGAGACGTTCGGCTCAGCGCACGCGCATCTCGGCGCGATCGCCCGGGACGATCTCGCGGCTGGCCTGCAGCAGAATTCCCGTCGACACGTTCTTGCTGGTCTCGACGATGAGAATCTCGCCCACGTCCTCGTCGGCGAGCCCGGAATACTCCTTGGTGAAGGGGTCTCCGGCGCGCACGACGACGAAAGAGTTGCCGACCTGCACCCCATCGCTGCTGCCCTTGTCGAGCAACACCACGTAGTTGTCGCCGACGTAGCTGAGGGTGATGGGGCCGGCGTCGACGATGTAGCCCTTGATGGCCTTCGTGTTTTCCACGGCCCTGACCTGGTCAGTGTCGGTGGGAAGCCCGGCCACGAAGTCGCCACGCTCGATGGGCTCCCAGCTCTGGACGATGGTGCCCAAGGCTTGCTCGCGCGAGAGCAGATCGATCCGGACCTCACCCAGCAAGGTCACGACCTTGCCGAGGTTGGCGCCGGTGACAGGGTGGCGCAGGTCGCGCGTGGCCCGAAAGATCTGCAAAACGTCGCCGGGCTTGCCCTGCTTTTTCAACTTCACGTAAGCCCGATCGCTGGCCGAGAGCATCTGCTTTTCCTCGGGCGAATTCAGCACCTGGCCGGCTTCGTCGAGCTTGTCGCTGGGAATGAAGAAATCGCGGCGCCGGCGGTCGGCGCCGACGTTCTTGAAGCGGTCGCCGACGTCGTCGCCTTCGAAGCCGCCGCCTTGGATGTCCTCGAAGTCGGGCTCCTCTTCTTCCTTGGCGGGCGGTGGGGTCTCGATGGCAACGTCGCCGGGGTAGAAGCGAATCTGGTTGCCTGGGTGGATCCAGTTCGGGTTGTCGAGGTCTTGGTTGTAGGACCAGATCTTCGGCCAATACCAAGGGTTGTTCAGGAAGCGCTGGGACAAGTTCCACAGCGTGTCCCCGGGCTGCACCGTGTGAACCTCCGGGGCCGACGAAGACGACGCATCGTCTTTGTCCTCATTGCCCCCTTTGTCGTCGCCGCCGTAGCCGGGTTCGGGGCCGTCGGCTTCAGGGGCTTCGGGGGCTTCGGGGGTGTCGCTGCTGGCGGCACCCAGGCGATCGGCCGCCGCGCGCGCGGTGTTTGAGTCTTGGGCTGACGCCGGCGCCGCCAACGAGCAGAGGATGAAAACAGGTAGCGCGCGCATGGCCGACTCCCGTGGAGTGATCTTGGCTCGGACGATAGAGAGCCCGCAGTCCCCCTCCAAATTTTTGGCAAAGAGCCGGGCGCTGCGTCGTCGCTGTCGCAGGGCCCCTGGTCCTCGGGCTGGAAAGGGAGACAAGCACGGGAAACCCTGACAAGAATGCCGGGTGACCGACACCGACGACATGATTGCGACGGTCCCCTCGCCCAGCGACCCCGCGCTCGACCCAGCACCGGCCTCCGCGGATCCCAAGGCGCTGCCGCGCCGAGATCCCCTCACGCTCAAGGTCCCACCCCGCCCCGCCAAAGACGTCGAAGTCGAGAGTGTCCGCTGGTGGCGCATGCGCGGGCTGCCCGGGGGCGTGCTGCTCCCCGCCGCCGCCGACGACGACAGCGGGGCGCTGGAGCTGGCGCCGGGTGCCGCTGGTGAGATCGAGCAGCTTTTGGGCGAGGCCCAGCCAGGAGCCGCTTTGGAGCGCCTCTCCAAAGAGATGGACCTGTCGGCGAGCGTGAAACGGACGCTGCAGGCCCGCGCTTGGCTGATGGACGGCAAGGTCGACGACGCCCGCGCGATCCTTGGCGCTGATGCCCCCCCCCTCGGCGACGCCGCTTTGGCCCTGGCCGAAAACGACATCGCTCGCGCCGAAGCGAGGGTGGCCAGCGTGCGCGCCCAGCAACCCCGCGACGTCGGCGTTGCCTACCTCCACGCCCTGGTGCGCGTCGCGCGCGGCGACATGGCGCAAGGGGCGGAGCTCTTGAGCGCCGTGGCGCGGGCCGTGCCCAGCCACGCTGTCGCCCGCTTCCAATTGGGCCAGATCTTGTTCTCCCAGGGCGATCCTGCGCGCGCCGGCACTCTCTACGAGATGGCCTGGCAGCTTCAGCCGGGCTTCGTGAGCCCCCCCCTCGCCCTCGCCGACATGTTGGTCGAGAGCCGCCAATACGGCGAAGCCCTGGGCATCCTCGAGAGGGTCTGCGCGGCGGTACCGAGCTCGCTGCCCCCCCGACAGCTGCAGTTGCGCATCCTCGTTGAAATCGGCGAGCGGGCGGCGGCGGTGGAGCTCGGCAAGAGCCTGCACGAGCAGGTTCCCGACGACCCCGACACCACCTTGCTCTACGCCGACGCCCTGACCGACGCCGACCAGACCGTCGAAGCCGAGGCCCTGTTGCAGCAGGTGCTCGAGCTGCCGGGGCTCGATCCCAACCAGGCCGTACGGGCGCGACGCCTGCAGGCCCGCATCGCTCTGGTCGAGCACCGCGCCGACGAAGCCATCGCCACCCTGACCGCAGCCGCCGAAGTCGCGCCGCCGTCGTCGTGCGGGGAGGTCTGTCTCGAGCTGGTCCACATCGGCGCCGCCCAGAACCGCGACAAGGAGATCGACCTCGGGCTGCTGCTGCTGCGGCGCTCCAGCGATGTTTCTTCGTTGGTGTCGGGGGCCCTGCTCGCCCGCCAACACCACCTTCTCGAGCACGCCAAGGCCCTGGCCGAACGCGCGCGCTCCCTCGTGCCGGGGACGGCGGCTGCCGCCCAGCTCGACGGCTTCATCGCCGGACTTTGACCCATGGGCCTGGACGTCGTCGACAACGCTCCGCCGGATCCGAGCCCCGCGCCGGTCGCTGATTGGCACCTGCAGCTCAAGCACGCCGCCCGCACCGCCGCCGACCTGCGCGCCGCCGGACTGCGCCTCAGCGACGACGAAGTGCGCGGCCTCGCCCACCTGCAGGCCCAGGGCGGACTGCCCTTGGGCGTCACCCCTCATTTCCTGGCGCTGCTCGATCCCGACGACGTCAACGACCCCCTGCGTCTGCAGGTCATCCCCCGCGCCGCCGAATTCCTGCCGACCCCCTGGGACCGCCGCGATCCCCTCGGTGAAGAAGAGCTTGAGGCGGTGCCGGCCCTGGTGCACCGCTACCCCGACCGCGTGCTCTTGTTGGCCACCGATCGCTGCGCCGCCTACTGCCGCTTCTGCACCCGCAAGCGCCTGGTCGGACAGGGGCCGACGCCCTCATGGGAACATCTGGAACGTGCTTTTCAATACATCACTGAACACCCAGAAGTCCGCGAAGTCATCGTCTCGGGCGGCGACGCCATGATGCTCGGCGACGACCGGGTAGCCCTGCTGCTCGCGCGCCTGCGGGCCATCGCCCATCTCGATGTCATTCGCATCGCCAGCCGCATGCTCGCTTTTTGCCCTCAGCGCGTGACCCCGGAATTGGTTTCGCTGCTGAAAAACCCCGACGACGACGGACCCGTCACCTACTGGTTGTCCCATTTCAATCACGAAAAAGAGCTACATCCCACGGCGACACAGGTGGCAATCGCTCTCTTGATCGACGGCGGGGTGCCGGTGCTGAACCAGACCGTGCTCTTGCGCGGAGTCAACGACAGCCGGGACACGCTGCTGCGCCTCTTCCGCCTGCTGACCCGTCGACGGGTGCGGCCCTACTATTTGCACCAGTGCGACCTCGCGCCCGGCACCGACGCCTTCCGGGTGCCCATCGACGACGCCCGCGCCCTCTATGCTTCTTTGCGCGGCCACCTCTCGGGGTTGTCGATTCCCACTTTCGTCATCGACATCCCGGGGGGCAAGGGCAAGGCGTCCCTGGGATTCGACCCCGTCGTCGCCGTCGACGCCGACAGCGTCACCCTGCGCAGCTACCGCGGCGAGCTGGTGAAATACCCGCGGCGCTGAGCCGAAGCCGCCGGGGTCGAAGGCGTGTCTGAAGCGCTCGAGCCGTCGATGTTTGGGCCGCTGTTGATGGCTCAAGTGCTTCCTGATTTGAGCCGCTGCCACGGCGCAAATGTGGCATCTGGAGCCTGCGATCGCGCCCTGGGGTCGCTTCACCGCTGCGTCGGAGGCTTCGATGTCCCAGTACCACCGTGATCCTGTCAAAGCCCCGCGCGTGAAGGGGCTGGCGCTGAAGGCCTTCGTCGCCGCCCTCGAGAGCCCCCTGGGCGACGTCGTCATCGCCAAGATCATGGCCGACAGCGGCTTCGTGCGTTTTCGGGACCAGGATCCGGGTGCGGTACCCCCGCTTCAGTTCCCCCTGCCTCATCCCGATCCCCTGCCCAAGGGCGGCAAGCCCCAAGAGATGGCCGCTGCCGTCGTCGACGCGACCTCTCCCGCCGGTGCTGAGGGCCCAGAGACCGTGGCCCGCTTCGTCGCCGCCTACCGCGAGGGTGCGTCCCCCGTCGACGTCGCCGCCCGCATCGAGGCCTCAGTGCAACGCTTCGCCGCCGACGGCATGGGCTTCTTCATCGCTCGCAAGCCCGAGGAGCTGGCCAGAGACGCCGCCGCCTCTGCTGCCCGCCACCTCGCGAAAAAGGCCCTGTCGGTGCTCGACGGTGTGCCCTTCGTGATCAAGGACGAGCTCGACGTCGAGGGCTACGCGACCACCCTGGGCACCTCGTGGCGCAACGAGATTGCGACCAGCGACTGCACCATCGCCGCCCGCCTGCGCGCCGCCGGGGCCTTGTTGGTCGGCAAGGGCAACATGAACGAGATCGGCATCAATCCCATCGGGCTCAACCCCCACTGGGGCGTGTGTCGCAACCCCTGGGACAAAACCCGCATCACAGGCGGGTCGTCGTCGGCGTCAGCGGCAACGGTGGCGGCGGGCTTGGCTCCGATCAGCATCGGGGCCGACGGCGGCGGCAGCATCCGCATTCCCGCCGCCTTGTGCGGCGTCGTCGGGCTCAAAGCCACCCACGGGCGCATCCCCGAGACCGGCATTCCGCCGCTGTGTTGGACCCCCGGCCACGCGGGACCCTTCGGCCGCACCGTCGCCGACGTCGCCGCCGCCTACGCCGTCATCGCCGGCAGCGACGGCCACGATATTTCCTCGCGCACCCAACCGTCGCCCTCGCTGCAGGACTTCGCCAACCTCGACGTCAAAGGACTGCGCATCGGCGTGTGCTGGCCCTGGCTCGAAGACGCCGACCCAGACGTCGTCAACCGCACCAAGGAAGGCATCAAAGCCCTGAGCGCCCGCGGCTGCGTCGTCGTCGAAGTCGCCCCCATGGATCTGAACCGCGTCTTGTGGACCCACGCGACCATCATCTTGAGCGAGATGGCCACGGCCATGCGCACCGAGATCGACAAGGGCGTCGCCCGCTTCGCCTACGACACCCGCACCAACCTCGCCATCGCCCAGCGCTTCTCGGCGCTCGACTACGTGCACGCCCTGCGGCACCGCCACGCCATCACCAAGGAGACCCTCGAGACCTTCCAGCGCGTCGACGTCATCGCCTCGCCCACCACGGCGACGACGGCCCCGCCCATCCCCGAAGACACCCTGCCCGACGGCGACAGCAACCTCCCCGTCGTCGACGGCCTGATGCGCTTCATCCGGGTTGGCAATCTCGTCGGCTACCCGGCCATCAGCGTGCCCTGCGGCTTCGACGCCAAAGGCTTGCCCGTCGGGTTTCACCTGATGGGCCGCGCCTACGAGGAGCACACGCTCTTGCGCCTCGCGCGGGTCGTCGAGATGGCCTCGGAGCAACGCGTGCCCCGCAGTCACGCGACCGGCCTGCGCTGAGCGGTCGCGCAGGATCGCTTCTCTGTGACTGCCGGCTGGCCCGGTAGCAGCCGAAGGCCCTGCCGCCTCTCAAAGCAACGTTGACACGTCGTCGGCGCCGCCCTACCGCGGACGAGCCTGAGGTCGCGGCCAGTGGATTGGCTGCTTGCGGGCAGAACTGTTCATTGCTTCCCGCGCTGACGCGTTGGAGGCCTCGCGGAGCGAAAAGTCATGGCGCGCAACTCCTTGTTCACATCCGAGTCGGTCACCGAGGGTCACCCGGACAAAATGGCGGACCAGGTCAGCGACGCCATCGTCGACGCCATTCTGGGCGCGGAAAAGCACCCGGGCCAAGCGCGCATCGCCGTCGAAACCCTCTTCAAGACCGGCCTGTGTCTGGTCGCCGGCGAGGTGCGCACCAACGCCCGCATCGACGTGCCCGGCATCGTGCGGCGCACCATCAACCGCATCGGCTTCGACCACTCCGACAAGGGCTTCGACGGCACCACTTGCGCGGTGCTCAACGCCATCGAAGGACAAAGCCCCGACATCGCTATGGGCGTCGACATCGGCAAAGGCGACAAGGTCAAGCGCGGCAAAGAAAAGAAAGAGCAAGGGGCCGGCGACCAAGGGCTGATGTTCGGCTTCGCCGTCGACGAAACCCCAGAGCTGATGCCCATGCCCATCGCCTACGCCCACGCCGTCACCCGCCGGCTGGCCGAGGCCCGACGCTCCTCGCTCAAGTGGCTGCGCCCCGACGGCAAGAGCCAGGTGACCATCCAATACGTCGACGGCCGCCCGGCCTTCATCGACACCGTGGTGGTCTCGACCCAGCACGACGCCGACACCTCCCTGACCAAGCTGCGCGAAGCCGTCATGGACGACGTCATCCTCAAGGCTCTGCCCAAGCCGATGCTCACCAAGCAGACCAAGTACTTCATCAACCCGACCGGCAACTTCGTCGTCGGCGGTCCCATGGGCGACGCCGGCATTACCGGGCGCAAGATCATCGTCGACACTTACGGCGGCATGGGTCGGCACGGCGGCGGCGCCTTCTCGGGCAAAGATCCCTCCAAGGTCGATCGCTCGGCGGCCTACATGGCGCGCTACGTCGCCAAGAACGTCGTCGCGGCCGGTCTTGCTCGCCGCTGTGAGGTGCAGGTCGCCTACGCCATCGGCGTCGCCGAGCCCGTGTCGGTCATGGTCGACTGCTTCGGCACCGAGGTCGTCGAGGCCGAGCGCATGGAAAAGGCCATTCGCAAGCTCTTCCCCTTGCGTCCGCTGGGCCTCATCGAGCACCTGAAGCTCTTGAAGCCTTGCTACGAACGCACCGCGGCCTATGGGCATTTTGGTCGTCCCGAGTTCACCTGGGAAAAGACCGACCTGGCCCGCGAGCTCGCCGACGAATGCGGGTTCAAGAAGGGCGCAAAGAGCATCAATGGTAACGGCCACCACCTCAAGGCCAGCGAGAGCGCCAAGAAGGCGACGCGGAAGCAAGCCGAAGCCTGAGCCACCATGAGTCGGGTGCTGCTCTCGGTGTGTGAGCGCTGCGAGCAGTCGCGGTCGTCGACGGGAGAAGCGCTCTTGGAGGCCATCAAGCGCATCCGCCGCGAGCGCGGCCTCAAGGACCTTTTCAAGGTCGAGGCCGTGCACTGCCTGAAGTGCTGCGATCAGCCCTGCGCCCTCGAGCTCTCCGGTAAGAGGCGCTCGACCTACACCCGGGTCGACGTCGGCGTCGACGACGCGGAAGCCGTGGTCGAAGCTGCTCAGCTGTACGCGGCCTTGCTGCCGGGCCAGGAGCTGTCGGAGCGCCAGCTGCCCGGAGATTCGGACTAGCTAGCGCAGGGAGACCGATCCCTCGGCGAGTCTCTCGATGACGAGCTCACGGACGATGCGCGAGAGGCGCTGGTGGAAGGCTTCGTCGACGTGGCGACCCGATCGGCGTTCGATCCATTCCGCCGCCAGCGCCGTGCAGCGGGCCAGGCGCCCCTCATCGAGCGCCGCAGTGCGGGCGTCGACGACGAAGAAGGCGGCGCCGAAGCGATCGACGAGGATCGGGCAGAGCCGATGGGCGCGGCGCCAGTGCTCCAGATCGACGACGTCTGCTCGCATGCAGGCCCAGCATCGACGCCGTCGTTTCGGGCGGCCAGTTCTTCACCGATCAATTTCGGAGGATTTCTGGGGCCTGTCGTCGACGTCAGGCACCACTGTGGGTACCTTGGCGCCATGATCCCCGATCTCGCTGAACTTCGACTGCGGAGCGGGCTCGTTCAGCTCCGTCGGGGATGCTCTTTTCAAAGGTCTGATGCAGCTGATGCAGACCTCCCCCCGCGCCGGCGGAGCCGGACGCGGGGCCCCCCGCCAACTCCGCGTTCCGCGGGCCCGCTGCACGCGCATCATCCCGCGTCTTTTCCATCTCGGAACGCGGTCGAACATCAAGCGGACGCGGGATGAATCCTCCTCACCACGCCGGGACTTGGCACATGGCGGGCTGGGAAGTGCTCGGCCGCATCGCTCGCGGCAGCACGGCCGATGTGTTGGTGGCCCGCGCCGCGCTCACGGGTGACGAGACGCCGGCGTCGTTGGCCTTGGGCTTGGTAACGGCGGATCGCCGGGTGGTGCTCAAGCGCCTCTATCCCCATCTCGCCGCCGACGAAGACTTCGTGAAGAGCTTCGTCGACGAAGTGCGCTTGATGTCGCTGCTGCGCCACCGGGGCATCGTCGACGTGCTCGACCTCGACGAAGACGACGAGACCTGCTTCGCCGTGCTGGAATTGGTCGATGGTCCGTCGCTGTCGGCCGCCCTGCGCCTACACACGGCGGCGCAACACCACCCCATTCCTGTCGTCGTCGCCGCTGCCGTCGTCTCCCGCGTCGCCGAAGCTCTGCAGGTGGTGCACCGGGCTTGCGATCCAAAGACCAGCGAACCTTTGTTGCTGGTGCACCGCGACGTCAACCCGCAGAACATCTTGGTGGGCCGCGATGGCGCGGTGAAGTTGGCGGACTTCGGCGTCGCCCGCTCGGCGCCGGGTCGCAAGAACGGCATCTTGGCGGCGCGCACCACCAATGCCGGCGTGCTCAAGGGCAAGATCAGCTTCTTATCGCCGGAACAATTGCGCGGCGGCGTCGTCGATCACCGCTCCGATCTCTTTGCTTTGGGCTCGACCCTCTACCTCTTGCTCACCGGCGCGCTGCCCTTCGTCGGCGGCAGCGATATTGAGCTCTTCGAAGCCATCGGCAACCTCACGCCGCTGCCGCCCTCGCGCGTGCGCAACGATCCCGCGGTCGCCGCCCTCGACGAATTGGTGATGGCCTTGTTGTCCAAAGATCCCGCCCAGCGTCCGAGCGGTGCCGACGAGGTGTCGGAGGCCCTCAACCGCATCGACACCGTCTCGTGCGCAACTGACAGCGACGCGCTGGTCGCAGCCTTCGTCGGCACCCTGGGGCTGCCCTCTCTGCGCGCCTGAGCCGCACCTGGTCGCTGGTGCTTGGCGGCGCGGCTGGTAGCGTCCGGCCCATGTCCGACTCCCCCTTGGCGACGCCCCCTTCGACGACGACGCCTTTCGCACCCAAGAAGAAATCGCGCGGTCCACTGCTGCTGCTGCTCTTGCTGCTGGTGCCCGTCGGGATGTGCGTTCCGCTGTGCGTGATGGGAGGAAGAGGCAGCGTCGACGACGTCACCGTGCTGGAGCTCGATCTCGAGGCTCCCATCGGCGAGAGCGGGGGCGGGGGGTCGCTGCTCGGCAATTCGGCGCCGATGACGACCCGGGATCTGGTGTTTGCCCTGGAGAAGGCCGCCGGGGACCCCAAGGTCAAGGGGCTCTACGCCCGCATCGGTGGCGCCAGCCACGGCCTCGCCACGGGCCAAGAAGTACGCGACGCCGTCATCGCTTTTCGCAAGTCCGGCAAGTTCGCCTTCGCCCACTCCGAGAGCTTCGGCGAGCTGTCTCCCGGCACCGGCGGCTACTACGTCGCTTCGGCCTTCGACGAGATCTGGTTGATGCCCACCGGCGAAGTCTCCCTCGCGCCCCTCGCCAGCGAGGGCATGTTCGCCCGCGACGCCCTGCAGAAGCTCGGGGTGCAGCCCGAGTTTGCCGCCCGCAAGGAATATAAAAACTTCCCCAATACCTTCAGCGAACAATCATTCACTGAATTTCACAAGGAAGCGACACTGCGCCTGCTGAGCTCGGTGCAAGACACCATCACCAAAGACATCGCCGCAGCCCGCCCTGCTCTCGGCGACGCCACGGCGGTGGGCATTCTCCTCGGAGCGGGGCCCTTCTCCGACCAGCAGGCCCTCGAGCGCAAACTGGTCGACAGGCTGGGCTATCGCGACGACGTCATCTCCGCGGTCAAGGCCAAGGCCGGTGAAGGGGCCAAGCTCTTGTGGCTTTCAAAGTACTTCGAGAGAGCCGGATCTCCCTACGACGGCGGCGACGTCGTGGCCGTCATCACCGCTGTGGGCCAGATCTCGCGCGGCAAGAGCAACGCCGATCCCATCTCGGGCAACGAGTCCGTCGGCAGCGACACCGTCTGCGCCGCCCTGCGCGACGCCGCCAACGACGACGACGTCAAAGCCATCGTCTTGCGCATCGACTCTCCCGGTGGCTCGGTGACGGCGTCGGAGGCCATCGCCCATGAAGTGCAGCAGGCCCGCGCCAAGAAGAAGCCGGTCATCGCCAGCATGAGCAACGTCGCCGGCAGCGGCGGCTACTACATCGCCATGAACGCCGACGCCATCGTGGCCCAGCCGGGCACCATCACCGGCAGCATCGGCGTCTTTGCTGGCAAATTCGTCACCACCAAGATGTGGGAGCAGCTCGGCGTCAACTTCGAGACCCTGGCCGTTGGTGACAAAGATGTTTCGTTCTTTTCGAATGACACACCATACAGTGAAGAGGCTAAGAAGAAGCTCAACGACCTCGTAGACGATATCTATCATTCCTTCGTGACCAAGGTTGCCACCGGACGGCAAAAGACCTTCGAAGAGATCGAGCCCGTGGCCCGCGGTCGCATCTGGAGTGGCACCGACGGCAAAGAGCGTGGCCTGGTCGACGAGCTTGGTGGCTTTCCGGTGGCCTTGGGTTTGGTGCGCGCGAAGCTGGGCAAAGCAGCCGACGCCAAGCTCGAGATCAAGGATTTCCCGGCCCGCAAGAAGCCGCTCGAAGAGCTGCTGGCGCTGCTGGACTCCGACAGCGGCGACTCCTCCGAAGACCCGGGGCGGGGGTCGGCGTCGACGTCGAAGCCTGGCCTGCCCGATGCGCGCGCCCTCGCCAAGCTCTGGGCCCGCGAGCCTGCGGTGTTGTTGACCCCTTCGCTGCAGGTGTTGCCATGAGCTTTGGCCCGTCGGGACGCTTCCTCGTCGCCAGCCTCGTGTGTGCGTTGCAGGCTGCTTGCGCACCCTTCGCCCTCAAGGGGGAAGACTGCAGCGAGCAACCTTGCGCACCGGGTCTGATCTGTGACGACGACGGCGTCTGCGCCGATCCTCCCCCGCCGCCTCCGCCACCTTGCCTCGAAGATGCCGAGTGCGAGCTCGAAGGCGACGCCTCGGGGCGGGTCTGCGTCGAGGGACAATGCGCCTTCGCCGCCTGCGACTTCGACCTTCAATGCGGCGCCCGCATCTGCGTGGGGGGCCAATGTGCCGACGGACAGCTCTGCCTCAACGACAACGGCTGCGCAGACCAGCTTTGCATCGGCAATCTCTGCCGCGATCCCTGCTTCAGCGACGCCGACTGCGCCGCGGGCGACGTCGTCGGCGGCTTCGGCTTGCAAACCTGCGTGGCCGGACGCTGCGAGCAACGCTGCCTGGGCGACTTCACCTGCCTCACCGGCGGCATTTGCCAAGACGGCGCCTGCCTCGATCCCGAGTGCGCCGAAGACGCCGACTGCGACGACGACACCCTCTTTTGCGACGCTGGCCGCTGCGCCAACTTCACGGCCTGCGTCGAAGACGACGACTGCTTCGATGCCAATCTCTTTTGTGACATCGCCGCGACCCCCGTCCGCTGCGCCGAACGCGAAGGGTGCCGGGCCGACAGCGAGTGTGGGCTCGGGGCCCTCTGCCTCGATCGCCACTGCCGCCCCGCCGAGAGTTGCTTCGTCGACGACGACTGCGCCGATGTCGATGACGAGTGCATCGGCACGCGCTGCGTTTCCAAACCGGCCTGCCGCGCCGACGTCGACTGCGGCAACGGTCGCATCTGCAGCGATCTGCGCTGCATCGACGCCGCCACCGCCGGCACCGCCGCTTTCGTCGTCGTTGCCGACGCCTTTGGAGCCTGTCCCGCGCAGAATGCGCCGGCGAGCTGCACCCGCGTGGTCTTTGTCGGCGAGGAGCTCGCGCTGCAGGCCCAGGGCTTCGACGTCGTCGGCGCTGCCGTTGCTGGAGCCGTGCGCGCCAACCCCATTGGGGCAGTCACCATCGTCTCTTCCCTCGACAACCTCACCCGGGTCAGCGCCGACGCCGCCGGTCTGGCTTCGCTGGAATTTGCCAACACCACCGTCAACTTGATCATCCATGACACCACCGCACCCTTGTCGGTCGTCGTCACCGAAGAAGACGGCAACCCCGTCACCGACGTCGACGTCGACGCCGCGGGGGTCGTTGGCACCACCGACGCCGGCGGCCTGGTGACCTTCGATCCCCGGCCGCCCGCGGCTGCTGGGGGAGCACTGGTCGTCGCCCGCTTCGGCAACCGCACCACCATCGTGCCCCTCGACGACGTCGCCACGACGTTGCGGGTGGTGCTGCCCCCGACGCCCACCCCCGACGTCGCTGCTGCCGTGCGCGTGACCGTCACCTCCACCGGCGACGAAGTCGGTCCGGTCGGCATTGGTTTTGTGTTGCCGGCCCTGAACGACGCCAAAGATGTGTCCCTGCTGAGCATCTTTGGCGAGGTGACCCAGAGCCAGGTCGAGCTCCCGGTCGTCGGCGCGCTGCCCATCGCTTTGTCGTCGGCGATGACCTTGAGCGCCACCGTGCCCCTGGTCGGTGATCAGATCATCCGCGCCCAGGCCGAGGTCGCCGTTGCCGCCGGTCCGGCTTTCGTGACCGCTTGGGAAGATCGGCGCGAGCAAGCCGACCTCGTCGCCTTTGCCCTCGCTGGCGATCCCGTGGGCACCGCTTTGGACTTCGCCGAGACCAGCGAGACCATGGACAGCGCCATCATCGCCGCCGGCGTCGTCGAGGCCACCGCCCTGGTCAGCGACCAAGGGGACCGCGACGGCGACGGCGACACCACCGAGCTCGTCCCCGACTTCGACAACGCCGCAGAGATCGATGCCCGGCCCGCCGGACCACCTCGCGAACGCACCAGCATCATTGCGGCTCCCCCCGAGGGATCGAACGAACGCGCCTTCGTCGTCGTCGGCTTCGCCCTGCCCGGCCGTTTCTTGATCGCGGGCACCGGTGTGGTGAGAGGTGCGCTGGGCTTCGAAGACGTGCTCTTGCCCGAGCCCCTCAAAGTGATCCCCGGCTCGCAGTCGCTGCAGACCGCCCCTCGCGTCGTCGTCGTCAGCGCCGTTTTCGACGACCCGCGCTTGGTCTCGCGTGCCCGCTTCAGCGCGCCGGGTTTTGCCTTGGCCCCCATCGTCGACATCGGCCCCTTGCTGCCGGCTCCCGAGGGGGCCTTCCTCTTGCGCGACGTGCCCGATGACGGCGACGTCAGCGTCATCATCCCCGCCATCGACGCGGCCTTGTTGCGCCTGACCCTGCGCGATCTCGACGGCGGCGTCGTCTTCTTCTGGGTGGAAAACGATGGCTCGGCCCGCCTGCCTGCCGGATTCCTCGACGTCAGCCTCGAAGAAGTCCGCGCCTACGACGCCGACGCCGCCGACGCGCCTTTTGCCGTGGGCGCTGGCCCCATCGACATCGAGCGCCGCGCCCGCCGCGTGGCCATCGCCCCCGGCGACTGAGTCAGCGACGGAGAAAGCGCGTGATCTCCTCGGTGACCCGATCACCGGGCGCGCCGATCTCGGTCACCAAAGCGAAGTGATCCGGACCGTCGACGACGACGACGGGCACCTTTTCTCCCAGCACCGCCAAAACCCGCGCCATCTGCTCGGTCTGGGCGCGCATGGCGGCGTAGTCGTTGGTGCTGGTGATGAACAAGAGCGGAGTGCCGGTCTTTTGGGCAACGTCGACGGGGGAGGCGGCCCTCAGGGTCTTGACGTCCCGGCCAAAGACCGGGTCGATGAAGCGGGCGCGGCCGCCGTCGTCTTGGCCTTCGTCGAGGGGGGAGCGCAAATCGAACACGCCCGAGAGCACGACGACGCCGGCGACGTCTTTGGGTGAGAGCTGGTGTTTGGCAAGCTGCTGGGGGTCATAAAGCAGGAGCATGGCGAGCTGTCCGCCCGCGGAATGACCGAGGAGAAAGACCTTCTTGGGATCGCCGCCCCACGACGTCGCCTGCTTTTTCACCAGGGCGAAGATCGCCGCGGCGTCGTCGATCTGCGCGGGCCAGCGGTGCTGCGGCGCCAGGCGATAAGACGCCGTGACGGCGACGAACCCGCGGGCCGCCAAGGCCAGGCCGACATGTTGGTACTGGCTGCGATCACCTGTTTGCCAGACGCCCCCATGCAAGAAGACGACGACGGGCAAGGCGACGGCGCCGTCTTTGCGAGTGACATCGATTTTTTGCTTGGGATCGGGGCCGTAGTCCACGTGATCGGTCACGAAGCCAGCGAGCAGCGACAGAGAAAGCAACGCGGGAGCCATGCCGAAGCATACGGTCCGGCGGGTTCCCTGGTTCGCCGACGCGGTTGCGGGGGCGGCTTGCGCAGCAGACACCAAGGCGTGGATCCCTTTCGGCCCCTCCAGCGACGGCTCGCGCCCCTCTGGTCGCACCCTCAGTGGCCGCGCTTGCGGCTGCTGCTGCTGCTGCTGCACATCAGCGCCATCGTCGTCGTCGCCTGTCCGGCACCCGTGCGCAGCCCCTCGAAGAAGCAATGGGAAAAGCCCAGCGTCAAGGCCGAGATCCGGGGCTGGCAGCAGCGCCTCAACAGCGTCGGCGTTCGCATCGACGAAAGAGAGCTCACCGACTTCGCCTTTGAGACCGGGCGTCGTTGGAGCGTCGCGCGCAACAGCATCGTCATGCCATTTTCTGCCTATCTGAGAGCCATCGGTGCTCCCCAGGGATGGTATATGTTTACGGCGCCGGATCGCTTTCCCCAGCGCTTCCAGCTCGAGCTGGTGCACGACGACGGCGTCACTGAACCCGTCTTCACCCTCGGCCAGAGCCACGAGCGCCCCGACCTGGTCGATCCGGCTTTTCTCGACGAGCATCGCGTGCGTCGCGCGCTGTTTCAGACCTCCTGGTCCGAGCGGGCCACGCTGTTTCAGGACGTCTGCAGCTGGTTCGAGCGGCGGCTGGAGCAGCAGGTGCCGACGTTGAAAGAGGTGCATTGTTCTCAGATTCAATTTCAGGTGGAACATCCCTGGAAGATCGAGAAAAAAGCACCTGACAAGAATACCCGCACGGTGCGCGTGGTGCGCGGTCAGCAGGCCAGGCCCAGCACCGAGACCCGACCATGATCCCGCGTCTGCGGCAGGCCTTCGAGCGTCTGGCGGCCTTGACCTCGCGCACCGAGTCACCGGTGCCCCTGGCCCTGTTTCGCATCGGCGTCGGCTGCTCCTTGCTTTGGTTGATCGTGCCCCTGCTGCTCACCCGGGTGGGTCGCGACGTCGTCGGCTTTGCCTTTGTCGAACGCTCCTCGGGTGGCTACCGCAACCTCGCGGGCAGCTGGGGCGCCGACCTCTTCGGCGGCGCCATCCCCGAGGTCATTTTCCCGTTGTTGTGGATCTCGGCCCTGTGCGGGCTGCTGATGGTGGTGGGTCTGTTTGGACGCCTGCCCGTGCTCGTCGCTGCCGTCGCCACCCGCATTGCCCTCTCGCAAAACATGGACGTCTCCGGCGCCGGCGACGCTCTGCTCGGCAATGCTCTGCTGCTGCTCTTGCTGGGCGACATCACCGCCACCCTCTCGCTGGACTGTCGATGGCGCACCCGACACCACCAGCCGAGCTGGATCGACCCCAGCCCCATCGCCGCCTGGCCCCGTCAGCTGGCCGCAGCCCAGCTCTGCATCGTCTACACGAGCACGGGCGTGCAGAAACTGGTGTCGATGGCCTGGACGCCCTTCGACGGATTCTCAGCCCTCTATCAGATTCTGCAAAGTCCGCATTGGGCACGATTTCCACACCTGATCGGCGATGCCGGCGGATGGCTCGCGATCCCCTTCTCCCTGCTGACGGCGCTCACCATCACCTGGGAGGTCTCCTTCGTCGTCGTTCTCTTCAAGAGATCTCTGCGCCCGGCCTTCGCCGTCGTCGGTATCGGCGTTCACCTTGGAATTTTGATTTTTATGGAAGTCGGCATTTTCAGTGTCATCTCTTTGGCATTCTATCCGACGTTGTTTTCACAGCAGACGCTGGCCGCCGCTCGACGCCAGGTCGGGCGCTTCCGATCCGATCCGGCGGGAAGGACGCACAGGCCGACCTGAAAGCCGTGATCAGCAAAGGAGGGATGAGGATCAGCTCTTCGAGGCGGCGGCGCGGCTCTTGAGATCGGCGACCAGCTTTTTCACATCGTCGTCGGTCTTGAGGTTTTCGACGTAGTCGACGCCGACGCGGCACATGGGCGCGCGGTGGCAGGAGCCGAAGCACTCGACCGTGCCGTGCAGCTCGATTTGGTGATCGGCGGTGTGGCCATGGCGCATGCCGTGTTTGCCAGCGATTGCGACGTCGAGCAGCGCGGCGGTCTTGCTCAGGGCCTCTTCGGCGCCGACCAGCGCGCAGGGCAGCTGGATGCAGAACTCGACCCGCACCGGGGCCACCGGCTCGGTGAAGAGCATGGAATAAAAGGTGGCCAATTCGACGGCGTGGCTGTGGGGAAGTCCGACGAGGTCGGCGACCTGGGCCAGGGTGTCTCTCGAGAGCCAGCCGAGCTGCGCTTGGGCCAACTTCAGCGAGGGCAGCAGCGCCGTTTTCTTGTGGGGGTAGCGCGCCACCTCGACGGCGATGGCGGCTTTGGTGCTGTCGGACAGGGTCGCTGCTGCTGTCGAGGCGCTCATGGCCGCTGCGATGCCAGAGGCGACGACGACGGACAAGGACCGCTCTCGCTCTCAGCCCCGGATCAAGCTCATGGCTTGAGAAGCTTGGCCGGCGGCGCGCGCATGCGACCGGTCTTGACGACGAGAAAACGGAACAACCAGGGCATCCACTGCTGCACCCAGAAGAAGGCCCGCAACAAGAAGGGCGCAAACACCTCGCTGCGGGGGTGCAGCGCCGTCTGCCACAGCACCGCCGCGCACTGCTCTGGCGTCATCTTGGGAATGAGGGTGCCCACGCTGGGCAGGTGCTCGCGACTGCCCGGGTTGTTGTCGAAATACGACGACGTCACTTCGCCGAAGACCACGTGGGATGTCGTCACCCCCGTGCCGATGAGGTCGATGCGCAGGGCCTCGTGCAAGCCGCGCAGAGCAAAGCGCGAGCAGGCGTAGGCGGTGCTGCCCGCCCAGGGTTGAAAGGCCGCCGGCGATCCCACGTGCAAGACGGCGCCGCTCCGGCACTCGATCATCGATCCCAAGAAGGCCCCGGTGACATGAGCGGCGGCAAGAAAGGGCGCGCCCATCATCGCGTGCAGCTCCGACGACGACGTGTCCTCGAGGTATTTCCAGCTGCCCAGCCCGGCACAATTCACGATCACATCGGGCACGTGGTGGGCCGCCTTCACGCGAGCAGCCATGGCGCTGACCTCGTCGGCCTGGGAGGCATCGCAGACCTCGATCACGATCTTGCCCTCGGGTGCCTCTTTCGCCAGGGCCTCCAGCGCCGAGCGCGTGCGGGCGACAGCGACGACGACGACGCCGGCCTTGGCGAAATGTAGAGCGGTGGCCCGACCGATGCCCGAGGACGCGCCCGTGACGACGGCCAGCCGCGGTCCAGTCGTGATGAGCGGCATGCTCACAGCGGAATGTTGCCGTGCTTCTTCGGCGGCAACTCATCGCGCTTGTTGCGCAGGAGCGTGAGCCCCTGACAAAGGCGGGGGCGCATGTCTTCGGGGAAGATGACCTCGTCGATGTAGCCCAGCTCGGCGGCCTTGTAGGGGTTCTGGAATTTGTCGGCGTAGTCGGCGGTGAGCTCTTTGAGCTTGGCGTCTTTGTTGGGGGCCTTGTTGAGCTCTTCGCGCATGACGATGGCGACGGCTCCGGCGGCACCCATCACCGCGATCTCGGCCGTCGGCAAGGCGAAGTTGACGTCGGTGCGCAGGTGCTTGGGCGCCATGACGCAGTAGGCGCCGCCGTAGGCCTTGCGCAGGATCACGGTCATCTTGGGCACCGTGGCTTCGGCGTAGGCATAGAGCAGCTTGGCCCCATGGCGGATGACGCCGCCGAGCTCTTGCTGGGTGCCGGGGAGGAAGCCGGGGACGTCGACGAGGGTGATGATCGGGATGTTGAAGGAATCGCAAAAGCGCACGAAGCGCGCGGCCTTGTCGGAGGCGTCGATGTCGATGGCCCCGGCCATGACCTGGGGCTGGTTGGCCACGATGCCGACGGACTGGCCCATCATGCGGGCAAAACCGACGACCATGTTGGCGGCGAAGTGGGCCTGCACCTCGAAGAAGTGGCGGTCGTCGACGATGGGCTTGATGACGTCGCGGACGTCGTAGGGCTTGTTGGGATTGCTAGGGATGGCCGTCTTGAGCGCGTCGTCTTTGCGCTCGGGGTCGTCGTTGACCGGGCGCTGCGGCGGCTCCTCGGAATTGTTCGAGGGCATGAAGCCCAAGAGCTCGCGCACCGTGGCGATGGCCCGGGTGTCGTCGTCGACGGCGAAGTGGGCCACACCGCTGCGCGTGGAGTGGGTCATGGCGCCACCCAGCTGCTCCATGGTGACGTCTTCGTGGGTGACCTGCTTGATGACATCAGGTCCGGTCAAGAACATATATGATGTATCTTTGACCATCACAACGAAGTCGGTCAAAGCAGGAGAGTAGACGGCGCCGCCAGCGCAGGGTCCCATGATGACCGAGAGCTGGGGGATGACGCCGGAGGCCAGGGTGTTGGCGCAAAAGATATCGGCGTAGCCCGCGAGAGAGGCGACTCCCTCTTGGATGCGCGCGCCGCCGGAGTCGCACAGTCCAATGACTGGAGCGCCGACCTTCATTGCCATTGTGTAGATTTTGCAGATTTTCTGCGCGGCCACTTCGCTCATGGAACCGCCGAAGACGGTGAAGTCCTGGGCGTAGACCATCACGTGCCGGCCTTCGATTTGGCCATAGCCGGTCACCATGCCGTCGCCGGCGGGGTGGGTCTTTTCCATGCCGAAATCGAGGGAGCGGTGGATGCGCAGGCGGTCGACTTCGACGAAGGAGCCGGGGTCGAGCAGGATGTCGATGCGCTCGCGAGCGGTGAGCTTTCCCTGCTTGTGTTGTTTGTCGATGCGTTCTTTGCCACCGCCGGAGAAGGCGGCCTCGCTGACCTTGAGCAGGCGCGCGCGCTGTTGGCTGCGGATCGCGTCCCAATCTGCGGCTGGTTTCTTCGTTTCCACGGCGCTGCTCATGCTCGGTGTCCCGGGATCGAGGGAGCCGAGGGCTTAGGCATCCACTGCCGTCGACGTCAACGATCTGCGCGCCGTCGCTGCTCATCGCCTCTCAGGGAAACCAGGGAATCCCTGATCGCTCCCTGTGGCCGAGCCAGGGACGAGCGATCCCCGGTCGAGCCAGCAGGAGCGCGCAGGCCTCAGCGTCGTCGACGGAGGGTCTCTTTCAACATCTCGTCGGCGATGCGCGCCGCAACGCGCTCGTCCTTCACCTCAGCGAGGGCGGCGTCGTAGTAGGCGGCGGCCAGCTCGGCGATGGTGGTGCGGATGGTCTGGCGGGGCTTGGTGTGCGGCATGGTGGTCTCCCTCTGCGGTTGCACGGCGAGTCATTGCGGGCTTCGTGCCAGCGCGGCTCAGAACGCCTTTCGCGGCGTCGTCGCATCCGGGCGCGGACCGGCCCAGGTGAGGAATTGTGGGTCTGTGCGCCCTCGCACGCCACGGGTGTCGCTGCGCCCAACCTTGGCGTGTCTGGGGCGACCCGGCCGCGTCTGCGCAGACACAGGCGACATGTAGGCGGGCTCCGGTGTCGGCGTGCTTCCGTGCGGGCCCCGAGTGGGCGACAAGGCCAGGCATGAAGCGCCTTCCCCTGGGTCAACTCTTCGTCGTGGGCTTCGACGGCCCCGACGTCCCGCGCTCCGCCGAGGAGCTCATCGTCGACCACGGCGTCGCTGGCGTCATCCTCTTCAAGCGCAACATCGAGGAGGGGGAGCAGGTCGTGGCCCTGAACACGCGCCTGTTCGAGCTGGGGAAAAAAGCGGGTACACCGCTCATCGTCTCCGTCGACCAAGAGGGCGGACGGGTCGCGCGCTTGCGGGGCATCGCCACCGATGTTCCGGCCATGCGCGTCGTCGGCAAGGCGGCGGAGACCGATCCCGAGCTGCCCTACCGCCTGGGCGCGATGATGGCGCGCGAATTGGTCGCGCTGGGTTTCCACTGGGACTTCGCCCCCGTCGTCGACGTCGACACCAACCCGCTCAATCCCGTGATTGGCGAGCGCAGCTTCAGCCGCGACGCGCAGGTGACAGGGGCCGTGGCCGCGCGTTTCATCGCTGGCATGCAGGGCCAAGGCATCGCTGCTTGCGCCAAGCACTTCCCGGGACACGGGGACACCGACGTCGACTCCCATCTGGCTTTGCCGCGGCTCTCCCACTCGCTGCAACGCTTGCGCGAGGTCGAGCTCGTGCCCTTTGTGCAGGCAGCCCTTGCTGGGGTGGCCAGCATCATGACGGCGCACGTGATGTTTCCGGCCCTCGACCCCGACGAACCCGCGACCTTGTCGGCCCTGATCCTCGAGCGCCTGTTGCGGCAGGACATCGGCTACGACGGCGTCGTCGTCTCTGACGATCTCGAGATGAACGCGGTGGCCGAGCTTCATCCCGTCGAGCAGCTGGTGAAGAAGGGACTGAACGCCGGCTGCGATCTCTTTTTGATCTGTCACGACAACGACAAAGCCGCCCGCGCCGTCGAGCAGGCGCACAAGCTGGTCGAAAGAGGCGAGGTCCCGCGCGCTCGCGTCGAGCAGGCGCTGGCCCGCGTGCAGGCGCTCAAGCACAAATACGTCGGGGCCCCGGCGGCGCCGTCGTGGACGGAGGCCCGGGCGCTGCTGCGCTCGGCTCCCCACGTGGCGTTGATCGAGAAATTGTCCGGCGTCGACGTCGACGGACCCGTGCGGGGGGCCTCGTTGGTGGACCTTGGTTAGCTAACAGACCCGCGCGAAGACCATCTCGGGCAGGCCGAAGTTGAAGGCCAGGCCGACGCGGACGCCGGAGGCTGCCAAGCCGCGCAGGGCATCGATCTTGTGGGCGTCGACGAGGGCAGTGTCTGCGCGCACCAGGATCAGCACGCGCTCTTCGACGAGGAGATCGGCGATGAGCGAGCCGACGACCTTGCCGCGGTAGACGACCGACAAGGATGCGTTGCGGTGGGCCACCAATCCGCGCGACAGGATCTCGAAGGCCAGCGCGTTCAGATAGGTGTCGGACGAGTGCCAGGCGCCCAGGGCCTCGTGCACGCGGTAGGCGGCGTCGAGGGTCTCGGCGCAGGCCCGATCTTCCAGCAGCTCGCGCGACAGTCCGCGGGCCGCGAGCCCCTGACCCAGCAGCAGCCGAGATTGCGTCGGACCAGACGTCTGCGACATCGTGCGAGCGGCCTCCGTGCGACGGTCGTACCGAAGCATACACACAGCGATTGCAGGGGTTGGCAGCGGTGAAAATCCTCTACGGCGTCGTCGGCGAAGGCATGGGGCACGCGACCCGCAGTCGGGTGATCTTGGAGAACCTTTTGCGCAAGGGGCACGAGGTCCGCGTCGTCGTCAGCGGTCGGGCCCACAAGTTCATGGCCGAGAAATTCCATGGACGCAGCAACATCGTCGTCGAAGAAATCCATGGGCTGCATCTGAAGTTCGACGGCAACGACCTCGATCTCTCGGAGTCCGTGCTGGGCAATTTGGCGCTCGCGCCGGCGGGCCTGAAGAAGAACCTGGCGGTGTGGAAAAAAATCAACGACGACTTCGACGCCGACGTCGTCGTCTCGGACTTCGAGTCCTTCGCCTACTTCTTCGCGCGGGTCGAAGGCCTGCCGGTGATCAGCATTGACAACATGCAGATCATCAACCGCTGCGCCCACGACGACTTCGTGTCTCACGATCAGAGCTTCTCATTTCGTCTGGCAAAGCTCGCCGTCAAAGCCAAGCTTCCGGGGGCCTATCACTATCTGGTGAGCTCGTTCTTTTTTCCCCCGGTGACCAAGGCGCGCACCACCCTGGTCTCGCCGATCTTGCGGCCCGAGATCTTGAAAGCTCGTCGGGAACCCGGCGATCACGTCGTCGTCTACCAGACCGCCACCGCCACCGCCGACCAGGTGTTGGCAACGTTGAAGCGCCTGCCTTATCGCTTCAAAGCTTATGGAACGGGTCGCAGCGGCGTCGATGGCAATATAGATTGCAGGCCTTTTTCGGAGCAGGGCTTCATCGACGACCTGCGCACGGCGCGCTGCGTGATCGCCGGCGGCGGCTACTCACTGATGGGCGAGGCGGTGCACTTGCACGTGCCGATGCTGTCCATCCCCATCGCTGGCCAATACGAGCAGGAGCTCAACGCCCGCTACCTGCAACAGCTCGGCTACGGACGCCTCGGCGCCGCCATCGCTGCCGACGTCATCGACGACTTCGTGTTGCACGCGCCCGACATGCAGGACGCCCTCGAGTCCTACGTACCGCGCGACAACGACATCCTCTTTGGCTGTCTCGACGAGCTGCTGCGCGACGTCGACCTCGATGAACCGCCGCCCCAAGCTCTGCGTCACGCCAATCTCGGCAGCTACACCGAGCCCTTGTCGCGGGGCCTGGCCGACGCCCTCGAAGACCTCGACCGCGACGACGTCGAGCAGACCGATCCGCGCACCTTGCGCCGGTCATGAGCCCGGCGGGGCCAAGGAACGCAGGGGTGCGGGCGCTGCGATCGCTGGGGGCTGGTGTCGACGGCGCTGCGTTCGTTGGCCAAGACGCCCTGGGTCGGGCCTGTACGGTGCATCGCTTGCGCGCAGAGATCGCGGAGGATCCCCAGCGACGACGTCGACTGCTGCGTCGCATCGCGTTTCACCAGCAGGCGGAGCTGGAACAGGTGCCCGGCCTCCTCGCTGTGCGCACGGTCGCCCTCAATGAGAACCCCAGCGTCGTCGTCGTCGAACACGCGACGGCCTGCCTCGTTGACGAAGCTTGTTTGCAGGGGGCCGTGCTGGGCCCGGCCTTCGTGCGCACGGTGCGGCTGCTGCTCGATTTGGCCCAGGTGCTCGCGCTGGCCCACACCGAGGGCATCGTGCACGGTGGGCTCACACCTCAATCGGTGCGGGTGCGCGGCAAGGGGGTGGCCCTCTCTTTCTTGGGCTTGCGCACTTTGGAGGACGGACAGCCCGATGCCTTCGCGCAGCTGCTCTCCCCCAAAGCCGAAGAGTCCGGGGCCGTCGACGACGCCTTCGCCTTCGGTGCCTTGATCCTCTTTTTGGCCATCGGCCAAAGCGGGGCGAAGGCCCTGCTCGATCCGCGCAGCGCGTCGACGTTGGCGCGGGATCCCAGCGCAAACCATCCCCTGGTGCTGCTCGCGCGCGATCTGCTCGATGTCGAGCCGGCCTGGCGCCCGACCCTGGCCGATTGCGGGCGCCGTTTGGCTGCCCTGGCCGCATCGGCCGACGCCCCGGCCACCTTGAGCAGTGCCAACGGCTCGAACATCGGCACGGTGCGCCCGACGTCGACGATGTCGGAAGAAGGCCCTGACAGCAGCGATCACCCGCCGCGCATCGGTCGTTTTCGACTGGTGGCCGAGCTCGGACGGGGCGCCATGGGCAGGGTGTACCGCGGCGTCGACGAAGACTCCGGGGCCATGGTCGCTGTCAAGCTGCTCCAGCAACCGGCCCTGCCGCCGAAGAAGGCGCTGCGTCGTTTTCGCAAAGAGGCCCGGCTGCTCGCCGAGCTGCACAACCCTGGGGTGGCTCGCTATCTCGACGCTGGCGAAGACAAGGGCGTGCTCTACCTCGTCACCGAGCTGGTCGAGGGCCAGAACCTGAGCGCGCTCATCAAGAGTCGGGGGACCTTCGCCGAACGCGAGGCCATCGCGCTGATCGTCGACCTGCTGCAGGCCCTGATCGACGTGCACGACCGCGGCATCGTGCACCGAGATCTCAAACCCGAGAACCTCATCGTCGTCGACGTCGTCGCCCCGCCGGACTCGGGCACGCGCGTCAAGCTCATCGACTTCGGCATCGCCCGCCATTTCGACGAGAGTGAGTCCCTCGCTCTGACGCGCGAAGGTGCGGTGCTCGGCACCCCGCTCTACATGGCCCCCGAGCAGGCCCGCGGCGGCGTCGTCGACGCACGCACCGACCTCTACGCCGTCGGCACCACCCTCTTCGAGCTGCTCGTGGGTCGCGCGCCCTTCGCCGGCAAGGGGATCGCCGCGGTGCTGGCGCTGCAGCTCGAAGAAGTGCCGCCCCGTGCCTGCGCGCTGCGCTCCGACGTCAGCAACGACGTCAGCCGCATCATTGCCCGCTGCCTGGAGAAGGATCCGGCCTTGCGTTTCCAGAGCGCCCGCGAGCTCCGGCAGGCCTTGGCCCCCCTCGTCGAAGCACCCGCGGCGGCCGCCTGGCCCCAAACCCCGGCCACGGGCCCCAGTGGAAGGCAGGGCTGGACCTTCACCTGGGATCTCGCGTCGTCGCCGTCGGCGCTGTGGCCCTACGTCTCGAACACCGAACGCCTGAACAAGGCCATCGGCGTCCCCGCCGTCAACGAGAGCGTCGTCGTCACCGGCGGCGACGTCGTGCGCGTCGGCAACGCGCGCCAGGCCGGCTTTGCGCTGGCTTGGAGAGAGAACCCCTACGAGTGGGTGTACGAGCGACGCCTTGGCGTGTTGCGCGAGTACCAAGAGGGACCGCTGCGTTGGTACAGCTCCACCCTCGATCTGAGCCCCCACGAGGTGCGGGGACGGGCCGGCACGCGCCTGGTGCAGCGCATCGAGCTCGAGCCGCGGGGCCTGCTGGGACGCGCTGCCAGCTCCATCGAAGTAGGGGTGCGCACGCGCCGCGCGCTGGAGCGCACCTACCAACGCATCGACGAGCTCTTGCAAGGGCGCCTCGGCGACGCGGCCGTGCTGGACGCCTTCGAGCAGACTCCGGGCCTTCCCGTCGACAAAGAGGCGCGCCTGGCCTGGCTGGAGAAGCAGAGCGTGGCCGCCGGCGCCGACGCCGCCACCATCGCGCGCCTGGGGGATTGGCTGCGCCAGGCTTCGCCCCAGCACCTCGCCCGCATTCGTCCGGTGGCCCTGGCCCGCAGGCTGGGCCTCAACGACGACGTCACCATCAAGGCCTGCTTTCATGCGGCGGGGACCGGCCTCCTGGTGCCGCTGTGGGACTTGCTCTGTCCCATCTGCCGCGTGCCGGCAGCGATGGAGGACACGCTCAAGGCGCTCAAAGACCACGCCCACTGCGAGGTCTGCGACGTCGATTTCCCGCTGGATCTCGCGACCTCCATCGAGCTGGTGTTCAAGCTCGATCCCGCGCTGCGCGCCGCCGACGCCCAGACCTATTGCATCTCGTCGCCGGCCCACACGCCCCACGTGATGGCCCAGGTGCGATTGGCGAAAAAGACCTCCTTCGTCGTCGACGCGAGCTTGCCCGAGGGCAGCTACCAGCTGGTGGGCCGGCGCCTTTCTTTCGCGGCCGCTTTCCGGGTGCAGGGGCAGGCGGCGTCGACGCAGTGGAGCATCGCGCTGTCGCGGGGACCGGGACCCGACGACGCCCGCGCCTTCTCTCTGGGTCGCCAGCGCATCGAGTTGATGAACGACACCGATCGGGAGCAGCTGGTGCGGATCGAGCGCACCACCCCACGCGACGACGTCGTCACCGCCGCCCGCGCGCTGGCCAGTCCCCTCTTTCGCCGCTTGTTTCCCGGCGAAGTGCTGGCGCCGGGCGCCCTGGTGCGGGTCGCGGCCATGACGGTACTCTTGGCCGAGGTCGACGGCGGCGACGATGAGCGCGGCTTCGAGAAGCGCTACGGGCTCTTTCGCGTTTTGGAGAAAGAGATCGTCGACAGCGGTGGCACCGTGGTGAGGCTCCAGGGCGACGGCGTGCTGGCGGTCTTTCACGAGCCCGCTACCGCCCTGCGCTGTGCCCTCGCTCTGCCGGCGGTCATCGCTGGACTCGCGGCGACGACGGTGCGCTGTGCCATCCACCGCGGTCCCGCGGCAGCCGTCAGCCTGAACGAGCACGTCGACTACTTCGGCGGCGTCGTCTCTGAGGTCTTGCAGCTCGCGAAGAAAGCGCGCGTTGGTGAACTGGTGCTCTCAGATGCCGTGAGGGGGGATCCGGCCGTCGACGCCATCTTGGTGAAGGCGCAGGTGAAAAATCCCCCAGACGCGACCCTCGACGACGTCGGCCACCGTTTGCAGCTTCCTGCGACCGTGCGTTGACAGGGCTCGGTTCGGCATCAACCTTGGTGCCATGTCGTTCCTGGTACGCTGGGTCCGCTCGATCTTCACCCTCGACCTGCGCTCGCTCGGGTTGTTTCGCATCGGTCTGGGCCTGGTCGTCGTCGTCGACGTCTGCTTTCGCGCCTTGGATGTCGAGATCTTCTACTCCGACGCCGGCGTTCGCCCGCGCCCCCTCGACCAGTTTCTTTCCGCGCCCTCGCTCTACCTCTTGAACGGCTCGGTGGCCTTTGCGGCTCTGCTCTTGGCCTTGACGGCGGTGGCAGGTCTCGCTCTCGCGCTGGGCTGGCGCACGCGTCTCTCGGCGGTGGCGACGTGGGGCCTCGTGCTCTCGGTGCAACACCGCAACCCCTCGATCACCACCGGCGCTGACGGCGTGCTTCTGCTGCTCTGCACCTTCGCCTGCTTTTTGCCGCTGGCCCATCGCTTCTCGCTGGATGCCCAGGCCCATCCCGAGCGCGCCCAACGCGACCCGGCGGTGTTTGCGACGTCGACGGTGGGACTGCTGCTGCAATTGGGTGTCATCTATGTGTTCAACGTCGTCAACAAGACTGGCGCGAGCTGGAAAGACGGCAGCGCGGTGTTGCGCAGCTTGCAAATCGATCAGCACACGACGCCGCTCGGTGCTCTGCTGCTGGCGCACACGCCTTGGCTGAGCCCACCTTTGACCTTTGGGACCCTGATCGTCGAAAGCTCGGTGCTCTTGCTCCTGGTGTCCTTCGCCCGCGATCGCATCCGCGTCGTCGTCGTCGTCGCCTTCTGGCTGCTGCACTTCGGCTTGGGGACAACGCTGTATCTCGGGCTGTTCTCGCCAGTGTGCATGGTGGCCTGGCTCGCGGTGCTGCCGCCGCTGGTCTGGCAGCGAGGTCCGCTGGCCCGCTTGGCTGCGCGTGCTGCAACGGCCACCAGCGAGACCGTGCGCAGCAGTGCCATCGCGGTCGTCGCCGTCGCCGTCGCCGTCACCCTCATCCTGGTCGTGCAGCTCTGGGTGAACGTGGCCTACACCACCCAAAGCGCGCGACCCGAGGCTGTCGCCGTCGTCGGCCGCGCCTTCGCCATCGACGAGACCTGGAAGATGTTCGGCAGTCCGGGCATCTACGACGGCTGGTTCATCATCCCTGGCAAGCTCGCCTCGGGGCGCACCGTCGATCTCTTTCAAGACGGCGCCGAGCTCACCGAGGTCAAGCCGCGCTACGTCAGTCACATGTACAAGACCGCGCGTTGGCGAAAGTTCATGATGAACAATTCCAACGAAAAACGGGGACGGGCCAGCCGCAAGGCCTACGCCGCCTGGTTGTGTCGCAGCTGGAATGAGACCCACAGCGACGACGATCGCCTGACCAAGCTGAGCATCGTCTTCATGCTCGAGAAAACCCGACGCGATCTGAAAAAGCCAAAAGTGAAAAAACAAGAGCTGACAAATTACACGTGTAGAACCAGCGCAGTGCCCAGCTCCGGCTGAGCGCTCCCAAGAGCTAAACCCCTGCACAGAAACGACGTCGTCAGCGTAGTGTCCTGCCTGCAGGCGCCGAGGCGCCAGAAGTGGATGCATGGCGCGCGTTTTCCAACTCAAATCTGCCGCCGTCTCGCGCCTGGGCATCGACTACGACGCCGCCCTCAACGATGAGCAGCGCGCCGTCGTCAAAGCTCCACGTGGTCCTTTGCTCGTCAACGCCTGCGCGGGCTCGGGCAAGACCCGGGCGCTGACCTACCGGCTGGCGAGGTTCTTAGACACCGGCATCGCTCCCGAGCGCATCATGCTGCTCACCTTCACCAACCGCTCGGCCAAGCACATGCTGAACCGCATCGGCGATCTCTGCGGCCCCGACGCCCTGCGGGTGATGGGCGGGACCTTTCACCACGTCGCCAACGCGCTGCTGAAACAACACGCCGAAGCCATCGGCTACGGCGAGAATTTCACCATCGTCGACAAAGAAGACGCCCGCGAGCTCATGGCCACCGCCGTCGTCGACGCCAAGATCGACACCGCCAAGGCGCGCTTTCCCAAGGCCGACGTGCTGCTCGATGTGGCGTCGACGTCGATCAACACGCAAAAGCCCGCCCGCGACGTCTTGCTGCAGCGCGCCCCGCGCTTCGTGCATCTCGCCGACGAAATCATGAGCGTGTGCCGGGCCTTCGTGAAAAAGAAGGCCGAGCTCAACGTCATGGACTTCGACGATCTGCTGATGAACTGGTCGGTGTTGCTCGAGCAGCACGAAGGCGGCGGCGGCCAAATCGCCAAACACCTCAAAGCCAGCTTCGACGCCATCCTCGTCGACGAATACCAAGACACCAACGCCCTGCAGGGCCGCATCGTCGACGCCATGGCCGCGCCCCACCGAAACGTCACCGTGGTCGGCGACGACGCCCAATGCATCTACGGCTTCCGCGGCGCCGCCGTCGAAAACATGAGGGGCTTTGCTCAGCGTTGGGCCGGCAGCATCACTCTTCCATTGCAGGTCAATTATCGCTCGACGCCGGAGATTTGCACCCTGGCAAATGCTTGTCTGTCGCGCGCGCGCCAGGAATTTCCCACGCGCTTGAAGGCCATCCGTCCGACGGCATCGCTGCCGGCCTTGGTTCCTTGTCGCGATGCCAGCATGCAGGCGGAGTTCATCGCCGAGCGCATTTTGCAGCTGCGTGATGAGGGCGTTCCTCTGACCGAGATTGGTATTTTGTATCGGGCGCACCGCAACGCGCTCGAGTTGCAGGTCGAGCTGAGCCGCCGCGGAATTCCCTATCTGGTGCGCTCGGGCATGCGCTTCTTCGAGCAGGCCCACATCAAAGACGTGCTCAGCCACATGAAGCTCATCTGGAACGCCGACGACGAATTGGCTTTTCGGCGGACCATCAAGCTGCACGACGGCATCGGCAACGCCACCGCCGACGCGCTGTGGGGATCGTTCAAGGTGCAGCTCTCGCGGGGCAAGGATGCGGGTGCGGCGGCGCGGGCACTCGTCGAGGATCCTTCGCTCGATGGGACTTTGGGTCGCCGGGCCCGGCCCGGGGTCGAGAAGTTTGCGACGGTGCTTTCGCGCATGGCCGAGCGGGATGTGAAGGACAAACCCGCTGAGCAGATTCGCGTGCTCCTCGACGGCAGCTACGCCGACCACTTGAGAAAGACCTATCCGATGCCCGACGAGCGCATCGCCGAGATCGAGCAGCTGGCCGACTACGCGCAGGGTTTCGCCGACACCGAGAGCTTCTTGAGCGAGCTCATGTTGGTGCAGAGCTTCTCGGCGGAGGAGATCGTGAGCGCCGAAGATCCCGACGAGAGGGTGACGTTGTCGTCGGTGCACCAGGCCAAGGGCCTCGAGTGGTCGCGCGTGTTTTGCTTGTGGATGTGCGACGGCACTTTTCCCTCCGAGCTCGCTCTCAAAGACGACCACGGCGAAGACGAAGAGCGCCGCCTCTATTACGTCGCCGTCACCCGGGCCAAGGACGAGCTGTACTTGACCTATCCGCAGACCAGCCGCCTCCGCGACACCAGCATGGTGCTGCACAAGCCCTCGCGCTTCATCAGCGAGCTGCCCGCTCCCAACGATCGATCGGGCGACGACGACGGCGGCGTCAGCGGTTTGTACGAGAACTGGGTCATCGAAGTGGTGCCCCGCGCGGAGTTGCCACCCCCGAAAGAACTGCCCAAGCTCGAAGCTGTGGACGACGACGGCGCCGACGAAGGCAGTGTCGACGACGGGGGTCGCTTTCAATTGGAGAGCTAACCGGGATCGCCCTCGGCGCGATCCTGATCAGCGGTCGACGTCGCCCATGACGGGGTCGATGGAGGCGATGATCACCACCAGGTCGGCGATCAAGCCGCCGACGGCCATCTTCGAGATCGCTTGCAGGTTGGCAAACGAAGGCGTGCGCGCCCGCACCCGCACGGGCTTGCCCGAGCCGTCGCTGACGACGAGGAAACCCAATTCCCCGCGGGGGCTTTCGGTGAAGCCGTAGGCCTGGCCGGCGGGGGGCTTCATGCCTTCGGTCCACAGCTTGAAGTGGTGGATGACGGCTTCCATCGACGTCGCCAGCTCCGACTTCGGCGGCGGCATCACTTTTCGGTCGCTGGTCTGCACGGGACCTTTGATGTCCTTGAGCATGCGCAGCGCCTGGTCACAGATGCGAACGGCTTCACGCAGCTCACCGATGCGTACTTTATAACGGGCGTAACAATCTGCGCCCATATCGGTGATGACTTTGAAGTCGAACATCTCGTAGCCGGAGTAGGGATTCGTCTTTCTCAGATCGTGGGGGACGCCGGCGGCGCGCAGCAGAGGACCAGAGACCCCCAGGCGCACAGCGTCGTCGCCGTTGAGGATGCCAACGCCGATGGTGCGCTCTTTGAAGAAGGGATTTTCGGTAACGCAGTCTTCGTATTCGTCGATGTGGCCGGGCATGCTGTCGACGAAGATGCGGCACTTCTTCAGCCAGTCGTCGTCGGCGTCACCCGCGAGGCCACCGGGTCGGATGAAGCTGCACATCATGCGCTGGCCCGTGAGCCACTCGAAGAGATCGAGCACGGCCTCACGCTCGCGCAGGCAGTAGAGAAAGACCGAGGTCACACCGAGGTCGATGGCGCCGGAGCCGATGGAGACCAGGTGGCTGTTGATGCGTGTGAGCTCGGCCAGCAGCACGCGCAAGATCACCGCGCGCTGGGGGATCTCGCAGCGCAACAGCTTTTCGACGGCGAGGGAGTAGGCCAGGTTATTGCCGAGGGGATTGAGATAATCCATTCGGTCGGTGACGGTGACACCCTGCACATACTTGAGCATCTCACAGGTCTTCTCCATGCCGGTGTGGAGATAGCCAATGACCGGCGTAACCTTGCGTACGATTTCGCCGTCGAGATCGAGCTCCAGCCGCAACACGCCGTGGGTCGACGGGTGCTGGGGACCCATGTTGATGTGCAGCAGCTGGTCGCCGCCGTTGTCGCTTTGGTCTTGGGGCTGGGCGCTCATCTCGTCGGGGGTAGCCCCGCGGGGGGCGAAGCTCAAGGGCGCCGGGTCCGCAGAATGAGCACTACACCGACGATGATGACGGCGGCGGCGGCGACGACGCGGGAGGTGATTTGTTCGCCGCCGAGCAGGGCCCCCAGCATCACGGCCACCACCGGATTCACATAGGCATAGGTCGACACCCGCGACGCCGGCTCGACCTTGAGCAACCAGCCGTAGCAGCTGAAGCCCAACAGCGACCCAAACACAGCCAGGTACAAAAGCGCCAACCACGAAGCCGTCGTCGTCGTCGCCACCACCACCTGTTCACCCAGGGACCGGGCCAAAGCGAACTGCAGCACGGCTCCCACGAGCATCTGCAGGCCCGTCGCGGTGGCGTTGCTCGGGTGCGGGGGCAGGTGGCGGGGCAGCATCGATCCCAGCGCCCACGACGCCGACGCAAACACCAGCAGGAGCACGCCGCTGGTGGCGATCACGCCCGTGCTCGAAAAAGGATCGACCAAGATGCCGATGCCCACGGTGCCGAGCCCCAGTCCCAACCAGGTCGCCGGCCGGAAATCGCGCGACAACAGGGCAATAAACAAGGGCGTAATCGCGAGGATCAATGCACCTGCTCCCGATGGCACCGTCTTCATCGCCCACATCACCGCCGCGTTGCCAAACACGAGCAAGAGCACGCCCTGACCCAAGGCCGCGAGCAGGTGACGTCGGGTGATGGCGGTCTTGTCGAAGAGGCGGCCCAGAGCGACCAGCAAGAGCCCAGAAAAAACGAAGCGCAACGCCGCCGTCGAAAAAGGCGGCAGCGTCTTTACCGCGATCTTCATTGCCAAATAAGTCGAGCCCCACACGGTGTAAAGAACGGCATAGGCCAGCAGCACCTGCACCCGAGGCGGCGTCGCTGTTTGCGTCGCTGTTTGCGTCGCTGTTTGCGTTGTTCGGGCCATGGGCCGCTGTGCTCAGTCGCACTCAGCGTTGCAACCACGCAGCGATGGCAGCGGCGATGGGCAGGCGGGCCGAGCTGAAGGCCTCGTCGAGCCAGAACCACTCGCCCCCCGCGTTGATCTCCAGAAACACCAGGCGCCCGTCGGGGGTCACGATGAAGTCGGCGGCGGCGTAGGACAGGCCAAAGCTCTTGACCAGCTGCACCAAGGCCCGCGACGTCGACGACGGCAGCGTGTAGGGCGTCCATTTCTGCAGGAGGCCGACGCCGTCTTTGCGCCAATCGATGAGGGTTTCTTCGGAATGGCCCTGGCTGTCGATGGCCGCACAAAAGACCTCGTCGCCGACGACGGTGGCCCGCAATTCCAAGCGCTTGTCGACGAGCGCTTGGAACTGCATCGGACACCAGCGCAGACCGCCCAGATCGCCCAGCGCGGCAACGTCGACGACGGAGGTGAAGACCACGTGCTCGAGCCCGTCGCGCATCACGGCGAAGCTCGACTGCATCTTGGTCACCACGCGCCCGCCGCAGACATCGAAGAAGGCCCGGACTTCGTCTTCGTCGTTGGAAAAGAGCGTCCTTGGGATGCTGAGACCCAGCGCGCGCGCCCGTTGCAGCTGCAGCTCTTTGTGGTCGGTGCGGCGCACGTCCTCGAGGCGATCCATCTGGGGCACGTCCAGGGCCGCGATCATGCCGTAGAGGGTGCGCCGGCTCTCGTCGACGGCGGGGACCCGCAGATCGCCCAACTCCACTGGCAAGCTGCCCCCGGCGTGAAAGCGGCGGTACCAAACCGAGACCACATCGGCGCCGTCGAAGCGACCCGCAGGGGTGACCCAGACGCGGCGGCTGTCGTCGTCGACGAAGCGGGTGCTGACTTGGATGTCCATCGGGTAGCGATCGGTGTCGAGCCGCACCGGCACCATGCCTTGGGCCCGCAGCAGGCGCGAGACCACCTCGACGCAGGGATTGTCGTCGCTGCGGGTCACGATCAGACAGATCTTGCTCACGCGCTGCTTCTCCCACATCGGCGCCACACCTTCACGCGCTGGTGGTGAGCACGCGTGCGAGGGATTGGGCGATGGGCAGGCCCAGCTCGTGTTGCAAAAAGCCCCACTCCCCGGCGGGATTGATCTCCAAGAACCACTCCGCACCGTCGACGTCGACGAGCAGATCGACGGCACCGGTGACCAGGCCGAGCTTCTTCACCAAGGCCAAGCAGCGCGCGCTGGTCTCGAGCGACAGGGTGTAGGGCCGCCAAGCTCCTGCTTTCTGGAGCCGCCAGTCTTGAGCGGTTGCTGCCAAAGCGCCCACAAAGACGTCGTCGCCGATCACTTGCACGCGCAGCTCGAGCTCTTTGTCGATGGCCTGCTGAAAGATCTGCGGGGCATGAATGACGTCGTCGACAAAGCGCAGATCGTCGTCGACGACCTTGGCTGTGTAGAAGAAGCCGGCGTCGCCTTTCATGCTGGCCACCAGGGGCGCGAGCAACTTGGTCACCACTTGGCCACCGGCGCCGTGCACGCCGTGGAAGAAGGCGCGCACCCGCTCGGCATCGTTGCTCACCAGGGTCTTGGGGATGAAAAAGCCCAGCTCCCCTGCCAGCCGCAGCTGCAGCACCTTGTCTTCGGCGGCGTCTTCGGCGTCGACGGCGTTGACGACGCGATGCCCCAAGTCCCGCAGCCAAGCGCCCATCAAGCTCCGACCCTGCGCCGCACAGCCCCAGCGCCACTGCTCATCGACGCGCAGCCCCAGCCCTGGCCAGCGACGACGACACCAAACAGCAGTGACGTCGTCGACGGCGACGCCGCCGGCGCGCAGGTGCCACTGGTTGTGCTCGATGGAGAGGGTGTGCGAGCCCGGAAAGAGATCCGAGTCCACGCGCAACACCGGGTGGCCCAAGGCGCGCACGGCGTCAGCGACGAGCTCGGGCACGTAGAAGTCGTCGCGGCAGGTCAGCAGGAGCACGGTCATGACTTCGCCCTCTCTGCTCGATGGCACCGACGGGAGGGGAAGTCAGGGAGTCTCTGACACGTGGGTGGATGTCGTGGGAGCAGCCACAGTGTTTCCCAGATCAAGCCCTGGATCTGCGCAGAAAAAAAGCGCGCGCTGACGTCGACGAAAGGCTTTTTTCCCAGGGGCGGGGGCCCCGATCTGCGCTGTCCTCCTCAAGCCGGCGCCGAGCTGGTCGATGCCAGGACGCCCGGCAGGCACTCACGCGCTGCCCACAGGAGAGAGAAAAGATGACCTTCCTCGCGGTGATCGTGGCCCTCCTTGCCAACCTCTTCGCTTTGTCGCCCCAGAGCGGCCACCGGCGCATTGACGACGGCCTGGCTGGCACCACCCTCTCTCAGGGTCCAAGCCTCACCACCTGCACCGGCACCAGCTGCCGCTGAGCCCGTCGCCACTCGCTGAGAGCGGGACGCTTGCGCCAGGCCCGAGCCAGAAGGCATCGTGCCTTGATGCGAGCGCTGCAAAAGGCAGTGCCGGTGGCGCCCCCCGTGCGGCGCTCGGCAGGGCCCACAGATGGGGAAGCGGGGGTTCTGGTCGTCGACGACGACGTTGAACGTGGCGCTGGACTGGTGGCTGTGCTGGCCGCCGAGGGATGGGCAGCGCGGCTCACCCGCAGCGTCGCAAGTCCGGCAAATCTCGATCCGGACGTCGTCGTCGTCGCCCTGCAGGGGAAGGTGAGCGCGCCGCTGGTGGCGGAGCTGCTGCGGAGCGACCCGCGGCTGGCCGTGTTGGTGGTGGCCAGCGACCTCGATGCCGCCGCGCTGGGTTTGGGTGCGGGGGCCCACGATTTCGTCACGCTGCCGGTGGAGGCGACGGCCTTGGGGCTGCGCGTGCGACACCTCGTGGACGTGATGTTCCACCAACGTCGGCAAGAGCATGAGCGCCGGCTCGTGGGCGAGGAGCGCCTCCGGGGCGTGGCCGCGGGTCGCGGGCAGCTCGTCGGCGTCGGTCCGGCCATGAGGCCTGTGCACGAGCTGGTGCGGCGGGTGTCCTCGAGCGACGTCGCCGTGCTGGTGCAGGGCGAAAGCGGCACGGGCAAGGAGCAGGTGGCGCGGGCCATCCACGAGGGAGGCCGTCGCCGCCATGCACCCCTCGTCGTCGTCAACTGCTCGGCCCTGCCGCCGGCGCAGCTCGAGGCGCGTTTTTTCGGAGAGCACCCACGACCCAGCGAGGGCGCTGACGCCGACGTCGCGCCGACCCGCGGCTTGTTCCTACAGGCCGACCAGGGGACGCTCTTTCTCGATGAGGTCGGCGCCCTGCCGCCAGAGATGCAGGCCGCGCTCGTGCGGACGCTGCAGGAAAAAAAGGCGCGCCCCCTCGGCGGCGACGTCGACCTTCCCTTCGACGTGCGCCTGATCTGCGGGACCCACCGCGATCTCGAGCCACAGCTCGCCCAGGGCCTTTTTCGCCACGACCTCCACACGATGGTCAACGTCGTCACCATCACGCTGCCGGCGCTGCGCTTCCGCGGCAACGACGTCATCGAATTGGCCCATCACTTCCTGGCGCGCTTCGTCGAGCGCGACGGCCGCACGCCTCTGGGTCTCTCCCCCGCCGTCGTCGACCGCCTCTTGGCCTATCATTGGCCCGGCAACGTACGCGAGCTGGAGAACAGCCTCGAGCGCGCCGCCGCCCTGGCCCAAAGCGATCGCGTCACACTCGACGACCTGCACGAGCGCATCCGCAGCCACCGCCTCGAAGACGTCGTCGTCGCCGAAGCCGAAGCCGACATCGTCAGCCTCGACGTGCTCGAGGAGCGCTACATCCGCCGGGTGCTCAAGTTGTTGGGCGGCAACAAGTCCAAGGCGGCCGATCTGCTGGGGCTCGATCGACGAACGCTGCACCGTCGACTCGAAAAATACGACGCCGACCGCGCCGAAAAAAGCAGCTCTTCATGATCGGAAAATACCCAGATATTGCGTCTAACTTATCCCCGATCTCGGTGAACTTCGACCGCGGAGCGGTCTCGTTCAGCTCCGTCGGGGATGCTCTTCTGGGAGGTCTGATCCCCGATCTCGCTGAACTTCGACCGCGGAGCGGTCTCGTTCATCTCCCTCGGGGATGCTCTTCTGGGAGGTCTGGTGCAGACCTCCCCCCGCGCCGGCAGAGCCGGACGCGGGGCCCCCCACCAACTCCGCGTTCCGCGGGCGCGCTTCACGCGCACCATCCCGCATCTTTCCCATCTCGGAACGCGGTCGAACATCAAGCGGACGGGGGATGATGCAGACCTCCCCCGCGCCGGCGGAGCCGGACGCGGGGCCCCACCAACTCCGCGTTCCGCGGGCGCGCTTCATGCGCATCATCCCGCGTCTTTCCCAACTCGGAACGCGGTCGAACATCAAGGGGATCAGATCAGCAGCTCGTCTACCGAATCCCGCATCAGCTGCAGAAATGGCGTACGGGATCGGAATGCCCGCTCGAAGTGACACACTCGTAATCAACGACCGTCAGCGCGTAGAGTTAACAATGCGCAGGTCGCCTCTAGCATCATCAAAGCAACATCATCGAAGCGCCCGACCCGTCGGATCAAGATTGCAATGGCCACCGTCTGACCGCGCTCGAAGATGGGCGCCAACACCACGCTCCAACGATCTTCGACGTTGACCCGCACCGTCGTCGCCAAGCTGAGCTGACCCGGCATCGCGCGCTCCATCGCCGGCAAGGTTCCCGACAAGAGCTGGGCTTCGTGCGCCGTCGCTGCTTCGAAGACAGGTTGGTTGTCCTTCACCTTGATGACGAGACGATGATCGGCCTTCAGCACGTCAGCGACCAAACCGATGGCGTCGAACCTCAGCGTTTCGGGATTGCCAGCGCGTCCGGCGAACAAGGGTGCGAGCCGCGACAGCAGTTGCAGGCGCTCGAAGGCGAAGCCGGCGTCTTTTTCGGCGAGGTTCTGGGGCTGCGCCTGGCGCTGGGGCGGATGGCTCACCTCGACGTCGCCGAAGGCCCCGCGCACGGGTGAGCCGACCATGCGACCCGCCTGCTGTGCCGGGATTTGGCTGACGGCAGCCACCGGGCCTTCGACGCGCAAAATGGTGTCGCCGATTTCCAGCCGGTCGCCGGGAAAGAGCTGCCGCGACCGGACGTCGATGCCGTTGACCCGGATGCCGTTGCGGCTCGCGAGATCTTCGACCTCGAGGTAGTCGCCGCTGCGGCGCACCAGCGCATGGCGACGGGACACGCGGGCGTCGTCCAGCGCGAAGCCTTCGCCCGCCACCCGGCCCAACAAGAGCTCGCCTTCAGGGATGTCGACGCGCACGCCCTGTTGGCGGCCGTCTTCGACCAACAAGATCGGTTGGGAGGGCTGCAAATGGCGCAGCTTGGGCAGCAAGGTGGCGCCGGCCTGCAGCAGCTCAACATAGGTCGCAAAGCGCCGCTCAGGATCTTTGGCCACCAACCTCGAGACGAACCCCTCGAGCTCGGGCGGGGCCCGCGGCGCCTGCGCCTTCAGCGAGGGAAAGGGCTCGTGCAGATGGCACGCAAGCAGGGCGTCCGCCGACGCCGTTCCGTAGGGCGGACGCCCCACCAGCAGCTCAAAGAGCGTGCAGCCCAAGGCGTAGATGTCGGCGCGGTGGTCCGCCATCTTGCCGGCCACGATCTCGGGAGCGACATAGGCCGGGTGCCCGGCGATGGTGCGGCCCTGGGCAGTCTGCGTCGCCGGCGACAGCCCGAAGGCCGTGACTTTCACTTCACCTTTGACCCGCAGCAGGTGACGAGGCCGCACGTCGCCGTGCAACACCCCCTTCTTCATCGCAGCGTCGAGCCCGCTGGCGGCGTCGAGGGCCACCCGCAAGGCCGCCTGCGGCACCAGAGTCTTTTCCCGCTTGAGCACGCTCTCGACGTCCTCGCCGTCGACCCAGTCCAAGACGATGTAGGGCGTCGGTCCATCGCGGCCCGCCCGCAACACCGGCACCACGTGCGGGGAGGCGACGCCGACGAGGGCGCTGCCAAAGGCCAAGAAGCGTTCGACGTTGCGGGGCTCCTCGTCGAAGGGCGGCTTCATCAGCTTGACGACGACGGTCTTGCCCAGGCTCAGGTCGACGGCGCGGTACAGGCGCGAGTTCGACGACGACAAACGGGCTTCGATCCGGCACGTCCCGATGGTCTTTGGATCTGGCATGTTGGCGCCAGAGAGGGTGACCGGATTCTCGGAGTCGTTCACTGCGACCGGGACGCTAGCAGCCCAGCCCCCCCATCCGAAAAACAGTCTCTTCGGGTCTCAGTGCCGATGCTTTGAGCCGTTGGCACGGCGAGAGTGCCGCCTGCTTTGCGCCGCTGGCACGGCTCAAGTGCTGCCTGCTTGAACCGTTGGGCTCAGCGAAGCAGGTAGCCGTCGAACAGGGCGGCGGCGACTTCGGCGTCGGCTTCGGGCACCAAGAGCTCGATCCTCATCCCCGTCTCGCAGGCGCAGCCATCGCACACGGGGGGCTCGGCGGCGGCGGCGACGACGACGGAGGCCGCCACCAAGCCGAGGCCGCGTTCTGCCAGGGCAAAGGCCAGCACGCCGCGCAGCAGGTCGACGTCGCTGTCGCCGCGGACCCAGACGTCCCAGGGGTTGGCACAGGCCTGCGGTGCCAGGGTCAGCAACGATGTCGCCGGACAGCTCGCGTAGTTGGTGCCGATGGAATCCTGGCAGAGGTTGTCCAAGGTGCAGCTGGCGCTGAACGCCTCCGCCGCCCCCGCAGCGTCGTTGGTCGTCGGCGTCCCACATTGTTGGCAGGCGGCCGTGGCGGGTTCGCCGTCGACGAGCAGGGGGGCTTGTTCGGCGTCGACGAGCACTTCGCTCTCGAGCGCGAAGCAGGTCTCGTCGCCGCAGGAGGTATAGATGGATGCATCGCTGACGGCGTCGAAGCAGACCGAGCAGGGGGTGCCGTCGCCGCTGTCTTCGTTGAGGCAATAGGGCGGAGGTACCGAGCCATTGCTCCCGCAGTCTCGGTACACCTCGACACCGCTGGCGGTGTCCCGACAGATCACGCAGGTGCTGCCCTGGGGATCTTCAGGCGGAGGCGGTGCGAAGCCCGCGTCATCCTCGCCGTCTTGCACGCTGACCTCGCTCTCGGGCTCCACGTCGCAGGCAAGCCCGGTGGACACGCAGCGGGTCTCGCTGCCGGCGACGCCGTCGGCGCCGGTGACTGGGCAAGTGCGGCACACGGCGCCGTCGTCGCCGACATCCATGGTGCAGGGCGGTGGGGGCTCGCAGCGCTCCGTGGGAGCGCCCGGTTCTGCATCCGTGTTCGGGTCGTCGGGGTCCGTCGGCGCGCCGCTGTTTTGGGCGACGCAGGCACCGTCGAAGCACACCTGGCCGCCGGTGCAGTCGGCGTCGATGCGGCAGGCGGCGGCGCCGTCGACCCCGCAGTCGTTGCGTTGGCAATCGATGGAAACCACAGCGTTGACGTCGTCGACGCATACGATGCAGGTCTGCTCGGTGAACACGAGCTGGCCGCAGCTGCGCGGTTCGGGGATGGACTCTTGGCAGAAGCGGTCGATGGTGGTGCCGTTTTCGTCGACGCAGACGGTGCAGACGAGGCCCTCGGGTTGCACGGTCTCCTGGCAGGACACCGACGTCGTGGCGCCGAGGGGCGCGCAGGAGTGCGAGAGCAGCGCGTTGTCGTCGCCGAAGCAGTCGACGCACTCGCCCTGCTCGTTGCCGTAGGACCGGCACAGGCGGGGGTCGATGTCGACGGTTTCGCAGACGTTGGATACGACTTCGCCGTCGGTGGTGCAGCGGGTGCAGAGCCGTCCGTCGTCGCTCACGACCTGGGCGCACTCATCGGCCCGCGGGCCACAGGTCGTCGAGACCGTGTTGCCGTCGTCGTCGAAGCAGACCGTGCAGCTTTCGCCTTCATCGAGCCCGGCTGACTCCTCGCAAAAGGCGGCCGAGCGCGCGCCCTCGCCGGTGAAGCAGTCGTCGTAAAGAATGACGCCGTCGGCGGTGACGCAAAGTTGGCAGGCGTCGCCGACGCTGTTTTCCCGCGCCTCGCACTGGGCCTCGTTGGGGGCACCGCAGATCGAATCGCCAGCGAAGGCGCAGTCGGCACAGACCACCGCTCCTTGCACGTCGATGGACTCGGGGGCGCAACCGGGGCTGCTCAGCACGGCTTCGTCGTCGACGGGGCTCGTTTTTTGGGCCTCGTCAGCGAGGTTGCAGGTGCCATCGAGCAGGCAGCAGCTCGAGAGAAGCAGCACCGGCACCAGGACGAGAAGGAAGCGCACGGCTCCTCTGTAGCAGTCCATGTG
>JAHFED010000098.1 GCA_023248635.1 Myxococcales bacterium
TGGGTGCTGTACCCGATTCACTCAAAGACACGCTCACGCGCAAAGACGGCGTGCCGCGGATCGTGGTGCTCCCCCAGACCCTCGTCGACGTGCGCCGGGGCCTATGCACCGCCGACGTCGAATTCCCGATCTACTTCAACCTCTTCGTCAAGCAGCGCCCGTTGATCGTCGTCGGGCGCAAGTCGCAGCAGGCACGCATCAAAGCCGCCGTACAAGAGAGCCTGCTCGGACCCCTGGTGCAGGACCTGGCCGACGACGTCGCCCCAGGCCGTCACGTCCCCGACCTCCAGCGGGAGCAAGCTTTCTTTCGGCGCGGCAAATACCAGACCGGCACGCTCGAGCTCGACGACGCCATCGATTTTCGCGTGGCGTCGGACAGCGGCGAGCGCACCATCATCACCTTCGACGACAAGAGCATCGAGCTGCTCCGCGACGACACGGGCTGGTCGGTGTGGTTTCAGGGCGCGCTGCAGGCTCGCTTGCCTCTCGATCCTCCCGACGTCGACGTCGACACCGGGGCGCTCTCTGGCGAGGGCGACCCCGTGACCGAAGAGGTCCGACCCCAAGACACGCCTTCGGCGCTGCAAAGACACTTCAAGCCGCCCGAATTCGGCGTCACGGTGCTCGGTCGCAGCCACGGCTTCGATCCCGATCCGCGCGAGCGCACCACCGGCTTTGTGCTGTGGATCGGTGGCCGTGGTGTACTCGTCGACCCGCCTTTGCATTCGACCGAGCTGCTCAAAGAGGCCGACATCGATCATCTCCTGGTTGATTCTTTGATTCTCACCCACGTGCACGCCGATCACGATGCCGGCACCCTGCAGAAGGCCATCGAAGCCGGCCGCGTCACCCTCTTCACCGCCCCCGTGATCTTTGCCTCCTGGCTGCGGAAGTGGTCGGCGCTGTCGGGCATTCCCGAGGTCGAGCTGCGCAAGCTCTTCGACTTCCGGCCCGTGCAAGTTGGCTCTCCCGTCGACGTCAATGGCGCCAAGCTGCTCTTCCGCTTCACGCTGCACTCGATCCCCACGATTACCTTCGAGGCCCACTACGAGGGCGCCTCCTTCAACTACTCCGGCGACACGCTCAACGATGGCCAGGCCATCGACGACATGTTCGCCAAGGGGTTCATGGACAAGGAGCGACGCGAAGAGCTGTCGGCCTTCGACTGGTCGCACGATCTCATCTTTCACGAGAGCGGCGTGGCGCCCCTGCACACGCCCCTGCCCCTGCTTGATGCCCTCGACGACGACACCAAGCGCCGCGTGCGGGTCCTGCACGTCACCCCGGCTCGAATGAAACCCCATCCCTCGCTGGTGGTCGCCGAACCAGGGCGCGCCGCCACCATAGACCTGCCGACGGCGACGACGCCGGACAAACGGGTGCTGCGGCAGCTCATGCTGCTGGGTCGGACCCGACTGTTTTCCCATTTGCCCATCGCCCGCGCCGCCGAGCTCCTGGCCGCCGCCAAAGAGGTGCACATCGAAGCCGGCGAGCAGTTCATCACGCGCGGCAGCGACGGCGGCGATCTTTATGTCGTCACCGGCGGCAAGGCTTCGGTGCAGCGCGATGGACGAGAGCTCAAGGTCTATGGGCTCGGCGACTACATCGGCGAGACCGCAGTCTTTCTACGTCAACCCAGGAACGCCGACGTCAAAGCCCTCACGGATCTCGATCTGCTCTGCGTCGACGGCGCCGTCGCCCGCCGCATCTGCCACGGCACCGATGTTCCCAAGATGGTCGAGCGCCACGATCGCGTCCGCGCCCTCGATGCCTGGGGCCTGCTCGAGGAGAACCCGCTGTTGCGAGGCATGACGACGACGCAGAAGAACGATCTCGAGAGCATGCTCGATCCGTTCGAAGCGGCATCGGGCAGCTGGATCGTGCGCGACGGCGACGTCGCCGCGCGCCTGCCCTTGTTGCTCGAGGGACACGCGGTGCTCAGTGGCGACGGCGAAGGTTCCGCTGGCGAAGCGGCAGTGATCGTCGCCCGCGGATGCATCGTCGGCGATCTCGCAGCCTTCTTGGCCGAGAAGCCCCAACCCCAGGGAGCCGTCGCGCACGGCCCCCTGCGCGGGTTCTATTTGGCCCGCCACGATCTCGAGGCGCTGCTCGAGGACAACCCCGGCCTGCGGGTGCGGGTGCAGCCCTGGACCGCGCTCGAGTCGTCCACCGTCGAGCGGGGCATGGCCCGGATGGTGACCGAGCATCTTTCCCACGGCTGATCTTGGGCTTCGAGGAAGTCGGCCCCTCCGCTTCCGCTGTGGGAACAGGGCCGCCCGAGCGGAGCTCGAGAATTAGCGTCGGGACCAGAGGTGGAAGGCTTCGACGTCGACACTGATTTTCATGCCGACGATGTGCTCGAGCCCCTTCAGCTGCTGCAGCCGCCACGTGATCTCGCGGCCGTGCATCAGAGCCTCTTGCGCCGCCGTCGACGACGACGACGCAATCAGGATGCGGGTCTGCTTCTTGTCCGAAAAGCCCACCGGGCGGCCCAAGGCCCACAAGATGGGTCCCAGCGCCTGCTCCATGCGCTCGCTGTGGAAGATCGAGGCCGTGCGCATCGCCTCGGACAGCGGGCCGTCGTGCTGAAAGGCGGATGCCATCTGCCAGCGCATATCCTTACCAGGGAGGCGCACGACTCCATGCAGTGGAACATCCAATAAATCACGCAGAGAATCGCCCGATTTTACGGGCAAGCGAGGCCCCGGACGGGACCGACGTCGCGCGTTCATCCCGCGGCGAACGGCGCGCCGAACCAGATCGTCGGCACCAAAAGCCCCGCCGCCGCCGGTCAGCTCGGCATCGATCGCGGCCCTCGCCAACTCAGCGGAGCCGAACCAGGCGTCCTCCTGCGGCGCGAGAGGTGATCGAGGACGTGGATGGAGCATCCAGGCCAACTCCGCCACTTGTTTGCCAAAGCTGTGCAGTGCGGGCGCCGTCGGCGGATCCAACACTCTCGCGATGCGTTGGATCGCGATGCGCAGGTCGGATTTTTTTCCCTCTGGAATCCGAGGGCCTCGTGGACGAAAAACCTGATTGAATGCGATGTCGACGCCGTCTTCGCTGGAGAACTGCCCCCGCTCGATGCGGGTCTTGAGCGCGCGCACGATCAGGCGCTGCAATTCGGCCTGCCGCGCGACGTAGTCGAAGCCCGACGGTCGCGCCGAGGTCATCAAAGGGACCAGGTCGCGCCGAAATCCAGTCCCGCATAGAGCGACGAGAAGGGGCCAGAGCCGCCGCTGCTGCCGCTGCGCTGAAAGGGGCTGGCAGTGGCCCCCGCTCTGCCGCCGACGAGGCCCCGCACCTCGCCCGTGAAGGGCCCTAGCGAGTAGCGCATCGCCAACGCCGTCCCCATCTCGCCACCGACGGAGATGACGGCGGCGCCAGACGTGCTCAAGGAATCGCCGCCCGCGAGGTCGGCAAAGACGTAGAGGCTGGGTCCGGAGTAGAGGTCCCACAGCAGAGAGAAGCGCTTCTCGCGGACGAGGTCGTAGCGCACGCCGGTGATGCCCGAGACAACCGACGACGCGGTGGTGCCTGAAGCTGGCGCCCCGTCGAGACCGAAGTAGCTGCGGGCGCCGAAGATGACCGCGAGGCGATCCACGGGATAGTAGCGACCGATGGCGTTGACGACGACCCCGCCAACGGTCGGGACCTTGTCGGGCGCCACCGACCCCAGCGAGCCCTCACCGCCGAGCAATAGCGACAGCTCGAAACGCTCGCCGCGGCGCGGGTCCCAGAAGGGGTCGTCGGGGTCGAGCCAGGCGCCGGTCATGATGTCGTCGACGACGGAGTCGGTGACGTCGCCCACCTGCTCTTTTTCCACCGCCGATGCCGACGGCGCCGTCAGCATCGAAATCAAAAAGAGGGCGGGCAGGCGCACGCGGAGACCATAGCAAGACTTGAGGGCGCGTTGAGCGGGTCGTGATCAGGGCACGACGTCGGCATCGACGACGCCGACGAGCTGTCCGAGCGTCGTCTCGACCCGACAGCTGACCCGGCCCTGCGGCGGATGCTTGAGCCGTGACCAGGTGCGAAAGCCGTGGGTCCCGGCACCGCCGCTTACGTCGAGAGCCACGGTCTGCAACCAGCGCCCCTCGCTCGACCACACGTGCACCAGCTGGTCTCTGAGGCCCAGCGGCGCCCGGATCGCGGTGTGGCAGACCAGCTCGCTCGGGGCGACGAAACGCCTCGCGGCGCCCTGGGGCTGACGGTGCACGACGCTCACGCACAGCGTGCCCGCCTCGAGGCTGAGCGGCGCCGGCGGAACCAGGGGAGCCCCGGCGACGACGAGGCAGGCCATGACGAGTGCGCACAGCACACTGCCAACCAGGCGGTGCCGACCGACCCCCACCAACCAAAAGCCCAAGGGCGAGCCGACGGCGACGACGACGCCAGCGGCGATGAAGGTGTGGGTGTTGGTGAAGCCGACGATGGGCAACACCGTCAACGAAGCAACGAAGGCGGCGAAGCCCTGCAGGGCCACCAGGGCGGCAGGCCGGGCGGCGACCTTCTCGTACCAGGGATCCCACAAACCCACGATGAGGGCTGCGACGTAGACGACGACGAAGGGGAGGTGCTGGGGCGAGAGGGGCCACAATGCCCGGGCAAAGAAGGGGATGGGAAAGACCAGCGCCTGCAGGACAACGGTCTGGCTCGCCGCGAGGGCAAACCAACGCAACGCGCGGGCGCGCTTCGAGATGTCCTTGGCCCGGGCGACGCGGCGATTGACGACGACAGCGAGGGTGATGCCGACCCACCCAAACAACGCGGCGCCGATGATGAGGGGCGCGCGATCGGGTTTGCGACTCATCCACACCGCCGACGCGATGCCCAGCGCCAATGATCCCACCGGCAGCAGGCGTGCGAGGCGGGCCGTCAGCGCGGGCGGCGGCGTAGTCTGGGCCCTGGTCATGTCGTTCACGCGTCGCTCCTTTCTTGGCCTGGCGGCGGCGGCTCCTGCGCTGTCGTCGTCGTCGTCCGCTTCGTCGGAGCTGGGCCTGCTCTTTGTGCGGCACAGCACGCTGGTTGTCGAGATGGGTGGGCGGCGCGTGTTGATCGATCCCTCCCTGCGGCGCGGGTTCGGCGTGCAGGGACTGGTGCAAGAAGCAGCTGGCCCCGCGCCACCAGCCCCAGGATCGTTGGGGCGCCTCGACGTCGTCGCCGTCACCTCCGGGGAACCGGGCTCCTTCGACCTCGACACCGTCGCGCGCTTGGATCTGCGACGGACGCGCTTTCTGGTGCCCGACGAAGGTGTGCGCAAACGACTGGCGCTGCTGGGTCATTCGGGAGTGCGCGTCGTGCGGCCGGGGGACGTCGTCGTCGTCGGTGGCGTGCGCGTGAGCGTGTCGCCCGCGCGAGGCCTGCTGTCGAGCGCCGTGGGTTTTCACCTCGACGGCGGCTCGGGATCGACCCTCTGGCACACCGGACCCATCCCACCTCTCGAGGTAGATGCCCTGGCGATGTCCTTCGCCGCCGACCACGCGGCCAACGTGGTCTGTGCTTGGGCCGCTGGCATCGCGTTGTCGTCGAGCGGGCCGCCCCTCTTCGCCGACGGCGATGACGCTCTCGCCTTGGCGCGGCTCGCCCGTGCGCGGATCCTGCTTCCGATCGGACGGGGCATGGTCCCCGCTGGACTGTTCTCGCTGGTCTTCACGACCACGGCGTCGTCGCCACCGATCACGACGTCGCGCGACCCGCGGATCGAAGATCCAGTGTCGGGAACGTGGTACCGATTCCGCACCTAGCTCTTCTTGGCGCGCATCGGCGAGACAACGATTGTTCGTCAGGGTCCCGGGGCGGGTCCACGCGCGTCCCTCCCCCACGCACGTCCCAACGCGCCAGGGGCGGCCCTGACGACGTCGACATCCACCAGGCATGGCCTCCATGCAGGCCACGCCCTTGCCGGTCCACGCCGCCATATGACTTCATATGACGAGCGTCCGGCCCTGCCTATTTCGGTGTGTGATTTCTGCGGCCCGGACCGCCGAAAACACAGTTCTCCTCGCGGCGCGGCCACGGGCCGCCTCCTCGTCCTCGAGATCCCAACTCGCATGCCAGGCCTCATCCCCGATCTCGCTGAACTTCGACCGCTCCGCGGTCGAAGTTCAGCGAGATCGGGGATGCTCTTCTGGGAGGTCTGGTGCAGACCTCCCCCCGCGCCCCCGCGCCGGCGGAGCCGGACGCGGGGCCCCCCACCAACTCCGCGTTCCGCGGGCGCGCTTCACGCGCATCATCCCGCGTCTTTCCCATCTCGGAACGCGGTCGAACATCAAGCGGACGCGGGATCAGAGCGCAGGACGACGCGCCAGACGAAGGCCCAGAGATCGCAAACAGGAACTCTCCGACCTCGGCGCAATGTCCCTTTCTAACTTCTCGGGTTTGCCCTGAGACGAGGACGTGTCATCGGCCGCTGAGGAGACAACATGGGCAAAAAGACCAAAAAGGCCGCGGCGTCGACGCGCAACTCCGCCGAGCACGTCGCCGCTGTCTACGTCGCGCTGCAGCTGGCCGACGCGCTGCCGAGCGAGTCGCTCAAGCCGCCCGACGGATCCGTCGAAGAGCTGCTGCGAGATGCTCGACAGATCGCCGCGGCCGCGCGAGCACATGAGGCCGAGCTCGTCGCCCGCGGCTTGTCGCCGACGATGGCAGGGGTGCTCGAAGCGCGCGCTGATGCCCTCTCGCAAACCCAGGCACTGTGGATGGCCGATCGCCGCAAGGGGCTGCGCAAAGAATCCACGGCTGCACTGATTGCCGAAGCCGAGGAGGCGCGGGCTGACGTCCTCGCCGTCGCTGACCTGGCGTTGCGCCGAAGCCGAGACGGCCTGGGCCGGCTGGCAAACATCCGCGAAGGCGAGGGCCTGGCCGACCTCGCGGCGGACCTTCGTGACCTGGCTGGATTGGTGAGCGACGCCGAGGACGCCTTTGCGCTGGTCAACGAAGACGCAGTCCTGGTCTCCGATCGGCTCAAGAAGCTGGGCAAGAAGCTCAGCGACGCTCTGGCGGACGAAGATGGTGGGCGGGTGGTGTCGTCGTCGAGGGACCGCCGCGATCGCCTCGTGGTGTTGGTCAGAGATGCGCTCGAAGAAGTGCGCGCCTACGCCCGGGTAGCCTTTCGCAAGGACTTCACCAACGAGCGACGTGGCGCGTTCACGTCGGTCGCCGCCCGGCGCAGGCGCAAGTTGCCGCGCTCCAGTTAGCGCTGTCCCAACGGGGTGAGGAAAACTCGCGATGCTCGCTTTTCTCACCCTGTTGTCTTGCCGAGGGCTGTTTCCAGCCCCCACCCTCGTCGAGCAAGTCGACGAGCGGCCCCACCCGAGAACACATCTGCGGGAAGAACTTCGTTTTTCCGCAGCCTGCTAAGGCAGGAGCAGCGGCGCGGGCTTGAAGTTCTCGATCATCGAAGGATGCGGCGCGTCGCCGGAGAGCGCGAGCTCGGTGTGCGGGTCGTCGGCGTCGTCGACCCGTGTCAGCCGGGTCTGCAGCGTGAACGACTTGCCGCCGACCTCGAGCGTGAGCGTGTTTCCTCCTGCTGACCAGCGCCCCTTCAACTTCGCGGGCTTCTGATCGTCCATGAGGGGGCTGAAGCGATAGCTGAAGGTGCCGTCGACGTTGAACAAGAGCGTGCGCGTGGGGGCGCTGAGGTCGTCGTGCCATTGGTGCAGCAGCTTGCGCGCCGGCGTGTTCATGCCGCGGGCTTTCTGCGCGATCTCACTGGTGAGCTCTTTGTTTTTGTTCTTGAGCACCAGCTCGGCGATGCACAGCGGTGCGTCGTCGGTGGCCCCGGGCCAGGCGTCGTCGAACTCGATGACCACACGGCGTCCCTTGGCGGGGGGAGTGAGCTCGAGAAACTGCATGTCGGGACTATCTTTGAACTTCGCCTCGACCCGGTGGCCGACGTCGGCGACGAAGACCATTTTGGGCCGCTTCTTGCTTTTGTCGACGGCGCCGTCTTTGCCGTGGGGGAAGAGGAGACCGATGTGCGTGACGACGACGGGCTCTTCGAAGGTGAAGTTGATGGCCTGCTTGCCCGCCGACTGCCGCTGCGAACACCAAACGGTGGCGCCACTGTCGTCGACGAGGTTCCACATCGCCGTGGCGGGCTTGCCGTCGTCGAGCTCCGACGTGGATTCAATGAACGCCGGGCTGGCACCAGCAGCGGACGCGAAGGCGACGACGACGACGACCCATGGCCTGGCCCTGCTTTGCCCGCACGCCCGACCGTGAAGATGCGTTCGCATGTCACCCACCCTTGGCATCGACCGCCGGCACCCTGAAGCGGCCCGGCGTGAGTCTCAGAGATAACCGCTCGATGTCGGACCGGCCACTTTTCGTTGGCGAGCACCCTGCCCGGGCCCTGGCTTCCGACGTCGGGGCTTGCATTGATCGGCCCAGCGGGAGATCCGGCGCCCCCCGGAGGTTTTCATGCGCGTGTGCTCCAACCCGTCTCGTGGAACCGCAAAGTTCCCGTCCGCCCAACACCGCATGGCCTTCGCCGTCGTCGTCGCCGTCGCCCTGGCCGGCTGCGATTCAGGACCCAAGCCCGGACAAGAGGGCGCCTACTGGGGCGAGAGGCTCACCACCGAGCTCGCGTTGGCCAAGAAGGACGCGGCCTTGAAACACCTTACCGAGTTGAAAGACAAAGGCGCCCTGCCCTTCCTCTATGAGGAGCTCAAGGCGCCCCTGACGGAGCTGCGCCCCCAGATCGTCGAGCTCATCGGCTTGATTGGCGACGAAAGCTCGGTCGACCCGCTGGTGGCCGTCATCGATCCCGCGGCCGGCGCCGGACGTGACAAAGAGGGGCGCATCAAGGCCAACACCAACGAAAAGGCCATCAAGGCGCTGTCACGGCTGTCGAAGCAGACGCCGGCGGTTGCCGCCAACACCAAGGTCGTCGACGTCGTCCGCCGCCTGGCCAACAGCAACAGCCTCGACGTGCAATTGGCCGCCATCGTCGCCCTCGGCGATCTGCAGGCCAAAGAAGCCGTCGCCGACCTCATCCAGATTGCCGACGGCCACCCCAATAATTTCATGGTGAAAAACGCCGCCGAAGCGCTGACCGAGATCGGCGATCCGGCGGCCGCCCCCGTGATGGGCAAGCTGCTCTTCTTTGAGCGCGATGGCGTGAGCTTTTATCGGGAGTCCAGCTACGCCCTGTTCATGTTCGGCAAGGGATCGCTGCCGACGTTGAAGAGCATCTACGACAACGAGTTCAAGTCCATCGAGCAGCTGCACATCGATCCCCTGGTGCAAAAAACCAAGGCCGTCGTCGTCTACGGCGACCTCGCTGATCCCTCGACCTTCGATGTGCTGGTCTCGGCGGCCAACACCGAAGGCTCGGCCATGGGCGAGGCTCTGCTGCGCATCGAAGGACAGCGGGCCGCGGGCCGCATCGGACTCGACAAGGTCGCCGCTGGCCTCAAGAAGCAGATGGACAACGTCGACATCAGCCAGTCCGAGCACGCGCTCGCGGGTCTCGTCCAGCTGGGCCACAAAGAGATCGCGGCACCCCTGTGGGCCATCACCTCGGCCGACGGCTACCTGAAGAACTGCAAATCCCAGGACAACAGCGACGACCAATGCAGGTTCAACGAGGTGCAGGTCCGCAAGGCCCGGCTCCTCAACTACACGCGCGTGGCTCCGGGCACTGACCTCGCGAGCTTCGCCAAGGCCGCCGCCGACGAGAAGAACCCCAAGCTGAAAGAGGTGATGGACAAGGCAAAGGCTCGCATCCAAACGGCCCAGGACTGCGAGGGCAAAGGCGCGCCCTGCTTCATCGCCAAGCTCCAGGACCCCGACGCCTTCGTCCGCGATCGCGCCGCCTACGAGCTCTTGTGGATCAACAGCGACCAGAGCCGGGACGCTCTCATCGGGGCCCTCACCGACAAGGACAACGAGGTGCGTTACGCCGCCATCATGGGCGTGCTGCGCCGGCTGCCCAAAGACGGCGTCGCCCAAGCCGACAAGGTCAAAGCCCAGCTCGCCGAGGAAAAGGGCCAGACCCAGTACGTGCGCGTCAACGAAGACCTCAAGCGCCTCGAGGTCCGCCTGCGCCGTGGCTACTGACACGCGCGCGCCCTGCGTCGATGCGCGGGGACCTTTGACCGTCGTCGACGTCGACGGCTAGGTTCTCTGCCATGAGCTTCCCCAGCAAGTTCGGCAAGTACCTCCTGCTGGAGCGAGTCAACGTCGGCGGCATGGCCGAGGTCTTCAAAGCCAAGACCTTCGGCGTCGCCGGCTTCGAGCGGGTGCTGGCCATCAAGCGCATCCTGCCCAACCTCGTCGAAGACGACGAGTTCATCCGCATGTTCATCGACGAAGCGCGCATCGCGGTGCAGCTCAACCATGCCAACATCGTGCAGATCTACGAGCTTGGGAAACACGGCGAACATTACTATATTGCGATGGAGTACATCCCATCAAGAGATCTGCGTGGAATCCTCGATCGGTTGCGATCAAGCGGGCAATTAATGCCGATTCCACAGGCTGCGTACATCACGGCAAAGACGGCAGAGGGGCTCGATTACGCTCACCGTCGCAAAGACCCACAGGGTAGTCCGATGAACATCATTCATCGCGACGTCAGCCCCCAGAACGTGCTCGTCGGATACGAGGGCGAGGTCAAGGTCATCGACTTCGGTATCGCCAAGGCGGCGAACCGGGCCAGCAAAACACAAGCCGGTGTTCTCAAAGGGAAATTCGGCTATATGTCGCCCGAGCAGGTCCGGGGGCTGCCCATCGATCGGCGCAGCGACATCTTCGCCGTCGGCGTCCTGCTCTACGAGATGCTCACGGGCGAGCGATTGTTTATTGGGGAGAGCGATTTCTCCACGCTCGAGCGTGTTCGAAATGCCGAGGTGATTCCGCCTACTTCATTTAATAAGAAGGTCTCCCCCCAGCTGGAACAGATCGTTCTGAAGACGCTGGCTCGCGAGGTCGAAGATCGATACCAATGGGCCTCGGAGCTCGCCCAGGACCTGCAGGGTTTCATGGCCGACAACGCCGGGGCGTTCAATGCTCGGCGCCTGTCGATGGCGATGAAAGAGGTCTACTCCGTCGAGGTGGCGAGCGAGCGCTCCAAGCTCGAAGAATTCCTGCGCATCAACCCCGACGACGTCAAAGAAAGGGGGGCTCCGCAGACGTCGACGGTGATGCCTTTGCCTCGTCCGGCGGTCCTTCCGGTCGCGCCAGCGTCGACGTCGGCCCGCAATCGGTCGGCTCCCGCTCCTCCCCCTGATGAAGAGCCGGACGAATTCGGCGAGGACAAAACCTTTGTCATCGAAGCCAGCGTCGCCGGGATGGCGCTGGGCCAGCAGCTCACGGACCCACACCTCGCCAGCAGGACCGGGGGCACCGCCAAGCAGCCGGTGCCGCAGAAACCCGTCACCGAAAACGCCGCCAGCGACGACGTCTCCCTTTACGGCGGCAACCAAGACTCCGAGGAAGACGACGCCCGCACCCTCGTCGGCGCCGAGAATCCCTACTTCAAGCCGCGCCAGCGCCTTGAACAGGAAGACCTCAAGCCGCGCGAGCGGTCTGAGGCCCCCGCCTCTGCTCCCCCGTCCCGCAACCAGCCCGGGCCGTCGCCGGTCGACGATGAGCCCCTGCTCGCCCCACGCGCCGCCCGCCCGACGAGCCGCACGCCGCCACCGTCGCCGCGGGCTGCCTATGACCCCGTCATGGCCGCCATGATGGAGGAGGACGCCGGGGCCGCTGCGTCGTCGTTGGGCCCGATGGCGGGCCGCCGTCCGGACGCCAACGATCGGCCGGCGCAACGATCGGAACCCCTCTCTCCCCGCGCTCCGTGGTCGGGCGACGTCCCTGGCACGCCGTCCCTCTCGGAGATCACGGGGCCTCAGAGCCCGCCCGGCGAAAACACCCAGGAGGCAGCTGGCAGCCCCTTCGCAGCGACCCCGTCGACGCCGGTGGCTCCTGCCCATCTGCTCGCGGATCCGTCGGTGCCGGCCGCCGGCTGGAAACCACTCTTGGCTGCTCTGGGCGGCTCGGGTGTGCTCTTTCTCGCGGCCATCGTCTTTTTCGCGATCCGGCTGGTGGGCAGCGGCGCCCAGAGCCCCGCGGAGCTCGTCCTGACAACAGCCGGGGGCCGCGCGCCCGCAGAACTGGCAGTGCTCCTCGACGGCGTCGTCGTCGGCAAGAGCCTGCCCCTCACGGTGGCGTTGGCTGCGGGCGAGCACAAGTTGGAGGTAAGCGGCCCGGGCATGGTGACCGTCCGCCGCGCCATCACCGGCACCGGGGGCAGCGTGCGTCACCCCATCTTCGTCGTCGTCGACGGCGCGTCGGCCGCCGTGGCCCCGCCGCTGGGGGCCGAGGGCACCAAGCCAGAAACCCTCCCGCCGCCCTTGCAGGGAGGCTGGCGCTTGAGCCTGGCGGCCATCGCCGACGACGGCGCTCCGGTCGTGGGAGCCGAGGTCTTCGTCAACGACCAGGCCCTCGGCTGGACACCCCTTGAGGCCGAGCTTGACCCCAACCTCGACGCCTTCTCGTTGAAGATTCGCAAGGACGGCTTCACCACCAACGAGGTCGCCTTTCAGCGCGCCGGGAGAAACGCCATCGGCCCCGCCACCGTCAGCTTGAAGAAAACGACGACGACGGCGTCAGCAGATCCTCCCCCCAGCGACGTCGCTGTGGCGCTGGTTGCGCCACCAACGCAAAAAAACCCCGAAGAGCCGCGCCTCGAGCCCACGCTTGCCTCCCCCAGGCCCACCGAGCCCAAAGAGCCAAGGGAAGCCAAGGAACCCAAAGAGCCCAAGGAACCAAAGGAAGCCAGAGAGCGGCCTGCGTCGACGCCGAAGCAGGTCGCCGAGATCCAGCTCGGTACCAGCCCCTACGCCGAGACCACGATCGACGGGCGCAAATACGGTTCGACGCCCTTCTTTGGTCCGCGGAAGCTCAACCTCCCGGTCGGGACACACAAGATAGAGTTCTTTGATAAGCAGAACAACAAGAGATATCGCTATCAAATCAAGCTGAAGGCGCCAGATCCGAACAATAAAGTCGTCATTCAATTCAACAAGACCGATCCACCAAAGGTGGAAGGCCAAGTCGAGCTGAAGAAGCTCGACTGAGGTGAGCGATGGATCCCCAGCACGACGACGAAGAGCCCGAGCCCGACAAGCAGTCCCGCAACACCGAGTTCGAGTGCCCGGAGTGCAACGCCCACAACCCGGTCGACGACGGCTTCGTGCTCGGCGGTGAAGTGACCTGCTACTACTGCGGCGTCGAGTTTCGCGTTGCCGAATTCAACGGTCGATTCAAGTTCAAGCCCGCATAAATTTCGGCATCGAAAATGCGGCGCATTATTGAAGCGTTGAACATCAACACTTCAGTGCCCATCGGAGCGCCCTGCACCAAACGGCGACAGCCGGACGCACACGTCCGGCTGTCGCTGTGACCATTCTTCAGCTCAAAGGGCGACTGGGCGGCGCGGCTCGGGCGCGGGCACAGAAGGCAGCACGGAATAGCGAACATGATCAAGTTAAGGGGGTCAGTTGAGCAAAATCAGGGCTGGTTCCCGACACACCATGATCGATCAAACGATTTAAAAGACTTCGGGACTAAATGGATTTGT